>NZ_JANIBJ010000020.1 GCF_024505185.1 Methylomonas subterranea
GATGCCACCATCAGCGACCCGGCTGCGACCTCCATTGATGCCACCACCCTCAGCGCCATTGGCGGTGCAACGACCGGGACAGTTACGGTATCCAACGCGGTTGCGATTAGCGGCAGCTTAGCCGAAGTCACCGCGGCGTTGGTCACGGCAGACACTAAAGTCACTGCGGCCACGGCCACGGTCACGATCTCCGATGCCGAGGGCAGCGACCTTGATGCTACCGATCTGAGCGCTATCGGCTCGGCAACCAGCGGCACGGTGACCGTGTCGAATGCGGTCGATATCAGCGGCACGATAGAAGAATTGACCGCCGCTTTGATCACGCCGTCCAGCAAGGTCATCGCCGCAACGGCAAATCCTGTTGTCAACGGCGGAGCGTCGGTAGCGGAGTTGAATGCGCTGGCCGCGATTACGACCGGTTTCATATTCGCGGACGTCAGCGAAGGCGACGTTGAGACCTTGTTGACCCTGACCGGGACCGGTAATGAATACAGCATGACGCTTTCAGCGCAAGCCGTAACCGCCAGCCAGTTACTCTCCCTGGATGCCAAGACGACTGTTGCGGTTGACGCGACTGCTGTCACGGGCATTACCGGTACGGCGGCACAGTTCGAATCGCTCATGACTGCTATCGATGATGCGGGTATTCTGGCGCCGGCCAATTTCAATAGCACGGTGTCCAATGCGGTAACGCTGCAACAGGCCTTGGCGTTTGACGCAATGAATGGTAACGGCACGTTGACGCTGACATTGGGTATCGGCGATACCGCGAGCAACTTCTTTACCGAGGGGCTTACGTTCGCGGCTGGAGTCGAAGCGCTGCTGGCTCAGCAGCCTAATGTGATTCTGGCCGGCGCCACGCAGGAACAACTGGCTGCCATCGATGCCGCTAATGGGGATGGCACAGTGACGCTAGCCACCCCGGTCAGCGCGGCGGAAGCCACCGCCTCGGGTCTGCCCAGCATCATCACCGACGTCGTGGCCAACCTTTTGCTCCCCGGCAATGCCGCGGCACTGGCCATGGCGGTTTCCGTCAACGTCGAAGATTCGGCGACAGTGGCTCAAGCAGGCGCCATCGCTACAGCGTTCAGCGGTGGCACCGAGCTAACGCTGGCGGGCGGGCTTACCGATTCCGTGGGCAACTTCTTTACGGCGGGAACGACGACTCAAGTTGGTGTGGATGATTTATTGGCGCTGAATCCTGACGTGACGGTGACCGGCACGCCAACGGTTGCTCAGTTGAATTATGTCGACAGCAACAATGGCGACGGCATGGTCACGGCTGCAATCAGCGGTACGGCGGCCGATTTGGCCGGTTTGACCGGTACGGGCAACGCCTATACCGTGACTGTGACTGGTTCAGCGGCGGCGGCTGATCTGATGGCTATCGATACGGTAACCACGATTGCGGTCAAGGCCAACGCGATCACCGCGCTTACCGGTACGGCCGCCGATATCGCCACCGTCATCAGCGCCACGACCATCGATACTGCCGCCGCCGTGAAGGTCGTCGTGGACGCCGGTTCGGCTGCCGCCAGCGACTTGAGCCTCATTGATGCCAATACCACGGCGGTGGTCGACGCCAGAGCGGTGACCGAACTGACCGGTTCGGCGGCGGAGGTCTTCGCTGTAATGAATGTAACAACGATCAGCAAGGCGGTTGATGTGTCGGTGACGCTGGCCGCCGGTTCGGCGGCAGCGGCCCATCTCAATGCCATCGACGCCAAGACTACTGCGCTTGTAGATGCTAACGCCATCACCGCCATCATCGGCACGGCGGCGGACATCAAGAAGGCCATTGCCTCCAGCGGCCTTGATTTAGGGACGGATTACGATGTCACCGTGTCCGGAATAGCATCGCTGGCCGACTTGGCCATCATAGACGGCACGGACGGCGTGGTAACGGCAACGGTGGCGGCGGGTAGCGCCTCCGCCTTGATTAGCGGTTTAAGCGACGATGACGTCAACGCGTATAACCTGACGGTAACGGGCACCGCAACGGTGGCTCAGTTGAATGATCTGCAGGACAAAACTTCGGGCGTCATCACGGCCACGATCAGCGACACGCTCGCTAATTTGGCGGCGTTGACCGGAACCGGCAATGCCTACAAGATTACAGTGACCGATACGGTTAGCGATTTGAGCGCGTTAAACGCTCTCGACGCCAAAACCACCGGCGTGATTACCGCGACGCTTGCCGATGATAGCGCAGCCAATCTGGCGACGCTGACGGGAACCGGGAATGCTTATAGAGTCAAAGTGGCGGCTGGAAGCGCGGCGGCAGCGGATCTGCTTAAAATCGACGCAGCCACCACGGTGGCAGTCGATGCCAGACTGGTGACGGCGATTACCGGTTCTTCGGCGGATATTGCGGCGGTTGCCGCGGCGGTTGGCATCACCAAGCCCGCTGCGGGTTTAGAGATGACTTTCTCCGATGGTGCCACGCTGGCGCAATTGCTTGCCGCTGATGCAAAGGGCAATGTGATCTATGACACGGTGCAGGATACTGCTGCAAACCTTGCTAGCAAGACAGGCGTGAAGACGGCGAATGCTATCAAGTATGTGCAGGGAGGTGCTGCGGGTACCGGGATTGCAGACGTGGTTGTGACCGATGGCATGGGGGCGACGGCGCCGACCGTTGCCCAGATATTTGCGATCGACAGCATGAATGGCAATAATAAACTGACTTATACCGCGCTTACCGATACAGCCGCTAACCTCGCTGGTTCGTCTTACGTTGTGCCTGGTAAAAATATTACCGTGACTAATGCGGCGACCATTGCGCAGCTGGCCACGATAGACGCTAACAACGGCGGCGGCAAGTTGGCTTACAGCGCAATAACCGACACGGCGGCCAATCTTGCCACCAACGCCGGCGGTTATGTGTTTGCCGGCAAGAACGTCACGGTGACCACGGCGGCGACCATTGGCCAGTTGGATGCTATCGATGCGGCTAATGGTAACGGCACGCTGACTTACGGCGGGCTGATTGATACTCAGGCTAATTTGGCTGCCAATCTGTCGCGTTTGGCGGGTAAGGCCGTAACGGTAACCAATGCGGCGAGTATCGCCCAGTTAAACGCCATCGATAAGGCCAACGGCGGCGCAGCCTTTACCTATGCCGGAGTGAACGATACGCTGGCCAATTTGACCGCCAATGCGGGAGGGTATGTGAAAGCGGGAGGACAGGTGACGGTAAGCGATTCCGCGACGCTGTTGCAATTGAGAACGCTGGACGCCAGAGCCAATGTCGGCACCGTGAGTGCCACCGCTGTAAATGACACCGCGGCCAATCTGGCGGCAAATGTCGGCGGCTACATCGTCAATGGCGTCAACGTCAGCGTGAGCGGTGCGGCAACCATGGCTCAGTTGGCGACCATCGATGGGCTGAACGGTAGCGGCACGTTAACCTACTCGGCCATCACCGATAGCGCTACGAATCTGGCGTCCAATGCTGGTGGTTACCTGATTAATGGAATAGCCGCAACCGTGACCGATGCCGCGACGATAGCCCAGTTGACGACTATCGACGGCGCGAACGGTACCGGCGAGCTGACCTATTCGGCCATCGCGGATACCGCGGCTAATCTGGCAACCAATACCGGCGGTTATCTGCGTATCGGTATCGATACCACCGTGATAGGAACGGCGACCATCGCCCAATTGACCGCAATCGATGCGGCCAATGGCGGCGCCGATGTAAACTATACGGGTGTCGTCGATACGGCTCTAAGTCTTGTAAACAATACCGGTGGATATGTTTTTGACGGCATAGACACGACCGTCACCGACAATGCCAGTGCCGGCCAGTTAGGCGAGATAGACGCGGCGAACGGTAGCGGCAAGCTGATACTGGGTGCCGGTGCGGATGCCGTGACCATCAATCTGGACAATTCCGGCGTGACCAGCGTCATTCTGGGCGGTTCGGGCGATCATGTCATTACCGCTGGAACTGCGACGGAAACCTTCATCCTGGCGGCCGAGCAAAATGGAGGCACTACCATCAACGGCTTGGCGGGAGGTGACAGCATCAATATCGACGGCTCGAATCTGATCAGCGCCTTGACCGGTGGCTCTCAAGCGGCGGTCGACGTGGATACCGTGGGCGAATGGGGCTTTAACGACGGCGTGCTGACGTTTTACAACGATGTGCATGACGCAGTGGAATCGATCACCTTGACCGGAGTGACAGAACTGACCTTGCAGGCTGGTGGGGATGTTTTCGTTGTCGGTTAGACTTCTCAGAGGGTTATAAACCCGGTTTACGGGGCCAGTCCATTTATCGACTGGCCCCGTTTTTTTTTGTCCCAAGCTTATTGGTGTTTGAGTTTGTCAAGGTTTATTTAGGGCTTGCGCCGCTTAAGCCTGAGCATAGGGCTTAACCACAAAGAACGCGCGTAAACCTAAAAAGAGCTCTTATTAGAGTAAAAGCGAAAAAAATCAATCTATTAGCCTGTTAATCATTAAGGATTCCGTTCCTAATAACTTCGCTGTATATATCCCTCAGCCTAACCCCCCCCGGTGGAGGTTGTCATAAGAAGTCCCCTCTCCCGCCGCACCCACGGGGCATAAAGGAGAAGGGACTGATTGGCTTTTACGACAGCCTACGGCGGGAATAGAATGCGGAAGTTATTTTGGGCGGAATCCTAAGGCCTTCAGCCGCCCGTGGATTCGATTATATCCAAAACGCCCAGGGCATCGATCAATGCCACGCTGACCGGCGACACGCCGATTACCGTGGCGGTCACGCACGGTTCCGCGCTGCCCTCCAGGCCTTGCACGATTTCGGCCAAACCCTTGCAAAGGTATTGATTGCAAACGTTAGAGCGCAGCTGGCGAGGCAGTCGGCAGCCATTTTCGGCGTGATAAATGCAGCTGTCTTGGTAGCCGGTTTCGGGCACATAGTCGAGATAATGCCCTATGATGCGGGGAGCGGCCAATGGCGGAAGTTGCCTTTGCAGCCGGCGGATGGTGGTGGGTTCAAGCCAGGCCGAATCGCCGCCCGTCGCGCAGCAATGGCCGGCGCACAGTCCGCAAGCCGCGGCCAGTGCCGGCATCTCCGCCTGTTGGGGCTCCACGCCATGAGTTGTGGCCGAGGTTTCCTTGCTCTCGCATTCTGCGTCCGGCAATGCTTCGGCTTCGATTACTATCCGTTCCAGATGTTGCCGCAAGGCCTCGACGCGCGTGACGTCTATTGGAACCAATTGACGGGAATTGCGAGGTAGAACGGCCACGGCGGCGTTTGCCGGCCACGAGGCAGGCAGGCGATGGCGGATGAGTTCCATTGTCGTCCCGCGCCGGCGCTCTTGTTGGAAGCCGACATCCTTGCGGCGGCACTCCGGGTTGTCGCACAGGCCGCGAATGCGTTGCAGCGTAGACAATGCGCATCCGCAGCCTCGGCAATGGCTGGTGTGGCCGTGCATATCGCTACGTAGTTAGATCGATGGTTGTGGACGCGGAATTGTTCGGCTCAATCCTTATGGGCGAGTACCGCCAGCGCGCCGGCGTAATCGGGTTCGTCGGCGATTTCCCCGACCAGTTGGGTGTAAATGACCCGGTCGTTTTCATCGATGATTACGATGGCCCGGGCGGTCAGTCCGGCCAGAATGCTGTCCAGCAATTCCACGCCATAATCGTGGGCGAATGTGGAGCGGAACGAGGACAAGGCGATGACGTGTTTGATGCCTTCGATTTCGCAAAAGCGGGCCTGGGCGAAGGGCAGGTCGGCGGAAATCGCCAGTACTACCGTGTTATCCAGATGAGAAGCCTTTTCGTTGAATTTGCGGGTCGAGGTGGCACAGGTCGGGGTATCCAGACTGGGCACGATATTCATCACCTTGCGCTTGCCGGCAAATTCGGCCAAACCCACGTCCTGCATTTTGCGGTTGGTGAGCTTGAAGTCGGGCGCTTGGCCGCCGACCGCGGGCAGTTCGCCTATAGTGTTGATGGGTTTGCCTTGAAAGGTGATGGTGGCCATGCTTACGCTCCCGGATAAATTATTTTTTGCGCTTGGTGAAATCGATCAGGCGTTTGCGTTTCTTCATCTGCCTGTCGCTCAAGGTATTTCTCTGTCCCTGAAACGGGTTCTCCGGCGACTTGAATACCAAGCGTACCGGGGTGCCTTTTAATTGCAATTGTTCCCGGTAATAGTTCATCAAAAACCGTTTGTAGGCACCGGGCAGCGAGTCGGTCTGCACGCCGTGTATCACCACCACCGGCGGATTGCGGCCGCCCTGGTGGGCGTATTTCAGCTTGATGCGGCGGCCGCCGACCAGGGGCGGTTGGTGCGCGGCGACGGCATCGTTGAGAATCCGCGTCAACACCGGCGTTGACATGTCTATCATCGCTGCATCGTACAGGCTGTGTACCACGTCGAACAGCTTGCCGACCCCGCTGCCGTGCAGCGCGGAAATCGGGTGCTTTTCGGCGAAATCCAGGAAGGGTAATTTGATTTCGATCTGCTTTTTGACGAAAGCCCGGTGTTCGGCGTCCAGGCCGTCCCATTTGTTCAGGCCGATAATCAAGGCCCGGCCGGCTTCCAGTACCAGCCCCAGAATATGCGCGTCCTGATCGGTGACACCTTCGCGGGCGTCGATCAGATAAATCACCACATGGGCCTTTTCGATGGCCTGCAGCGATTTGATGATGCTGAATTTTTCCACGGTCAGCGACACCTTGGCCCGCCGGCGCATGCCGGCGGTATCGATCAAGGTAAATTTTTGCCCGTTACGTTCGAAGGGAATATAAATACTGTCGCGGGTGGTGCCGGCTTCATCGAACACCACCACCCGTTCTTCGCCCAGCAGGCGGTTGACCAGGGTGGATTTGCCGACATTGGGCCGGCCGACCACGGCGATGGCGATGCCGGGGTCCTGTTCTTCAAACTCGTCTTCCTGCGCCGGGATCAGCTCGTCGATGCGGCCCAATAACTCATGCACATTGCGGCCGTGCGAGGCGGCAATCGGCACCGGCTCGCCCAGTGCCAGACTGTAAAAATCGTGGGTGACGGTATTGCTGTCGATGCCGTCGATTTTGTTCACCACCAACACCACAGGCTTGCCCAATTTGCGCAGCATGTCGGCGATGGCTTCGTCCGAGGCATTGATGCCGTCGCGGGCGTCGACCATGAAGAACACCACGTCGGCTTCCCGCAGCGCAATTTCCACCTGTTTTTTGGCGAAGACGTCGATACCGGCCTGATCGTCGGTGATACCGCCGGTATCGACCACCAGACAGTCGCGTTCGCCGCGCTTGACGCGGCCGTATTGCCGATCCCGGGTCAGGCCGGGATAGTCGGCCACCAGCGCCTCGCGGCTGCGGGTCAAATAATTGAAAAGGGTGGATTTGCCGACATTGGGTCGGCCAACCAAGGCGATGACTGGAAGCATAGTGTTTATCTCGCTCTTAGGGCCGCGAGGGTGCCATTTTTTGCGTAAATGTATACAGTTCCGTCGACGATGACCGGTTTGGCTTCGATCGGCGAATTTGCAACCTGGATGCGGCCGAGCTGCCTGCCGTCGCTGACGGACAGCCAGTGCACCCAGCCCTCGAAGTCGCCGACCACGACATAATTGTCGTAGACCACGGCCGCGGTCAATTGGCGGTTGTGCAAATCTTTTTGTTTCCACAACGAGGCGCCGTTGCGTTGGTCCAGTTGCGACACCTCGCTTTTGGTGTCGCTGATGTAAAGGTAGCGGTAATCGGCGCTGATGCCCGTGTAGGAAGAAATCTCGGGATTGCGCCAGATGATGTCGCCGTCCACCTCCGATACCGAACTGGTGCCGCCGTTGAAACTGGACACGAAGATGGCGCCGCGGTTATGCAGCGGATCGACGTCCAAATCCACCAGACGTTCGACTTCCGAGCGGCCGGTAGGCATGGCGATGGTGGCCTCCCAAAGACTTTTGCCGTCGTTGAGTTGCAAGGCCTGCATCTTGCCGTTGGCCGAACCGACGATGGCGGCATTGTCTATCACGATGGGAGCACCGGCGCCGCGTATGCTCAAGGCGGGCACGCTGGATTCGGAAACCCATAGCTGCGCGCCGTCCGCTTCCCTGAGGCCGATCACCTTGCCGTCCGTGGTGCGCACTATCACGACATCCTTGGCTATCACGGGCACGGCCTGTACTTCGCTGGGCACATTGGTCAGCCATAATTGCTCGCCGGTGCCGATATCGAACGCTATCACTTCGCCGGATGTACAGCCCATGACCACCACGCGTCTGCCCAGGCCGGGGCCGGCGGAAAAGGCAAAATCGGTATTAGTTCCCCACACCAGATCACCGTTCGCCAGGTTTCTGGCCTGCAAGCTGCCCTTGCGGTCGGCGGCATAAATCCGGTCGGACTGCACGCTGGGAATCAGTTTCAGATATTGCTTGTCGGCGCCATCGCCCACGGACTCCTTCCAGAGTACATCGATTTGCACCTCGGCTTGATATTCCTGCAAGGCCGCCGGCGGGTCGGCGCTGTCGTCTTCGCCGAAAATACTGTCGGACAGGCCGGAAAGCATCTCGCGGCCTGCGTCCAGCCCGGCGCATCCGGAAAGCAAAAGCAGGCCGGCAAACAATAGCGGGGCAGCGCGGAACGGCAGGGGCAGGGGAGTCAACATGGGTTCAAGCGCGTTATTGCGGCAAATTCGCAGCGGCCGGGTTGAAGGCGGGCGCGGCAATGTCGTCCAGTTTGAATTGGGTAAATGCGGTGGCCTGACCGGTCCTGACGGCGTTTTGATAGGCGGTGCGAGCTTCGTCCAGCCTATCCAGGGCCACATACAGGTCGCCCTCCAGTTCATCGTAGCTGGCGGCAAAACCTTCGGCTTTGGCCGGGTCGACCGCCGCGATCAGTTTCAAGCCTTCCTCGTACTGGCCGCTCGCCAGCAGCAGTTGTATCAAACGCAGCCGGGCCACGTGCTGCAAGGCCTCGTCGCTGTCGTTCCGTACTTGTTGTTGCAAAATGGCCTTGGCTGCTTCCAGATCGCCGGCATCGACTTTGGTTTTGGCTTTCGCCAAGCCGGCAAAGTGCGCGTAGGCCTGCGAGCCGTGCTCGACGGCCAATTGATCGGCCAGTTTTTCCACCGAGGCCGATTCGTTTTTGGCGGCGGCCGCCAGCAGGTTTTGATACAGCCGCGAGGCCTCGCTGCGTTGCTCCAATTGATGGTTTTGCCAGAAATTCCAGCCGGTTACCAGCAAAATGGCGGTGAAGACCCCGGCAATCAGGGAAGTGTTATTGGCTTCCCACCATTTTTTTAACTGTTCGACTTGTTCTTCTTCGGTATCGTAAATAGCCACGGTGTTTTCCGGTTAATGGTTATGCAATGGGTTTGTTGCGGTGCCAGGCTTTCAATGTTTCCAGCAACTCGGCATGATTCAAGGTGGTTTGTGCCTGTTCCACCCGCAGTGATTTTAACGCCGCTTCGCCGCGCCGGGCCTCGTCGTCGCCTATGATAATCGCAAATGCCGCGCCGGACTTGTCGGCTTTTTTAAATTGGCTTTTGAAACTGCCGCCGCCGCAATTGACTTGTAATTTCAAACCGTCGATTTGATCCCGCAGTTGCTCGCTCAGCAACAGACCGGCCTTTTCGGCCGCCTCGCCGACCCGGATCAGGTAGACGTCCACGCCCGCTTCGATGGAAACGGTTTCCAATTGTTCGACCAGCGCCAGGATGCGTTCCATGCCCATGGCAAAGCCGATGGCGTGGTTGGCCTTGCCGCCCAGCTGTTCGATCAGCCCGTCGTAACGGCCGCCGGCGCAAATGGTGCCCTGGGCGCCGAGTTCGTCGGTGACCCATTCGAATACCGTTTTGCCGTAATAATCCAGACCGCGCACCAGACGGGTATTCAGGCTGTAGGCAATGCCCAAATCGTCCAGCATGCCTTTCAGGCTGTTGAAATGTAACAGACTGTCTTCGCCCAAATGATCCAGCAATACCGGGGCATCCCGCAACATCAATTGCATGTCCGGGTTTTTGCTGTCCAGGATGCGCAGCGGATTGGTTTCCAGCCGGCGCAGGCTGTCCTCGTCCAGCACATCGATGTGCCGCTTGAAATATTCGACCAGCACGCCGCGATAGGCGGCGCGTTCCTCGCTGGTGCCCAGCGAATTAAGCTGCAGTTCGACTTTGTCGCGGATGCCGAGTTTTTTCCACAAACGGTCGGTCAGCAATATCATTTCCGCATCGATATCCGGGCCGGGCATGCCGTAGGTTTCCACGCCGAGTTGATAAAACTGCCGGTAACGGCCTTTCTGCGGGCGCTCGTGGCGAAACATCGGCCCGTAGTACCACAAACGGTGGCTCTGGTTATGCAGCAGGCCGTGCTCCAGGCAGGCGCGCAGGCAGCCGGCGGTGCCTTCGGGGCGCAGGGTCAACGAATCGCCGTTTCTGTCGTCGAAGGTGTACATTTCCTTTTCGACGATATCGGTCACTTCACCTATCGAGCGCTTGAACAGTTCGGTTTTTTCCACGATGGGCAGGCGGATTTCCTGATATCCGTATGCGGCCAAGGTTTGTCTGGCGTTTTGTTCCAGCCACTGCCAGTAAGGGGATTGTTCGGGCAGAATGTCGTGCATTCCGCGGATGGCCTGAATGGCCTGTGGTTGTTTTGCCATGTGTGTCCGGATTATTTGCTGATCGCGGTTTTAACTTTTACAGCCTCGGGCGAGGTTGGAAATGTGACGATTAATTGTTCCTTGTAGTTTTCCGCCGCCTGCTGGTTGCCCAGGGCCCGTTCGGTTTGAAAACCGTACCAGAGGGTTTCCGGCGAGTGTTTGGCAATCGCCAGATAACGTTCCAAAAAAGCCCGCGCTGACATATATTGTTGATTGTTATAGCTGATTTTCAGCATCTCCTGCAGCGCGGGCGGATATTCCGGGTTGGCTTGCAGCGCGCGACGTAGATACTCTTCGCCATTGGCCGTATCGTTCTGTTGCACCAGACAGACGCCGAGATTGCTCAAGGTCTGCCAGGGTCTTTGATTCATGGCCGAATCCAGCGCTTCCCGCAGCATGGCCATGCCTTTTTCGTACTTGCCGCGCTCGCATAAAAAACGCCCGTAATTGTTTTTGATGCTGTAATTGTCGGGATCCTTGCCTTTCGCCGTTTGGTAATAATCCTCGGCGCGTTCGTCGTCCTTGATGCGTTCGTAAAATACCGCCAGCGCGTTAAGTATTTCCGCGTTGCCGGAGTCCAGATCGTATGCAATATCCAGTTTTTCCCTGGCCACGTCCAGCATGTTCAATTCCATATAACGCACGCCCATTTGCAAGTTCAGGTTGGCTTTTTCCCGGTCGCTCATGCCGTCGCCGCCGAAGTTGGGCAGCAGGCCGCAGGCACCGATAACAATGCTGGCAGCCGCGATGCCCGCGACTCGCGAGCCGAGGCTAAATGGCATGGGGCGTGGTCCTTGCGGCTTGCAGTTTCAGATGCCGGCGGCTTTTGTCCTGAACCTGACCGACCAGTTGTCCGCAGGCGGCGTCGATATCTTCGCCGCGGGTTTTGCGGATGGTGGTGACGATGCCGGCGTTATGCAAGATGTCGCGAAATCTCAGTATGCTTGCCGTTGCCGAGCAGCGGTATGGCGATTGCGGGAACGGATTGAACGGGATCAAATTTACCTTTGACGGCACGCTTTTCAGCAGTTTTACCAGGGTTCTGGCATCTTCCGGACTGTCGTTAATGCCGTCCAGCATCACATATTCAAATGTGATGTGTTTGCGCGGGCCGTTTTGGGCGTAAGCGCGGCAGGCGTCCATCAACTCCGCCAACGGGTACTTGATGTTGATGGGGACCAGTTGGTTGCGCAATTCGTCGTTGGGCGCGTGCAGGGAAACCGCCATGCTGACATCGCAGACTTCGTTCAAACGATTCATGGCCGGCACCACGCCGGAAGTGCTGATGGTGACGCGGCGCTTGGATAGGCCGTAGGCAAAATCGTCCATCATCAGATTCATCGCCGCGACCACGTTATCGAAATTTAACAGCGGCTCGCCCATGCCCATCATCACCACGTTGGTGATGCGGCGTTCGCTGCCCAGGCGTTGCTGGGCCAGATACAGCTGGCCGATGACTTCCGCCGTGCTCAAGTTGCGGTTGAAGCCTTGCTGAGCGGTGGAACAAAAGCTGCAGGCCAAGGCGCAACCGACTTGCGAGGAAATGCACAGCGTGGCCCGGCGTTCCTCGGGGATGTAGACGGTTTCCACCTTGTTGCCGCAATGGGTCTGCATGGCCCACTTGCAAGTGCCGTCCGACGCCAGTTGTTCGGCGACGATTTCCGGGGTGCGGATACAGCAGTTTTCCTTGAGATAGGTGCGTAGGGACTTGCTCAGGTTGGTCATGTCGTCGAAATCGACCACGCCTTCCTGATAAATCCATTTCAGCAACTGGGTGGCGCGAAACGGCTTTTCCCCCAGACCGACAAAAAAGGCCTGCAGGTCTTTTCTGTCGAAATCCAGCAGATTGATAGTCGCCGGTTTAGCGGATGCGGTCGCAGAGTTCATCGGCGGAGAAGAAGTAAGCGATTTCGCGCGCGGCGGATTCCGGTGCATCGGAACCGTGTACGGCGTTTTCGTCGATGCTGACCGCGAAGTCGGCGCGAATGGTGCCGGGCGCGGCTTCCTTGGGATTGGTGGCGCCCATCAGTTCGCGATTTTTCAGGACCGCATTTTCGCCTTCCAGCACTTGCACCACGACCGGGCCGGAAGTCATGAAGCTGACCAGATCCTTGAAGAAACCGCGTTCCTTATGTTCGGCATAAAAGCCTTCGGCTTGTTCTTGGCTCAGTTGCAGCATTTTGCTGGCGACCACGCGCAAGCCATTTTTTTCGAAACGGCTGACAATTTCTCCAATCACGTTTTTTGCAACCGCATCCGGCTTGATGATAGAGAAAGTACGTTCAATTGCCATTGTTTAAACTCCAGGTAAGGTGGGTGATAAAAGTCGTTGAATGATGAATTTGCCTAGATCGACAGTTTTTCGATCCGGCGGTTGTCGCCGTAGAGCCAGTTCACCAGCATGCGGGTGCCGGTAATGGCGGTAAACATCGAGGTCAGGATGCCCAGGCACAAGACCACCGCAAAACCTTTCACCGGGCCGGTACCGAAGCCAAATAGCAACAAGGCCACCAGCAGGGTGGTGACGTTGGAGTCCAGAATGGTGTGAAAGGCTTTTTCATAGCCGACAAAAATGCTGGCTTGCGGGCTGTTGCCGTTGCGCAATTCCTCGCGTATGCGTTCGTTGATCAGGACGTTGGCGTCCACCGCCATGCCGACGGTCAACACGATGCCGGCCATGCCGGGCAGGGTCAGGGTGGCTTGCAGCAGCGACAGGATGGCTATCAGCAATACCACGTTGAAAATCAATGCAAAGTTGGCAATCAGGCCGAAGGCGCGGTAATAGATCACCATAAACACCACCACCAGCAGGAAGCCGATGTTGATGGACATCATGCCCTGGTCGATGTTTTCCTGACCCAGGCTGGGACCGACGGTACGTTCCTCGACGATCTCGACCGGCGCGGCCAATGCGCCGGCCCGTAACAACAAGGCCAGGGTACGGGCTTCTTGAGGGCTGTCCAGACCGGTGGTTTGGAAGCGTTTGCTGAAGGAATCGCGGATGGTGGCGACGCTGATGACTTTTTCGACTTTTTCCTTGTGTTGTACTTTTTGGCCGTCGACCACCCGACTCTCGGATTTGTACTCGATAAACACCACAGCCATCGGCTTGCCGATATTTTCCTGGGTCAGTTTGCCCATTTTTTTGGCGCCCACGCCGTCCAGGGTGATGAAGACGGCGGCCTGACCGTCCTGGTCCAGGCCTGAAGATGCGTCGGTAATCTGGTCGCCGGTGACGATGACCGAGCGCTTCAGCAATATCGGCGCACCGTTTTTGTCGTAATACAGGCGGCTGCCGACCGGCACGCGGCCTTCCAGCGCCGCTTTGACGTCGTGTTCCACGTCCACCAGGCGGTATTCCAGCGTGGCGGTGGTGCCCAGCAACTCCTTGGCGCGGGCGGTGTCCTGTACGCCGGGCAATTGCACTACAATGCGGTTACTGCCCTGTTGCTGAATGATGGGTTCCGCGACGCCCAGTTCGTTGACCCGGTTGCGCAGAGTAGTGATGTTTTGATCCAGCGCCGATTTTTTGATGGCGACGATTTCCCGTTCCGGCAAGGTCAATAAAAATTCATTGAGGCCGCTTTCGGCCAGGTCCAGATTGCGGAAATCCTTGTTCAACACGGCCGCGGCCGCTACCCGGTTTTCCTCGTCGGGCAGCACCACCTTGATGCCGTTGGCTTCCTTGGACACGGACTGATAACGCACCTTGGCGTCTCTGAAGGCACCGCGGATGTCGTTATTGTAGCGTTCGTCCGCCTGTTTCAGCGCGGCATCCATATCCACTTCCAGCAAAAAATGTACCCCGCCGCGCAAGTCCAGACCCAGATACATCGGTTCCGCGCCCAAGGCGGCCAGCCAGCCGGGAGTGGCCGGGGCCAGATTCAGCGCCACGGTGGCTTGCTTGGACATTTTGTTGCCGAGCAGGTCGGCGGCCTTCATTTGTTCGTCGGTGTTGTTGAAACGAACCAGTATCTTGCCGTCCTTGAAGTCGAAGGCCTTGGCGCTAAAGCCGGCGTCCTTGAGCGCGGCGGCCACTTCATCGGCTTGCGCCTGTTGCAGCGGAGTCGAATTGCTGGAAGCCAATTGCACCGCCGGGTCGTTGCCGAATAGATTCGGCAGGGCATATACCAGGGCGAAAACCAGAACGGTCAGTACCAGAATGTTTTTCCAAAGCGGGAAGTGATTTTGCATGGGTTTCCGTTAAAGCAGAGACAACTGCGCTGTTACCTTAGGGTCGAAAGTGATGGATGCCGGAGTTCGGGAGGCTTTAGTCCCGCGGTTTTTTGTTCAAGGTTTTGTAGGTGCCCTTGGGCATCATGTTGGCAATGGCGTGACGTTGTACTTGGATGAAACTGTTGTCGGCCACTTCCAGCTTGACGAAATTGTCGTCCAGGTCGGCCACTTTGCCGAGAATGCCGCCGGTTGTCACCACTTCGGAGCCCTTGCCCAGCGCCGCCAACATTTGTTTTTGTTCCTTGTTGCGCTTGGATTGCGGGCGGATGAACAAAAAATAAAAGAAAACCAAAATACCCAATGGAAACAGCATGCCTTCGAAACCGGGTTGCGAGGTAGCTGGCGCGGCCTGGGCCATGGCGTCGGAGATAAAAAAGCTCATTGTCATCCTCTTAAAATTATTATCGTGATGTTGTAATTGAATGTCCGGTGCCGGACCGGAAAGTCGGGCATTATGCCACAGTCGGGGCGGTTATCGCATATCGGCTTGATTTTGGAGTTATTATCAAAAACAACGACCTATCCGCTCACCCAGTTTCACCGGCCTGCCGGCCGTCAGGTCGTCGATCCAGGCTGTTTTGTCCTTGCCGAAGAGAACGATGATGGTGGAACCCATGTTGAAGCGGCCCATTTCCGCACCCTTTTCCAATATGGGGGCGTGGTCGGAATAATTCCAGGCACGGACGCTATCGATGCTGGGTGGGGTGACCACTCCGTGCCAAACCGTTTCCACGCTGGAAACGAAAATCGCCCCCACCAATACCAGCGCCATCGGACCGGCTTCGGTGTCGAAAATACAGGCCACGCGCTCATTGCGGGCAAATAAATTGGGCACGGCGTTGACGGTGGTATTGTTGACGCTGAACAGGCGGCCCGGAATATGTACCATTTCCCTTAATGTGCCGGTCAGCGGCATGTGCAGGCGATGGTAATCCTTGGGCGACAGGTAGATGGTGGCGAAGGAACCGTTTTCGAAGGCCTTGGCGCGTTCTATATCGCCGCCCAGCAATTCCACCGCGCTATAGTCGTGGCCCTTGGCCTGAAATATCCGGCCGTTTTCGATGGGGCCGGCTTGACTGACGGCGCCGTCGGCGGGGCAGGCGATGGCGTCGCTCGCCGTCGCAATCGGGCGGACGCCGGGTTTTAATTCGCGGGTAAAAAATTCATTGAAGCTGGCGTATCGGTCAAGCTCCCGCACATTGGCTTCATCCATGTTGACGCCGTAAAGGCGGATAATCAGCTTGATGAACAGGTTTTTCCAAAGCGTATTTTTACTGTGAGTCAGTCCGGACATCAGTCCCGACAACGCGTGATGGGGGAGTGCGTATTGGGGCGTGACGGTAAATAGTTCTTTTAAGGTCATGATTCGGAGTCGGGGGTTTTTCCGCTGATGAAGTAGGCGAAGGCGATCACTTCGGCGACGGCGATATACAATTGTTGCGGGATTTCGTCGCCCAGCGGTACTTGGGCCAGAATGCGCGCCAGCTCGGGTTCGTTTTGCAGCGGCACGCCGTGTTTTTCGGCTATAGCCAAAATTTGCTGAGCGGTAAAGCCTTCGCCCTTGGCGGTGACCTTGGGCGCGTTTTTGCCGTCGTATTTCAGGGCGACGGCAATGTCGCTGTTGTAAAAGGTTCGGCCGCTCACGGTCGCTCAGGGCAGGTTGACCGGCGTCGGCGCCAGCCAGTCCGGGTTGCGGTGTTCGGCGATTACCGTGGTGTAGATGCCGCCGCGCACATTAAACTCCGCGCGCAGACGCATGAAGTTGGGCGAAATCGCCGCCACGATATGATCCAGAATTTCATTGGTAACGGCTTCGTGAAAGGCGCCGCGCTCGCGGAAAGTCCACATGTAAAGCTTCAGCGATTTCAATTCCACGCACAGTTTGTCCGGCACATATTCGAGCACCAGTTTGGCAAAGTCGGGCTGGCCGGTCATCGGGCATAGGCAGGTAAATTCTGGGATGTCTATGCGTATGGTGAAATCGCGTGCCGGGCGGGGGTTTTCGAAAGTGGTCAGATCCGAGCTGGGTTGTGTAGTCATTGCAGGTTTTTGGTTGGTTTAAAGCGTCCAAGCCTTGGAAAATGTTCTCCGCCACATGCGGACGCGGAATTTTATCAGCTCTACGGGCGGAAAAATGCTAATTCTTCAGCGCGGGCTAGTCCGGGCCGGAAGTGCCGCGACCGAAAACAGCGGTTGCGGGGCCTTGGCGGATTATGTAAGCGGAATGCCTACCAAGCCGGAAATTGCAAAAAATATCGGCGGACATTTTTTTATTTAAGGTAGAATCGGGCCGTAGTATCAATTGACAGTATCAATGTTTCCATGGGAGGTCGATGTGGACATTAGCGCATTAAATTCAAGTCAAAAAAACATGACCGTCGGTCGCGGTTCCGCAACGGACGGCAGTCAGGACGTGGAAGCCTTGGCGCGCCAAAGGGACAAGGCGCCGACGCAACGCGACGGAGATAAAGACAATAGCGTGGCCCAGGATAGCGCCACCATTTCCACCGAGGGCCTGCAGCTATCCAATACCGCTTCCGTCAAGCAGGCCGCCAATCAGACGCAGATTCTGGATCGCCAAAAGGCCCAGGAAACGGCCAGCAGCATCATTTCAGCCATCCGAAGCAATCCCGCTCAGGCAAAAGAGGCCGTTGCCAATGCTTCTCCTACCCGAGTGGCAAACGCTCTGGCGGCTTGATCGATAAACGCGCTGTCCTGGTTCAATAAAGCCAGGGCAGCAAGCGCCAACTGTTTCGGCAATACTCGCGATAGCTATCGCCGAAGCGTTCCCGCAGCATTCCCTCCTCGATATCGATCCGCAACCGGAAGCCCCAAAAAACCGGCAGGGTCAGGCACAATAAGGCCAGAAAATCGCCCATTGCCCAACCGGCCGCCGTCAGCGCCAGCAGCAAACCTGTGTAGGCGGGGTGGCGAATCGCGCGGTAAGGGCCGCTGGTAATCAATCGATGCCGCTGCTGGATAGTGACATGAGTGGTAAAAAACCGGCCCAGGTGTTGCACGGCCCAAAATCTCAGGCTTAGTCCGCCGCCGAATGCCGCTAGTGCCAGCAGTTGTCTGGGCAAATAAGACGGCGGCAGCGGAAACCAGGCAAGTTGTTTGAATAGCAAAGCCAAACCCAGCCCCGTCAGAATGCTCAGCCATAACCAATTCTGTGTCCGGCGTTCGCCGGTCACGATATTTTGTCCGTTCCGGCGGGTTTGCCGGGCCAGCCGAATTTCCGCCGCTACCCAACCCAGGCACAATACCAGCCAGACGAGGCGCGCGGATGTCATATCAATCTCCCTGTTCAATATCAGAATGCGGCCAGCCGGCGGCGGGCGCTTGCTGTAACATACCGCAATTTGCCCGGCCGTCATGAAAAAGATCATCGAACTGAAACAGGTGTATAAGGATTACCCGCTGGCCGGCATTTCTCAGACCGTGTTGCACGATATCAATTTTGAGGTTGTCCCGGGCGAATTCGTCGCCATCGTCGGGCCGTCCGGCAACGGCAAGTCCACTTTGTTGAATCTGTTGACCGGCATCGACCATCCCAGCAGCGGACAGGTGATAGTAAACGGCGCGGCTTTGCAAAATTTAAGCAATGAAAGACTCAGCTTATGGCGAGGTGCCAATCTCGGCATTGTGTTTCAGTTTTTTCAATTGCTGCCAAGCCTGAACTTATTGCAAAACGTCATGCTGCCGATGGATTTTCTCGGCAAACTGTCCAAGACGCAACGGCGACAACAGGCCATGCAACTGTTGGAACGGGTTGGCTTGGCCGATGCGTGCCATCGTTTGCCCAGCCAGGTTTCCGGCGGGCAGCAGCAGCGGGCGGCGATTGCCCGAGCCTTGGCCAACGATCCTCCGCTGATTGTGGCCGACGAACCCACCGGCAACCTGGATGCCGCCACCGCGGATGACGTGTTTGACTTGTTTGCGCATTTGCGGGATCAAGGCAAGACCCTGGTGATGGTTACGCACAATGAAACCTTGGCCGCTGCCGCCAGCCGCAAACTGGAGATTCGTTGCGGGCGGATTCATGCCGATACTCCGGCGGTGGCGGGATAAATGCATACGCTGTGGCATAAAGTCCGGGCCGATTTATGGCTTGGCAAATCCCGTAGCGTTCTAGCGGTGATCAGTATCGCCGCCGGGGTGTTTTGCGTCGGCACCTTGTTCGGCATGATCGATTTACAGCTCGGCCGAATGGACAGCGCGCACCGGCAATCGCAACCCTCGCATATCAGCATGATATTGCGTAGCGATGCGGACAATTCGCTGCTAGGCAAAATTGCAGCGTTGCCGGGGGTATTGGCCGTGGAGGGAATGACGCCGGTAACGGTGCGGTTTCGGCCGGTCGGCGAGGCTGAATGGCAGTTGGCTACCTTGATGATCAGACCGGATTATACGGCGCAGCGCTTCGATAAAACGCTGTTGCAAGCCGGTCAATGGCCGGCGGCGGGCGGCGTGGCTATCGAAAATTTGTCGGCCAGGGCCAGCGGTATCGGCCTGGAGGCTCGAATCGAGTTTGAAACAGTCACCGGCAATCATCAACTAACGCTGCAAGGCGTCGTGCGTCATCCATTTATCAAACCACCCAAGTTTGGCGGGCAGATGCATTTTTTTGCCGATACCGGCGACGCCAAATGGTTTGGCGTGCCCGAGCACAGTTTTCGGCAGCTGCTGGTGCGGATCCGGCCGCCGTTTAGAGCCGAGCAAGCGCGGGCCGTGGCATTGGATATTCGACAACTGTTGATCGAGCGGGGGATTGCCGTTAACGCCACGCTGTTGCAGGACCCGGATCGGCATTGGGGGCGGCCGTTCATGGCCGGAGTCAATGGGGTTTTGAAGCTGATGGCCTTGGTATCTCTGTTGCTGGCCAGCGTATTGATACTGAACACCGTGGCAGCCCATATTACCCAGCAAACCGATCAGATTGGGGTGATGAAAGCACTGGGCGCCAAACGCCTGAGCATAGCCAAACTGTATTTGGTGGAGACGCTGTTGCTGGCCGTGTGTGCCGTTGCACTGGCCGCGCCTTGCGGTTTGGCTGCCGCTTACCTGAGTTCCTGTCGGTTGCTGGGTCTGTTTAATATCGAGTGCGGCGGTTTTTCGTATTCCGGCAAGGCTGTGTTGCTAATGACGGTTGGCGGTGTGCTGGTGCCGATGTTCGCGGCATTGGGCCCGATTCTGCGCGGGGCGAATATGAACGTGCGGGAGGCGTTGGCCAGTTACGGCTTGAGGGCGGATTTTGGCGGCAGCCGTTTCGATGTTTGGCTGGATCGGGTCGGCGCCCGCTATTTGTCCACTTTGAATGCGGCGGCACTGGGCAATCTGTTTCGCCGTAAGGGCCGTTTGTTGTTGACGCAAAGCGTCCTGATCATTGCCGGGGCGATGTTTTTGGTGTTGATGAGTCTGATCGCCTCGTTGCACCTGACGCTGGACAATGAAATGGCTCGCAGCCGCTATAGTGTGCGCTTGGGCTTTAGCGGCGAGCAAGAGCAGTCTCGCGTCACGGCGATTGCCAACGCGGTAAGCGGCACGCAAAAAATCGAATTTTGGCAACGCTATCCGCTGGAAATTTCTCATGAGGGTAAAGCTTTGCAACAAAAAGGCAGTTTGGGCTTGCAACTGCTGGCGCTACCGGTGGCGGGGGAGTTGTACCAGCCCTTAATCGAGTCCGGCCGTTGGTTCACTCAAGCCGACGCTGGTCGGCGGGTGATGCTGATTAGCGCGGATACCGCCGCGATGAATGGGCTGCGAGCCGGCGATCAGGTCGGTGTTGGTCTGGGTCCATTGCGGCAAAGTTGGCAAATCATCGGTATTTATCGCTGGCTGGCGGGCAGTGATTATGCTATCGAACCGGTTTACGCACCGGTGGAAACCTTGCGGGCGCTCACTGATCGTCAAGATGCCGTGTCATTTGCCTTGCTGGATGCCGACAAAAGCAGCCTGACTGAAGAAGCCGACTATTTGGCGGCGTTAAAGCAACGGTTTCAGGACAATGGCATCCCGCTGGATGTTTACGGCACGGTGGCAAAGCTGCGGCAGCGTCAATTTGCCGCCAATCAGTTCAAGCCGGTGATAGGCATGTTGCTTGGCCTGGCTTGCATGATAGCGGTGGTGGGCGGCATCGGTTTGTCGGGCGCATTGGCGATCAGTGTCTTGCAGCGCACCCGCGAGATTGGCGTATTGCGGGCAATCGGTGCGTCGGGCGGAGTGATCTCCCGCCTGTTTGTGCTGGAAGGACTGTTGCACGGCATGGTCGCTTGGTTGCTCAGTCTGCCGTTGGCCTATTTTGCCGCCCGACCGGTCGCCGATAGCTTGGGCGAGACCATGTTGGGACTGAAGCTGGATTTCAGCTTTGATGCCTGGGCGGTCGGCTATTGGCTGCTTATCGTGCTGCCGCTGGCGGCGGTTGCCGCCTATTGGCCGGCCCGCGCGGCGGCCAATATGAGCATCAGGGATTGCCTGGGGCATTAGGCGTATTGCGTGTTGTCCAAGTTATAACCATCCCGCCCGTCGCAAGCGCCAATACAGCAACAAACTGCCGATCGACACGCCTCCCACCACCAACGGATAGCTGTATACCCATTCCAGTTCCGGCATGTGCCTGAAGTTCATGCCGTACCAGCTGAACAACATGGTGGGGATGGCCAGAATGGCGCCCCAGCCGGCCAGTCGTTTTACCACTTCGTTTTGTCTGACGGTCTCAAAGGTCAAATGCACCTGCATGGCGGCGATCAGCATTTCCCGCATGCCCTCCATGGCGCGGTCGATGCGGCTTACATGGTCGGCGATGTCCCGAAAATACAGGCGCACATCCTTGGGGATATTGATTTCGCGAGAATGCATCAATACGTTGCAGATATCGATGACCGGTATGATGACGCCCTGCATCCGGATCAATTCGCGTTTCAGTTGGTAAAGACCCTCCATGGTTTCCCGGCTGGGATGGTTGGTGAATATCGCCGATTCCAGGCTGTCGAAGCGGGTTTGCAGACCGTCCAATACCGGTACGTAATTGTCGACAATAAAGTCCATGATGGCATACAGCGCAAATCCAGGACCCTTGGCCAGTTGGTGGGGCGCGGCCTCGCAACGGGCTCTGACTTTACCGTGGCTCATTGAGGCGCCGTGGCGCACCGTCACCAGAAAATGGTTGCCGACGAAAAAATGAGTTTCGCCGAAGGCGACGCCCTCATTTTCCAACGAGGCGGTATGCAACACAATAAACAGCGAGTCGCCGTATTCTTCCAGCTTGGGCCTCTGGTGCGCGGAACGGGCATCTTCCACGGCCAATTCATGTAAACCGAAGGTGTGTTGTATGGTGGTCAGTAAATCCGCATCCGGTTCGCGCAGACCCAGCCAGATGAAATGATCGGGTTGTCTAATCGCCTCGCTGATGTCGTCTATACCGACGTCTCCCACGCCGACCCCGTGAAGATACGCGACGCCTTTCATGATCATGTTGTTATCGGTGGCGTTTGGCAACGCTCGCCTCCAGGGTTGAGTATGTTTTAAGTAAGGGCAACAGTCGGGGTATAAAGCGGCTTAAGCCGGATAAGCGTTGCCGGGGTGCTACCGTTCGAAGCAAGCTCGGCAAAACGCCGGCCAAATTTGCCGCATCATCATGCAGCGGTTTAAGCTTTATGGCAAATTGCTTAATCTACCAGCCGATACCGGCATTTTAGGGCTATAGTTATGCTGCGAAATTACCCGCGGCTCATTTGGCGAATTCTTGGCGGAACTCAATATGTTTTTCGAAAACTCTTGCTCTGAAAGTAAAAAATTGGAGAACACGCTTGCCGCTGACGGCATTGCGTTCACTTTTCGTATCGATGCCGTGCATTCAAGCGCGCCGGGGCGAGTCTCATGACGAGCAGTGTTGAGCCGGCTGTACAAGCGCTGGATTTGGATTATGCACTAGGCTTGGCCATCAGCCTGCATCAGGCGCGGGAATTGGACGATGCCGAGGAATTGTACGGCACTATTCTCGGGCAGTTTCCCAAGTGTCCGGAGGCCCTGCATTTTTTGGGTTTGCTGATGCACCAAAAGGGCGACAATCGGCGAGCAATCGATTTGATCCGCGAGGCGATTGCGGAAGCTCCCGAATATTCGGATGCCCACAATAATTTGGGTAATATTTATAATCGGCTGGAGGACTTCGAACAGGCGGCGCTTAGTTACGAGCGGGCGCTGGATTTGAATCCCGCCAATGCGGCGGCTTTTAATAATTTTGGCGTGGTTTTAAGTCAGTTGGCCCGCTTGGAGGATGCGATAGCGGCTTTTGCCAAGGCGATCGCGCTGATGCCGGAAAATGCCGAGTTTTATCGCAACCTGGGTAACGCCTACAAAAAACTGGGCCAGTTCGGGCAGTGTATAGAGGCCTATCGGTGGGTCATCAAGCTGAAACCCTACAACCCCGAAAATTACGAAAATCTGTGCGCGGCGATGTGTCTGCAGGGCAATGCCGAGGACGCCATCGGATTGGTCAGGGAGTGGCTGGAACACGATCCGGAAAATCCGCTGGCCCTGCATCGGCTGCATGCCTACACCGGCGAATTTGATCTTCCGCGCGCCAGCGATGAATACATCATTCAGACCTTCGACGATTTTGCCGACAGCTTCGATATGGTGCTGAAGCGCCTGGAATATAAAGCGCCGTTTTTGGTTGCGGATGCGGTAGGTGAGGTCTTTAAGCAAACGGGGCGCGGTCTGGAAATTCTCGATGCCGGTTGCGGAACCGGGCTCTGCGGTCCCTTGCTGAAACCTTACGCCAAGCATATGGTTGGGGTTGATTTGTCGGCCAAAATGCTGGAAAAAGCCCAAAAGCGCGAATGTTACGACCAACTGCTGCAAGCCGAATTGACCGAATGCGTGGCCTCCTATTCTCTGGTGCCCGACGTGATCGTTTCCGCCGATACCTTGGTTTACTTCGGCGATTTGACGGAGGTATGCCGCGCGGCGCGGACAGCCCTATTGCCCGGCGGCCATTTCGTGTTTACCCTGGAACGATCCGAGGCCGATCTCGAGCAAGGCTTCAAAATACAGCCGCATGGGCGCTTCAGTCACTCCGAAGCCTACATAAGGGATGTGTTGGTGTCCGCCGGCCTTACGCCGGCTGGGTTGGAAAAAGTCATGTTACGCTATGAGGGCGGAGTGCCGGTTGACGGATTTTTGGTGGTCGCCCGTAAAGTTATGAATCAGTAAAGCTAACCAGTGGGAAACATATGGTTGATTTTGTGTCTCTAAATAAAGTTTTAGCCCCGAAGGCGGCGCTCGTTTGCCAGGACATAGAACTGGATCAGGCTGCTCAAGCCTGTCTGGCGACCGATCCGGTTCCGGTCGATTTTTTGCGTAGTCTGATTCAGCAACAACTGTATCCGGACGCGGTGCGTTTTTTGGCCAGGGCCTTGCCGAAACGCGAAGCGGTTTGGTGGGCCTGCCTGAGCGCCAGGGGCTGTCTTGCCGAACATGCCGGGCAACAACTGCTGCAAGCCGTGGAGGCCGCCGAGGCCTGGGTGTATAAACCCAACGAGGCCAATCGGCGGCAAGCCTATCATGCCGCCGAATTGGCCAAGTTCGAAAACCCCGCCGCCTGGGCCGGGATGGCGGCATTCTGGAGCGAGGGTAGCATGGCGCCGGAAAACGTGCCGGCCGTGCCGCCGGCGGATAATTTGACCGCCAAGGCGGTAGCCGGCGCGGTGATGTTGGCGGCGGTGCAAAGCCGGCCTGAACAGGCCAATGATAAATACCTGTTTTTTCTGGAACAGGGCATCGATATAGCCAATGGCGGCAATGGCCGGCTTTGGCCAGCCGGCAATGGAGGGCAGTGATGGGTCAGCCAGCGGCAAGAATTTCGGATATGCACGTTTGCCCGATGTTTAACGGGCCGGTGCCGCATGTGGGTGGGCCGATTTTGCCGCCGGGAGCGGTAACCACGCTGATCGGCAGCCTGCCGGCCGCCAGAGCCACGGATATGGCGGTTTGTGTCGGGCCGCCCGATGTGATCGCCAAGGGTTCGGCAACGGTTTTGATCGGTGGCTTGCCCGCAGCCAGAATGGGGGATCAGACCGCCCATGGGGGTGTGATTGTACTGGGTTATCCGACGGTCTTGATCGGCGGTTGAAAACGTTACTCGAATATTAAGCGGACTATAGGACTTCAATCATGGCTTTATCCCAAGTTGACCGGATAGCGTCGGTAACCACCTCGCTGGGGGAGACTGATTTGTTGTTGTATCGGATGACCGGCACCGAGCATATGAGTCGGTTGTATGAATATGAACTAGAGTTACTCAGCGAAAAAAATGACATCGATCTGAAAGGCCTGCTCGGCACCGGAATGACGGTAAAGCTGTATCTGGACGGCGGCGGGCACCGCTCCGTGCACGGCATCGTGACGCGCATCAGTCTGTTCGGGACGCTGGGTCGGTTGAATTATTACCGGGCCACCTTGCGACCCAAGCCCTGGTTATTGTCCAGAACCGGCAACTGCAGAATTTTTTCCAATGTTTCGGTTCCGGATATCGTGAAGAAATTGCTGACCGAGCACGGATACACCGATTTGGAAAACAAGTTGGCCGCTACCTATGAGCCGCGCGAATATTGCGTGCAGTACCGGGAAAGCGATTTTAATTTCATCAGCCGCTTGATGGAGGTCGAGGGTATCTACTATTACTTCAAGCACGCCGATGGCAGGCACACCATGGTGTTGTGCGACGACGCTTCCGGCCACGCGGAACCCGCCAAACAGACCATTCCTTATTTTCCGCCGGAAAATCAGGGTCGCCGCAACAAGGAGCATATCTATGAATGGCGGGTCAGCGAGGAAATCCAAAGCGGGACTTACGTGCACGACGATTTCGACTTCGAGAAGCCCAAGGCCGAATTAAAAACCACCTCCAGCAAGCCGGGCGGGCATGATGAAGACAGCAAGGAAGTTTACGATTACCCCGGTGATTACATCAAAACCGCCGACGGCGATCATTACGCCAAGGTCAGAATGCAGGAGATGCGGGCCGGGTTTGAGTTTATCGCCGCGTCGGGTAATACTCGCGGTCTGGCCACCGGGAATAAATTCGAGCTGAGCCAGTATCCGCGCGCGGATCAAAACAAGGAGCATATCGTGGTTTCCAGCCAGATTCAGCTTCAAGTCAACGGCTATCACTCTTTCGGAATCGCCGACAGCGCGGAACCCTATCAATGCCGCTATTCGGTCATACGCAGCAGTTTCGATTACCGCGCGCCGAGAGTCAGTCGCATCCCGGTGGTACAGGGCGTGCAAACCGCCATCGTGGTCGGTAAGTCGGGCGACGAGATTACCACCGATAAGTACGGCAGGGTCAAGGTGCAGTTTCATTGGGATCGCGAAGGCAATAACGACGAAAACAGTTCCTGTTGGGTGCGGGTTGCCCAGGTATGGGCCGGCAAAAACTGGGGTGCGATTCATATTCCGCGCATAGGGCAGGAAGTGATCGTGGATTTCCTGGAAGGAAATCCGGATCGTCCCATCATCACCGGGCGGGTGTATAACGCCGACCAAATGCCGCCTTACGAACTGGACGCCAATAAAACTCAAAGCGGTATCAAGTCGCGCAGCAGCAAGGAAGGTTCGGCGGATAATTTCAACGAAATTCGCTTTGAAGACAAAAAAGGCGAGGAAGAACTATATATTCATGCCGAGAAAAACTTTACCAGGGTCGTCGAAAACGACGATGTGCATACCATAGGTTTCGATAAAAAAGACCCGGGCGATCAGACGGTCGATATTTATAACAATCGCACCGTTACGTTGGATCAGGGCAATGACGCGCTTACCGTCAAAACCGGTAACAGAACGGCGGAAATAAAGCAAGGTAATGACGAGATTACGGTAGCGATGGGTAATCGCACCGTGAAGGTCGACTCGGGAAAAATCACCGAGGAAGCCATGCAGTCGATAGAGTTGAAGGTCGGGCAGAACAGCGTAAAAATCGATCAGTCGGGGGTAACCATCAAGGGCCTGATGATCAAGATAGAAGGCCAGACCACAACCGATCTCAAGGGCCTGACTACCACCGTCAGTGGCGATGCCATGCTCACTCTGAAGGGTGGCGTGGTGATGATCAATTAAGCCATGGTTCAGGCCATTTTTTGCTTGCCGGCGCGCGCCTTGAAGACTTCCGAGTAGACATAAAAATCGTTTTTATAATCGGTTTGCCACAAGGGATTTTGCAGAATGTTTTTGACAGCGATTTTGTAAGGTATCCGCACGCCCTTGTGATCGCAGGGTTCGCCGATTTGCGAGAGTTCGAATCCTTCCCGTTTTATAAAGTAGGCCAGCGCGGGCGCCACGATAAAGTACCAGTAATCCAGGTGTTTTTCCGCCGAGTAGTCGACGGCGGCTTTAAACAGTCCCCATATCATGCTGCGGGTTTGATTTTTGAAATTATAAAACGACCTGACTTTGTCGTTTTCGGCGGCTATTTCCTGATCCGGCAAGCCGTAGGGGGCAAAACGCTTGGATGAGAAGCGCCTTGCTTCCTTGATCACGCACAATCGGGACATTTCCACCGATATCTTGCGTTGACCGGGGCTTATATGCTGATGCGATGTGCTGTGCCTTTCAAACGGTAGTGGGCCGTTTTCGTTATAAACCAGACGCAGGCCGCCCAGCCAATGGCCGGAAAGTTTGTGCCGGACCAAAAAATGAACGGCTTTGTCGTCCCACTCATCGGATTCCATTTCGTCGGGGTATTGCGTCTTGTCTTCAAACCCCATTTCCTCGCAATAGACCTGATATCTAAGGTTGAAATGTATTTGTCTGCTTTCCGGTGTGTCCGCCAGGAAAACTTCAAAACAATTATCGAATGATTGTTTTTCGGAAGCCAATGTAAAACTCCATGGGGTATTGAAATTAGTCCATCACTTAAATTTATCAACGACAGATCGCTGAAATTACGTTTCCAAACAATTCTAGACCATATCTTTTACTACGGATGTAAGCCTAAGCTTAAGATTAAATTAAAATTATGTGAAAAACAGATGTAATTACATCGGCGGTCTTAGTTTTGGGAAAGCCGCCATGGCGTGCATGCTAGCCGCTGGTTTGCACAATTTCGCGTAATAAAGCCGTCGCATAGCTGCCGGCCGGCAAACCGAAACGTAGCAGGAGACTGTCTTTTTCAAATTGCCAGTTCAGGTCTTCCGGAATCACGCGCAAGGCGCGGCGATCCTGTTCCAGTTCGGCTTTCAGCAGGCCGTCGGCCAAACTCGGGTAGCGGCTGACTATGCGTTGTTCCAATGCCAATACCTCGCCCCCCGCGGCGCAGATTCCCTTGCCCCATAATGCTCCGGTGGGGTGAGTCTCGCCTTGCCGCATGCGCTCCATCAGGGTTTGATCGATGCTGGCGGCCACAAACTGGCTGTTACTACCCTGTAACTTGCAGACTTCGCCCGCTAAGCCGCAATTCCATGTGCCGGTATATAAGCGCTCGGCCAGTATCTGGTTGAACAAAAACGAGCGGGCGGCGGACAAATAGATTGAGCGTTGTTCGCGTTTGACTCTGTCGCCGGCAAACATGGCCAGGGCTTTTTCGACGTTGCGGCCCTGGTGGCCGAAGCGCTGCTCGCCGAAATAATTCGGAAAACCTTGGGTTTGAATTTGTCGCAGCTGTTGCTCGGCCACCTCCCGATTGCCTTGCCAGTTGCGAAGCACTATCTCAAAGCGGTTGCCGGACAAAACGCCACGGCGGAGTTTGCGGGCGTGCCGAATGACTTGCAGTATTTTGAGCTGTGTATTTTCCAAGGCCCGCCAATCCGGTTCAGGCTTGCCGGGTAGGGGTTGTTGATCCGGGCCCAGTGCCTGTTTGGGCGTAGGCAGCCAGACGCTAAACCACTGCCGGGTGCGGCCGTGGCGGTCTTTCAGGCCGGCGTAACCGATGTCGCGCTGCCGGACGCCGGCATGCCTGGCCAGCAGGCGGGCGACATATTCGGTGTTTTCGCCGATTTTCTCGATGTGCAAAAATACGTGCTCGCCGCTGCCTTCCGGTATGAAGGACAGGATTTCCTCGACCACGAAATCCTCTGGCTCGGCTTTAATGTCGCCGGTGGCGACGGGGCCGCCGTAGGCATGCGGCCAAACCGGTATTGAAAAGTCGCTCACTTTTCGATGAGTACGACAGCCTGCACCGCTATGCCTTCCTTGCGGCCTTCGAAACCCAGCTTTTCGGTGGTGGTGGCCTTGACGTTGATGAAGTCGATATCGACCTGCAAATCGGCGGCGATGTTGGCGCGCATGTCCGGTACGTGCGGCAGCATTTTCGGCGCCTGGGCGATGATGGTGATGTCGGCGTTCACCAGCTTGTAGCCTTTTTCCTGCACGATTGTATACACATGGCGCAGCAATACCCGGCTGTCGGCGCCCTTGAAGTTGGGGTCGGTGTCCGGAAAGTGTTTGCCGATATCGCCCAAGGCCGCCGCGCCCAGGATGGCGTCGGCCAGGGCGTGCAACACCACGTCGCCGTCGGAATGGGCTTCCAGGCCTTTTTCGTAAGGAATGGTCACCCCACCCAGAATGATGTGGTCGCCGTCGTTGAAACGGTGGACGTCGTAACCTTGGCCGACTCGGATCATGCTTGTTGCTCCATATAAAATTGCGCCAGGGCCAGATCTTCCGGGCGGGTGATTTTGATGTTGTCGGGGCGGCCTTCGACGATTTTCGGTTGAAAGCCCAGCAACTCCAGCGCACTGGCTTCGTCGGTAATGGCCGGATTGCCTTCGGTTTGCTGCAAGGCGTCGCGCAGCATGCCGTATTTGAACATTTGCGGGGTCAGCGCCCGCCAGACGTGCTTGCGGTCTATGGTGGCGGTAATGCTATTGCCGTCCACGTGTTTCAAGGTGTCGTGCGAGGACAAGGCCAGAATGCCGCCCACTGCGTCGTCTTTTAACGTCTCGATTTGCAGATGAATGTCGTCGGCTGTCAAACAGGGGCGGGCGGCATCGTGCACCAAAACCCAGTCATCTTCCGCCGCATTGTCTTGCAGGGATTTTAAGGCGGACAGCACCGAGTCCGCGCGTTCCCTGCCGCCGGGGGCGGTGATGATTTGCGGGTGTCGGGAAATTTCCAGCTCAGGCCAATAGGGATCTTCAAGCGAAATTGCCACCGCCACGGACTGAAAGGCGCCGGATTGCAATAATCGGCTCAGGGTGTGCTCGATGACGGTTTTGCCGGCCAGCGGCAGGTATTGTTTGGGGCGGTCGGCCTGCATGCGTTTGCCGACGCCGGCCGCGGGCACCACGGCCCAGCATTTGAATGATTGGTTCATGCGCTATTCAAGCACTTGAAAAAAAGTTTCGTTTTCCTTGATCATGCCCAGATCGTAGCGGGCGCGTTCTTCTATGGTTTCCAAGCCGCGGCGCAAATCCAGCACCTCGGCATATAGCGCGTCGTTGCGGTCTTTCTTTTCCTGCACTTCCTTGTTCAACTCATCCAGTTGTTGCCGGTAGGTGTTGATTTGCGAAACGCTGGCATCACCCAGCCACAACCGGTACTGGAAGTGGATAATCAGTGCGATGATGAGGATGAGGATGTGTTTAATGGCGACTTCTCTAAATGTGTAGGTTGGGTTAGTCCGGAGCGTTAGCGAAGGACGTAACCCAACACAACAGTCGACGTATTGGGTTACGGCTAACGCCTTTTATGCCCTTTTGGGTAAACCCACGCTACGCTTTTTATTTCAGCATTTTGAACGCGCTACGGCCGGCGTATTTGGCTTTGTCGCCCAACTCGTCTTCGATTTTCATCAGACGGTTGTATTTGGCGACCCGGTCGGAACGGCTCAAGGAACCGGTTTTGATTTGGCCGGTGCCGGTAGCGACCACCAGGTCGGCAATGGTGGTGTCTTCGGTTTCGCCGGAACGGTGGGAAACCACCGCGCTGTAACCCGCCGCGCCAGCCATATCGATAGCGGCCAAGGTTTCGGTCAAGGTGCCGATTTGGTTGACTTTAATCAGGATGGAGTTGGCGATGCCTTTGTCGATGCCTTCTTTCAGGATGGCAGGGTTGGTCACGAACAAATCATCGCCGACCAATTGGATTTTGCCGCCCAGTTTTTCGGTTTGCAGTTTCCAGCCGTCCCAGTCGTTTTCGTCCAGGCCGTCTTCGATGGAGATGATGGGGTATTTGTCCACCCAAGCGGCCAGGAAGTCGATCATTTCCGCAGAGTCGAAGCTGCGGCCTTCGGCGGCCAACACATATTTGCCGTCTTTGAAATACTCGGAAGCCGCCGCGTCCATGCCCAGGTAAATATCTTCGCCCGCTTTGTAGCCGGCTTTTTCGATGGCTTCCAGAATCACTTCGATAGCTTCTTCGTTGGAAGACAGGTTAGGCGCGAAACCGCCTTCGTCGCCGACAGTCGTGGCCAGACCGCGGCTTTTCAATACTTTGGCCAGGTTATGGAATACTTCCGCGCCATAACGGATGGCTTCGCGGAAAGTCGGCGCGCCTACCGGCAGAATCATGAATTCCTGCAAATCGACGCTGTTGTCCGCGTGCGAACCGCCGTTGATGATGTTCATCATCGGTACCGGCATGATGAATTCGCCGGATTTGTTCAGGAATTTGTACAGCGGTACGCCGGCTTCTTGCGCGGCGGCGCGGGCTGCGGCCATGGATACGCCCAAAATGGCGTTGGCGCCCAAGCGGCTTTTGCTGGCGGTGCCGTCCAGGTCTATCATTTTTTGGTCCAGCGCGGCTTGGTTGTCGGCGTCCATACCGACTACCGCTTCGCGGATTTCGGTGTTGACGAAGTTTACCGCGTTCAATACGCCTTTGCCCAAATAGCGGGCTTTGTCGCCGTCGCGCAATTCAATGGCTTCGCGTTCGCCGGTGGAGGCGCCGGACGGCACCATGGCGCTGCCGACGATGCCGGAGGACAAATACACTTCCGCTTCAACGGTCGGATTGCCGCGCGAATCCAAAACTTCTCTTGCTTTTACATCTACTATTCTTGCCATTAGCTTGCCTTTGGTTTGATTTTCAAGTGTTTATAAAGTGGTTTCAATCAAGCTGCCGGATTTAACAGTCCGGTCTATGGTTACCAGCATTTCCAGTAATTCTTTCATGCGGTGCAGCGGCCAGGAGTTGGGGCCGTCGCTGAGCGCTTCGTCCGGTTTCGGGTGCGACTCCATGAACAGGCCGGCGATACCGACCGCCACGGCGGCCCGGGCCAGCACCGGCACATGTTCGCGTTGGCCGCCGGAGCAGTTGCCCTGGCCGCCCGGCAATTGCACGGAATGGGTGGCGTCGAATACCACCGGGCAACCGGTGTCGCGCATCACCGCCAGCGAGCGCATATCCGAGACTAAATTATTATAGCCAAACGATACGCCGCGCTCGCAGACCATGATCTTGTCGTTGCCGGTAGCCTTGGCTTTGGCAACCACATTGCCCATATCCCAGGGCGCCATGAACTGGCCCTTTTTGATGTTGACCGGAATGCCGTGGGAGGCCACGCTTTGGATGAAATTGGTTTGCCGGCACAGAAAGGCCGGGGTTTGCATCACGTCGACCACGCTGGCGACTTCCGCCAGAGGAGTGTCTTCGTGCACGTCGGTCAACACCGGCACGCCGATCTGTTGTTTGACCTTTTCCAGAATCCGCAAACCGGTCTCCAGCCCGAGGCCGCGAAAGCTGCTCATAGACGAGCGATTGGCTTTGTCGAAGGAGGATTTGTAGATAAACGGAATGTTAAGCTGGTCGGCGATTTCCTTTAAGGTGCCGGCGGTATCCAGCGACATTTGCTCGCTTTCGATCACACAGGTGCCGGCTATAAGAAATAACGGCCGGTCCAGTCCGGCTTCAAAATGACATAATTGCATGGTTTACCTTGATTATTGCTGGGCTTGAGGCTGTTTGTGTCTGGCGGCTGCTTCGACGAAACCGGAGAACAGCGCATGGCCGTTACGCGGCGTCGAGGTAAATTCCGGGTGGAATTGGCAAGCCAGAAACCAGGGGTGGTCCGGCAATTCGACGATTTCCACCAGACGGCCGTCCAGCGACTTGCCGGAAAAGCGCATGCCGGCTGCTTCCAGCTGTTTCAGGTACTGGTTGTTGAATTCGTAACGATGGCGATGGCGTTCGGTAATGACGTCTTTTTGATACAACTCGAAAGCCAGCGATTCCGTTTTCAGGCGGCATTTTTGCGCGCCCAGGCGCATGGTGCCGCCCAAATCGGAATCTTCGTCGCGGGTGACCACTTCGCCGGCTTCGTCCATCCATTCGGTGATCAAACCGATCACCGGGTGCGGACTTTTCGGTAAAAATTCGGTGCTGTGCGCGCCTTCCAGGCCGACCACGTTACGGGCGAATTCGATCACCGCCGATTGCATGCCCAGGCAGATGCCCAGATACGGAATTTTATTTTCGCGGGCGAAGCGCACGGTGGAAATTTTGCCTTCCACGCCGCGCTCGCCGAAACCGCCCGGCACCAGAATCGCGTCGACATCCTTGAGTTGCGAGGTACCTTCGGCTTCGATGGTTTCGGAGTCAATATAGGTGATTTGCACCTTGTGCCGGGTGTGGATGCCGGCGTGAATCAAGGCTTCGTTCAGGGATTTGTAGGCATCGGTGTGGTCGACGTATTTGCCGACGATGGCGATATTCACTTCGTCGGTTGGATGGGTCAGGCCGTCGACCACTTTTTCCCAAGAGGTCAGATCAGCGGCGGGTACGTCCAGACGTAACTGTTTGACGACGATATCGTCCAGACCCTGTTCGCGCAGCAGTAACGGGATGCGGTAAATGGTATCGGCGTCTATAGCGGAAATGACGGCGTTTTCCGCCACATTGGTGAACAGGGCGATTTTCTTGCGTTCGCTGGCCGGAATCGGCTGTTCGGAACGGCAGATCAAAATGTCCGGCTGAATACCTATGGTGCGCAATTCCTTGACCGAATGCTGGGTAGGCTTGGTTTTTAGTTCGCCGGCCGATTTGATGTAGGGCACCAGGGTCAAATGGATGAACAAGGCCCGGTCGTGGCCCAGTTCCACGCCCATCTGGCGAATGGTTTCCAGGAAGGGCAGGGATTCGATATCACCGACCGTGCCACCGACTTCGATCAACGCCACGTCCTTGCCTTCGGCGCTGGCAAACACCCGGCGCTTGATTTCGTCGGTGATATGCGGGATGACCTGCACTGTGGCGCCCAGGTACTCGCCCTTGCGCTCGTTGCGCAAGACTTGTTCGTAAACCTGACCGGTGGTGAAATTGTTTTTCTTGGCCATGGTGGTTTTTAAAAACCGTTCGTAATGGCCTAAATCCAGGTCGGTTTCGGCGCCGTCTTCGGTGACGAATACTTCACCATGCTGAAACGGGCTCATGGTGCCCGGATCGACGTTGATGTAAGGGTCCAGCTTGGTGATGGTGACTTTGAGGCCGCGGTCTTCGAGAATTGCCGCCAGGGACGAAGCGGCGATGCCTTTTCCCAGGGATGACACCACGCCGCCGGTGATAAAGATGAATTTTGTCATGAATGTTATGCGCCCTGTTTAGCGAATAGCAAGGGGTCGGAAAAGTCGCCAATTTTAGCAGTTTTGAGTTTGGGATGCCGGTTTAATTCCGAGCGGGAATGGTGCGGCGGTTTTATAAATCCTGCCGGACGCCGGCTTGCAGATTGGGCCAGCGGCTGAAGGCGAACACCCAGATCATGATGATATTGACTACCGGTAGCAGTAGAACCAGGCTCCAGCGTCCATCGAATCCGGCTTTTTGCAGGATGCGGTAAGCCAACCACAAGCAAAACAAAATATAAGCGGGCAAGGCAATAAAGAACAATGTCATGCTTAACGCTCCCGACGGCTATTGGGCCAGCGCTGGAAACATAGCTGTATGAAGACGGCCAGTAAACCTAATATGGGCACGAATACCAGGGCGGCCCATGACGGATTAAGCCCGGCTTTTTTGTAGATCAGGATAGTCGGTATCACGATCATCATGCCGATGATAGCGGAATGTAGTAGTTCCATCGCGTAGCTCCCAAGGTTGCCCGCCGACAATCATCACACGCTTTGCGGCGACTGCCAAGCGATGCGGTAACAGCCGTCGTCGATTTGTGCCCAGGCCCATTCGTCTATCCATAAACCAGCCACGCCGGCCAGGCGATCGTTCAGGTAAATCAGCGGTCTGGCCTGTCTTTCCCAGGGCGGGACTCCGGCTTCCTGAAACAGCTTTTTTAAATCGTGGCGACCGGCCCGGTTCGGTAGCTTGAGTTTTTCCGCGCCGCCGCGCGGCTTCAAGCTGACCCGGCTGTTGCGCCAAAGCGCTTGGCTGATGCCCGAGTCGGCGGCCGTTAACGATAACATGCCATGGTTGGGCAGTTGTACCTTGTTGTCGTTGGCCGGCCAAATCAGCTCGTGGGGCAACGCGGTAAAAAGTGTTTCCGGCAGGCAATACAGGGTTTGCCGGTATTTTTTCAATACGTGGCTCTGAGTGCATAAATGTGGGTTGGCGTTGCCACCGGTTTGGATGAATTGTTGCTTGATGGCGTTCAGCACAGCCTGGCTGGGCGGTTTTAAACCCTGCCGGACCAGCCATTGTCGCAGCAGCCAGTTCAGTTCGGCTGCGTCGACCGTCGGCAGCTTGTCCAAGGCCAAGGCGTTGTGGTCGCCCCCGGCCACGTGATCGAGCCGCGCTTCGTAGCGGCGGTTCAACAATGTCGAAGCCTCGCCGCAATGATCCGCGCTACGCGACACGGTTTTATCCAGGGACGGCCAGCGCTGTTTCAATAAGGGCAACACCTCGTTGCGTAGAAAGTTGCGGTCGAAGTCGTTGCTCAGATTGCTGGGGTCTTCTATCCAATTCAAGCCATGCACGCGCGCGTATTCGCGGATGGCCGATTTGGCGGTCTGCAGCAAGGGTCTTGCCAGGCTGCCGCCGCCGAAGGGCGTCGCTGGCGGCATGGCCGCCAGCCCTTGAATACCGGCACCGCGAAACAGTTGCAGTAGCACGGTTTCCATCTGGTCTTCCCGGTGTTGGGCAAACAGCAATACATCTCCGGGGCGTATCAATTTCCGCAGGGCCCGGTAGCGGGCCTCGCGGGCGGCGGCTTCAGGACTTTCGCCGCCGGCGGGTTTGGCATCGACTGTCAGACTGACGAAATCGACATCCAATAGCGCGCACTGCCGTCGGCAATGCTCTGCCCATGCCCATGCCCGCGCCTGCAAGCCGTGATTGACATACACCGCGACAAGATGGGGCCGCAAAACCGCTTGAGTTGCACACAGATGTAGCAGTACATGCGAGTCTAAACCGCCGCTGTAGGCTATGTAAAACTTTCCACTTGCTGGTGGAATCAGAGCGGCAATGGATTGGTAGTGAAGTGCGGACATGTCGGAAAAATAAAAAAAGCCGGAGCGGGTAAAGCCGCGCCGGATCAGCGGTGATATTATTGGAACAGTTTCAGCAGGATTTATGCGGTTATTAAATCAATTCGGCCTGATTGTAAAGCGCGGGCCCGACCCAATGGCGGGCAATTCAGATATTGGAAGGTAGGGCAATGAGTAAGTTTACTTGGAAAGATGAATACAAAACAGGTCATGAAATCATTGATGAGCAGCATCGGAATTTGTTTCAATTGGCCAATCAACTCGCGGATGTAAGCGATCAGGATGAGATTACGCGGCTGCTGATGCTTTTTTACCAACATGTCAGGGAGCATTTTCAATATGAAGAACAATACATGAAACAGACTGGTTTTTCCGACTATGCGGCACATGTGGAAAGTCATAATAAAATGTTGGACAGGCTGATAGACATCAGTAAAAAAGTTCAGACAAAACAATGGGCTATTTCCGAAATACAAAGCTTTGTCGACAGTTGGGTGTTGGTTCATATCCTGGAAGAGGATATGAAATTCGTTCGCGAACTGAAAGCCGGCAAGGCCTAGCTCTTCCCTTTCAGAGTTCGTCGGCACCGCGCCCGGGCAAGGCGCGCTGCCGTCTCCGGTTCAATTGATGAGAGCGGCTTGCTCGCCGGTGTGGCCGGCTTGAGCATCGGCTATCCGGCCCAATTGCGATAGCTCTTCCAGCGACAAGACCTTGTTGATGGCCAGCAGTATGATGAAAACTTCATCCACCCGCGCCATGGCCCGTATGAAATCCGTGCGTATGTCGGTGCCGAAATCCGGAGCCGGCTGGATATTGGTCGGCGGGATTTCCAGAATTTCCCGCACTTCATCCACCAGCATGCCGATATGTTGCGTGCCTTCCGCTACCTCCACTTCAACCAATACGATGCAACTGCGCTTGCTCACCTCGGCGGGATGGTGTTTAAGTCTGGCGCAAAGATCGATAACCGGCACCACGTTGCCGCGCAGATTGATAACGCCGTGGATATAATCGGGCGTTAACGGCACGTGGGTGATATTGGCTATTTCGATGATTTCCTTCACATCGAGTATGCTGACGGCGAAGCTTTCCTTGTCGACCAAAAAGGTCAAATATTGCCCGACTTGCTCTTGCACGGCCAAGGCATTGCCGGCACTTTCCTTACGAATCAGGTTGCTCATGGTCTTGTCCTCGCGAATTTAGAAGCGCTCGAAGTCGGCATCATCGAAATCCAATGAGTTGCCCATGCTTGCGGCGGAAGTCCTGGGTTTGCTCTGAGCGGCCTTGGCCGGCGGACGAGGCGAGCGAAAATTGCCGGACCCCGGGTTTTTTGAGTTGCCGGCATCCAGTTTAAAAAAGCCCACCGCATGTTGCAACTGGGTGGCTTGCCCATTGAGCTCTTCGGCGGTGGCGGCCAATTCCTCGGCGCTGGCCGCGTTTTGCTGGGTGGCTTTATCCAGTTGCCGCATGGCTTCGTTGATTTGATTGATGCCGCTGGATTGTTCGATGGAGGCGGCGTTTATCTCCTGCACCAGATCGGCGGTTTTGACGATGTTGGGCACCACGGTGGAAATCAATTGCCCGGCTTTTTCCGCGATGGCCACGCTGTTGGTAGCCAACTCGTTGATTTCCTCGGCGGTGATCCGGCTGCTTTCCGCCAACTTGCGGACTTCGGCCGCCACCACGGCAAAACCCTTGCCGTGCTCGCCGGCGGAAGCCGCCTCAATGGCCGCGTTCAATGACAACAGGTTGGTTTTATAGGCAATGTCCTCGATTTGGCCGATTTTTTTGGCGATGTGTTTCATGGCCGTTACGGTTTCATTGACCGCTTCGCCGCCGTCGCGGGCCTCACCGGCCGATTTGGTCGCCATTTGCTCGGTCACGTGGGCGTTTTCGGTATTTTGTTGCACCGACGCATTCAATTGTTCGATGGAGGAAGTGGTTTCCTCCACGCTGGACGCCTGTTCGGTGGCCATCTGGCTCATGGCCTGGGCGGTTGAACTGACCTGCTGCGAAGCGCTGCTCAGGGTGTCCGAATTGGAACGGACTTGTTCGACCACCCGGCTCAATTGGTCGCGCATACCGATCAAGGCCTGGGCCAATTGGCCGATTTCATCCTTGCCATGCACGTCCAGCTTCGCCGTCAGATCGCCTTCGGCCAGGGATTTGGCGAATTTAACCCCCAAGGTGATCGGTGCCGTGATCAGATTGGCCAGGAAAATGGCAATGATGATACCTAAAATCAAGGCCGCCAAAATGGTGCCGATGATGATTTTGTTGGCTTCGCTCACCAGGGTTTCGGCATTTGTCCGGGCCACGCCCAATTGCGCGAAACCCGCCTCTTCGGCGGTCTGAGCCTGTTTGATGACGTTGTCGCCCAACTCCGCCATGTCTTTCAAGATGAGTTTTAATTCATCGTCGTTTTTGATCCAGGCTTGCGCGGATTGCTGATATTCCCTGGTGGCGCTGCGGGCTTCGCCAATCAGGCGCAAGGCCTCCTCGGAGCTGACGATCTTTTCCAGGTCATCGTAATTTTTCAACAGCTCGGGCAACCAGATTTGCATTTTGTGCCAAGCGACCCTGTCCTTGTAATTCACTTCCTCCTTTTCGGCCCGCATGATCTCCATGGCCTTGACGTAGATTTTGGTTGCGCCGATGTAGCGCTGCACGAAGGCATCCAATTCCTGCGCCGATGCGCCGCGTTTCATGGCGTCCTGATAAAGTGTCACCTGCCGGTTCAAAAACGCATCGGCGGCATTGGCCACGATACCGCCCTTCAAGGTCATTTCTTCCACGGCCGCCTTATTGGCTTTTAGCGCCGCCACCCCGGCTCGGTATTTTTCCGCGTATTTCTCGGTACCTTCGCGGGCAGTCTTGGATTGGTTCAACAGTTCGTTGTTGTTAAATGTCTTGGCAACCTGATCGACTTTATCCAGAAAGCCCAGCAGTTTTGCCACGTTGTCCTCGGCGCGTTGATGAATTTCATCTTTTTCATATAGCAGGTAGTTTTTCTCCTCCATGATGGTCGAAAGCGCCATCCGCTCTACGCCGGTGGCGTATTCGACCGATTTGCCGTTGTTGTCGGTAATGTCGAACAAGGCATCCGATACGTTGCCGATGTAAATTCTGGCCAGCAGGCCGAACGCTATGGTGATGGCGACCAGCAGCATCGCCCCCGTCAGAATTTTGGTTTTGATTTTGTAGTCGTTGATGTTCATGAACTCGTTCCTTTTTTATTTTAATTACGTTGCCTGCGGCAAGCGGATATCAGGCCGGCGGGGCGGCAGTTCTTTTGCGCCTGGTGATAGCCGTTTCTATCAAGCCCTGTACGTCTAAAATCAGGGCTACATTGCCGTCGCCCAATACCGTGGCACCGGTAATGCATTTGAGTTTTTCGAACAATTTACCTAGCGGTTTGATGACTGTTTGATGTTCGCCGTGCAAGGCATCCACCACCAGGCCGGCCTTGTCCTGGCCGAATTTGACCACCACGACGCTTTCGCGCTTTTTCGCGCTTTCCGTTTTGGGGTCATGGAAATAATCGCCCAGCCGCAAATAAGGCAGGGCATGTCCGCGCAGGTTGATGTAGTGCTCGGTCTCGTTGATTTCGCATTCACGCGCGTCCATTTCGATGCATTCGTCGACCATGTTCAATGGAATGATGTAACGCACTTCATTGGCGCCCACCATGAAGCCGTCGATAATCGCCAGCGTTAGGGGTAGCTTGATGCTGATGGTGGTGCCTTCGCCGGGAAAGCTGGCTATGCTGACCGAGCCGCGCAGAGCCTCGATATTTTTTTTCACCACATCCATGCCGACGCCGCGGCCGGATAAATTGGTGGCTTGTTCCTTGGTGCTGAGGCCGGCGGCGAAGATCAGGTTGTAAATTTCCTGTTGAGACAGGCCGTGATCGGGCTTGATCAAGCCGTTGGCAATGGCTTTGGCGACGATTTTTTCGCTATCGAGTCCGGCGCCGTCGTCGGCAATTTGAATCACGATATGGCCGGATTCGTGATAGGCATTCAGTTGCACGCTACCTTGGGCCGGTTTGCCGGCCGCCAGACGTTGCTCCGGGCTTTCTATGCCGTGATCCAGCGAATTGCGAATTAAATGCGTCAGCGGGTCGTTGATTTTTTCCACGACCGTTTTGTCCAGTTCGGTTTCGCCGCCGTATATCTTTAGCTCGATCTCCTTGCCCAATTCATTGCTGACGTCGCGTACCACCCGGCGAAAGCGGGAGAAGGTTTCGCCGATTTGCACCATGCGCAACTCCAGGGCGGTATCGCGTATGGCGTTGACGAGGCTGTTCATGCTGGCGGCCACGTCGCCGGCATCGCTTAAGCCATGGCGGTCGACAATCAGGTTCATCGCCGCGCTGGATATGACCAGTTCGCCGACCAGGTTGATCAGATGGCCGAGCTTGCCGGCATCGACCCGAATATAATTGCTTTCGGCGGCGACTTTTTGTTTGGTTTGCTCTTGTTTTTTTAGCGCCTGATCGACCACGGGTTGTTGCACGACCTGTTGTTCTATTAGGATCTCGCCTATGGGTTTGACCGGTTCCATGTCGGTCTGGCGGGCGCGTGCTTGACGGTTCAAGGCATGGGTGACGTCATTGGCCGTTAAGGCGCCGATCTGTAGCAGCATATCGCCCAAGCGGCTGACGTGATCCTCGTCCAGCGCATCCAACAGTTGCAAGTAATCGTTGACTTTGGAATTGGGCGGCAGGATTTTGATGTCGCAATCGTCGGCGGCAAATTCGAAAACCGCTTCGATGGTTTGCTTGCTGGCGTCGCTGTTAAAAGCGATTTTAAAGTGTAAATAACAGCTCTCCGGATTCATTTCGGCGTCTTGCGGCATGTCCGGGAAGAAAGTCAAAATGTCCTTGATTTCCCCCAGGGTTTTTAAATAACGCAGGAAAGACAGGGGGTCCATGCCATTGCGCAACGCATCGTATTTAAAATCCAGCGAGATCAACCAGCTGTCGTCCAGCGACATATTGCCGCCGCCTTCGCTAAGCAACGGGGAAGGGATATCGGTGGACTGCAGCGTGTGAGCCGGCGATTTTCCGGTCAGGCGCTGTATCAGACTTGAACTGGTGGCCGCCAGCTCGTCCGGTAATGCTGCGTCTGGGCAGTTCAAACAATGTTCGACCAGTTTGGCGGTGTGGTCCTTGCTGTCCAGCAATACCGATATCAGGCCGGCGTCGATGGCTTGTTCGCCATTTCGCACTTTATCCAGCACCGATTCGGCTTCATGCGTGAACGCAACTATCGGGTTGAAGCCGAATAAACCCGCCGATCCCTTGATGGTGTGCATGGCGCGAAACAGGCTGTTGATGGTTTCGCCATCGTTGGGATCTGTTTCCAGCGTCAACAAGGCGCTTTCCATGTCCTGCAATAGTTGTTCGGCTTCCTGAGCAAAAATTTTTAAGGCCGAATCGAAATCGCTCATGTGGATTTCCAGTTGGCGGATAGAACGATAGGGTCGCCGAAGTGATTGCCCAAATTGAGCAGTTCAAAAACCTCCACCACGGCTTGACTGTGATTGATCAGGCTGAGTTTGATATGCCTCTGGTTGGCTTCCCGTTTTAGCAAAAGTAACAATTGCAAACCCGCGCTGTCGATTTCGGAGACGGCCGAAAGATCTATTTGAAGCTCCTTGTTGTGGTCCAGGCATTTGGAAAACACCGTCTTTTGCTCCAGCGCGGTATAAATCGTCATCTCGCCGGCGACGACAAGATTGGCGACGGCCTTTTTCAACTGCTTGACTTCGATGGACACATCATTCTCCCACCATGGTAAGGAGGATCAGGGCAAGACCAGCTTGGAAACGGCGTCGAGCAGTGTCGGTGCCTGAAAAGGCTTGGTTAGCCAGGCTTTGGCGCCCGCGTCCTTACCGGCCTGCTTTTTATCGGCCGCGGCTTCCGTGGTAAGCATCATCATCGGGGTAAATTTATAGGCGGCCAGTTTTTTGGCTTCCTGTACAAAGGTAATGCCATCCATGTTGGGCATGTTGACATCGGTGATGATCAGATTGATCTTTTGGCCGGTGAGCTTGCTCAATGCGTCCTTGCCGTCGCAGGCTTCAATGACGTCATAGCCCGCTCCCTTCAAGGCAATGGTTACAACCTGCCGTATCGAGGCTGAGTCGTCGACTATCATGATGGTTTTCGCCATGGGTATCTCTTTGCGGTTTGGAAGTTAAAAAAAGGTTAAGTCGTTATCCTGGCCCAGTTCGGCGCGACTGACCGCGCTGGACGAAATGTGGTTTAGATGTTCTTCCGGCATGGTGTAATTCAACTCCATGCTCGCCAGGGTCTTGCCTACATCCAGCGTGTCGGCATGCCGTTGCGTGCCCGCTTGCCGGCTTTTTTCAACCGTCGCCTGTAAACCGAGCAGATTGTTTTCCACATGCGACAACATTTGGCTGACCCGGTCCTGGAACTGGAATGCGGTCAATACCGTATAAATCTCGTCGCGAATTTCGGAGCTGTTGGCCCTCAGCATGTCGGCATCGTCTTTGAAAACCTTCAAGGCGGATTGCAAATCGCCCAAGGCTGTCTGTATGCTTTTTTCCGCGTCATGTATGGTTTTGTCTTCGCTGTTGCCGGACATTTCCGACATTTTCAAGGTGCTGGCCATGGCGGCGTTGATTTCGGCAATTGCCGAACTGATTTTTTCGCCGGTGGAAGAGGAAAAACCGGCCAGCTTTCTCACCTCGTCGGCAACCACGGCAAATCCGCGTCCGTTTTCACCGGCTCTGGCGGCTTCAATCGCCGCATTCAAGGCCAACAAATTGATTTGCTCCGCCACTTTACGCACTTCCTTGGCCATGGCGTCCAGTTGATAGGTGTGGGCGGATAGTTTGCGTACTTCCTCGGTTACCGCATGCTCGACATTTTGAATTTCGCGCAGACCTTTTAAAACGGCGGTCAGGGCGGTTCGGCTCTCGGCAAAGATACTGTCGATACTGCGGCCATCCTCGCCGTGTCCGGTGCCGGAAATGATACTGCCCAAGCGCTCGACCATCACGGCGAATCGATCGGTCAGCACGGTAATTTCCTGTTCGGTGTGACTGCGGGAAGTTTGAACCTGACGCAGTAAAATCGGTACGACCTGTATGAACAAGCGTTCCAACTCGGTGATATAAGTATGTACATCGCGCAACTTGGCTTCTTCGTCGAGTTGCCATTTTTGATCGTTGGCTTGCAGGGCTTGTTGTTGTTTGTTTGAAAACATGCCGCCCAGCACGAAGCCGGCCATTCCGAAAAATACGCTGATCGCGGCGCTGACCAGGGTGGGCCCCGTCATGGATATCAGCACCAAACCGCAAAATAAACCGAAGCAGGTCGGTAACAGGTAGAAGCCGGTTTTTGACTGTGTAGTCGGACTGTCTGTGCGAGACATGAAGATTCCATTGGGATTTTGAGATTATGGCTTGATAGTAGATGGTTTTCAGCGCGCGTTCAACCCATTGATGGCCCATTGACGGCGCGGTTCCAAAAATTGCTGGCGCATCGAAAGTATTCAATATAATTGATTGACTAGAATGCCGGTTTTGTTTTGTTTTTAGAGAGGTTTTTTGAGCATTTCCACAATTACGCCCGAAGAGTTCGATGACTTTCGGCGCTTGATTTACAATCATGCCGGTATATCGCTGGGTCCGGAAAAACAGGTCATGGTGGCGAGCCGCTTGGCGAAAAGATTGGATTACCATGGCTTGTCCAGCTATCGGGACTACTTCAATTTATTGACGCAGCGCGATTATCCGGACGAGTTTCAAACGATGGTGAATATCCTGACCACCAACGAAACCTACTTTTTTCGGGAGCCCGGGCATTTCGAATTTTTTAAGGATGTGATTCTGCCGGCTTGGCGCGGTGATGTGTTCAGAGTCTGGAGTGCCGCCAGTTCCACCGGAGAGGAGGCCTACAGTCTGGCCATGGTGCTTGCGGAGAACATGGGCACGCGTAATTGGGAGGTGTTTGGCTCCGATCTGAATACGCGGGTGATAGAGGTGGCTCGGCAAGGCGTTTACCCATTGGACAGGCTGGACCATATGGATCCGGGTTTCCTGGAAAAATACTGTCTGAAAGGCGTGCGGGCGCGGGCGGGCTTTTTTAGAGTGGATAAAAAAATCCGTGCCAAGGTCAGGTTCGAACAAGTTAATCTCAAATCGCCACCGCCGCCCGGTTTGGGGCGGTTTGACGTGATTTTTTTACGCAATGTGTTGATCTATTTCGACCAGGATTTCAAAAAACAAGTCGTCGAACGTTTGGCCGCCGCGTTAACACCGGGTGGTTATTTTATTGTCAGCCACTCTGAAAGTCTGCATCGGGTGACCGATGAACTGACGATGGTGAAACCTTCCATCTATCGTAAGGGATGAATACATTACAGTTTAACGATCTGCGGCGGATTATGGTCGACCCGGGCGAATACTACGTCAGTAGCAAACCCGTGGTGATCTCGACTCTGTTGGGTTCGTGCGTGGCGGCTTGCCTTTACGACCCCGTCGGCGGGATTTTCGGCATGAATCATTTTCTGCTGGCGTATCGGGATTATCCGCGGGGCATATCCGTCATACAATCCGAGGAAGGTCGCTACGGCATTTACGCGATGGAACTGCTTATCAACGACATGATGAAGCGCGGCGCCAATCGGGCAAATTTGAAAGCCAAATGTTTTGGTGGAGCCAATGTATTGAGATTGCGGGAAGACAGGCAAAACGAACAAACCGTGGGCGATGTCAACGTGGCGTTCATCAAGGCGTTTTTGGCTAACGAAAAAATTCCGCTGATCAGTGCCAGTTTAGGGGGTATACACGGTAGAACTGTACATTTTGTCGGTACCGATTATGCCGTATTCGTCAAAAGAATCGGCGAATCGCAAGAGCGTTTGCTGGAAAAACAGGAGCGCCGCTATTGGCGCATCAATATCGCGCAACATCAGCAACGCAAAAGTACCGCCGAATTCTGGTAAACACAATCTCATGCCAATCAATCCTGGACAAACGACATGCCGGATATAAAAGTATTCATCGTTGACGATTCCGCCGTGGTCAGACAAGTGCTGACCGCGCTATTAAGTGAAATTCACGGTATCACTGTCATCGGTGTCGCGCCCGATCCCTTGTTTGCCTTGAAGCGCATGGAAAGCGATTGGCCGGACGTAATTGTGCTGGATATCGAAATGCCGCGCATGGATGGCATCACCTTTCTAAAGAAACTGATGCAGGAAAGGCCGACGCCGGTGGTGATTTGTTCCACCCTGACCGCGAAGGGCGCGGAAGTGACCATGCAGGCCATGAGCGCCGGCGCGGTGGATATCATCACCAAGCCCACCGTCAACCTGAAAGGCTTCTTGCAGGATTCCAGAACCTTGTTGGCCGACGCCATCAAGGCCGCTTCGCACGCCCGGATCAAGAAAATGCCGACCGCCGCCGCGCAACCCTTGGATGTCAAGCCCAAATTGAACGCGGACCCGGTGATTATGCCCAGCGGTTTGGCGCCGATGTCCGAAACCACCGATAGAGTGATTGCGATAGGCACCTCAACCGGAGGGACCCAGGCTCTGGAATATGTGCTGACCCGCTTGCCTAGAACCGTGCCCGGCATCGTCATTGTGCAACACATGCCGGAGGCCTTTACGGCGGCTTTCGCCAAGCGGCTGGACAGTTTGGCGCAAATCAGCATCAAGGAAGCCGAGCAGAACGATCGGGTGATACCCGGCTTGGCGTTGATTGCGCCCGGCGGCAAGCACATGCTGCTGCGGCGCAGCGGCGCGCAGTACCGGGTGGAAATCAAGGACGGTCCCTTGGTAAGCAGACATAGACCCTCCGTGGATGTGTTGTTTCGTTCCACCGCCCAAGCCGCCGGTAAAAATGCCATAGGCATCATCATGACCGGCATGGGCGATGACGGTGCGCGCGGTTTGAAGGAATTGCACGACACCGGCGCCTTGACCGTGGCGCAGGATGAAGCCAGTTGCGTGGTATACGGCATGCCCAAGGAGGCGGTGAAACTGGGCGCCACCGACGCGGAATTTTCCTTGTCCGCCATTCCGGAGCTGATTATCCGCGCGCCCAGTCGGGCCAAACTGCTGAAAGCTTAAACGGCTTGGTTGCCCGTCTCTTGTCGAACCGGCAGGCGGACGGTGAATGTAGTACCCTGGTTTGGCGTACTCGAGACCTCAATCTTGCCATGATGAGCACCCACGATACTTTGCGAGGTTGACAGGCCCAAGCCGATGCTCTTGCCCAGCGGGTGAGTGGAAAAGAACGGTTCGAATACGTGCGGCAAATGTTCCGGCGCAATGCCGTGGCCGGTGTCGGTGATTTCCACCCAAATCTGTTGCTGGTCATGGCCGGTGCGTACAAAGATGTCGCCGGCGGTCTCGATGGCTTGCGAGGCATTGACCAACAAACTCAAAAAAACCTGGTTCAGCCGGGCCGGCAGGCATTGAATGGGAGGGATGTCGGCAAAATCCTTGTGAATTTTTAAAGCGCCATTCATGCCGTGGGCAAAGATGCCCAGCGTAACTTCCAGGGCATTGTTGATATCGGTCAGTTGCCATTCGCTGTCATTGCCGTCGGCAAACTGCCGCAGATTTTGAATGATGTCGCGTACCCTGGTCAGGCCATCGCGGCATTCGAGCAACAGTTCTTTCATGTCGCGCCGCAAAAAGTCGAGTTCCTTTTCCACCTTCAGGCGCTGTATTTTTTCCAGTAGTTCCGGGAGGTTGTCTGTTTCGCCAACGTAGCATTCATAAGCATCCAGCAGTTCGAAAATTTCCCGGTTATAGTTCTGTAAAGTATTGAAATTGGAATAGATAAATCCCAGCGGATTATTGATTTCATGGGCTATGCCGGCCGCCAGTTGGCCGATTGCCGCCAGCTTCTCGTTTTCCAGCAACTCCAACTGAATCAGTTGATTTTCCCTTAGTCTTCTTTGCAGATCCGCTTCCAGAAAGCTATTTTGATCCCGTAGCCTGTCGCGGGCCTTCTTGAGTTCGATTTGGGTGCCGACCCGGGCCGACAAAGTCGCCAGATTGCAGGGCTTATAAATGTAATCCACCGCGCCCAGTTCGAAGCCGCGCGATTCGTCCAGGTCCGAAGTCAAGGCCGTGACAAAAATGACCGGAATGTCTCTTGTTTGCGGGCTTTCCTTCAGCTTGTTCATGACTTCATAGCCATCCATGCCGGGCATCATGATGTCCAATAAAATCAGATCCGGCTGGGGGGTGGCGTGGGCAATCTCCAAGGCTCTAGGGCCGGAAGTTGCCGCCAGTACCGAATAGTCGGACATCAAGCATTGCCCGAACACGGTCAGATTGATACTGTCATCGTCCACCAACAGGATAGTGCCGAGAAGTTCCGTTTTAGGGGTATCAATCGTCATGATTGCGTTCCGGTTTCAAGTTCGATGCCGTATAAAGTAAGAGATGGATTACAAAAAATACCAATCCGACCGTATGTCATATAAAGCTTTCATGCCCTGCCAATGTCTGACATCATGCAAGGGATTTTATTTTGCCGGGAACTGGGAGCGTACACAATCTTTTAATGCCGTCAACGGCATCAAGCATGCATTCGCGTCGGCCAACGGTATGGTAAAGGTTTTAGTTTTCGAAGGTTAGTTCTACTTTGTCAGATTCTTAAAGGAATTCGTCATTCCGGCAGGGATTGCCGGAATCCAGGCGGGTATGACGGCGGTTTTTAAATGTGACAAAGTAGAATTAGGGAAAGTATGCCAAACGATTCGATGACTGCCGCGCTTGAAACCCGGCACAGCCTGGCGATACGCAGCGACGCGGCCGAAATAAAAATTTCCGTTTCTGAAACGACCTCCGTGCGCGAGGCGCTGGATCTGACCGAATTGCGAGTCCGCGCCGCCTGCGGCGGCCTGGGCAGTTGCGGCGCTTGCCTGATCAAGGTTTTATCCGGCCAGTTTAACCCGGCAACGCTGGCGGAACGCCAAAAGCTGCTGCCGGAAGATTTAGCCAACGGTGTGCGTCTGGCCTGCCAACTGCAGGCGCGCGGCTCCGGGGTCTTGTATCTGGAAAACCCGGCGCCGGCTTCGCGGTGGAAAAGTCTGTCGCAAATCTCTCGCCCGCCCGCATGGGTGGAAATCGCCGGCGAGATGCGCTATCCGTATGGTCTGGCCGTCGATTTGGGGACCACGCATATTCGCTTATCGTTATGGAACCGGCAAACGGGCCGGTTGATTGGCGCCCGCATGGGCATCAACCCGCAAGTTGCCTTCGGTGCCGATGTGTTGACGCGCCTGGATGCAAACCGTCTGCGCATGCAAGACCAGCAGCGCCTGTGCCGCGAGGCCCGTCTGGCCATCATCGATGGCGTCCGCGATATTTTAAGCCGCGATATGGGGGAGATTACGCCCATTCTTGCCGATATCGGCCAGGTGTGGATCGTGGGTAACAGCGTGATGCTGGCTCTGGTCTGCGGCAGCAACGGTAACGCCTTGTATGAACTGGAGAATTGGCGGAAAAACCTGGTATTCCAGCCCGATGATGCGAATGACTGGCGCCGTGAATGGCGCATGCCGCATGCCGAAATCGGCATATCGCAACCCTTGGCGGGGTTTGTCGGTTCCGACCTGTTGGCCGATCTGTTGAGCACCGACATGATCCGGCGGCCGGGGCCATGCATGCTGGCGGATTTAGGCACCAATACCGAAATTGCCGTGTGGGATGGTCAAACCGTTTGGGTTTCCTCGGTGCCCGGCGGGCCGGCCTTTGAAGGCGTGGGGATGCGCAATGGACTGGCGGCGGAAGCCGGCGCCATTTATAAAGTCAGTAAATCGGGCCAACAGTGGCAGTTGGAAACCATCACCAACAGCGCTGTGCGTGGTTTTTGTGCCAGCGGCTTTATCGACGCCGTCACCTTGCTGCTGCAAGAAAAATTGTTAAAACCTTCCGGCCGTTTTGTTCAACCGCAGCCGGAAACCGGTTTTTGTTTTGTAAGTAATTGCCGACATTCGGCTATTTTTGCGAGCGACATCGATATTTTTCAACGCGCCAAAGCCGCCAGCGCGGCCGCCATGGCACAATTGCTGAATATGGCGGGTTTAGCGCCGGCCGATCTTGCAACCTTGTGGATTTGCGGTAGCTTGGGCCAACATCTCGATCCGCATCATGCCATGCGGGTCGGTCTATTGCCTGAAATCGCCGAGGACAGGATCAAGCGATTCAGCGACGCCAGTTTAGCGGGCTGTCAGGAACTGCTGTTAAGTCCGGATGCCATGGATCGATGCGAGCAAATCCGTCGGCGGGCCACGGTCATCAATCTTGGAGACATGCGTGAATACGAAGCGCTTTTTATCGAAAATCTTCGCTTACAACCGCTAGCCATGCAGGTGGCTGAATGACACTGGCAAACTATATTCAGGCATATAACGAAGCCGTTTTCGAGACGGACAGGCCGGCGGCTCTGGCCGTGGTCAATCAAGCCTTGAGCGACGGTTTCAGCCCGGAAGATATCGTATTCGAATTGGTGATTCCGGCGGTCGAATCCATGATGGACAGGATAGAAAAAGACCCGGATTCCAATTTGGCCCAGCATTTCATGACCGCGCAAATTGCCGCCGATGTCACCGAAAAAATGCTGGAAAAATTTAGTTCCCCGCCGCAAATCATCGGCAAAGTGGTCATCGGCGCGGCTTCGGGAGACTTGCATTCCCTGGGAAAACGTATCGTCAGCGGTTGTTTGAAGTCGTTGATGGTCGAGGTGATCGATTTGGGCATCAACGTCGGCGCCGAGCAATTCGTGGAGGCCGCCGTCGCCAACGATGCCCAGGTGATAGCCGTGTCCGCCATGATGGTACACACCGCAACCGGCGAAAACGGCAGTATCAAAGTCAGGGCCTTGCTGAAAGAGCGTGGCCTGGAAGGCAGGATAAAACTCGCCGTTGGCGGCGCACCTTACCGCTTCGACCCCGAACTGTACCGTAAGGTGGGCGCCGACGCTTGGGCCCCGGATGGGGTGACTGCCGCCAAGGTGATAGTGCGACTGATCAACGAGGCCAAGACATGACTCCCCGCCAAATTCTGCATGCCGCCCTGACCGGAGCCGCCGCGCCGCGGATTCCGGTTTTCTGTAATTTGTTCGATCACGGCGCCAAGGAAATGAAGCTGCATCCCAAGGCGTATTTTGCCGATGGTGCCTGCGTGGCCGAAGCGCAATTGCGCATGCAAAAGCGTTACGGATACGACAATGTCTGGTGCTTGCATTATGTCGGCAAGGAGGCCGAGCTGCTGGGGTGCAAGGAGATTTTGTTTGCCGACGACGGGGTCCCCAATGTGGCCGATTTTGTCATCAAAAGCTGGGACGACATCGCTAGCTTCGAAGTGCCCAACGACATCACGCAACATCCCGCCTGGCAATCCATCGCCGATTGCCTGGCCGTCTTGCGCGGTGAAGTCGGCGCCAGCCATCCGATTTGCGCCTATGTCACGGCTTCCACCACTTTGCCCGCCATTTTGATGGGCATGGATAAATGGATGGAATTGTTTTTGCTGGGGCCCGCCGATTTACGCGACGAGTTATTGCGAAAATGCGCGGATTACGTGCAACAACACATCGCCGCCTTGCGCGCGGCCGGCGCCAATGTGCTGGTCTATTCCTCGCCCTTCGGCTCGCCGTACTTCGTCAATAAAAAAGTCATCGCCGATATCGTCATGCCCTGGATGCGGCGCGACTTGGCGTTGGGAGGCACGGACGATCTGGTGTATTACTGCGGCATGGCGCCTTTCAATGACGTGATAGAGCCGGTTATCGAGCAACTGGGCATTCGATCGCATTACATCAGCCCGCTGGCCGATCTGGCCCAGGCCAAGCGACTGATCAATACTCGGGGTCTGACTTGCGGTGTCATCGACGATATCAAAATGATTCACTGGAGCGCCGGGGAAGTCCGCGCGGAAGTGCGCCGAATCGTCGATATCGGCAAACCCGGCGGGCATTTTTTATTCGGCAACGGGGTCATGCCGATGGCGGTGCCGGAAGCCAACATTCGCGCCATGCTGGATGCCGCCTTCGAATTCGGACAACTGCCATGAAAACATACGCCTTACAGCCGGAAAATCCGCCGCCCCTGACCATGGTCGGTTGCGGCATCCTGCGCAAGGAAGTCGAGCGCCTGATCGAGAAAAATCACTGGAATCTGCATACCCATTTTTTGGACTCGGCCCTGCACAACTACTTCAACCGCTTGTCGACCGAACTCAATCAAGCCCTGGACGAGCGGGAAAAGCTCGGCGAAAAAACCCTGGTGCTTTACGGCAGTTGTCATCCCTTGATGGAACGTTACCTGGAAGAGCACCACACCTGCCGCACCCGTGGGCAGAATTGCGTGGTCATGCTGCTGGGCTATGAACGTTTCATGCAAGAACTGGAAAAAGGCGCTTACTTTTTGCTGGAGGATTGGGCGCTGACCTGGCAGCCCATGATCACCGCCTGCTTCGGCAATAACGTCAGCGTGGTGCGGGAAATATTTCACAGCGGCCACAAATACATGCTGGCGCTCAGAACCCCCTGCAACGGCGACTTTACCGAGGCGGCGGAAAGCGCTGCCCGCTTCGTCGACCTGCCCCTGCAATGGCTGGATGTCGAGCTGGATCATCTGGAGCGGGTCATCGGCGAAGCCATTGCCCAGCGTCTGGCCCAGCATGACTGAAGCGGACCTTGTCCAAGCCTTGCAAGACCGGGTACAGCGTCTGGAAAACCGGGTACGCAAGCTGTCGGAAGACAAGGCCAATCTTTATCTGGTGCTGCATCTGGTTGAATTGTTGAATCCAGTGTCCGGAGTAGACAGTTTTTTGGAAAGTCTGATGTCGGCCCTGTGCGGTAGTCTGGGCGGTACCAATGTGGAAATTTACTATCTGGATGAAGATGAAATTCACTATGCCAACCTGCTGAGCGGCGAACGGCGAGTACTGGAAGGCATAGACGACGACTTGATCGCCAACGTGTTCCAACATCACGGTCTGGTGGAGGAATCGACCGATTTGCAGCACACATTGTTAAGGGAAAACATCGCCGCGGTTGCCTGTACCTGGGTGATGCCACTGACCGTCGCGGGCAAATTTCTGGGCGCGGTGAAAATGTCCGACCTGTTGGGCTCGGCGCAAATGCGCAACTATCTGACGCCTTTTTTCTCGCATATCGCGCTGATTCTGGATAACAAAATCCAAACCCGCAAAGCGGAAAGCGCCAATAAAGCCAAATCCAATTTTCTGGCCACCATGTCGCATGAAATCCGCACGCCGCTGAACGGCATCCTGGGCATGGCGCAGTTGTTGTCCGCTCCTGTCTGTAGCGACGAGCAACGCCGCGATTATGCCAAAACCATTTTGACTTCGGGCAATACCTTGCTGACCTTGTTGAGCGATATTTTGGATTTGGCCAAAATCGAGGCCAACCGGCTGGAGTTGAACGTCTCGCCGGCCAGCCCGCAGCAGCTGTTGCAAGATGTGCTGGCCTTGTTCCACGGCAGCGCCCAGCACAAGGACTTGCGCGTCGACGCGGTTTGGCGCGGGCCGGCGGCGAAACTGTATTTGTTGGATAAGTTGCGCATCAAACAGATGCTGTCCAATTTGATGAGTAACGCCATCAAATTTACCGAACAAGGCAGCATTGATCTGGTAGCGCGCGAAGTGGAAAGCGGTGAAACCACATGCGTGCTGGAGTTTTCCGTCACCGACACCGGCTTGGGGATAGCCAGGGAAAAACAGCATCTGCTGTTCAAGCCCTTCAATCAGGTCGATAGCGGCGCCAATCGGCGGCATGAAGGCACCGGCCTGGGCTTGTCCCTGGTTTTGCGTTTTGCCGAATTGATGCGGGGGCAGGTCGGTGTCGAAAGCCAGGCGGGTCAGGGCGCGCGCTTTTGGTTTCGGGTGGTTTGCGCCGTTGCCGAGCCAACTTCGGTCGCACGGCCGGAACAGGCGGAGTCCCCGGCTGGGGCGTCCGCGGTCTATCCGCATGAAATGGCGGGAGGCTCGGACCCGGAAATGCCGGATACTTGCCTACCCGAAGGTATTGAAGCCGATATCGAAGAATTAAGTCTATTGCTGAAAAAAAACATGTTTAACGCCATCAATCAATTCAAAATCGTGCAAACAAAGTTGCGCGGCAGCGCCCTTGCCGGTCGCTTCGAGCCCTTGGGCGAGCTGATAAACGCCATGCGTTTCGAGGACGCGCACAGCCAACTCACGCAATTGCGCAAATTTATGGGGGCTTGTGATGGTTGATCCAATCGCGAAGGAACGCCCCAAAATTCTGATCATCGATGATACCCCGGTCAATATCGCCTTATTGGGCCAAGCCTTGCAGGAAGATTACATTATCCAGATAGCCACCTCGGGCGCCAAGGGCTTGGAGTTGGCCAATGAGGAAACTCCGCCCGATTTGGTCTTGCTTGATGTGATGATGCCGGACATGGACGGCTATGAAACCTGCCGGCAATTCAAGCAAAATCCCGCTCTGCGCGATATACCCATCATATTTGTCACCGCGCTGAACGAAATGGATGCCGAGGTGCAAGGTTTGTCGCTGGGCGCGGCGGATTTTTTGATCAAGCCGGTCAACATCGAAACGGCCCGCCTGCGTATTCGTTATCAACTGGAACGCGAGCAGATGCGCAAGGAACTGCAAAGCCGCGAGGCTTCGCTGCGGCTGGCGGCCAGCGTTTTTGCCTTTAGCCACGACGGTATTGTGATTACCGACGCCGAAAACCGCATCATCAACGTCAACGGGGCTTTTACCCGCATCACCGGTTACCAGCTGGACGACATTCGCGGTCAAACTCCCAGGGTGCTGAAATCGGGTCGGCAGTCGATGGACTTTTACCGGAACATGTGGCACTGCCTGCTCACCGAGAATCATTGGAGCGGTGAAATCTGGAATCGTAACAAGCGCGGTGAAATCTACGCCGCGCTGACCTCTATTTCCACGGTCAAGGACGAAAGCGGCGCCATTCACCATTTCATAGGTATTTTTGCCGACATCACCTTGCTTAAAAATCAGCAATACAACCTGGAGCGCATCGCCCATTTCGACGCCCTGACCGGGGTGCCCAACCGGGTGTTGCTGACGGACCGGATCGACCAAGCCATCGTGCACGCTCAGCGGGCGAAAAATCTGATGGCGGTTTGCTATCTGGATCTGGACGGCTTCAAACCGATCAACGACTGCTTCGGACATGAAACCGGCGACCAATTGCTGATAGAAGTCACCCGTCGCATCAAGGGCTGTCTACGCGCGGGAGACACCCTGGCGCGTATCGGCGGCGACGAATTTGTGCTGGTGTTACTGGATATCAATGACGGCAGGGAGTGTCAGGCGGTTTTGGACCGGCTTTTGGCCAGACTGGTGGAGACCTCCATCGTTTCCGGTCATCATGTTTCGGTGTCCGCCAGCGTGGGCTTTACGCTGTATCCGAACGATTTTACCGATGCGGAAACCCTGATCCGCCATGCCGACCAGGCCATGTATGTTGCCAAGCAGCGCGGAAAAAACCGTTACCAATTGTTCGATCCGCATCTGGACCGGTTGGCGCTGGAGCAGGGGAAAACCTTTGCCCGCATCGAACTGGCGCTGCAAGAGCATGAGTTCGTGCTGTATTTTCAACCCAAAATCAATATGCGGCGGGGCGAGGTGTTCGGCGTCGAAGCCCTGATCCGTTGGCAAGACCCCGAGCGCGGTTTGTTGCCGCCGGCGGCGTTTTTGCCGGCGATTTCGGATACCGAACTGGAAGTGGCCATCGGTAAATGGGTGTTGAGCCAAGCGCTACATTATTTGCGGGAATGGCAGCAAATGGGGATTCTGCTGACGGTCAGCATCAATATCGCCCCCTGTCATTTGCTGCAGGCCAACTTTGCCGCCGAATTGGCGGAGCAATTGGCGCAATACCCTGAACTGCGGCCCGACTGCCTGGAGCTGGAAATCCTGGAAACCGCAGCCTTGGAGGACATCGAGCGGGTTTCGAATGTGATGCGGGCCTGCCAAAAACTGGGGGTTAATTTTGCCTTGGACGACTTCGGCACCGGCTACGCCTCGTTGACCTATTTGAAAGTGTTGCCGGCCCACATCCTGAAGATCGATAAATCCTTTGTCATCGACATGCTGAGCGATACGGAGGATTTGGCGATAGTGACCGGCATCATCAGCCTGACCCGGACATTTGGCCGTAATGTCATTGCCGAAGGGGTTGAAACCATTGAACACGGCTTGAAGTTGCTGGCCCTGGGTTGCGAAAACGCGCAGGGGTTTGCCATTGCCCGGCCGATGCCGGCCGAGGCTTTACCCAACTGGTTGTCCAGTTGGCAACCGGTTGCGGATTGGACGACCGAGTAGCGGCACCTGCCGCGAAAGCCTGTCGTTTTCCCTTATCCGCCATGCTGTGATAATCTCGCCGCTTTGATATCGGAAACCGCAATGAAGTCGACCACGCCCATTCTCCTCTCTGTCTGGTTTGCAATGCTGGGTGGCATTGTGCCGGTCGATACCGCTGTTGCCGCCGCCACCCCGGCTGAGCGCGACAGCTTGCGCCTGCATGCCGGCATGCCCAAAAAGGCCGGCGACTCCCTGTTTTCCTATACCCTGGAGTGGCGGCTGGACGATGAAGAGTTATACCGGGTGACCGGCATGAGTTTTTTGAATCCCGATAAAATCGACGGCGAGGCCTCGCCGGGACGGATTGCCAAAAAGCTGGTCACCGCCGTAAAAGACGGCATGATTCAATTGGACCCGAGATGGCGCGGCGTTAGCGTCACTCAGCCGGGGGACGAGCCTGAACTGGATATCGCTAACAAAGCCGGTTATGCATTGACCTCGGCGGTATTTCGGGATTACAGCAATCAAGCCATGGGTTTCGATTTGCGGGGTAAAAACTTCAACGCCGCCGGGGTTCAGCTTGCCATCGATCTGGTGTATGCCGCCGATGTGGATTATCTGGATGGCTTCACCGCCAGAAAGGCCCAGACGGCTTCAACCGGTAACATCGAAATCCGTATCGACCAACAAGAGCCGATGCGCATCAAAACCGACGGCAAGACCAGCAAGGAGTTGGAGGCGGAAATCGCCGCGCAACTGATGCAGGCCCAATTGAGCGAAACCACGCTGGTGCCGCATATCATCAATAAGGATAAACGCAACAACAAGCCCTTCGACGGTAGCGAAGTGCAATTAAGCAATTTGGCGGCCAAGTCGCTGCATATCGAGGTCAGCGATCCCAGCCTGGGCGTGTTGGTGAAATTTAAATTCAAGGATGAAAATCGTAGCGTCAAGGTGGCGGAGCCGCGCTTCATGATGGCCGCGCTGGCGGTTCTGGTCGGGGGCGGCCTGTTTTATTTTTGGCGCGGGAGCCGGAAAAAATCGGCTTGACATCTATGCCGCCGGCTCCGGTTTATTCGAAGCGTCTTGTTTGAAGGGCAGATAGCCGGCGGCGGCTTCCCGGTATTGCCGCACGCCGACCTGCTCGCGTTTGACGAAGTCGTCTATGACTTGGGCAAAGGCCGGGTGTTTGATCCAGTGCGCCGAATAAGTGGTGACCGGTTCGAAGCCTCTGGAAATCTTGTGTTCGCCCTGGGCGCCGGAGTCGAAGCGTTGGAGTCCGTGTTCGATGCAATAATCCAGACCTTGGTAATAGCAGGCTTCGAAATGCAGGGCGTTGTATTCTTCCTGGCAACCCCAGTAGCGGCCGTACAGACAATCCTCGCCGACAAAACTCAAGGCCGCGCCGACGTAAGCCTGATCTTTTACCGCCAGGATCAGCAGGCATTGTTCGGCCATGGCGGCAGCGATGCGCTGAAAAAAGTCCGGATTCAAATACGGTTGGCCGCGTCTTTTTAAATAGGTCTGCGAGTAAAACCGGTAAAACGCCCGCCATTGCGCTTCGGTGATTTGCGGGCCGGGGATGCGCAACATCTCTATGCCTTGTTCCGCCACCTTGCGGCGTTCGCGCTTGATCATTTTGCGTTTGCCGGCACTCAGGGTTTGCAAATAGTCGGCAAAATCACCGTAGCCGCGGTTGAACCACTGAAATTGCACGCCGCTGCGTATGCTCAGTCCGCTCTGTTGTAATTGGGCCAGTTGGGTTTGGCGCGGAAACAGGCAATGCCACGACGAGACGGCGTTTTGCGCCGCAGATTGTTGAATAAAGTCCAGTAAAATCCGCATCGCGGCGCCGGCATCGGCTGTCGGCCTTAACGCCAGGCGCGGCCCCTGGCACGGGGTAAACGGGATGGCGGTGAGCCATTTGGGGTAATAATCCAGGCCGTGCCGGCGGTAGGCATCGGCCCAGGCCTGGTCGAAGACATATTCGCCCCAGGAATGCCGTTTTTCATACATCGGCAGAATAGCCAGCAAGCCGTGTGCATCCTCGACCAGCAGGTGTCGGGCCGACCAGCCGGTTTGCGGGCAAACCGAGCCGCTTTGTTCCAGCGCCGACAAAAATTCATGTCGCAGAAACGGATAATCGACGCCGGCCAGCCGATTCCAGTCCGAGGCGTCGATTTGGCTCAGGCTGTGGATTTGTTTTACTTCCATGACGAAAAACAGTACAGTCAAATCAGCAAGATAACATTAATTCCATACCCATGACGACCGAAAAACCCTTTTCCCAGGCCTGCGAAAACAACAAACAAGCGATTTTGGACATCCTCAAACAGGTGTTCGATAAACCCGCCACCGTGTGGGAAATCGGCAGCGGCACCGGTCAGCATGCCTGTCATTTTGCTCAACATTTGCCGCATCTGACTTGGCAGCCGACCGACCGGGCGGGCAATATCGCCGGCATACGCCTGTGGTTGGGGGAGGCAGGATTGTCCAATTTGCAAGCGCCGTTGATGCTGGACGTGGCCGATGCGGATTGGCCGTGCGACAGCGTGGACGCCTTGTTTACCGCCAATACCCTGCACATCATGAGTCTGAGGGAGGTTGAGCTTTTGTTCGAACGCCTGGCGCGGTATTTGGCGCTGGATGCGCGAGTGTGTATCTACGGCCCGTTCAACTACCGGGGCGGCTACACCAGCGACAGTAACGCCCGTTTCGACCAATGGTTGAAACAGCAAAATCCGCACAGCTGCATCAAGCACTTCGAACGGATACGTGGGCTGGCGTCGGCCATCGGCCTGGAGTTGTTGGCCGATCATGCCATGCCCGCCAACAATCGCTTGCTGGTCTTTCAACGCCAAACCCGGCGCCGCAACCATGCGGTCGGGTTCGGTGGCTGAGTTTGAACCGCTGCATATGATGCGCGGGAATTCCGTTTCGACCAAGTAGATTCGGCCATAAAGCGACGATCGCAAGCAGCCGACAGCAGCGCGGCTGTCGCTATTCGCTCAGTGGCAACGACCCTCGAGTTTGCTATAGTGACGCGCCAATTATCACAAACGTGATCCAGCCAGTTTCCCCATTAATGAAAAAAACCATCAGGCAATCCTTGCTCGCTTGGGCACTGCTCGGCTGCGGGCTTATAGCCACCGCTTTTACCGGCATTCAGGTCGCTCGGAGTATTGAGCAGGACGCGGTTAGGCAATTTTCCTTTACCTGCGACCAAGTCGGCTTGAAAATCCAGGAACGTCTGGCGGCCCATGCCTTGGTGCTGCGCGGCGGCGTTGCGCTTTTCGATGCATCATCCGCCGTGACTCGCCATGAGTGGCGCGCCTATGCGGAAACCTTGCGGGCTGGGGATGTGATTCCCGGCGTGCAAGGCATCGGTTTTGCGCAAGTTATCCAGCCGGAGCAACTGGCGGATCACATCGCCCGTATTCGCGGCGAAGGGTTTCCGGAATATAGCGTGCGTCCGCCGGGCGATCGCGCGGTCTACACCTCCATCATTTACCTCGAACCGTTCCGCGAGCGAAATTTGCGTGCGTTCGGATACGACATGTTCTCCGAGCCGGTGCGGCGCGCGGCCATGGAACAGGCGCGGGACTCGGGCGCGGCGGCGCTGTCCGGCAAGGTCGAACTGGTGCAGGAAACCGGTGCCGAAGTGCAAGCCGGCTCCTTGATGTATTTGCCCGTCTATCGACACAACATGGCGCGCGACAGCGTGGAGCAAAAACGGGCAGCCTTGATCGGATGGGTTTACAGTCCCTACCGCATGCACGATTTGATGACCGGAATTCTGGGCGACTGGGAATCGCGTCAAGGCCAGACTGTCCGCCTACAAATCCATGATGGCTTGGAGGAGACGCCCGCCAGCTTGCTGTTCGCCAGCAAGATGGACATGGCGGCGGGCGGGCGCGTACTGCTTAGGCAGCAGCGCACCATCGATTTCAACGGGCATCGGTGGCTGCTGGTATTCGAGCGGCTCGGTACTTCCTACGATATAAGCTATGCCCCGGCATGGGCTACGCTGTTTGGCGGTTTGGTACTCAGCGGCCTGTTGTTCGGCCTTATGCGATCGATCTTCAGCACCCAAGCCAATGCCGCCCGCATAGCCGGCAATTTAACCAGGGAGATCGTAAGTCGCGAGGCCTTGCTGACGGAAAGCGAATTTCGCTGGCGATTCGCGCTGGAAGGTCCCGGCGATGGGGTTTGGGACTGGAATCTGACAAACAACCAAGTCTTTTTTTCCAAACGCTGGAAAGAAATGCTCGGTTATGCCGAGGAGGAAATCGGTGACGGCCTGCATGAATGGCGGAGCCGTCTCCACCCCGATGAGCTCTCTGAAACTTTGAGCGCCCTGCAAGCCTGCCTGGAAGGCAGGGTCGGACTTTTTGCGCGCGAATACCGTTTCAGGCACAAGGACGGCGGTTGGCGCTGGATACTGACTCGCGGCATGGTGGTTAGCCGCGATGACGAAGGCAGGCCTCTGCGGATGATAGGCACGCATGCGGATATCACCGAGCGTAAAGCGCTGGAAGTGACCTTAAGGCAAAGTCAGGCGGAATTGCAAGAAGCCCAGCGCATCGCCCGCATGGGCAGCTGGCAACTGGATCTGACCACAAACCGGGTTTTTTGGTCGGCGGAGCTTTACCGGATATTCGGTTTAAATCCCGATTTGCCCGTGCCCGATTATCCGGATCAAGCCCGTCTGTTTACCCCCGATAGCTGGCTTCGTTTAAGCGCCGCCATATCCGAGACAAAAGAATCGGGTGTTCCCTACGAATTAGAACTTGAGATGATCCGTCCGGATGGTACACAGGGTTGGATACTGGCGCGCGGCGAGGCGTTCCACAATGGGGGTGGGGCCATTAGCAGACTCCACGGCGTGGCGGCCGACATCACCGCGCGCAAGCAGGCCGAGCTGTCTTTGAGAGCGGCGCACACGGAAACCCAACGCTTCCGCAAGGCGCTGGATTACGTGTCTTCCTACATCTACATGAAGGACACTCAATCCCGCTACGTTTATGCCAATCGCTTAACCCTGGAGTTGTTCGGCTGTTCGGCCGAAGAATTGGCCGGTAGCGACGATAGCCGGTTTTTCCCGCCGGAAACGGTCAAGCAACTGCGGGAGATTGATGCTCGTGTTTTCAAGGGCGAAAAAACCACGGAAGAAGTTGCCGTCGTCCATGCCGGAGGCGCGCGCCGCGTCTATTTGGAAATCAAGACGCCAATTTACCAAAACGAAGACAGCAAAACGATTTGCGGTCTCCTGGGTATTTCCACCGACATAAGCGGGCTCAAGGAGCACGAGCAATATCTGGAACGCATCGCGCATTACGATGCGCTCACCGGTCTGCCTAACCGCGTGATGCTGGCCGATCGTCTGTCTCAAGCCATGGCGCAGGCCGAGCGGCGGGGACAGCAATTGGCGGTGGCCTATATCGACCTGGACGGCTTTAAGGCCGTCAACGACACCTATGGTCACGATGCCGGCGACCAATTGCTGATGATCGTCTCCAAGCACATGAAGCAAGCCTTGCGTGAAGGCGATACCCTGGCCCGTCTGGGCGGCGACGAATTCGTTGCCGTTTTGCTCGACCTGTCGGACAGCGGAGCCGGCCTGCCGGTGCTGGCTCGGCTGCTGAGCGCGGCGGCCGAACCCGTGCATTTGGATGGCTTGTCCCTTCAGGTGTCGGCCAGCGTCGGCGTTACCTTTTATCCCCAGGACGAGCTCGTGGACGCCGATCATCTGCTGCGCCAAGCCGATCAAGCCATGTACCGGGCCAAACTGGCCGGCAAAAATAATTACCATCTGTTCGATACCGAGCAAGACAGGCTGGCCCGCGGACATCATGAAAGTCTGGAGCGCATCCGGCGGGCCTTGGCGGAACGCGAGTTTGTGCTGTATTACCAGCCCAAGGTGAATATGCGCGACGGTAGGCTTATCGGGGTCGAGGCCTTGATACGTTGGCTGCACCCCGAGCGAGGGCTTTTGCCGCCGGCGGTGTTTTTGCCGGTAATAGAGGATCATGCGTTGGCCGTCGAACTGGGCGAGTGGGTCATCGATACCGCGCTGACTCAGTTGGAACGCTGGCGCAAGGCCGGGCTGGATGTTTCGGTCAGCGTCAATGTCGGGGCTCGCCAACTGCAGCAAGTCAATTTCGTCGAACGTCTACGCGCGCTACTGGCGGCGCACGCGCCGATTGCTCCCTGGGCACTGGAGTTGGAAGTGCTGGAAACCAGCGCGCTGGCGGATTTGGCTCAGGTTTGCCGGGTAATGGAAGACTGTCGCGACCTGGGCGTAAGCTTCGCGCTGGACGATTTCGGTACCGGCTACTCCTCTCTGACCTATCTGAAGCGCCTGTCGGCCGATACGCTCAAAATTGACCAGAGTTTCGTGCGGGACATGCTGGACGACCCCGAAAATCTGGCTATTTTGGAAGGTGTGCTGGGCTTGGCGACCGCGTTTCGCCGGCATGCCGTCGCCGAGGGGGTGGAAAATCCGGAGCATGGGGAAATGCTGTTGAAACTCGGCTGTGAAGTAGCCCAGGGCTACGGTATTGCCCGTCCCATGCCGGCGGACGAACTGCCCCGCTGGCTAGCCGCCTGGGCGCCCGATACGCGCTGGATAGGCCAAGATCGGCTAAGCCGCGCCGATTTGCCGATACTGTATGCCGGTGCCGAACTTCGCGCATGGGTCATGGCGTTCGAGGCATCGCTTCGGGACGAGAATGTCAGCCCGCCGGACTTGAACCGTCACCAGTGCCGCTTTGGCGTCTGGCTGGATGGCGGCGGCATGGCGGAACGTGGTTCGCCGTCGGTCCGTCGGGCAATCATGGTATTGCATCGACAGTTGCATGAATTGGCGGCGGAACTTGGCAAGCTGAAGATCCAGGGGCGAGACCAAGACGTATTGGCGGGGCTGGATGAGTTTCACGGTCTGCGCGACGCCTTGCTGCTACAGTTGAAGATGCTATTGGATCATGGCGGGAACGGGGGTTCAAACAGCGCGGCGGAATGAATGGCATCCCCGCCCGACAATAGCCGGCCGCTTGTCGGTTTTACGACAAGCGGCATGCGGCCGGATTACCGAATATCAATGACTTAAAAGGCAACTGGTCGGGTTGGCCTTAATATTGAATGCGTATTGGCAGTCCTTGTGAATGAGATAGCGAACATGCCGCCCGAACCCATCAACGATGCCAGCCTGGAGCAATTTCAAGCCTACCTTGATCAATGTAAAAGCCGCATGAAAAGCGACTATCAACGCCGGTTGGCCAACGATTTGTCCAAGCAGCAATGGGACGGCTGTTTTCAGCGCAATGTACTGGCGGTATTGACTGAAACCTATGGCTTGGCCTTGGAGCGATTGAAAGCTTTGCCGTTTCAGACAGCCGATATCCCCCGCGAGCGCGGCATGTCGGCGCTGACCCGGCGGTTACTGCCGCTGTTCGACGGTTTTGTCGACGGGTTTTTGCTGTTCGTGGTGGACAAGCATAGAACTTCCTGCGCCTTGTCCAATTTTCCGGACGAACACAAACCGAGCCGTGATTACGTCAATCAGGTCAAAAGCCAGATTGCCGAGCTGTGGCGGGAGTTTGCCCTAAACGCCAACGGCTATTTTCTGGAATGCGCATGAAACTGTATATGACCCCTGGCTCCTGCTCGACCGGTATTCATATTCTGCTGGAAGAGCTGGATCTGGTTTTCGAGGCGCACTTGGTGAATTTGATGGCCGGTGATCAGCACACGCCGGAATACTTGGCCATCAATCCCAAGGCTACCATTCCCGTCCTGCTGCGAAACGACGGCAGCGCGCTGACCGAATTTGCCGCCATTGCCTATTGGCTGGCCCGAACGTATCCCAAGGCGCAATTGCTGCCCGGCGATGCGGAAGGCGATAGCCGCGCGCTGGAACTGGTCGATTATGTGGTCGGTACTTTGCATGGGCAGGGCTTTGCCAGGATATTCACCAGCGAAAAATTCACCCCCAACCCCGCCGATTATGAGGCAGTCAAGGCCCAGGGCTTAAGTATCGTGCGGGAGGCCTTTAATATTGTAAACTGCCGGCTGTCGGCCGGGGGCTATGCGGTGGGCGGTTTCGGCATCGCCGACGCTGCCCTGTTTTATGTGGAGTTTTGGGCCGACAAATCCAATATTCCCTTGCCGGAGCATTGTTTGGCCCATTACCGCTTGATGTGTTCGCGGCCGGTGGTGAAGCGGGTGTTAATGGAAGAGGGCTATAGACTGACTTAATGCGATTTAACCAAGAGGCAATGCATGACATTAATTGACCCCGGCGCTCTCAAACGGGTGAGCCTGCCGGCCATCGATCAAGATCACCAGACCTTCGTCAGTCTGCTCAATCAACTGGACGCCGCCGGCAACGACGAGTTTCCGGGGCTGTTTCAACATTTGTTCGAACATACAGAACAACATTTTGCCATGGAAAACCAATTGATGCGGGATAGCCGGTTTCCCGCCGAAGCCGAACACGCCGGCGAGCACCAGCGGGTATTGGGCGAGTTCAAGCAATTCAAAAGCCGGGTAGACAAGGGCATGCTGGCCTTCGGGCGTTCTTTTGTCAGGGAGCGGCTGCCGCAATGGTTTTTACTGCATCTGGCCACCATGGACAGCGCCTTGGCGGCGCATATCCAGGCGGGCAATGGCCGCTAAGGTTGCGCGGCATGATGCATTGCCCGGAACTGGAGTTGATCGAAAACTTTTACGATGCCGTTTCCAGTAAAAGCCTGCTTGAGCATTTTCTGCAAGCGCATGACTGGCCGGATAACCGTTATGCCTTTGCCGGGCGTCAGTTCGTCTTGCCCCGGCTGCAAACCTGGCATGCCGATGCCGGTGTTCGCTACAGCTATAGCAATAATCTGCTGCATACCCGGCCCTGGACGGAGCCGCTACTGCAAATCCGCGCCGACGTGGAACAGCGCCTGGATTGCCGGTTTAATTCGGTCTTGGTGAATTATTACCGCAACGGCGACGATTTCGTCGGCTGGCACGCCGACGACGAACCGGAGCTGGCCGATTCGCCGGCCATTGCCTCGCTGAGTTTCGGAGCCGCCCGGCCGCTGCTGTTTCGGCACAAAATCAGTGGGGAAACAGGCGGTTTGGTCCTGCCGCGCGGCAGCCTGCTGTTGATGAAGCCGGCATTTCAAAGCCACTGGCTGCACAGCGTGCCGCGGGATGGCCGGATCACGGGGCAGCGGATTAATTTAACCTTTCGCCGGGTCGGCAGGCCGACAGCCTGATGCCGGTTGCATGAGCGTCAGGTGGGATTGGTTTGTTCCCGTTTGGAGTGTTTAAGCACGAAATACAGATTGCGGGCGTAGATCAACAAGCCGCCGGCCTGGCCGGCGATGAAAACCGGGTCCTGCTTGTGGATGGAGTAAATCAACAGGGTGGAGCCGCCGAGTATGCTGAAATACCAGAACATCACCGGGATTACGCTCTTTTTTTGTCGTTCGCTGGCCAGCCACTGCACCAGAAACCGCCCCGAAAACAGGGCTTGGCCGAAAAAGCCGACAATCAACCAGACGGTATCGGCATCCATTATCTCACCTCGCTGACGATGGGCAGGCTGTGGCGTTTCCTCAGCCAGATCACGCCCAATAAATCCACGACACCCGCCAGCAGCCTGTCCAGGGTGCCATATTTGGACCGGCCGTGGCCGCGCGGGCGGTGATTGACCTTGACCGAAATGACTTCGCCGCCGGCCATGATTATCATGGCCGGCAGGAAGCGGTGAATATGATCGAAATACGGCAGGGCCAAAAACTTGTCGCGGCGGAACAGTTTTAAGCCGCAGCCGGAATCCGGGGTTTGGTCGCGCAAAAAGGCCTGCCGGATAGCATTGGCGAATTTCGAGGAAAACCGCCGCCAGCCGGTGTCGTGGCGTTGGTGTCTATGGCCGGCCAGCATCCAGAGTTTGTCCGAATTCCGTTCGCTCAGGGCCGCAATCAGCTTGGGAATGTCGGCGGGGTCGTTTTGGCCGTCGCCGTCCAATGTGGCAATCCAGTCGTATTGCGCCGCCACGACGCCGCTGTAAATGGCGCGGCTTTGTCCGCAACTGTTCTGATGCCGCAAGACCCGCAGGGCGGGAAAGGTCTGCATGGCTTCCTTTAATTTCAGCAAGGTGTCATCCGTGCTGCCGTCATCGACAAATAGCATTTCATAAGCTTCCCGAGTGCTCAGGGCTTGATGAATTTCCGCAATGAGGGTTCCTACATTATCCGTTTCGTTATGAACCGGAACCACGACCGAAATTTTCATGTATCAAGATGTTAAAAGTGGACAAAATTTAAGGGGCTGAATTTTAAACCAAAACCCAGTCCCATTCTTAGGCTTATGCCGGATCGGCGGACAAGACTTCCGCGGCTGTCTTGAAAAACAGCCAAAATTCCCGATGCGGTTGAAGGTAATCAGCCCGGGCCGGTTTGGTTTTTTCCAGATAGATCAGGTAACCGTTGGGGTGTCGTCCGGCCCAATCGGCGACTTGCCGATGTTCTATGACTTCCAGGGGCTGGGTGATGCGACCCAGAAAATGCAGCTGGCCTTGGTAGTCGCCGACAAAAGCGGTCGGGATTTGTTGTTGATTCAACTGTTTCAGCATGTCGGCGGCGGGCCGGAGATTGTATTGCAGGCCGGTATATCGAAAGAAAAATATGAAGCCGATAAAAATGGCGGTAACCATTCCGGTGGACAGGGCCGCGACCGGAAGTCGCCGGTAGCGGACGGCAACAACGCTCAGCAGCAAGCCGATGGCCATTACGCTCAGACCCCAGCCGGGTTCAACCTGTTGTACCCAATTCAATGCGCTTAAACCGGGTACGCGCGGCAACAGAATCAGAAACAGGCCGGTCAGGCTTATCAGGGCGGCCGGCAGCCAGTCGGCAAACACGCGCCGTTCCGGCTCTTCATGCGGCAGCAAGCGGGCGCAGAACAGGGCAAGGGCGGGCAGCATGGGCATCAGGTAATGCAATTGCTTGCTGGGCAAGAGGGAAAATACTAAAAACGATGCCGCCAGCCAGGTAAGGCTGAATCTTAAGCCAACATCGCCGCCGATGCGGGTTGCGCGGAGGCTTTGCCACAGACGCGGCCAAGCGATCCAGGGAAAGGTTATCAGCGGCAAAAAATATAAATACCAGGGAAACGGGCGGGCATGAATCTTGGTGCCCAGGGTGCGGTCCGCGGTTTGATGCCACAGGATGGCGTCGGCGTATTCCGCGCCGCCGGCCAAGGCGGCGGGCAAGGCCCAAGTCAAGGCGATTGCGCAACCGGCCAACAACGCCAAGGCCAGACAAGCCGGCCAGAGTTTGCTGAATCGATAGTCGGGTTTGGCCCAAACAAACACCAATAGCGCGGTCGGCAATAGATGCAGAAAAATTACCGGCCCCTTGGCCAGCAAGCCCAAGCCGATGGACAGAGCGAAAAAGCTCCAACCCTTGAGCGAATTACCCCGAATCGCGTCGATAAGGCCGAGCATGCCCAACAGCACGCAGCAGGTGAGCAGGGTGTCGAACATGGTGGAACTGGCGAACAGAGTCCATAGCAGGGTGGCCAGCAATATCCAGGGGGCTTTTAGCGCGGCCATGGGTTGATCCGGCCAAATCCTGAAGGCCAGGTGACGGGTCATAAGCAAGTTCAGCAAGGCGCAGATTGGGCCGACCAGGCGCGGCCACCATTCGTTTACACCAAAAATTGCCCAGCCGCTTTCGAACAGCCAAAACAGTAGCGGCGGTTTGTGGCTATAGGTGTGGCCGTTCAAATAGGGCACCAGGAAATCGCCGCGCAACCACATTTCCCAGGCAACGCTGAGGTAGCGCGTTTCGTCGATGGGGACGGGATTGCGAAAAAAGATGGTAGTGGTCAGTAACAGCCAGAGGGGGAAAATCCCCCAGCGGTAAACTAAGTCTTTTTGCATGGTGGTTGGAAGGGGAGCGATACAAGGCCGAGCTTGCTTCAGCCGGGGCGAATTAAAAACGTAATTATTCAGTCAAAACAGCGTAAATCAAACACGGGCCGGATAAGCAAGGCGCATCCGGCAATCATGGTGGATGCGCGGGGCTTTCCGCCCTACACTTCGCAATCGCTGAACAGTTACTAAAAAAACGTGGAATTTATAAGCTAATTTAGTGCCATGTCAGGTATTGTCAGTGGGTGGAGCGCTTTCCGAAGCGCGGGTAGCCGAGGATTGGTTTTTTTCGTTTCGAAATAATGCCCGATATGCGGCGGCTATTGGTTTATATGCACAGCTGTGCGGTTGTAATGAACCGGCCCGGCACAGCTCAGTCCGTCAATTGTTGCCAAGCCAATTGTTCGCCGGCTTTTAACGGGGTGATGCCATGATCTTGCTCGCCGTATTGCTTGGGTACTGTCCAGGCCCGCTTTATCAGGCTGACGGTTTGTTTGTTTCTGGGCAAGCCGTAGAAATCGGCGCCGTGAAAGCTGGCGAAGCCTTCTAGTTTATCCAACGCGCCGGCTTGTTCGAAGGCTTCCGCATATAATTCCAGCGCGGCATGCGCGCTGTAACAGCCGGCGCAGCCGCAAGCGTTTTCTTTTGACGATGTCGTGTGCGGCGCGCTGTCGGTGCCGAGGAAAAACTTGGGGTTGCCACTGGTGGCAGCTTTTAACAGGGCTTGGCGGTGATGTTCCCGCTTCAAAATCGGCAAGCAATAAAAATGCGGCCGAATGCCGCCGGCCAGAATGGCGTTGCGGTTGTAAAGCAAATGTTGCGGCGTAAGGGTGGCACCTATTCGGTGGCCGGCCGATTCGACGAATTGCACGGCCTCCCGGGTGGTCGCGTGTTCCACGACAATGCGTAGGTCGGGGAACTCCCGGACCATACGGTCCAATTGGGTATCGATAAAAATTTTCTCCCGATCGAAAATATCGTATTCCGGGTTGGTGACTTCGCCATGCACCAACAAGGGCAGCGCGAATTTTTCCATGGCGGCGAAGAGCGGGTAGGCGGCTTCGATATCGGCAACCCCCGCGTCGGAGTTGGTGGTGGCGCCGGCCGGATATAGTTTGAAGGCGTGCACATGTTCCGCTTTGGCGGCCTTTTTGACTTCTTCCACCGACGTATTGCCGGTCAAATACAGCGTCATCAGGGGCTGAAATGAAGTGTTTTCCGGTAATGCCGAGAGTATCTCGGCCCTGTAGGCCAAGGCCTGGGTTACTGTGGTGACCGGAGGTTTCAGGTTGGGCATGATAATGGCCCGGCCGAATTGTCTGGCTGTGTGGGCGATCACCGTTTGTAGGATCGACCCGCTGCGCGCGTGCAAATGCCAGTCGTCGGGTTGAGTGATCGTCAATCGGTCTGTCAATTTGTCCATTTTCGCGCTGATTTCGATTAAAATGCACGTAATTTTAACACCAAGGGCCTTGAACAATTCAAGCATCGGCCCAATAACCGACCTGTTTTTGATTTTTTTGGAGTCGCTATGCCCATTTATGAATATCAATGCAATGCCTGCGGCCATGAGCATGAAGCCCTGCAAAAATTGGGCGCCGAGCCGTTGGTGGTTTGTCCGGCCTGTAATGAGGCGGAGTTGAAAAAGAAAATTTCCGCCGCCGGTTTTCGTCTGAAAGGCAGCGGCTGGTACGAAACCGATTTCAAAAGCGGCAACAAGAAAAATGTTGCCGGCGAAAGTTCCGGTTCCACCAGCTCCTCCAGCGCTAGCGGTGGCGGTTGCGGCAACAGCTGCGCCTGTCATTAATTCATATCGATAAGGCCGGATTGCGAGCGGCAATCCGGTGCCCCTTCCTTTTTATTCAGATTAACCCGAGAACAACTATGCGTAGCCACAAGTGTGGAGAATTGAACACCCAACATCTTGGTCAAACCGTCGCCTTGTGCGGCTGGGTACACCGCCGTCGCGATCATGGCGGTGTCATCTTTATCGATCTGCGCGATCGCGCCGGACTGGTGCAGGTGGTGTTCGATCCCGATCTGGCGGAAAGCTTTGCCATAGCCGAAAGCGTGCGTAGCGAATATGTGCTGCGCATTGAAGGGGTGGTAAGGGATCGTCCGGAAGGTACGCATAATGCCAACATGGCAACCGGGGAAATCGAGGTGCTGGGCAAACATATCGAGGTATTGAACGAAGCGGAAACGCCGCCGTTTCCGTTGGAGAGCGAGATCGAAGTCAACGAGGAAACCCGTTTGCGCTTCCGCTATATCGACTTGCGCCGCACCGTCATGCAGCAGCGCATGAAGGTGCGGCGCGACGTAACCCGCCATTTGCGCCAATATCTGGACGACAACGAATTTTTTGAAATTGAAACGCCGTATTTGACCAAGGCCACTCCGGAAGGCGCCCGCGATTACATTGTACCCAGCCGAACCCATCCGAATTCATTCTTCGCCTTGCCGCAATCGCCGCAGCTCTATAAACAGTTGCTGATGGTGGCCGGCATGGAGCGATACTATCAGGTGGTGCGTTGCTTCCGCGATGAAGACTTGCGCGCCGACCGCCAGCCCGAGTTCACGCAGCTGGATATAGAGACCTCGTTCATGAACGAGCGGGAGATTATGGCGGTGATGGAAGAAATGATCCGCCGCCTGTTCAAGGACATCATCGATGTCGATCTGGGCGATAAATTTCCGGTGATGAGTTACGCGGAAGCCATGCGCCGCTATGGTTCCGATCGTCCCGACCTGCGGATTCCGCTGGAATTGGTCGATATCGCCGACGAAATGCGCGAAGTGGATTTCAAGGTTTTTTCCGGTCCCGCCAACGATCCGCACGGCCGTGTTGTGGCGATGCGCGTGCCGGAGGGCGGCGAAATGAGTCGTAGCGTCATCGATGAATTGACCAAGTTCGTCGGCATATACGGAGCCAAGGGCTTGGCTTATATCAAAGTCAACGATCTGGCGGCCGGCGTCGAGGGCCTGCAATCGCCCATCGTCAAATTCGCTCCGGATGAGGTTTGGGCCAAGGTGATGACCAAAGTCGGCGCCCAAAACGGCGATCTGATTTTCTTCGGCGCCGACAAGGCTCATATCGTCAACGAAGCCATGGGCGCCTTGCGGGTCAAACTGGGTCTGGACCGCAATTTGCTGACCGGCGACTGGAAACCGTTGTGGGTGGTGGATTTTCCGATGTTTGCCTGGGACGACAAGGCGCAACGTTTTACCGCCATTCACCATCCGTTTACCGCACCGAGTTGCTCGGTGGAAGAGCTGAAGGCCGATCCGGGTCGTGCCTTGTCGCGCGCCTATGATTTGGTATTGAACGGTACCGAAGTCGGCGGCGGTTCCATCCGGATCAATCGCACCGAGATGCAGCAAATCGTCTTCGCCATTTTGGGTATCGGGCACGAGGAAGCGCGGGAGAAATTCGGCTTCCTGCTGGATGCCTTGAAATACGGTGCGCCACCGCACGGCGGTATCGCTTTCGGACTGGACCGGCTGGTGATGCTGATGACCGGGGCCGGTTCCATTCGCGATGTCATAGCCTTCCCGAAAACCCAGACGGCCGCTTGCCCATTGTTCAACGCGCCGGCATTGGTGAGCGACGAGCAATTGAAAGAGTTGGGTATTCGCTTGCGGAAGCCGGCCGGTAAGGAAGAGAAACAGGATTGATGTCGAAAATGGCGCGGCTTTACCAATAAGGGTTGGCCGCGTATTGTTGTCCACCTTGATCGGGCAGTCCCGCGCGGGTTTTGGTTGGTTTTTTTACAGGTGGCCGCTATGAAATACGCTATGTCTTTTGCCTTGATCGGCGCGATGGTTTTGGCGGTCGGCTGCGCGCCCGCGCGGCAACCAATCAATCAGAATTGGGCCTCTGGCGAGCCCCAGGCGCCGCTTGATAAACAGGCCGAGGACTCGCCGTGGGGCGTAACTGGTCAAGCCGCAGAGGCGGATAATGGTTATATGGCCGATTCGGCTTTGGTGAGTATGCTGGTCGGACGCTTGGGCGTCGATTCGCAACAAGCCATGGGCGGGGCTGGTTCGATTTTCTCGCTGGCGCAACAGCGCATGAACCCCAGCGATTTTATCCAATTGAGCGGCAGTCTGCCGGGCATGGACCGCTATTTGGCGGCGGTGCCTACGCAGTCGTCGTCGCGAGTGATCTGGGGCTCCGCCACGAATATGTCCGATGGACAGGGTGGCGCTCTGGGGAGGCTGGCCGTACTGGCCGCTACGTTTCAGAGTTTGGGCATGAAGGCCGAACTGATCGGTCAATTTGTGCCGCTGGTTTTGCAATATGTACAAGGTCAAAGCGGACCCGCCATGACGAGTTTGTTGCAAAACGCCTTGTATTGAGCGAGTTACAGTAGTTTTTCCGGCGCGAAACACGCGTTTTATTTGTCTAGGTTTAAATATGATTTCATCCGCTTTGCCCATACATGATTATGCCCTGCTGGACGACGCCGAGTGCGAAGCGCGCATCGTTGCCGCCAAGGCCAAGCTCGGCAAACGCTGCATCGTCTTGGGGCATCATTATCAGCGCGACGAAGTGTTCAAACACGCGGATATCTTCGGTGACTCCTTAAAGTTGTCGCGCGAAGCCGCGCAGTCCGAAGCCGAGTACATTGTTTTCTGCGGCGTGCATTTCATGGCCGAAGTGGCCGATATCTTGTCGCGGCCTGAACAGATTGCCATTTTGCCCGATATGGCGGCCGGCTGTTCGATGGCCGATATGGCCAATAAAATCAAGGTGCAGCAATGCTGGGACGAATTGGCGCAAATCCTTGATGTGGAAAGTACGGTTACGCCGGTGACCTATATCAACTCGGCCGCCGATTTGAAGGCGTTTTGCGGCCAGCACGGCGGGATTGTCTGTACCTCGTCCAATGCGGAAAAAATCCTGAACTGGAGTTTCGCCAAACGCGAAAAGGTGCTGTTTTTCCCTGATCAGCATCTGGGTCGTAACACGGGGTATCGGATGGGTATTCCGTTGGAACAAATGGTGACCTGGGATTTCAATAAACCCATGGGTGGCTTGAGTGAGCAGCAAATTCGCGACGCCAAGATCATTTTGTGGAAAGGCTATTGCTCGGTGCATCAGGCGTTTCAGCCAGAGCAAATCGACAATTTTAAGCAAAAGCATCCGGAAACCATTGTTATTTCACATCCGGAAGCCTGTTTCGAGGTGTGCCAAAAGTCCGATTACATCGGCTCCACGGAGATGATTTTAAAAATCGTCCGCGAGGCGGCCGCCAATACCCGCTGGCTGGTGGCGACCGAATTGAATCTGGTCAACCGGCTGAATCAGGAATTTAGCGACCAAGGCAAACATGTGCATTTCATGGCGCCGACGCTGAGCATGTGTTCCACCATGTTCCGCACCGATCCGCAGCATCTGGCCTGGGTTTTGGAGAATCTGGCGGCAGGGCATGTGGTCAACCAGGTGTCCGTGCCGGCCGAGCAGGTGGTTTTGGCCAAGAAAGCTCTTGATAACATGTTGCTGGCGTCCTGATTATTTGCGTTTTCTGGCGGCTTTTTTAGCCGCTTTTTCCTCGCGGATTGCCGCCAGTTCCACCATTTCGGTTGCTATCATCTCCGGAGTTTCCAAGCTGATCGGGCCCAAGGTGCCGGCTCTCAGTTCCGTTAAAAACAGTTTGGCGGCTTTATCCAGGTCAATTTGTTGGCCGGTGCGCAAGCAGCCTCTTTTTTTTCCGATGGCCTGTAATGCGGCGATTGCGGTATTCGGAATCTCTTCCAGTTGATAGCGCTTTTGCAATAGTTCCGGATATGCCGGCAAAAAATAGTCGAGCGCGAATAAAGCTATATCGTCGTGTTGGAAGGCGGTGTCCTTGATCGCGCCGGTCACGGCCAAACGATAGCCGCTGTTGCGGTTTTCCACGTTCGGCCACAGCACGCCGGGCGTGTCCGACAAGACGATGTTGTTTTTCAGATTGATGCGTTGCTGCATCTTGGTCACCGCCGGTTCGTTGCCGGTTTTGGCGATCGTGCGGCCGGCCAATACATTTATGATGGTGGATTTACCGACATTGGGGATGCCCATGATCATGGTGTAGATCACTTTGTTGGCCTCGGTTTTCTCCGGCAGCATCTTGCCGCACAGGTCGATGATTTGCTTGATCTTGTCAGGTTGCTGAGTGGTCACGGCCAGGGTTTTTACGCCTTGTTCCAGTTCCAAATAGGTTTGCCATCTTTGGGTAAGTTCCGGATCGGCCAAGTCGGTTTTGCTCAGCACGCGTATGGTGGGTTTGTCGTCACGGAGTTGTGCCAGCATGGGGTTCTGGCTGCTATACGGAATGCGGGCGTCGAGTATTTCGATGAGTAAATCGATATTCGGCAAAGCTTGCTTGATTTCTTTGCTGGCCTTGTGCATATGACCCGGGTACCACTGTATTAACATTTTGACTCTCGTTTTCGAAACAAATGTCATTCTACAGGAGGAAATCGGCTAAATCGTTAAACAAAAGCCAAATAAACTTTCTTTTTTTTATAAAAGCTAATAAAATTGTCAGCTCAGCTTGTTTCAGAAACAAAGTGCTTAGGACATGTAGGGAGATGGTATGCTTATCTTGACTCGTAGAGTGGGGGAGACCTTGATGATTGGTGATGAAGTCACTGTCACCGTTCTCGGCGTTAAAGGGAATCAAGTTCGGATTGGTGTCAATGCTCCGAAGGATGTTTCTGTTCATAGAGAAGAGATTTACGAGAGGATTAAAAAAGAGCAATCTGAATCCAAATCCTCGGAGATTTAAAAAGTTTTGGAGAGATGGCCGAGAGGCCGAAGGCGCTCCCCTGCTAAGGGAGTATGTGCCAAAAGCGCATCGAGGGTTCGAATCCCTCTCTCTCCGCCATAAAAAGTAGTAAAAAGTAGTTGACTAATTAAGTAAATAAATCCATAATAAGCGGCTCAAACAAGCGCCCGTAGCTCAGCTGGATAGAGTACACGGCTACGAACCGTGCGGTCGGGAGTTCGAATCTCTCCGGGCGCGCCATTTGAGTATTAAAATACCGAAATTAATCCCCTGTAGCTCAGTCGGTAGAGCGGGTGACTGTTAATCACTAGGTCGGCGGTTCGAGCCCGTCCGGGGGAGCCAAATAAATCAAGGGCTTAGGCAGAAATGTCTAAGCCCTTTTTTATTGCGTGGTCACTTTTATGGTCACTTTGTTTTTCACTCAAATCCGAAAAAATTTCGTGTTTGATCGAAAAATATACGGCACTAAACGACAAATAAGGTTTGAATGCAGTTGTAAGCGTTACCCACCGCCCTATGGCAACGACGCGCTTTATTTTTCAGACAGGCGCGTTGGTTTTTCGCCGGCGTGAAATTTAAAGCAGCTGCGGCCGGCATGCTTGGCCTGATACATGGCGTGGTCGGCGCTCTTCATCAGGCAACCGGCTTCGATGCCATCGGCCGGATAGGTGGCAATTCCTATGCTAGATGAAATGTTGATCCGGTGTTCCTCGATCCGGAACGGTTCGGACAGGGTGTTCAACATATTCTTGGCCACCTTGGACAGATCGGTTTCCTGTTCGTAATTCGACAGTAAAACCACGAATTCATCCCCACCCAGTCGTGCGACAGTGTCGGACTCGCGTTTTACGCAGGTTGATAGCCGCGCCGCTACGTCTTTCAGCAAAAGATCTCCCACATCGTGGCCAAAGTTATCGTTTACCGGTTTGAATTTATCCAGATCGATGTACATCAGCGCCAGTTTGGTATTCTCACGTTTGGCCCGGGCCAGAGCCTGTTGCAAACGATCCGCCAGTAAAATCCGGTTGGGCAGGTTGGTCAACACGTCATGGTAAGCGATGTGGTGCATCTGCTCCTCTATGGCTTTCCGGGCCGTGATATCGATCATGGTGCCCACGTAGTGAGTTACGTCGCCATCGTCAGCCTTGACCGCCGTAATACTTTGCCACACCGGGCAAATTTCACCGTCCTTGCGCCGATTCCAAATTTCGCCCTGCCAACTGCCCGTGGAATTGATGCTTTCCCACATTGCGCCATAAAAGTCGGCGTCGTGCATGCCTGATTTCAGAATATTCATTTTGCGGCCGATGGCTTCGTCGGCCGTAAATCCGGTAATGCGGGTAAAGGCATGATTGATCTTCATGATGATGGCATCCGCATCGGTAACGACCATGCCTTCCTGCGATTCAAAGGCGGTGGCCGCGATGCGAAGGTCGGTTTCAACCCGTTTACGCTCGGTAATGTCGCGTGCAAAACCAAGCGTTCCCAGCGGCTCGCCGTTTTTGTCTATCACCGGCGCTAGAAAAATCTCGCTCCAGCGGCGGGTGCCGGAAGCATCCACAACTTCCTCTTCCATTGTTTTTCGTTGCCTTGACGCCAGCACTTGCTGGTCTTCCAATTGGTATCTCAGGGCTTTTTCGCGCGGGTAAAAGTCGAAGTCGGTTTTACCCTCTACGGTTTCGGCACAGCCCCAGCGCATTTGCCGCGCCAATAACTGATTGACCGCCAAAAACCGGCTTTCAGTGTCCTTGAGCCATACCAGGAACGGAATGTTATCGATTAAAACGCGAAGATAGCTTTCCTTTTCGCTCAAGGCTTTTTCCACCTGCCGCTTTTCGGACATATATTGCGCAAACGGAATTGACGTGCCTTCCAGCAGATAGCTTTCCGGTTTGCCCAGCATGTAACCTTGAGCCAGCGTAACGCCTATTTCCCTTAACTGCATGACGGTGCTTGACGACTCGACATAGACGAAGATGGTTTTTTTGCCCAATTGCGTAACCATGTCGACCATGGACTTCAGCATCATTTGCCGATTTTCGTCGCCGGTCGGCGGTTTGATGAAGTGGCCGTCGATTTTTACGTAGTCGACCGGAAACGTTTTTAGGTATTCGTAGCCGTTAAACCCCGCGCCGCTCATTCTCATCGCGGTATGGCAACCCAGGGCGCGGATCTTATTAACCATGTGTAGCGTGCTGTCGTGATGTTCGATGACGGCGCTTTCGGCAATTTCAAACATCAAACGGGCGGCATTGACCCAGCTCAGCTCCAATTTGTGGCGGACGATGTCAATCAACTCGACTTCCTTGCAGGCGCCGGCCGACAATTTGATCGCCACAGAAATGTAGGCTTTATGCGCCGGCAAGGCCGCTAAGAAGTCGATGGCGTTTTCAATCACCCACAGGTCGACGGCGTGCATCAAGCCCATGCGTTCCGCCACCGGGATAAATATATTCGGCAAGACCGTCTTGCCGTCGTAACGCATTCTGAGCAGCACCTCATAATGAGAAATGGCGCCGTTTTCCAGCTCAACCACCGGTTGAAAGACCAGAAACAGAAGATTTTCTCGCAAGGCCTGCTCGACGATAGGCGCCCAGGTAATATCGTTTTGCCGCTCCTTGATGCCCTTGCTTTGCAGGTCATAGACGCCTACCTTGTTTCGGTCGCAGCTTTTGCTGAATTGGCAAGCCTGGCGGGCATACAGCATTAATTTGCCGGGGTGCTCGCAGGAAATGACGTCGCGCGGCGTCGATATACCCAGCGAAAGGGTGACCTGATGATTGGCATCGTCGAAAACGAAGCGGTAATTCTCCACCGTCCTTTTGAAATTTTCCGCAAACATTCGGGCTTGCGCGGTATCCATATCTTCCAGAAACAGACAAAATTCGTTATCGCCGACCCGAGCGAACAGGCTTTTGGACGGTGCCAGTTTACGCATCAAAACGGCCAGTTCCACCAACAGGCGAGCTCCGACATCGAAGCCTTTCCACTCGTTGATTAGGCAAAAACGATCGACTTCGATAAATAGCAAGGCGGCATTTCGGTGCAATTTATGGCAGCGATTTAACGCCAGCTTGAGTCGGTTTTCGAAGTTGCCGCGATTGAAAAAACCGGTGAGTTCGTCATGAGCCACCAGATATTTGAGTTGAGCATCGCTGACGTTTCTTGCCGACAGCTCAAGCAAAAGTTGTTTCTTTTGCGCGTTGTGAAGTAATCGTTGTTGTGCAAGTTTCAGCAAAAAATTGACCGTCAACAACAATTCTTGTCGGTGGAAGGGAGAAGCCAGTTTATGCGTCAAGCCGCTGTCGTCATCGGCTCGGCCGGGATTGCCCGGCGAGTCGGATACCTCTAGGTTATTGTCGCCGATAACCAGCAAGGGAATAGCTACCTCGTCATCGGCGTCGGCAAGATTGCGCCGCATCTCGCCGAGCTGGCACCGCGGCAGGTTTTCGTTGACTACAATCAAGCCGATTTTTTCGGGCTGATCGTAAAACAATTGCAATGTGCGGTAAATTGATTCGCCGGTTTCGGCATGGCGGATATCGGAGTATCCGTGATCCTTTAAGGCGGCATCAATCTGGCGGCGGGAGGCATCGTTGTGTTCCGCAACGATGATGATCTTATCTTTCAGCGCATCTTTGGCTATCATGAATTCCTGCCAACGTGGTGATTAAAATGGCGTTATTTTTCAGTACGCGTGCCCGCCCGGCTCTTTTTTATGAAAAAGCAAGCCTTATCATTACGTTAGCAGCTTTTGAAGTCTTTTGTAACCTTGTCGTCGATATTCTTTCCTTCAGAGTTTTTTTTTGATTTACAGCTGCAAGGACGGCGGCTAGCGCCTGGTCGGGTAGCACAGGCGCAGCGTGCAGCGGGACTGGGCCAATTTGCCGTCCCGCACATTGATCGTGCCGTTGCCGTCCAGGTCGCGGACGTCGTTGGCGGCGGCCCGCGGGGTTTTGCTGGCGGCGGCCAGAATCAGCGCGATGTCGATGCGGTCGATATCGCCGTCCAGATCGATGTCGCCCAGGGCCGGCACGCTGAAGGTGACTTCGTCGTAACCCGGATTGGCGCCGTCGCTTACCGTCAGTTTGAAGGTGTAATTACCGGTTTTCAGCGGCAGGAAGCTCGGCGTCGCGGTCGAGGCTCCGACCAGGGTCACGGCCGGGCCTTGGGTTTGCTGCCAGGCGTAGCTGAGCGGACTCGGGCCGGGTTGCGGGTCGCTGCTGGCGCCGCCGTTCAGGCTGACGCTGCTGTTCAGGCGGATCACGCGGTCGGCGCCGGCGTTGGCTATCGGCAGCAATTGCGGCGGCGGGGGCGGCGGCAAGGTGTCGACCATATCCAGCAAGGCGGCGGAATAATCGGCGGCGCTCAGGCCGGCGTTGAACAGCACGTAGAACGGCTCGGAAGCTTGGCTGCGCTGATTGGACGCGACTTGCAGTTCCACCAGGTAGGCGCCGACCGGGCCGCCGGCCACGCCGATGGCGTTTTCCAGGAAAAAGTTTAAATGGGTGTGCAGGCTGCCCTGGTTATTGGCGGCATCGACGATCATTTCGGTTTTGCCGCCGACGCCGGCACCGGTAAAGAAGGTGAAGCTTTCCTGGTTGCCGGCGCCCGGCCCGAAACAAAACAGTTGGCCGCCGCATTGGTTGTAATCGGTGATTACCATGGCCGGGTCGATGCCGCCGGCCAGTTTGATGCGGACGTTGCCGGGCGCGTCGGCCCAGGCGCCGGCGGTACTGCTCCAATAGCGTAGTTTGCCGCTGGCTCGGTAGCGCACCAGTTCGCCGGGGTTCAGCATGTTTTGCACGGCTTGGAAGCCGGGATTCGGGGTTTTGTTGGGTCCGCCGGAAAAGTCGCGAAAATCGCTCAAAAACACCATTTTGCCGGTGGCGCCTTCGATCGGCAGCGTATTCGGCGGCAAGTTCAGGCCGGCGACCAATTGCGCCAGATCGCAGCCGACCGCGCCCGGCGTACGGCAGAAGCCGGCCGCCATACTGTCGCCGTCGCCCCAGATTTCCACGTCCAGGTGCACGGCCCGGGCCGGGCTTGACAGGCCGAACAGCAGGGGCAGAGCGGGGAGCCATGGGCCGGTTGTTAAGAGTGATCGCTGTATCGAAGCAGGCATGGGTTTAACTCCTGGATAGTAATCCGGTTAACGGAAAAGTAACAAAACGGCTAGAACGTGGCGCGGAAACCGAGCACGACGCTGCGGCCCGGCTCCGGCGCGAAATTGCGTAGAAACGAAACCGAGCCGCGGATTTCTTCGTTGAGCAGGTTGTTGGCCTTGGCAAACAGCCACAGATCCAGCGGCTCCAGGCCGCGCCAGTGGTAGTCGGCGGAGGCGTTGAGCAAGTGGTAACCCGGCGTGGCGGTCTCGTCGTTGCCCGGCCGGTTTTGCATTTGGCCCCTGGTGTAACGCAGAGCGGCGTTCCAGCGCTGGTCGCCGAAGCCGATTTCCGCGCCCAGCCGCAACGGCGGCAGGCGTGGCACGTCATCGTCGATAAATCGGCCGCGGACGAAATCGGAGAACAGAGTCAGCTTCAATTGGCCGAAGCGGGTGTCGGCCAGGGTGGTCTGGGCTTCGGCTTCGTACCCTAGGAACAAGGCGTCGCGCTGGTGGTAGGCGTAGACCGGCAGGCATTCGACCAGGTTGACGCAGGCTGGGTAGAACTGGGCTTCGTGGTAGCTGTAAAAGCCCTCGGGCTGCAGCTTCTGGTAAATGTATTGTTCGGTCCAGTTGGCGTAAGCGTTGATTCTCGCCGCCAAGCTTTCGCCATGCCAATCCAGGCCCAGGTCGGCCAGATTGGCGGTTTCGTTGCCGAGGCGAACATTGCCGATCTCGAAGCTACGGGTCGACAGGTGCGGACCCAACGCCAGCAATTCCTGAATATCCGGCGAACGTTTGGCCCGGCTCAGCGACAGGCTGAGCGTGGCGGCCTTTGCTGCTTGCCAGTTGGCCGCCAGCGAAATCGAATCGGCGCGAAAATTCAGCGACTCCGGCAAGGCCACCGCCGGATAAATGGAAACTTGTCCGGGCGGGGAGGGAAAGGTTAATTCCGTGGCGGTCGGGTCGATACGGCTGCGTTCGGTGCGCAAGCCCAATTCGAACCGCCACTGGCCGAAAGCCAGTTTTTGCAGGCTGAACAGGCCTAGCATGTCGCCGTTGGTGGGCGGCACGAAACTCTCCACGCCCAGCGCCGAAAAATAGCGGTCCTGCCATTGGGCGCCCAGGGTGCCGGACCAGGGTTCCAGAACGTGGTGCTCGATTTCGAAGCGGCCCTCGCCGACCCGGTTGTCGAAAGTGGTGAACGGTAGGCGGCCTTCCAGTTCAGTGTGGCTGTAATCGACCAGACCGTAGCGGAACGCGGCTTTGTCGACACCGCGTATTGGTGCGTACCATTCGCTTTTGAAATCGTAACGGGTTTGGCGCATGTCGATCCGAATGTCCGGATTTAGGGCTTGCGGGCCCAGAATATCGTCGAACTGATCCAGCAAGGCCGGGTCGATGTCGGGCAGAATCAGCTCCAGTCCGTCGAGATTGCTCGGGTCGACGCCGTGGCTGCTTTTCGGAATGCCGTAGCGGTTGGTGAAATGGCCGACCGACATACCGGCCATGCCGTGATCGCCCAGCCAGGAGGCGCCCAGAAAACCGCCGACGCTCTCGCTGTCGGTGTTGGGGATGGTGCCGCGGGCGTTCAGGATGTTGTTCAGGCCGAATTGTTCGCGGATCGCGTCGGCGGCGATAGCTTCGCCGGGAATTTCGGTGTCGTTGCGGTTGCGGTGAAATCCGCCGATTTTTAGCGCGAATTGGTCCCGGCCCAAATCAAGTTTGAAGCCGGCGTTGGTGCCGTCGGCGTTGGTGTCGAAGCGCTGTTCCAGCGCGCCTTGCAGCAAGCGTTCCGGCACCCGCTCGGGGATGCGGCCGTCCTTGACATTGACCATGCCGCCGATGGCATTGCCGCCGTAGCGTATGATGTCGGCGCCGCGCGCCACCTCGATTTCCTCGGCGAACAGCGGTTCGATGGCGTTGGCGTGGTCGGGGCTCAGAAACGACGCATCGTGGCTGCCGATGCCGTCCTGCATGATCCTGACCCGCGAACCGGTAAGGCCGCGAATCACCGGTAGGCCGACGCCGGGTCCGAAGGAGGCGTTGGCCACGCCCATCTGGTTTTGCAGGGTCTGGCCCAGATTGTCGGCTTGTTGCAATTTAAGCGCGTCGCCCTTGATCGAGTTGAAATTAGGCGTGATGCGCTGGGCCGGCGTGTCGGCAGTGACTTCCACGGCTTCCAATTCCGTTTCGGCATCCGCCGCCGCGGCCGGCACTGCGGCGGCTGCCGCCAGCATTATCCAAAATGCGTGTGGTTTCATCGTAATTTGTACAAATTTTGCTGCCGCGATAACGATGCCGGGCTGGTTCAACCCGGCATCGCTCGAGCGTTTGGCGCCAGTGTCACGCGGCCGGTTTGCGGCGGCCGAAACCCAACAGGCCGGTCAGGGCCGGAACGAACAGCCAGACTGCGCCGGGCAACGGTACAGGCGCGGCGCTGGCCGCTGCGACAGCCAGTTCGAAATCGACGTGAGCCAGACCGCGATTGAACAGGATGTGGAACGGCGTGGATGCGGCGGCAACCGGCGAGGTACTTTCCGGCAGCGTTTCGAACAATTGCAGGGTGATCCAATAGGCTCCGACGCTGCCTCCCAGGGCATTGGAAGCATTGCGAATAGACATTTCCAGGTGCGAATGGAGGTCGCCGGCCGAATCGAATGCGTCGATGACACCGTTAGGATTTTGCACGCCGTCGGCGCTGAAGACGGTATTGTTGCCCAAGGCGTCGGTCAGTTCGATATATTCACCGTTCGGTACGGTGTTTAACCATGCGGAACCGTTCCAGTACTGCAAGCTGTTCAAGCCCGAAAACCACAACCAGTTGCCGACGGCGAAGGCGCCCTTATCGGTATCGGCGTCAAAACCTGGATTCTTGGTTTTATATAAACCACCGGCAAAATCGCCGAAATCGGCTTCGAACCACTCGCCGTTGACGATGACTTGGCCGTCGACGGCTTTCCAGGGTTGAATGTCGCCGTCGTGTTGTTCGGCGGCAAATGCCTTGGCGGAACTGAAGCCAAGACTCAGCACCAACGCGGGTGCTAACCATAATTTACGCATAGGTTTTCTCCATAACGATTAATAAGCCGGCGAAACCGGATCCGAGGGGAATGTGTGAAGCAAGTCACGATGTTACAATATAACATCTCATGCTTGCGATGCAATAGTTTTTCCCGGCACGGGCCAGATTGACAGCGTGCCTGGGGTGAGAACAATCGATTGTCTGGCACCTTACCGAAGTGGCGCGCCGGACCATGCTCCAAGCTTTGCGGTCATTGCCGCACATATCCCTAGGCTTGGCGTATTTCGACGCTATCGCTGCAATCGTCGCAGGTCGGTCAAGTCAATGGGGAACGGGTTTCCGGCGAATAGCGGGTTTATCTCGGAGTTACCTCGATTCGGCCGGATCGGAAATTGCCGATAGTTACCTTCGGCGGCAGGCATGCGGTTGCGCTGCCGGAGAGAAATCCGGTAACGAGATAAGTCGGGAAGCCCTTCATCCTGACATCTGGCAGGATGACAAAGCCTCCAGCATGTTTTGCTTGGGCAGGTTGCGACCGATGAATACCAGATTCGATTCTCTAATCGCGCCGTCCGGCCACGGGCTGCCGAAGTCCTGGGTCATCAGCATGTGCACGCCTTGATAAATGACCCGCTTGTCGCAGCCGGCGATATTCAGAATGCCTTTGTAGCGCAACAAATCGTTGCCGTAGTCGCGCACCATGATGTCCAGAAAGGCCAGAATGCGGGCCGCATCGAGTGCCCGGTCGGTACGGAACACGAACGAACCGATGTCGTCTTCATGTTCGTGGCTGACGTCTTGCAGAAAGTCCGGCTCGATTTTCAGGATGTCGTCCAGGTTGAAACCGTCGATGTCCAGTATGTCGTGCAACTCGGTGGCGCCGAAATGCACGCGCTTGATCGGCGCCCTGGGGTTCATCGCCCGCAAGCGGGTTTCCAGGTCGGCAACCACTTCGGCTTCCTGCAAATCGGTTTTGGACAGCAAAATCCGGTCGGCGAAGCCGACTTGTTCTTGCGCTTCGTGATGCTCTTGCAATTGCATGTGGGCATGCACCGCGTCGACCACGGTGACGATGGCGTCCAGTTTGTAATTTTCGGCGATGTCGGGTTCGATGAAAAAGGTTTGCGCCACCGGCGCCGGATCGGCCAGACCGGTGGTTTCTATGATGACCCGTTCGAAGTGGATAACGCCGCTTTCCCGCCGCTCGGACAATTCGCCCAGGATGCGTACCAGGTCGCCGCGCACGGTGCAGCAGATACAGCCGTTGTTCATCGTGACGATTTGCTCGTCGGTTTGTACCAGCAGTTCGTTGTCGATGCCGGTTTCGCCGAATTCGTTTTCGATCACCGCGATGCGGCGGCCGTGCTGTTCGGTGAGGATGCGGTTCAGCAGTGTGGTTTTGCCGGCGCCGAGAAAGCCGGTCAATATCGTCACGGGTACCGGGTAGTTGAGTTTTGGGGCGGTTTGCATGGCGGTCTCCTTGGGGGGGAATGACTCGTCCGTCGTCAAGGACGAACGATTAAGGCATGGAAATTCATAGCGTCGGTTTACGGCGCTCGACCAGCGCATAAGCCGAGTGGTTGTGTATCGACTCGAAGTTTTCCGATTCCACCGTGTAGGCGCCGATGCGCGGCTCGGCGTCCAGGCGGGCGGCAACGTCGCGCACCATGTCCTCGACGAATTTCGGGTGGTCGTAAGCGTATTCGGTGACGTATTTTTCGTCCGGCCGCTTCAGCAAGCCGTAGATAGGCGACGAGGCTTCGGCCTCGACCAGCGCGATCAGATCTTCGATCCAGATGAATTGCGAGGTTGCTACCGTGACGCTGACGTGGGAGCGCTGGTTGTGGGCGCCGCGTTCCGAGATTTCCTTGGAACACGGGCACAAGCTGGTCACCGGCACCACGATTTTGACTTTGGTGCGGCAACCCTGGGCGTCGATTTCGCCGATAAAACCGACTTGGTAATCCAGCAGACTGCGCACGCCGCTGACCGGCGCGGCCTTTTCGACGAAATACGGAAAACGCATGTCGATGTAGCCGGATTCGGCTTCCAGCCGCTGTAGCATTTCCTGCAACATGACCGGAAACGAAGCAATGCTGATCTCCCGGTCGTGGCCGTTCAAGATTTCCACGAAGCGCGACATGTGGGTGCCCTTGAAGTCGTGCGGCAGATTCACGTACATATCAAAACGAGCCACGGTATGTTGTTCGCCGCCGTTTTTATCCTGCACCCGCACCGGATGCAGAATGTCCTTGATGCCGACTTTGTCGATGGCGATACGGCGGCTGTCGGCGCGGGCCTGGATGTCTTCGATGGGGTTCATGGTTTTTACTGGTTGTAACGGCTTAATGTGTATTGGTCGAGGCGACTGTCATTGTTGTGTCACTATCGCGACGGCTTTTTAATGTCGGGTCTCGGCCCGACAGCCGAGATACTTTCTTTTGCGTGGCCAAAAGAAAGTATCCAAAGAAAAGGCCACCCCGCTGCCGCTTATTCCCTGCGCTCCTCGGGTTTGAACGGGGTTTTCCAAAGGGGCTTCCCAGCCCCCGCGGAAAACGCGCGGCATCCTTGCCGCGCCCCTTCGGGCTATTCCGCTCAAACCCTGCGATGCTCGGCGCGGCAGAGGGGATGATAAATCTCTACTTCGTAGCGCAATGTCGTCATTCATGCACCTTAAACCTGGGATGTTCGCCGAAGTCGGCGTCGTTGACCGCGTATTGGCCGAGTTTCAGGCTGTAGAAGCGGTCGAAGTGTTGTTTGACAGTACGGATGATGCCGGCGTCGTAAACCGGGGTAACGGTCTGGGCCAAGCCGGCCGGCCGTTCGATCACGACGCCGTCTTGTACCACCAGCCGGCCGTTTTTGAACAGCAAGGCGGCGTCGGCAAACATTGCCCGGTAGTCGGGACGAGCGCCGGTGCGCTGACCAGGATGGTAAACGGCGATGTCGGCAATGGCGCCCGGCGCCAGATGGCCTCTGTCGTTGAGGCCCAGCAGCGTGGCGGCGGCGGAACGGGTCATGCTGGCGACTTCGCTCAGGCTCAATTCGCGCTTTAGATTCGGCAGCAAGGTCAATGCCAGGGCTTCCTGGTTCAGGTGGGCCATGCATTCCTGTCGGTAATCGGCGTCCATCAGCAAGCGCAGCAGTTCCGGGTAGGCGGTAAACGGCGCGCCGTTGGGGTGGTCGGTGGTGAAAAACAGCCGCTCCGGCGCCTCGGCCAGTAAAAACAGTTCCAGGCCAATCGCCCATTGCAGAGTGTTGACGAAGCTGGCTTGGCGGTAGCGGTAGGGCACCACGCCGCCGGAGCCTTCGGTTTCGGCGTCCCACATGACATATTTGCTCGGGCTGGCGTCGGCGTGGCGGCTATATTGGGCGATGACGTCGCCGGAGATGGTCACGGCCTGGCCGAACAGCACTTGGCCGACGTCCATGCTGATGTTGGGGTGGCGGTTGAAGGCTTCCAGCAGTTTGGCCGCCGCCGAGGAAAAGCCTTTGGCGCCTTCCGTGCCGTAGGCGTAGAACTGCACGTGGGCCAGATGCATCGGCAGGCCTTGCGCGGCTTCCATGGTGGCGACGATGGTATCGACGTTGCCGGGAATGCCCAGGTTGTTGCAGTGAACGTGCGGTGGATGCGGCACGCCGAGCTGATGCACGGCGGTTTGCAGGGTTTGCAAAATTTGCCGTGAGCTGACGCCATACTCCGGCACGATATCGTCCAAACCGAACTGGCGGACGTTGCTTTTAAAGGCGTTGGCGCCGCCGGCGTTGATGATTTTCAGGCCCAGGGCGCGGGTGGCGTTCAAGGTCCAGGCTACGTAATCGTTGATTTGGCTCTGGCCGGCCTTGGCCCGCATCAAGCGCAGCAGTAAATCGTCATTACCGAGTATCGCCAGCGCGGCGGTGTCCAGAATCGGAATGTCGGCCATTTGCAGGTGTACGTCCAAGGCGCCGACCGGCAGCATCGCCGGCTCGACCACGGTGGTGTAGCCCATGCGGGCGTAGCGGTAACCGGTGTCGGTGCTCGACCATTTGGCGGTGGAAAACGGATGATTGAGCCGCCGCGCCATGTGGTTGCGGTGCTGCTCCGGTAGCAACAGCCGGGCGGTGTTGACGTTGCCGCCAGCGATGTGACTGTGGATGTCGATGGCGCCGGCCATCACGATCTTGCCGGTCAAGTCGTAGACCGCGTCGAAACGGGCACCCGGGCCGGGATCGGCGACGATCAAGCCGTCGCGGATGAACAGGTCGCCGGTTTGGCCGTGCAGGTTTTGGCTGGGATCGTAAATCGCGCCGTTGTGGAGTTTAATTAGCATCAGTCTGTAGGGTACGCACCGCGTACCATGTTCAAAGTTTCGGATGAATCGATGGCCAAAAGGTACGCGATGCGTACCCTACGCTTTACAACATATCCAAGGTCAACAACAGCCGGCGCGGCTGCACCGCGGTCGGGGCCGGCGAGCGGTGCACCAGGCCGTGGCCCTCGTTGCCTTCCCAATGTTCGCCTTTCATCAGGCCTACCGCGTAGGCCGGCATTTGCCGGATTGCGGTCGGGTCCAGGATCAAGCCGGAACAGTCGTCGGGCTGGCCGCAAGCCCCCATGCCCAGTTTGGTGCGGTCAACAGCGTATGCGGGCAGCCATTCGGTGCCGATGCCGCCGTAGCTACAAATCAGCCGGGCCGGCACTCTATCGACGTGGAAGCGCGGGCACATGGCCTTGTCCAGCGTGCGCAGGCGCAGGCCGGCCTCGCGCTGGCCGAACAGTTCGCAGAAGGCGGCGGTCAGCAGTCGCAGGTCGTCCAGCCAGGCTCGGTAACCGGACAATTGCGCCGCTTGCGGCCAGAGCCGGTCGAAGTCGTAACGTTCGGGATCGACCAGGGCACTGAGCTCCACGCCGGCCTTGCCGGTCAGCGCGGCATATACGAAGGTCTCGATGTCGCGCGGCAGCGGCCGCTCGATCAGACACAGGTTGACGTCGTCCTCGTAAATCCGCGCCAAATCGGCGAAGTGGTTGGAAATCACGGTTTTGGTGGCGGGACGTATCGCCAGCGACCGGAATGGGCCGGAAAATAGCGCCGGCGCGGCGGCGGGTTGGGCAAGAGGCACGCGAGAAAACATGGGAACTCCTTAAGGGGTTAACAGGGATTGTTCGAACAGGACGATGCCTTGCATGAAGGCAATGCCGAGCGCGAACGAGGCGCTTTGGCCGCCGAGATGGCGGAAGCTGGAACGCTCGTGCAACACCGGGATCAGATCCGAAGCGGCGATGTAGATAAAGCCGCCGGCGGCCACCGGCAGCAACACCAGCAAGGACGATTCGGCGACTTGGCCGAGCAGCAGTGTGAACAAGGCACCCGGCAGTACGCTCAGCGAGCAGTAGAAGTTGTACAGCACCGCTTGCCGGGGCCGGTAGCCGCCGCGCAGCAAGGCGCCGACGTCGCCGAGTTCCTGCGGCACTTCGTGGGCGACAATGGCCAGCGTGGTGGTCCATCCCAATATCGGGTCGGCTAAAAAGCTGCCGGCGATCAAAATGCCGTCCACGAAATTGTGGATGGCGTCGCCGATCAGGTTCATTTTCGCCAGCGGTAAAATCTCGGCGCCGGGCCGGGTATCGACGTTGTGGTCGTGGCGCCAGCGCACCAGTTTCTCCAGCACGAAAAAGCCGAACACGCCGACCAGCACGGTCAAACATACGTCGCTGACCGAGCCGTGGCGGGCGACCGCATCCGGAATCAGATGAATGAAGGCGTCGCCGAGCAACACGCCGACGGCCAGGGCGACCAAAAACGGCACGACCCTTTTCAGCATTGCCGCTGGCAGCCACAGGGCGAGAGCGCTGGACAACGAACACAGGCTGACGGCGAGACTGGCGGCGATGGTGGCGAGATAAATAGTCATGGCGGCGTTAATACTGGCGCGGCAAGGATCGGTATTCGCGATGCGTGCCGTAGACGAAACAGGCGAAACGGTCGGGCAGGATATGCGAAACGAAATGGGCCAATAGCATGCCGAGCACGAGCAAAAATGCCCCGGACAGTGCCCGTTTCGCCGTTTTTTCACTCTGCAAAGCCATGGTTATGCCCAGGATGGCCAGCACTTCCAGCCCAATTAGATGCAGGTAAGTGTCGGTATCGGCCATGTTCTAATCCATCGCGTGTAGAGATAATCAGCCGAGAATGCCGCCGTCGCAATGCGAC
>NZ_JANIBJ010000021.1 GCF_024505185.1 Methylomonas subterranea
AACGCTTCTTGGTGCGCATCTGGGCGGCTTGTCAAGTTTCTAAGCCGCCTGCGCGGCGGCGAACAGTTTTGTACAGGCCGTTGCGGCGGCGGATTTTTTCTAAGCCGCCTGCGCGGCGGCGAACACCACCTGATATTGAGTGGCGCCGACCACCGTTTTCTAAGCCGCCTGCGCGGCGGCGAACACATTTCCGGCGGCAACGGCGGACTGGGGTACTTTCTAAGCCGCCTGCGCGGCGGCGAACAAAATCCTGCGGATCGTTGCTGCCGTCGATCATTTCTAAGCCGCCTGCGCGGCGGCGAACACCCTGGATGCGTTCGAGGCCACATTGACCACTTTCTAAGCCGCCTGCGCGGCGGCGAACTCTTCCAGTCCGCGCCTTCGCTGGCTGCGGTTTTTCTAAGCCGCCTGCGCGGCGGCGAACGCAGTGTCTTCAATCACCGCCCGCTGTCCAGTTTTCTAAGCCGCCTGCGCGGCGGCGAACTTTGTCGATACCGCAACCAGCAAGGTTTTGTGTTTCTAAGCCGCCTGCGCGGCGGCGAACCGGATAGAGCAATGCAAACGGTTGCAACGCGATTTCTAAGCCGCCTGCGCGGCGGCGAACTCTATTGCGCTCAAAATGCCGCGCTATCTGAATTTCTAAGCCGCCTGCGCGGCGGCGAACCTTATCACAGATCGGGTCCTTGTTTGGTTTGATTTCTAAGCCGCCTGCGCGGCGGCGAACTGAAAGGCTTTTCGAATTTAACCAGCAATTTCAAAAAGCTAGCGTATTTTATGCAGGAAAAGGAATGTTTCGAAGAGAAATTATAAGCAATTGAAAAACAAAAGCTTTTAAGAAAGCTTGGCAACGAAGGTAAAAAGACGGTCCAGGATTTCTTCTTGCTGACAGGTTTCTATTAAGGAATTTCTAAAGTCGCGTTGACTGGATTTTTCCGCACCAGCCAGAAATGCGGCAGGCATGACAAAGGCATCCTTGACCAAATCCGCGATATCGAACACCAACGCACCTCGCCGCGTTTTACCGTGCAGCAAGGGTAGCGAAAAACTGATCCCCAAGCCGTTCAAAACCGTCGCCGCATAGCCGTAGGCAATGTAATTGCCGTGATCGAGAAAGCCGTTGATGCGGTCGGCAGTAGTTTCCGATGCTCCTTTTCCTTCTTCGCGCTTGAATTCATTCACTTTCGAGGCTTCCGCCAACTTGGCATACAAGGCTTTGGCCCACTGAGCCTCCGCCAACAACAAGCGCTGACTGCTGTCGGCAGCGACAATGTCGTTTTCGAAACGTTTTAGCAGTGCGTCGGGTATCGCGACTTTGCGTTTCAACAACTCGGCGTTATCCGACCAGGCCTCTAAAGTCCATGCCATCCGTTGGCGCAACAAGCGCCGACCCATTTCAACACGAGTGTTTTCATCGAACCAAGCCTTAACCCAAGCCTGCATGTATTCGGTAGGACGGTATTCGCTTTGCGGGGCGAGAAACACAGCATCGGCCACCGAAAACAACGGAGAACCGCCGGAACCGCAAAAGCCGACCAGCACATTGGCATCGGCTAGGCGGCGGGCGGCGGCATCGGTGATCGAGGTGCCCTTGCCAAGTAATAAGAAGGCGGTGTTGCGTTCCGGAATATTGAAAAAGCGTTCGATGGCTTCGCCGGTTTCAGTCAGGTAAACCACCCGTTCGTCTTTCTGCATCACCCGCACGTGTTCCAGATAAAACACGTTAGCGCGCTTCGATAGCAGAATACTGCGCGGTTTGACTTGCGGTTTGCTCATATCGGCAAATCCGGCAACGAAAACGCGCGGCTGGCGACCGATAAGCCGTAGCTGTCCGGCTCTATATCGCGGTTTTGCCATTCCGCCGGCGGCTCGACTGAATCAATTGCGATATACAAGCCGAATTGCTGGCCGGTGCTTTGGCTATTGATGATGAAATACGGCAGGCGCCGTTCGTCGGCTTGCAGCATGCGTCGTTGCCGCAAGCCGTCTTCCGGGTGGCGGCCGGCCTTGCGTGACGGAATCCGATAGCGGGCGTAACGCAACCAAGGTCCCTCGTAGTTCTGCCCGACCTTGCGCGGGTAACCGAGTTGTACTTGGTTCTGAAATACGTGGTGGCCGGACACGGCTTCCTGTAGCACGTCCAGATCGTCCCGATCCCCGGCGAATACCCGCAATTTGGCGAATGGAGCTTCGGTAAAACCCGGCAATGCCAACGCGTAACGGCTCGGCTGTTGTTTGAACACACCGTGTAAAACCCGTAGTGCGGCACCTGCCAGCACCGGCGGCGGCAAGCCGGCGCCGCGTCCGCCGTTTTGGAGGTTTAAATCGACGTAGTGGCGCGGGATCATTTGCCGGCTTCCGAATAGACGCCGCCGCGAATCAGGCTGGCGGTCACGAACATACCGTCCGGGCTGGCGGGGTCGAGTTGATTTAAGCGTTTGACTAAGTCAAAGGCTCTGGATTTTGTTTTTTCATCTCTAAAGAACCGCTGCGCCTCCAAGCTTGCCCCATTAGGTTCTATCGCTATCGGACGCCCTTGGTAAAGGCTGGCTTCCGGGTACCAAGTGTCAATGGTGCGTAATGCGTTGGATATTTTCTGGTCGCGCAAGGCGGCATGACCCATAAAGCGTTTTCCAGTTGTTTTATCCTCAGTTTCAGGTTTACCCACTGCGTACAACGACTTAGAAAATCCCGATGGCTTATCTCGATTATTTGGTCCCCAGTCGATGTAATTCTGCGACGGAAAAACTTCGATCGCGCCTTTAACGCCGAATGAAACCCGAGCCACGATGTTCAATGTGGCCAGACTATCGCCGCGCAAGCCTTGCAAAACCAGCTCAGCCACTTGGCGTTCGTCTGCGGAATAATCATCGAAGTGGTGTAACGGAATCGTCAGCGCGTTAAATTCGGCCACTTTACTTTCGGCATGAAAAACCTCGACCAAAATGTTTTCCGCCAACAAGCGATTACGCCATAACCAGCGGGCATTGGCGATATTGCGGGCGTAGCGGCGGGCGATTTCGGCGGCGCCTTCGCTGGTTTTGGCCCGTTCGATGAAGTTATCGATACTGGTGCGCACCGCAGTGATTTCCGGCTCGCTGTCCTTAGGGCCGGGCGCGCAAGCGAACAAGGCTTGCTTGAAATCCAGAAAGCGCAAAGCAAAGGTGACAATCAGGGCTTCGGCGTTGGGCTCCAATTTCGAGGTGTCGGTGGTTTGGATATTTGATACTTCCTGACGTTTGGCTTCGGCGGTCATAGCGGTTTCAGCGTCGCCGGTTTTGTTGATGTTCTGAGTGCCGCGTATACCGTGACGCAACACGTGTACCGGGTAGGGTAGATATTGGCCGTCTATCTCGTTATAAAACAAGGCATCGGAGATCACGATGCCGCGTTGAAACGACAATACGCCGGGAAGTTTTTTAAATACTGCATCGCTCATGGGTTTAGCTCCTGTTGAGTCACTAGAAATACATCATCTTGCGGCCAATGGCCGCGCCACAACGGCAATGGGCGTTCGCCCCAGTGGCGGGGTGAAACGTATTGCGCCAAGCCGACCAGCGGTTCAGCGTAAGCATGCGGGTAAGCTTCCCGCACACCGCCGCGTTGGGCAAAATCGGTGATCGCGGCATAGCCCAAGGTGGTTGGCACTAGCCAAGATTCGGGTAGTTGGTTAGGTTTGGTTTCATCGGTTTTTGGCTTCGACCGACCGCAAGCGGCGATCAAACCGTCCAGCGGATCACCGTTTTCCAGCAAATCCCGCCGTTCGACCAACCAGAAACCGCCGCGCAGCCTGCGCTTGACGGCATCGACATCGTTTAAAGCTTCAGCCGGTTCATGGCGGATGATTTGACCGCCGGCCAGCCTGGCACCGTGTAGAAAATCATGAATTTTTGACAATGAGGGCAGGCCGTCATCGGCGGAAAACGCCAGTAACAGCGACCAGGTCAAATGGCAAGAGGCCGTGGGTTGCAATGACAAGGCGTGCTTATTGGTGGACGCGTAATCGGCGCCGTCGATGAACACCGCGCCGCGCCGTTGTTGCGGATGAAACTTGTAAAAACGTTCGCCCAGCAATTGGCCGTGATGATGAAAAATGCCGACCGCCCGAGGAAAGCGCCGGCAATGTCGGCCCAGATTGTGGGCAAACAGGTTGGCCGCCACCACTGGCGCGGCATTGATCAGCCACCATGCCGATTGAGCATTGGCATTCTGAATTTCCAGCCGTGGTAACAACAAATACTCGTCGTTCATCGAACCGCCTCCTCAAGCCAGCGGGCTATCCGTTGCAACGAGCCGCCATCCAAAGGTAAAAACAAATCGTCGCCGGTTTTGTAACGGCCAATGGCGGTGGCAATACGCTCAGCAAAGGTTCTGGGCCAGGCTTTATCGCGTTGACTCGGGTCTATCAGGCCGCGAATCACGGTATCGGTTAATTCGTCCGACAAAAAGTGTTCGCCGAGCAAGTCACGTTGCTTTTCCAGCAAGCGCAAGGCTTTACGCCCTTGCATCAACACGCCTTGAGCTACATCGAGCACTAATTGGCGCTCCCGGTCGCGATGGCGCATATCGGTCGGAATCTGGCCGCCATGTTGGGCCGCGACTTGTTCGCGCCAGGTTTTCCAGGCCAGCATCGCCCGATAGGGAAGGCGAATGGCAATACCTTGATGGTGTATTGCCCACGCGGCACGAATGACGCGGTTTTCGGCGGGGGTTGCAAAGTAAAGTGGACTGCTTAGGTCTTTTGCATACAGACTAACGTTTTGGGGCTTTGAGCCGCCAATGCCCAAAATGCCTGTATCGATAAATTTCTGATTCCTATCTTTGGCTAATTCATTGTGAGCTTGTGTGCGTCTATTGATTTCTTTACTTAAGCTGCCACAGGGAAGTGGTGTAATGGCCATGTAATCGCTTCCCTTTGGCAATAACAATTGTCTGAGACGTGGTTCTACTTGAAGTAATCCGTTCGGAGTGGCATACGACTTAGAAATAAATTCGAGCAACGACATTTTTAGATGCTTTAGATCTTCACCGTCGCTTTCGATTGTCTCGATAGACTCAGTCTCTAATCGTTTAATTTGCTTTATGGCGTTGTTTTTTTTTGGTTGCATTATCGGCAGAACTGATTTGACCCGCTGAAAATTGGACGTAATCCAAGCCTAGCGCCAAACCATGTTCCATCAAACAGCGGGCCGAAACATACGGCATAGGTAAGCTGCTTTGATGCCCAAGCCGCACGCCGAACGCTTCGGCATTGGAGTTGACAATTTTGGCCGAGAAATGCACCAACTCGCCGGCTTCGGCGCGATAAACCTGCAAAGGAATTTTCTGCCAAGGCGGTTGCTCTTTTTCTCTTTTAGGGGGCTTTGCCATTTAATCTCCTCAAAAAGTACGAATTTCGTTTATTCAGATTAAATGTGCTTTTGCATTTTGTCAACAAAAAACCTATCCTTTCAATATACAAAAACCGAACATTTAGCCTTGCCATGAGCCATTACCGTCCTCCCAACGAAGTCGATTACTTTATTCTGCGCCGCGCCGTGCGCTATGGCTCGGTAACTCGCCGAGACGTGATCGATGCGTTCGGCAAAATCGGCACGACCAAGGCCAGTTTGGCAATGGATGGGGCGGCGACGCATTGGCCGGATACCTTGGAACGTACCGGCAAAGCGGTAAAGCTGCGCTCAAACGCACCCATTCCGGCGCAAGCCTCGGAGGAACAGCTGATGAATTGCCTGGATCAAGGCTTGTTTGCGTTGCGAGATACCGGATTGCGCGCCGACGAACTGCCAGTCAACATCGTGCAATGGACCCGGAATGCGCCGCAAACACCCGGCGTATTGTTGACGATCAGCCGCGCGTTGGCACATCACGGCGATTTGCGAATTTTTTATGTTGGCTTACGCCGCGATGAAGCGCCGCGCTGGCGTTGGTTGTTGCCGGCCGGTTTGGAGCGCATGGGCGATCAATGGCGATTGATCGCTCAAGATTTGGAAGATGCCGGTCATCCACTAAAAGTCTTCGTCCTGCCCCGTATTACCGACGCCGAATTGGCCGGGCGGAAATTGCCGAAGGAGTTGATCCGATTAGCCGCCGACGATTATTTAACCGATGTACCGGTTCGCTTGAACGAAGCCTTGAGCGAGGCCCAGCAAGCGGTATTGCGGCACGAATTGAACGTCGTTGATGGCAAAGTCAGGCTTCCCAAGCGCGGCATATTCGAATTTTTACGCCGTTTTTCCGACCAGCCCGCCAACGCCAATGCGATCTGGCCACCTTTGCTCAAGGAGGATTGATGCACGTTTTATTCGTCTCGGCCTGCGAGAAACGGGCGATAAAGAAAACCCGCGCAGTGCTGGACAGTTTCGCACTCCGCACTGGCGAAAAGGCGTGGGCCACACCGATTACCACCGAAGGCTTGCACGAAGTACGTTTGGCACTGAAACGGGTTGCTACCCGACAAACCGCGGTAGCCTGTTACCGCAATGAAGGCCGGCAACGGATGAAACTATTGTGGATCGTCGGTTCCCGTAACGCATTCGGGCCGGATGGACATTTTCCGGCCGGCTATCGACTGGCGAAAAACACGACACCTATAGCGGAATGGTTACGAGTCGCTTCGCTGCTGGCGCAAGCCGCCGGTTGGGGGCATGACATCGGTAAGGCTTCCACACTTTTTCAAGCCAAGTTGCGAGCGGCAACGCCGAGCAAAGACGCCGTACGCCATGAATGGGTATCGATGCGGGTATTGCAATTGATGCGCGCAGGCAAAAATTGGGACGATGCTTGGCAAAGCTTGCGTGGGACGAAAATATTACAAGACAATCGACTAGAGAATGGCCTGCATTCAGCGGCCGACACACTGGATTATTTGTTGGTCACTCACCACCGCTTATTGGGTCCTATCAAGGCCATGACCGAACCGGACGAAAGCAATCACTTTTCCGGCGAAATTATCGACTTGGCACCGCAAGGCGCATTATCCGAAAAACCTTTTGAAACAATACCAGCACTGTTGGCACGTATAGAGCAAAAAACTGCCGATAAATCGGCGGCTTATTGGCGAGGAATTAGCGTTTACACCCGTGCCGCGCTAATCATGGCCGATCATGTCATTTCCGCTAGACCTTACGGAAAGCCTCCCGAAGACGGCATGTTCGCCAACACCAAAGCTGGCAACCTTGACCAACCGTTGAACTGGCATTTGAATGAAGTGGCGCACGCCGCCGGCGATTTCGCCTATCGCATCGGTAATTTGCGTTTACCAAGCTTAAGCGAACAAAGCTTGGAGGCGATTTGCCAACCGGTGACCAAAGCTGCGTACCAATGGCAAGACCGCGCCGCCGATGCCTTGGCGGCTTTTCGGCGGGACTCCGATTTACCGGTATTGGCGTTGAATATGGCCGGCACCGGTAGCGGAAAAACTCGAATGAACGCTCGCGCCGCTTGCGTCCTAAGCCAAGGCCGAGTCCGTTTTGCCGTGGCATTGAATCTACGCGCCCTGACGCTGCAAACCGGCGATGCCTATCGCGAACAATTGGCAATTGGCCCGGACGAATTGGCTTGCATCATTGGCGATCGGATCACCACCAAACTTCATCAACAAAGCCGGCTGGCGACACCGGACGATGCCGACGAAAACGAGGCCGAAACCGAGTTCGACGTAACGCCGGGCGAGTTCGACGTTCCGGCTTGGCTAGAAGAATTCGCCGCTGGTAAACCGAATTTCAACACCATACTCGGCGCGCCAATCTTGATTTCCACCATCGATTTTTTGATCGCCGCCGGCATGCCACATAAACAAGGCCATCATGTCGCAGCGCTACTGCGTTTGCTCGATAGCGATCTGGTGCTGGACGAAGTGGACGGTTACGACCCGAAGCCTTTGGTTGCGGTGTTGCGTTTGGTACAGATGGCAGCGCTGTTTGGGCGCAACGTGATTTGTTCAACCGCGACCTTGGCAGAGCCGGTGGCCAATGCACTTTACGAAGCCTATTATAGCGGCGCACGGATGCGCGCTGCGTTGGAAGGCAGTGAACCGGCGTTCGCCTGCGCTTTGTTCGATGATACTCGACTAATACCGGACATTGTTCGCTTCAACGCTAGCTTCGCTTTTGCCGATCTCTACCGGAAACGTATCGAACGGCAGAGACAAAAGACACCAACCATGGCAGAGCGGTTAGCGTTTTTGCAAACGGTCACCGAACGTTCGCCCAGTTGTTGGCAAGAATCCGTAGCGACTGCGGCGGAACGCCTGCACGCGGCGCACGGCTGGACTCACAAAGCCAGCGGTAAACGGGTGTCGTTCGGTTTGGTCCGAATGGCAAATATTATTCCCGCCATCGCCACCGCTCGATTTTTGGCGGAACGACTACCCAATTCCAGGATTGCATGCTATCACTCCCAGGATTTTCTGATTCAGCGATTTTTGAAAGAACAAACCTTGGATCGTTTGCTGAGGCGTCATAATGGTAATACCGCCATTGAAGCCGATCTTGAAATCCGCGATCTACTAGCCGCCTCACCTTATGACGAAACAATATTCATCGTAGTTGCTACCCCGGTCGAGGAAATCGGACGCGACCATGATTTCGATTGGGCGGTGATAGAACCCTCCAGTACACGTTCTATCGTACAGACTGCCGGCCGAGTCAATCGTCATCGACATGACAAAGTCACGGAACCGAATATCGCCATCATGCAGTACAACCACCGATGGGCGCGTAACGAGAAGGTCGTGTTCTGTAAACCGGGTTACGAAAGTGGGGATTCACCCTATAACACCAAGGATCTTTCTGTTCTATTGGACTGGCAAAATTTAAGGGCCATCGATGCCGGGCTGATGTTCGATGGTCATCGGTTTGCACAGTTTGATAACGATGCTATCGATCGAATGCTTAATAAACCGCTTGATAGACAATTCGATTTGAATCAGGCAACCCCATGGTGGATCGGCCAAGCGCTGTACGAGGCTTATCCCCTCAGGGACAAAGAGCGTCAGGATGAGTTTTATTTGGATGAAGACGGAAAATTTCGTTTGATCGACTTTTCCGGTTCTGTAGAGAGACGTGATTTAGTGCACCAGGAACCAAGTAAAAATACTTGGCTGACATGCGATACCGATAGCTTGTTCGAACATTGCCATAGCCATGGCATAGCTACGAAAATGGGAATGAAGGTAACCGTTCCTGCGCTGAAAGATAACAGCGTTTTAATTTACGATAGTTCTTTTGGGTTCTTTGTCGACAACGAATAGCCGGCACCAATTCGCCGCAACTCCAGACCACCGGCGCTGCATCGATACGGGAAAATTTAATAGTTTTCGCGGGAGCGTATTACTCCCCCCTCAATACAAATCGCTCAGGCTGAGCTTGCGCAGTTTGGGCGCCAATTTTGCCGTTGCCGCGACCACGATCAGGGTCATCGCCCCGCCGAACACTACCGACGGTACCAAGCCCAGCCAGCGCGCGGCGACGCCGGACTCGAAGGCGCCCAGTTCATTGGACGAACCGATAAAAATGCCGTTGATGGCGGACACCCGGCCGCGCAAGGCGTCGGGCGTGGACAGCTGCAGAATGGTCGAGCGCATCACCACCGATACGCCGTCGCAAATGCCGGACAGCATCAGGCACAGGGCGCCTAGCCAAAAATTGGCCGCCAGCGCAAACGCTATCATGCACAAACCGAAGCCGGCCACGGCCGCCAACAACCAACTGCCGGCATGGCGGTTTATCGGATGGCGGGCCAGGAACAGGCCGGTCATTACCGCCCCGGCCGCCGGCGCGGCCCGCAAAATACCCAGACCCTCGGCGCCGTATTGAAACACTTCATGAATAAAGGCCGGCAGCAGCGCCACCGCCCCGCCGAACAATACCGCGAACATATCCAGCGACTGCGCGGCCAGCACCACCTGGTTGTTGAATACAAAGCGCAATCCCTCGCCTATGCTGGCGAAAATCGGCACCGATTCCGCCGGCGGCGGCTGCTTGATCCGTAGCGTCAACAATGCCGTTGCCGCCACCGCGCATAATCCAGCCGCCACGCCATAAGCGGCGCTCTTGCCGACCCAGGCCACCAGCGCGCCGCCCAGGGCCGGCCCGCCCACCAGACCGAAATTGATCACCGAGCTGCCTATGCCGGACGCCTTGGCAAACGCTTCCCGAGGTAACACCAGCGCGAACAACGCGCTGTAGCTGGGCCCCAGAAAGGCTCGGGCCACGCCGGTACAGGCAATCGTGCCGTAAATCCACCGCAAGGGATCGCCAGGCAGGCGCGCGTCGGCCGCCAGCAGCAATGTTACGGCATTCAACGCCAGTAGCCCGCAGGCGACGATCCCGAACCAGCGCCGCGAATAATGATCCACTGCGTAACCGGCAAACAGTGCGCAGCAAAAGTAGGGAACCACTTCCGCCAAGCCCACCAAGCCCAGGGCCAGGGTGTCGCGGGTCAATTCGTAGACATGCCAGCCCACCACGGTGGCCATCACCTGGTAAGCCAGTACGGCCAAGCCGCGAAAAGTCAGGAGTTTGAAAAATGCACTGTTGATAATGCCGGGAGTCGCCATGTATGTCCTGATAACGCACCGCCCGACAGGCCGAGCGGTGGATTGCGAAAAAGCTTCAGTTTACCGGGCTTGCCGCCATCCGGATGCTGGGCGTGGTAAAAAATCGAAACAATTCCTTCTTACTCGGGAGGCAGCTTAAATGCCGATAACTCCCTTCTCCCGCCGGGAGAAGGTTTGGATGAGGGTACATAAATCAATGGCTTATTAATTATATCCTCCTCGCCCCAACCCCCTGCCGCAAGGAGCTTTTACGACAGCTGCCGGAGCGGATAATGACCAAACAGAAACGGCCGGGGTTCGCTCAACCCAGCCGGCCCCGGGCCTTACTCTGAAGGTCACGTTGGAAGTGAGGCCTAGTCTCGATCGGCAAGGCCGTCATCGCGACTGTGCATCGCTCCGACGAGACTGCTTTTCATGAGCAGGAGGCCTGCCTTCATGAGTGTTAGGCAAAATATAGCCCGCGCAATTCGAGCATGGACTTGGCGCTCAAGGTTTGACCGTCGCTTTTGCGGTTGACCGTGTACATGCCGTTGACGAGCAGGATTTCCTCGCCATCGCCGGCAAAGCCGACCACGTTATGACTGGCGTCCAGGGGGATCCGGTGCAGACCGCCGCCGTGGCTGTTGAAGTCGGCAATAATCCCGGCGTGCGGCGGATTCTTTACCGAATCCCACCACGGCAGCTTGCCGGCATCGTGCGTCCAGGTTTCGCCCAGGGCTTCCGGCGGCAGACAGCGTTCAACCAACCTTTGGCCGACCACGGCATATTGCATGCGGCTGATTTTCTCGGGTTCCGCGCCCAAGGTTTCCCGGCATTCCAGAATATCGCCGTTCAGAAATGCATCGGTTGCGGATAGGACGCGGTTCCAAACGCCGTCAAGATTTTTGTGTTCAAACATTTCAATCCCCTTGGTCAAATTAATGTGAAAAGACATCAACAGACCAAGCAAAATCATGACCAATTTCCGCCGGCCGCCAAGTCGGCAAACCGCAACACGGCAAAAACAGCTAACGCTTTGTTTTTTAAAGGACTGCATATTTAAACACCGAATATGCAGGGCGAACCGGGTGAAAAACCGCTGCAGCGCGACTATCGGACAGTGTCCGACAATTTAGCGAATTCCCGACAAAAGCAGTAGGGAAATCAGGGTTTTTGACGGCGGTTTTTTAATCGTCGGTAAGCGAAGCAAGCGGCACGGCAAATCGCCCGAACCTCAACAATATCGTCGGCAGCAACAGCAGATTCAACACCGTCGACGACACCAGTCCGCCGATGATGATGGCCGCCATCGGCCCCATGATTTCCCGGCCCGGATTGTCGCTGTCGAAGGCCACCGGCAGCATGGCCAAGGCCGTCACCAGCGCTGTCATCAGGATGGACGGCAGCCGTTCCTGAGCGCCGCGCAGCGCCGTCGCCGCCAACCAGGCTTGGCCTTCGATTTCGACCAGATGCCGGTAATGCGAAATCAGCATGATGCAGTTGCGCACGGTGATGCCGAACAGGGTCACAAAGCCGACGAAAGAGCCCACCGACAGCGCGGCATCGGTCAATACCACCGCCAGCACGCCGCCCAGCAGGGCAAACGGCAGGTTAAGCAGGGTCAACACCGTATGCCGCAGGCTGCCCAGCGCAATGTAAATCAACACCAGCACCCCGGCGCCGGCCAACAACGAATGCATGATCAGATCCCGGCGGGCCTTGGCTTGCTCCAGCGCCGCGCCGATAAATTCCGGATAACTTTCGTCGGACCATTCCAGCTGTTTCGATAAGCGCTGTTTCAATTCCCGCATAAAATCGTCCATGTCGCGGTCTTCGACATTGCAGGTCACGGTCTGCGCCCGCAATCCGCCTTGATGCAGGATGTTGTAACGGCCCTCGCCGTGGCGGATATCGGCGACTTGTTCCAGCGACACCCGTTCGCCGTCGGCATTTTTCAGGGCAATTTGCCGCAGCGATTCGGCGTGTTTTTTCATATCGGCCGGCAAGGTCACGGCCACGTTAACAATCCGGTTGCCTTGAATATGCTTGCCGACGATACGGCCTTCGTATGCGGTTTCCAGCGCCGCCATGACCTGGGCCGGGCTGATGCCGCGAAATTGCAGCCTATCCAGGTCCAGACGCACGTCCAGCATGGCGGTGGCCGGCGGCGAGCGCATTTGCACATCCACCGCGCCGGGGATGGCTTCGACGATTTGCGCGGCGGCCCTGGCTTTGTCGTCCAGCGCCGCTAAATCGTTGCCGTAAATATTCAGCACCACGGCCGCCGTGTAGCCGGAAATGGTTTCATCCACCCGCTCTGTCAGAAAGGTGTTGGCCTCGTAATGTATGCCGGGGAAAGCGTCCAAAATGCGCCGCAAGCCGTCCAAAACCCGTTGTTGTTCGGCGCCGGGCAAGGGCTTGAGCCTAACCTCGTATTCGCTGTAATGGCTGCCGTAAGTGTCCGCGCCGCGCTCCGCCCTGCCCGCCCACTGCGATACAGATTCCACGCCGTCGACCGCCAGAAAGCGTTCCGTCAGCAGGCTGCCGACCCGGATGGATTCGATCAGGGAAGTACCGGGCACGCTGGCGGTATGCACGATGAAATGGCCTTCGCGCAATTCCGGCAGGAATTTGTGTTCCAGGCGTAAAAAGGCTAATACCCCCAGCAGAAACAGCGCCAGACAGCCCAGGGCCACCGCATTGAAATGCCGCATCACCCATTGCAATAGACTGGCATACAGCGGCTTCAGTCGTTTGATCAGCGGCGGCTCGCTGTCGTCGGCCAACCGGCGTTTCAGCAGTAAATGGCATAGGGCCGGGGTCAAGGTCAATGCCACGGCCAAAGACATCATGATCGCCAGGATATAGGCATGACCCAGGGGCGCAAACAAACGTCCGGCCACGCCATCCAAAGTCAACAGCGGCACGAACACCAGCGCGACAATAAAGCTGGCGTAGACCACTGAACCGCGTACTTCCAACGAAGCCCTTTGAATCACGGCGGCCACGCTGTCCGGGCGGGCCTTATGCCGATTTTCCCGCAGGCGGCGAAAGATGTTTTCAGTGTCTATGATGGCGTCGTCCACCACCTCGCCCAAGGCTATCGCCAGACCGCCCAATACCATGATATTCAGATTGACCCCCATCTGCAGCAACACAAGCACCGCCGACATCAAGGACAAGGGTATCGCCAGCGCCGCAATCAAGGCGCTGCGTAAATTGAAGAGAAACAGGTACAGCACCAGCACCACGAACAGACCGCCGAACAACAGATGGCCGGCCAGATTATGCACCGAGGTTTCGATGTAATCGGCGGGGCGGAACAGGTGCGAATAGAAATCCACGCCTTGCTGCTTGAACAGGGGTTCCAAGCCGGCCAGCACGCTTTCCACCCGCCGAGAAACCGACAAGGTGTTGGCGTCGAACTGGCCTATCACCATCAGCACCACGCCCGGTTTGCCCATGATCTGGGCGGCACTGATCGGCGGCTCGGCGGCATAGCGGATGTCGGCCACGTCGTTCAAGGTAATGCCGACGCCGTCCTGGCGTTTTACCACCAAGCGTTTGAATTGTTCGGGATCGGCCGGCTGGCCGCTGACTTGCAAGGTAAAGCGCTGATTGTCGTTTTCGATGAAACCGGCGCCGCTGGTCTGGTTGGCGCCGGCCGCGGCGGCCACCACCTCGTCCAGGGTCAGATTAAAGCGCAACAAGGCCTCCGGCCTGACCTGCACCTGCAATTGCCGCACCTCTCCGCCGAATACATTCACATCGGCCACGCCGGGCACGGCCAGCAGGCGCGGCGCCAAGGTCCAGTCCACCAGACCACGCAATTCCATCAAGGATTTGCTGCCCGAACTCAAGCCTATGGTCAGCACCGTCGACGAGGACGACGACAGCGGTACCGCCACCGGGATGCCGATGCCGGCCGGCAGTTTCTGCCCCAGGCTGGACATGCGTTCGGCCACCAGCTGGCGATTGCGGTAAATATCGCTGTCTTCAGCGAAGGTGGCGGTGATGATGGAAAGGCCCTGTATCGATTCGGAGCGCAAGCTTTCCAGGCCGATCAAGGGGCGGACGGCGGTTTCTATCGGCAAGGTCACCAGCACTTCCACCTGCTCGGCGGCCAAGCCCGGCGCTTCGGTTTGTATGATGACCCGCTTGGGAGCGAATTCCGGAAAAATATCCAGGCCCGCGCTGCTAAAACGGTATGCGCCGTAGGCCATCAGCAACAAAGCCAAGGCGACCACGACGCCGGAATAACGGATGGAAAAACGGATCAGGGTAGCGAGCATGAATGGACCGGCCGATGACAAATAGCGCCTATTGTGCCCTGCCGAGCCGGTGCGGGTCTATGCCCAGCCTTAAACCGCTTCCGGCAATGGCCGCTTGGCGTTTAAAACCGCTTACGTTATGCTGAAACTCCATCGTCCGCCAGTTGCCCACCGATACACCATGAAGCCATTACCCAAAAACCCCCAAGCCGGCGAATTGCAGGCCCTGCATCAGCTATATCAAAGCGGCCAATTGGCGCTGGCCGAACACAGGGCCCTGGCCCTGTCGACGCACTACCCCAAATCGGCGGCGCTGTTGAATTTGCTGGGCATGTGTCAGCAAGGCCAGGGCAAGCTGCGCGAAGCCGCCGCCACCTTTCGTAAAGTTCTGACATTGGATCCGGCCATCGCCGAATTGCATTTCAATCTGGCGGCAATTTATACCCAGTTGCACGACGTCAAGGCCGCCATGGCCAGTTACCGCAAAGCCTTGCAACTGAAACCGGACTTCAGCGTGGCGCATTTCAATCTGGGCGCCTTGCTGCAACAGCAAGACCAATTGGCCGAGGCCGCCAAGCATTATCAACAGGCCGCGCGCGCGCAAGCGGACTTTTTCGAAGCCTGGGTCAACTGGGGCGCGGTCATGCAACTGCGCGGCGATCTGCAAGCCGCCGAGCAGTGTTACCGCAAGGCCCTGGCCCTGCATGACGACGCCAAGGGCCATTTCAATCTGGGTACCACGTTATATGGGCAGGGCGAACATGCGGCGGCCATGACCGAATTCCGGGAAGCCCTGCGCCTGGACCCGCAAATGGCCGACGCCTGGAACGATATCGGCGAGATTTACCGCGACCAGGGCGACATGGAAGCCGCCGTGCGCAGCTACCGGCAAGCCTTGCAGACACAGCCCAGCCATGCCCGCGCCAACTACAACCTGGGTGAATGCTATTGCCTGGGCGGCCAACTCGAACAAGCCGTGCCCTACTTTGCCGCCTCCGATTTCGCCGACGCCCGGGAACGGGTCTTGCAATGCCTATATAAAACCGGTCAATTCGAAGCCTTCAAGCAAAGCCTGGACCAATTGGCCGACAGCACGCCGCACCACTCCATTCTGCTGGGCACCTTGTCCACCCACTACGCCATCAATTTCCGCCAGCCCAACAGCTACCGCTTTTGCCGAAACCCGATGGATTTCGTCCTGCATACCCGCATAGAAGAACTGGCAATTCCCGACAGCCCGCTGCTGAATCAGCTGCTGCACGACATCACCCATCTGGCCATCGCCGAACGTAAACAAGGCCGTTTGTATTACGGCAAGCAATCCGCCGGCAACCTGTTGCAACGGGCCGAGCCGTCGTTTCAAAAATTGGCCGGCTTGATCCGCGCCAAGGTCAAAGCCTACCAAAAACAGTTTGCCGGCAGTCAGGACAGTCTGATCCGGCTGTTTCCCAAGCAGCTGGAATTTGCCAGCTCCTGGTATCTGCGCATGCGGCAAGGCGGGTATTTGACATCGCATATCCACGAAGAAGGCTGGATCAGCGGCTGCGTGTATCTGCAATTACCCGATAAATGCGGCGGCCACGAAGGCAGCTTCGAATACGGCACCGACGGCGACGATTACCCGCGTCTGCACGACGAGTTTCCCAGCCGTATCGTCGATCAGGCAGTCGGCGACTTGGTGCTGTTCCCCTCCTCGCTATTCCACCGCACCATTCCGTTTCAGTCCGACCAGGAGCGGGTCTGCGTGGCTTTCGACATTAAACCCGGGGTGGCTTAATAGGCTAAACTCTAACGAAATGACTACTCCGTATTGCCTTAAACCGGCCTCGGCGACAGATTTTTCAACCCGGAGGAAAAATCCTCATGCCCCAACAAGACATAGACTTACATAGCGCCATCACGGCCTTGAGCTGCTCGCTGGACTTGGTGGGCATAGACGAAATCAGGCACGGCAAGCGGGTGGCGATGATGGCTTACCATATTGCCGGCGCTTTAAACTGGCCTGACGCCGAACAAATCAGCCTGTTGCACGCGGGCATGCTGCACGATTGCGGGGTGGCGCAAATCCGCGAGCATCGGCAATTGACCGAGACCTTGGAATGGTCCGGCGCCGATGCCCATGCGCAACGCGGCGCCGACTACTTGGCCGCCTGCCCGCTACTGGCGCATCTGGCGCTGGAGATTCGCTATCACCATACCCGCTGGGAGCAGCTGCTGCTGTTACCGCTGGATCAACGCACCCGCCTGCGCGCCAATTTGCTGTTTCTGGCCGACCGTATCGATGTATTGCAAGTACCTTACTTGAACAGCGAACAGATTCTGACCGCCGCTCCCGACATCGTGGCCCGTCTGCAAGGCTTGTCCGGCAGCCTGTTCGCACCGGAACTGCTGGACGCCTTCGCCCGTGTCGCCGCCAGCCAGGCCTTCTGGCTGTCCATGGACCCCGATTATCTGGACGAGGATTTGCGCGCCCTGGGCAAGAATGTAGCTCATGTGGCGCTGGGTTACTCGGCGCAACGCGAACTGGCCCACTTGTTTTCCCGGGTGGTGGATGCCAAAAGCCCGTACACTGAACAACATTCGGAACGCGTGGCCTTGATCGCCCGTCAATTGGCGGCGGATTTCGGCATCGGCGACCAGGAACTGGAACAGGTTGAAATCGCCGGCCTGTTGCACGACATTGGCAAACTGCGGGTATCGGAAGACATCATCGATAAACCCGGCAAATTGACCGCCGCCGAACGCGCCAGCATGCAACGGCACAGTTACGATACCTACCGCATTCTGAGCAGGGTGTTCGCCGACAGCAAAATTCCGGTCTGGGCCGGCTTTCATCACGAAAATCTGCGCGGCGAAGGCTACCCGTTCAAATCCGCCGGCGCCGCGCAGGATCTGGAGTGCCGCATCATCAGCGTGGCGGATATTTTTCAAGCCCTGGCGCAAACCCGGCCCTACCGCGCAAGCATGGCCCTGGAGGCCGTCTTGGACAACCTGCGCCAGCGGGTCGGCGCGGGCGAACTGGATGAAAGCGTGGTCGGCATGTTGACCCGGCAAGGCGAGGCGTATTACCGGCTGGCGCGCGGCGACTGAGCGCGGGCCAAAATTCGCCGGCCCGATGCGTTATAATCGCGGCCCCGCCAATAACCTCAGCTTTCGTTTAAGCCGCCGATGTCCGAAGACTATTATTTCGCCCCCGACCACGCCTTCGAATCCCTGAAAGTACCGCCGCATTCCCTGCAAGCCGAGCAATCGGTACTGGGCGGCCTGATGCTGGACAACCAGACCTGGGATTCGGTGGCCGATAAAGTCGTCGAAAGCGATTTTTACCGCCGCGACCATCAACTGATTTTCCGCGCCATCGCCCAGCTGGCGGAAAAACAGGACCCCTTCGACGTAGTGACCCTGTCCGAGGTGCTGGAAAGCACCGGCGAACTCAAGGACGTCGGCGGTCTGGCCTATTTGGGCATGCTGGCCAAGGACACCCCCAGCGCCGCCAATATCGTCGCCTATGCCAACATCGTCCGCGACCGCTCTGTATTGCGACAGCTGATTCACGTCGGCACCGAAATTTCAGACTCCGCCTTCAGCACCGAGGGCCGGGAAACCGCCGATCTGCTGGAAAACGCCGAACGCAAGGTGTTCGAAATCGCCGAACAGCGCCAACGAGGCCAGGGCGGTTTCGCGCCGATCAAATCCTTGTTGGCCAAGGCCGTCGATAAGATCGAAATGCTCTACGAACAGGACGGCGACATCACCGGCGCCAGTACCGGCTTTACCGACCTGGACGAAAAAACCTCCGGCCTGCAACCCGCCGATTTGATCATCGTGGCCGGCAGGCCTTCCATGGGTAAAACAACAATAGCCATGAACATGGCCGAAAACGTGGCATTGAAAAGCGGCATGCCGGTGGCGGTGTTCAGCATGGAGATGCCGGGCGAGGCTTTGGCGATGCGGATGATGTCGTCGCTGGGGCGCATCGACCAGCACAAGGTGAGGACCGGCAAGCTGGACGACGACGATTGGCCGCGTCTGACCTCGGCCATCAATTTATTGGCCGAAACCAAGCTGTTCATCGACGACACCCCTGCCCTCACCCCGACCGAGGTGCGTTCCCGCGCCCGCCGTCTGACCCGCGAACACGGCCAGTTGGGTTTGATCGTGCTGGACTATTTGCAGCTGATGCAATCGCCCAGCAGCGGCGACAACCGGGTGCAGCAGATTTCCGATATTTCGCGCGGTTTGAAGGCGCTGGCCAAGGAAATGAATGTGCCGGTGATCGCCCTGTCGCAGTTGAACCGCAACCTGGAGCAACGCCCCAACAAACGGCCGGTCATGTCGGATTTGCGCGAATCCGGCGCTATCGAGCAGGACGCCGACTTGATCATCTTCGTCTACCGCGACGAGGTCTACAACGAGGACAGCCCGGACAAGGGCATCGCCGAAGTCATCATAGGCAAGCAGCGTAACGGTCCGCTCGGCACCGTGAGGCTGACCTTTTTAGGCCAATACACCCGCTTCGAGAACTTCGCCGGGGTTTATTCCGGCAGCGAGGATTACGAATGACGCCGGCCGCTTACGTACATCTGGATCTGGATGCGGTGCGGCATAATCTGGCCCAGGTCAAACGCTACGCGCCGAACAATAAAGTCATGGCTGTGATCAAGGCCAATGCCTACGGCCACGGCATCACCCGGGTGGCCAAGGCCCTGGAGCAAGCCGACGGCTTGGCGGTGGCCCGAGTCGACGAAGGCGTGCGTTTGCGCAAGGCCGGTTTTTCCCAGCCCATTACCGTATTGCAAGGCTTTGTCTGCGTCGACGAATTGCTGCTGATGCTGCAGCACCAGTTGGATGCGGTGGTTCACACGCCGCAGCAAATCAGCCTGCTACAGCAGCAAAGCGCCGCGGATGCGGGTTTATCGATCTGGCTGAAAATGGACACCGGCATGAACCGGTTGGGCTTCAAGGGTGCCGATTTCAACGCCGCCTACCAACAGCTATTGGATTGCCCGTTGCTCAAGCAGCCGATCAATCTGATCACCCATTTCGCCAACGCCGACGATTTGCTGGACGACAAGACCCGGCGCCAGATCGACCGCTTTAACGAGGTCGTGTCGGGCTACCCCGGCCAGCGTAGCATCGCCAATTCGGCCGGGATACTCGGCTGGCCCGGCATCGTCAGCGACTGGGCGCGGCCGGGTCTGATGCTGTACGGCTGCTCGCCGTTTGCTGGTAAAACCGGCGCCGATTTCGGCTTGCGGCCGGTCATGAGCCTGCATTCGCGCTTGATAGCGGTCAAAAACGTTGCCGCCGGTGAAACCGTCGGGTACAGCGGCACCTGGCAGTGCCCTACCGACACCCGGCTGGGCGTGATTTCAATAGGCTACGGCGACGGCTACCACCGCCACACCCGCGCCGGCGCGCCGGTGTTGGTGAATGGCCGGCGGGTACCGCTGATCGGCCGGGTCTCCATGGACATGATTACAGTGGATTTGAACAGCCAACCCGCCGCCCAGCCCGGCGACCCGGTCACGCTATGGGGCGACGGCCTGCCGGTTGAAGAAATCGCCCGCCACGCCGACACCATACCGTATACCCTGTTGTGCGGGATTACGCAGCGGGTGCAGATCGTCGAGCATGCATGACCACAAGGAAAATAGTGGGGTAAGAAAAAATGATATACGGAAGCAAAAATTATCTGCTCATCAACAAGTTAGCTTATCAATGGGCAAACTCCGGTAGATATACAGTTAACTATCTAATTCCTTGTTATGCAGAAAATTCAGTCGGAGCGAGCGAAAATTGAAAGGAAAGTACATTGCACCAAGTCTAAACGCCGGGGCCTTTAATTGCCCAAATTGCCACGTGTATACAAAGCAACACTGGTATTACATGCAGGGATCAGCGCAACCAAATGGATACGGAATGAATAGGCGAGATGATCGCTTTATGGTCTCGTACTGCGAACATTGCGATTTCCCTACCATTTGGCTCGGCGAATCAATTATATTTCCTCTCAATATGACCGCTGAGCCGCCTAATCAAGATTTACCAGAGGAGATAACAGAGGATTATGATGAGGCAAGAGCAATAGTTAACCTCTCTCCCAGAGGTGCCGCTGCGCTTTTGAGATTGGCAATACAAAAGCTCTGCGCTCACCTTGGACAGCCTGGGAAAAATATTAACTCTGACATAAAAGGATTAGTAGCCGCTGGCTTGCCTCCGAAGGTTCAGGAAGCTCTTGATAGTGTTCGAGTGATCGGAAACGAGTCGGTCCATCCCGGAACAATTGATCTCAAGGATGATCGAGATACAGCTAACCAACTTTTCCGATTGGTAAATTTCATTGCACAGAAGATGTTGACTGAGCCTCGAGAAATCGACGAGATTTACAGCAGTTTGCCGGCGGATAAGCTCAAGAGCATTCATGAACGGGACAACTAATGCATAACAATGCCATAAACTCGGACCCAAAAAAAGCTGCGCTTTTTTGGCCCGGTTACGGCTGGCGTTAGGTTTCTTTTTAGTGTGCATCAACTCTCAATGGAAAACATGACCGTCATATACCAGTTTCCCACCTACGTTGCCGAGGTAATGGAGGTTATCGGCGATGGGAATTGGTTTGTCCACAACTTCAAAGTTGGCGTACATTCCGAAGCGCTGAATTTGGTAGGTTATCTTTACAATGCTGAGTTTGATGGAAGCTCATACACAGCATGCGTCGATCTGAATGTTTTCCAATTCTTGGTTAACTCGGTTAAGAAAAATGCACCGAAATATGAATATCGAATGGCAATTGCATACCTCGCGTTCTTTCAGATTGCGGGAATAGAAGTTGACCCCACTTACGCTGTGTATGAAAAAGTAAACCATCAACCAGAACCCGCGTAAGGCGGATTCGGAGCGGTAGCGACAATCCGCCATGGTATTGGCCATGACTCTGTCCTCTACATGGCGGATTGCTATCGCGAATCCGCCCTACGCCCTGCGCCGCGAAGGCAACATCGTCCAGAGCCCTAGGTTCGATTAGCGATAGCGTAATCGGACGCATGTTTATGATATTCCTTCCTCCAATAACGCTACGCTAATCGGAGCTACACACGCTATTTGCCGCTAGGCAAGAGGCGTTATCAAGCTTAATATAGAGCAAAATCTTGTACAAACCGAGGGACATCCATGAGCATTGCCAGCAGCGACATCGTGCCTTTTTCCGAAGCCCGGACCCATTTATCCAGCTTGGTCAGCGAGGTTCAAGCCGGCAAGGAAAAAATCATCACCAAAAATGGCGAAGGGGTGGCCGCCTTGATCGCGGCCGACAGACTGGATCATTACCACCGTCTGGAACGCGCCCATATTCATTTGTTGTGTCTGCGGGAAATTGAGGCCGGCTTGGCGGATGTAGCGGCGGGCCGTCATCAAGATGCGCGGCAAGCGCTAGCTAAAATCAAACAAAACCGCGCGCCTTCGGACCGATAGCGATGCAGGTGAGGTTCACCGATAATTTCCTCGGCAACTTGGACAGCATCGAAAACTATTGGCGTGAAGCCGGCTTCCCGGCCGGCTACGACCGGTTACTTGAAACCCTCAGCACTGAGGTCATTCCCAATCTCGAGTCATATCCCGAGATGGGACGGCCGTTTGCCCGATATGGGGCAGAATCCGCCGAGGCCAAAATCCGCATCGACAAGCTGGGCACGTTCTACACTGAGATTCGCGAATATCTTTTGGAAGATTATTTGCTGCTGTATTTATTGACCGACGCTATCTACATGCTGGCGGTCAAACATCATAAGCAGCTGTCCTACGATTTTCAGCGTTTATGGCTGAATCAATAACCTCATTCGAACGCACCATGGCTAAAAAGCAAAAATCCGCTTTCGTCTGCACCGAGTGCGGCGCCGACTACCCCGGCTGGTCCGGGCAATGCAATCAATGCGGCGAGTGGAATACCATCAAGGAAGTCAAACTCGGCTCAGGCAAAGCGGCGGCGCGGGATAATAGCGGTTACGCCGGTGCCCGTAGTGAAGTGCGTTTGCTGTCCGAGGTCAATCTAGCCCAGGCCGAGCGCATATCTACCGGTTTGGCCGAATTCGACCGGGTGTTGGGCGGCGGCATCGTTACCGGCAGCGTGGTGTTGATCGGCGGCGCGCCGGGCGCCGGCAAAAGCACTATCCTGTTGCAAGCCATCGCCCATATCGCCGAGCGGCTGCCAGTGCTGTATGTGTCCGGCGAGGAATCGTTGCAGCAAATTGCCGAACGCGCCCAACGGCTGGGATTGAAAACCGCCGGCATCAAAATGCTGGCGGAAACCTCGGTACAGCAGATTTGCCAGGTATTGGACGAGGAACAACCCAAGGTGGTCATCATCGACTCGATTCAGGTCATGTACACGGCCGATTCGGATTCGGCGCCCGGCTCGGTGTCGCAGGTGCGGGAATCGGCCAGCTATTTGACCCAGTACGCCAAACGCAGTGGGGTGTCGTTTTTTATGGTCGGCCACGTCACCAAGGACCAGTCGCTGGCCGGGCCGATGACACTGAGCCACATCGTCGACGCCCAAGTGGTGCTGTCGTCCACCGACGACTCGCGCTTCCGGGTATTGCGGGCCGATAAAAACCGTTTCGGCAGCGTCGGCGAACTGGGCTTTTTTGCGATGGAAAGCAGCGGTTTGAAGGAAGTGAAAAATCCGTCGGCGATGTTTTTATCCCGCGCCGAAAAACCCTCGCCCGGCAGCGTGGTGACGGTGTTGTGGGAAGGCACCCGGCCCTTGCTGGTGGAAATCCAGGCCCTGGTCACCGAAAGCCAGTACGGCAATCCGCGCCGGCTGGCGGTAGGTTTGGACCAGAACCGGCTGGCCATGCTGTTGGCTGTATTGTCGCGCCACGGCGGCATTTTCACCGGCAACGACGAGATTTACGCCAACGTGGTGGGCGGCATCAAGGTATCGGAAACCAGCACCGATCTGGCGATTATGGTCGGCGTGGTATCCAGCCTGCGCGACCGCATCATTCCCTACGACACGGTATTTTTCGGCGAAGTGGGTTTAAACGGCGAAATCCGCCCGGTCGCCAACGGCCACGCCCGCCTCAACGAAGCCGCCAAGCACGGTTTCAAAAAAGCCGTCATCCCGAAAAGCAACAAACCCAAGGACGGCGTGAAGAATCTGCAGATTCATGCGGTCAGCAATATTCAGGAAGCGCTGGCGGTATTGAACGATTTATAAAAACAGCAACTCCGGCGCGATGCGTTGCATGAATACCTTGCGGTATTCCTCAGCCTTGCGCACCTGCATGCTTTCCAGCGGATTGTAATCGTCGGTAATCAGGATGCCGGCACTGTCGTCCATGACATGGGCATGATCCAGCAGCCATTGGGCGTATTTGTCCGGATTGCCGCTGTCCAGCACTATCGGCCCATTGGAGGCCAAAAAGATGAAATCGGTAAATTCGGCTTTTTCAGTGATGTAGACACTGACTTCCGGCAAGACGCTTTTGAGGGTTTTGTAGACGGACGCCACCGCCTCGGCACCCTCTCCATGGGTATAGCCGACGTAATTCAAGGCCAGCACGCCCTGGTTTTTCAATAGGCCCTTGAGTTCCCGCAGCATTTCCACCGTCAGCAAATGGGTGGGCTCGGAGCCGCCGGTAAAACAATCGTGGATAACAAAGTCGTACTGCTTTTTTAGCTTGGTGACTTCGTAGCGGGCATCGCCGACGATGAAATCGCCGGTTGGCTTGAAATGAAAATAGTCCAGCGCGGCGGAAGCCACGGCCGGATCGATTTCCATGGTGTCGGTGGTCAACCCGCGCGATTTAAGATCCCTGGCCACATGGCCGCCGCCCAAGCCGATCAGCAAGGCATCAGTGGCTTGCGGACGAAACAGCGGCAGCCCGCTCAAAACCGCTTGATAGCTCAACAGGCTGCGGCCGTGTTCTAGCTCGACCGCGCTGAGTACCGACGAGTCGGACAGCAGCAAGCGATAGCCGTGATGCAAATCGTCGACCACCCGCACCCAGCCGTAAACGCTTTCCTCCGCGTGTACCACCTTAAAACCCTTGCCCGCCGCATGCGGGGTGGCATAGCCATTCGCACTCAGCAGACCGACCGCAATACCGATCAGCCATAAGGGCAAAGCAGCCGATGCCTTGTTGAAACCGGCCCTGTCCCGCCACATCAATGGCAAGGCCCACGCAAACAGCAGCAAACTCAAGGAGAATATGATGGCGCGGGTACCAAACAGCGGCAGCAGATAAAAGCCCAGCACTAACGTTGCCACCACGCTGCCCAGGGTACTGACGGCATATACCGAACCCACCGCCCTGCCCACGCCGCGCAAATCCCGCGTGGCCAGCTTGATCGCAAACGGCCCCACCATGGCCAGGGCCGTCAACGGTGCGCTGAATAACAGCAAGGCGCTGGCGAACGCGCCGGCCCGTATTCCCATAAGGTTGGTCAACTGCATGACCGGCGCGCTGACGAAGGGAATCACCACCGTGGTCAGGGACGCCAGGGCAAAGATGTGCGCCAGCCGAATGCGCGGGTAACGGTCGGCCAGAAATCCGCCCAGATAGTAACCGGTGGCCAAGGCGATCATGGTGACTGCTATCAGCGAAGACCATACGTGCAGACTGACGCCGTAATACGGAGCGATGATGCGGGTGCCGAGCAGTTCCAGTATCATCACCGCGCCGCCGCCGCAGGTTACGGTTGCCAGCAACCCGGCCTTGCCTATGGCCACCGTTTCAGGAAAAGATTTTTTGGACATGGTTGTTTTCAACACTGTAAAAATGAAAACACCCCCGGCCCGCTTCCAATTTGCGTTCCGGGGGTGATAAAGGCGTCCCAGCCTTACGGGCTTCCTGATCCGCTTCCCGCCTTCGCCATCCTGGCTGATGCGGGAATTATTCCAATATGGGCAAATACCTTAACCCAAGCGTTCAAGCCGCCAATTGTTTACGGCGGCCGAAACCGATCAGACCGGCCATGGCGCTACCGAACAGCCAAACCGCGCCGGGCACCGGCACCGGTTGCACTGCGGCTGCCGCCGCGGCAAGGGACTGCACACCCAAATAGGCAACGATGCCATAAGTACCGTCGTTCAACAGTGTTATGCCATCGGTGTCATAAATAGGCGCAGATGCACCGCCAACCGCCAAGGTATATTCGCCCGCTTTCAAGAAGTAGTTGGTCAAATATTCTGGCAAATACGCAGAATTTGAATCGTTTTTGCTGGTGATGTATTTGATGGTATTAACTTGGCCGCCGTTGTTACCCATGGTGGTATCACCCAATGCGTTGAAAAGGCCATTGAAATTAACGGAATCAAAGTTGTTGACTGGCGCATTTTCGTATGAACTTGCAGGCACTAAACCACTGTACAAGCTAAACCCGACATTTAGCGAGCCAACTGAAGTGAACGTAGGTGCGGAAGCGCTTTGTACCCCAGCGCCATTAAAGTTGGGAAAAGTGCCCGCACCGGTGGCCGCTACAAAAATATCAACAAAAGAATCTTCCGCTAAAGTGAAATTAAACCAACGGATATCATGGCTGTTGCCCAAGGTAGGTTCTGTACCTTGAAACCAACCAAAATCACTAGTCACCGAAGCAACAAACGGATTCATAACATCTAAACTTCTGTAACCTACGTGCGCATTGGCTTGGGTAGCGAATGCCATCCCAAACAATACGACAGCCGCCGCGATAATATTTTTCATAAATTCAATCCTCTTTTACTGTTTAATTATTGATATTTAACAGCAATGCTCTCAGCGCTTCCCTTGAAAATAGTGTAGTCGCTTCGATCCTCCCCATCACTATAGGAGGCAGCCCGGCCTTCTTGTTTTTTGTCAAGAACCGTAGCTTTCCGAACCCGCCTCGCAACGGGAGTGGCAACATTGAATCAGGTTAAATCCCACTTCAAAAGCAGGTTTGATTTACGGCTTTTAAAGCCGTCCCTACCGAGACCTGAAACAACGAAAGTCTGAATACAATATCCGGACCACTTATCTAAAACCATAACTCTTTCATATTATTAAATATTTCACTAATATACCGAATCAATAACATCTTAATTAAGCTATGTTATTTGCCACATCTGTTTTAGGTGTTTTCGCTTGCGGCCCGATGTTCAATTTCATGGTTCCGACTCGCATCCATTACCTGGAATTTTCGTTATTGCGGGTAAGAAAAATCCCAGGTAGATTATGTGCGTTTGACCTACCGTATGAAAAATGAAAGACGCAACAGTCACCGCTTGTAAAGCGGCAACCATGGTGGGCGGGTACGGATATCCGGCTTACGGCTGAAGCTGCAACCCGGAATAATCAGGAAGCGCAATAAAATTTAAGGAGAAAAATGCAAAAAGATAGCAACATGCCACTTTGGGTTTTTTTGGCATTTTCAAGTATAGAAACCCGCCGCGCCGCCTTGCTGTTAATCTGGAGCAGTTTATTGTTTACGGTTTACTGCATTCCGTGGGTTATTTATTACGAAAACCCCTGGGTAGCCAGACTGTTTTTAATCGACGATTGGGAATGGTTTGCGATGATGGTGCCTATGACGCTTTGGTATTGGCTGAGCATGAAATGGGTGGATAAAAATCGCGGCTGGAATGTGGCGATGGTGGAAAACGTTAAAATTCGCCGCACCGAATGATTCGCTACCCGTCCGCGACCGGTCGCGGACGGGTCATTTGGGCGATATGCCGCACAACGCATCCAATTCCCGGCCGAGCAACTCGCTATCCCCCGAATTCAGCTCAACCAGCCGGCGTAAATTGGTAATGCTGTCGATATCGATATGCTCGCATTTGAAGCCGATTTGACTGCCGACTCCGTGACTGATTTTTAGCGCCATGCCGATCAGCACGGTATCGGACAATTTCAACAGCAATTGGTAGGACTGGCTTTCATTCGCGGGCCAGGGTTTTTCAAATTCCAGCAGACAACCTTTAAGCGAGATGTCGACCACTCTGCAGGGTATTTGAGCGTCGCCGTCCGCCAACACCGCTTCGGCGTTATATAAAACCCGCTGATATTGTCTTTTTTCCCGCTCGCTTTCCGCCATCGAGCCTTACTCCAAAAAGAATTGCATCGGGGTTTTGTCGACCTCGATGATGTCGTTATGCTGCAACAATACAGTATTTTCTCCCAAGGGCTGTTTGTTGACAGCCAAACCGTGGTGACCCTGCAGCGCCGAAACGTAATAACCATCCTTGCGCCTGGCAATCACTATGACGCCCGCGCCTTCATGTCCAAGGCGGGTCATGGCCTTTTTCAGCGGCAAGATGCGGCCGATATGCGGGCCGTCCATGATCTGCAAATTGGCGTCCTGCTGTTTGGCGGCCGCTTCCAGTTTTTGGTTAAGCGCATGCACATCGGCGTCGCGCGAAAAGCTTGCCGGTGCCGCGGCGGGCTCTGCATCCAGGAAGGATTCGGTCAGGGTGTATACGATGTAATGCTTGCCGACATTGATGACGTCGTTGTTTTGCAGGCTCCATTCCTTGGTGGCTTGATTATTGATCAGCAAGGGGAATTTTTCATTCAGTTGCTTGACGATGCAAGCACCATCCTTGATGATGACCACGGCATGCGCGGGCGCCACCGCCAAGCTGTCAACCACGATTTCATTGGTTTCGTCGCGACCGATATGAATCACCCCGGCATCGTATATGCCTGAATGAATGGGTTTATCTTTGAAATAGAGGGTGAATTTTGCCATTACTGTTATCTAGGATTCCCTGCGACCGGATTGTAGTATAGACGTTGAAACGTCACTTGCCGATTTCTTGAAAATTATTTTCAACGTCACATATTCAAAGCCATAGTGTAGCTGCTCCAGCCCTTTTGACTCCAATCCGCTGACGGTTTGCCCGGCAAGGGTATTTAAACCTCCCGCATTTACAGTAGAATCAAGCCACCACAACGGCCCGGTAACGATGATGAACACATCCAGCCCAATGATCGAACAGCAATCGTTGATTTCCCAGAATATCTATATTACCGGCACCGACAGAAATAGCGGCAAATCCATCATTATGTTGGCGATTATGGAGATGCTGACCGGCCATGCCGGCAAGGTCGGCTTTTTTCGTCCCATCATTCAATCCGGCGACAAACTGGACGAGTTGATTCAGTTTATCCAGTTCCGTTATCAATTGGACCTGCCCTACGAAGCCATGTACGGCTGCAAGAGCCAGGAGGCCAGCGAATTACTGGCCACCGAGCAATACGACGAACTGCATAAAATCATTCTGGCCAAATATCGGGCATTGAAAGCCAGCCGGGAACACGTGTTGTGCATAGGCTCCGATTACCGGCACGGCGACTCGATGTTTGAATTCGATTTTAACGCCCAGGTTGCCAATAACCTGGATTGTCTGATGCTGCCGGTTATACCCGGCGGCGGACTGGACAATTTGCAGTTGTTAAACAATCTGGCCAGCCTGAAACTAGAATTGCACGAGCACGATAACGCGGTACTGGCGGTGGCGATCAATGGCGTGGCATCCACCCAAGTGGAAACCTTGCGGGCCGGTTTGAATCAGGCCGGCGATTTCCCGATCTACGTGGTGCCGGCGGAACCGTCGCTGGAAAAACCCACCTTGGGCAATATCGCCCAGGCCCTCGGCGCCAAACTGTTTTCCTCCGACAACAATGCGCTCGGCCGCGAGATCCACCATTACAAAGTCGCGGCCATGCTGGTGCCGGATTTTCTGGACTATGTGCAGGCCGGGGATTTGATCATCACGCCCGGCGATCGCGCCGACATCATTCTGGCCAGCCTGCTGACCTATCACTCCACCAATTATCCGCAAATTTCCGGATTGTTGCTGACCGGCCACCAGGAACCCGCGCCGCAGGTACAGGCCTTGATCGACGGCCTGGGTGATCTGCCCTTCGCCGTGCTGGGTGTGGACACCGACACCTTCACCACCGCTATGCAAGTCAGCCAAATACCGGCCCGCCTGCATTCGCAAGACGACAGAAAAATCGCCAAGGCCCTGGGTTTGGTGGAAAACAACATCGACATGAGCGAACTGCGCCAGCGACTGTTGGCCAAGGCCAGCCATAAAATGACGCCGCTGATGTTCGAATACGACATGCTGCAACGGGCCAAGGCCCGCAAGCAGCACATCGTGTTGCCGGAAGGCACGGAGGAACGCATTTTAAGGGCGGCGGAAATTTTGCTGCTGCGCGACGTGGTCAGAATCACCTTGCTGGGCAATGAAGCGGAAATCCGCCAAAAAATTCAGGCCCTGGCGCTGAAGTTGCCGGATGTAGACGTCATAGACCCCATGACCTCCGAACTGCGACCGCTATTCGCCCAAGCCTATTACGAAGCCCGCAAGCATAAAAACGTCATTTACGCCACCGCATTCGATCTGATGGGCGACGTCAGTTATTTCGGCACGCTGATGATACACCTGGGCTTCGCCAACGGCATGGTGTCCGGCGCGGTTCACTCGACTCAGCACACCATTAGGCCGGCTTTCGAAATCATCAAAACCAAACCCGGCGCATCCATCGTCTCCAGCATATTTTTCATGTGCCTGGAAGACCGGGTGCTGGTCTACGGCGATTGCGCGGTCAACCCCAATCCCAATGCCGAAGAACTGGCCGCCATTGCCATCAGCGCCGCCGATACCGCCAGAGAATTCAACATCGAGCCGTTGGTCGCGATGCTGTCCTATTCCACCGGCGACTCCGGCAAGGGCGAAGCGGTCGACAAGGTCCGCGAGGCGGTCAGAATCGCCCGCGAGCTGCGGCCGGATTTGAAACTGGAAGGCCCCATGCAATACGACGCGGCGGTAGACTCCGGTGTTGCCAAAACCAAGTTGCCGGGCAGCGAAGTGGCCGGCCGGGCTACCGTGTTTATCTTTCCGGACCTGAATACCGGCAATAACACTTACAAGGCAGTGCAACGTTCGTCCGGCGCCATCGCGGTGGGACCGATATTGCAAGGCCTCAACAAACCCGTCAACGATTTGAGCCGGGGTTGCACGGTAGCCGATATCGTCAACACCGTTATCATTACCGCCATACAGGCCCAGGAAAGCGACGCCCCATGATGAAACGCTTATGCGCTGCTCTGCTGTGCGGCTTGATCTGCCCGAGTTTGCCCGCCGAGACCCGCATCGCCATCCTGGATTTCGAACTCAAGGATCTGACGCTGGCCCCCGGCATTCCGGCCGAACTCGAACGCACCGCCGCCATACGACCCTTATTGACCGAGGAACTGGCGTCCGCCGGCTACAGCATCGTTTCCATACCGCCTAGCGTCCAACAGGCCGCCAACGCCGGCGCGGGCTATTTGTTCGACCATGCCGACGCGGCGGCCGACCTGGGCCGACAATTCGAGGCCGATTTCGTTTTGGTGGGACGCCTGCATAAACCCAGTTTTCTGTTCGCTTACCTGATGGGACATTTGGTGAGGGTTGCCGACCGCCGCTTGATAGGCAACTTCATCACCGAGTCCAAGGGTCCCGGCAAGCAGCTGGTTGTCAAGGCCGTGGAGACCTTGGCCGACAAAATAGACGGCGCGCTGGAAAACCGTTACAGTCCGCCGCCGCCCGGCAGCTCGAAAATCCGCTGACGCCCCAAAGCATACAATCGAACCCAACCCATCCGCATGAAAATACTAGTTCTCAACGCCGGCAGTTCATCCATCAAATACAGCCTGTTTGCCATGAGCGACAGGCGGGTCTTGCTCAGCGGCATCCTCGAACGCATCGGCGAGGCCATGGCGACGCACCGCTATCGTTTAAGCGACGCCGAGCCGGTGTACCTGGAACTGCCGCTGGTCAACCACCAGCAAGCCCTGCAAACCCTGTTCTCCAGCTTGGCCGCCAGCGGCGCCGTGCGTGACGGCGAATTGGCCTGCATCGGTCACCGCGTGGTGCACGGCGGCGAAATGTTTCGCCAGCCGGCCTTGATCACGCCGGAAGTCATAAAGCAGATCGCTGGCATGATACCTTTGGCCCCTCTGCATAATCCGGCCAATCTGCTGGGCATTGAAGAATCGCTCAGACTGATGGGTAAACTGCCGCAAGTCGCCGTTTTCGACACCGCATTTCATCAAAGCCTGCCCGATTATGCCTACCGCTATCCGATACCCGCCGAACTATACAGCCGGCATGGCGTGCGCCGTTACGGCTTTCACGGCACCTCGCACGGCTATGTCGCCAAACAGGCCGCCGAAACCCTGGGCAAACCCTTGCAAGAATTGAATCTGATCACCCTGCACTTGGGCAACGGCGCCAGCGCCAGCGCCATCGAAAATGGCCTCTGCGTCGATACCTCCATGGGTATGACACCGCTGGAAGGCTTGATGATGGGCACCCGTTGCGGCGATATCGATCCGGCCCTGCATTTTTATTTGGGACGCAGCCTCGGTCTGTCCCTGGAAGCCATTGAAAAGCTGTTGAACAACGACAGCGGTTGCCGGGGTATTTGCGGTGAAAACGATATGCGCGGCATACATGCCATGGCGGATGCCGGCGATCCGGCGGCCAAACTCAGCTTGGCCATGTACGCCTACCGCATCAAGAAATATATCGGCGCTTACTTTGCCGTATTGGGTCGGGTGGATGCCCTGGTGTTTACCGGCGGCATCGGCGAAAACGACGCCTGGCTAAGGCAACAAAGTTGCGACGGGCTATCCGCCTTGGGCATCGAGCTGGATCCCGCCAGGAATCAAGCCTCTATCCTGCCTTGCGCGGCTATCCATGCCGACTCATCAAGGGTTAAACTGCTGGTCATACATACCCAGGAAGAGCTCGAAATTGCCATTCAGGCCGAGACCTGTTTGAAAAACCTGAATTAACGGCCCATTCACTCCATAACCATTGCCCGTTCATGAAACCCATCATCCCGGAAGAAACCGCCCAAAAATTGCTGAAAGGCATCACGATCCCGCCACAGCCGCAAATCATGGTGGACCTGCATATGGAAATGGCCGTCCCGGAACCCAGTTTCGTCAACATTGCCAAAATCATCGGCAAGGATGTCGGTGTGTCCGGGTCCATTTTAAAAGTGATCAACAGCCCGTTTTTCCAATTGCGCAATCAGGTGACTTCGATTGGACAGGCCTTGAATTTGTTGGGATTGAATAACGTCATCAACATCGTCAATTCCCTGTCCATTCGCAATTCGCTGACCGATACCACGCTGACCGAGTTGACCCGCTTTTGGGACAATGCCCAGGACGTGGCCATGGCGGCGGCCGCCATCTCGAAACTGACCGGCGTGGCCGCGCCGGACGAGGCTTACAGCCTGGGTTTATTTCACAACAGCGGCATTCCCTTGCTGATGCATAAATTCGAGCACTACCCGTCCATCCTCAAGCGCGCCTACGCCGAGACTTCCAAATCGATTACCGACGTGGAGAACGAAACGATAGACTGTAACCATTCGGTGGTGGGCTATTACGTCGCCAAGGCCTGGAAGTTGCCCGCTTATATCGCCCAAACCATCGCCGACCACCATAAAGTCGAGCCGATTTTTGCCGACAAAATCGCCTGCGAACAAAGCGAAAAAAACCTGTTGGCCATATTGAAACTGGCGGAAACCACCTGTAAAACCCACGGAATGCTGGGCTATGCCGCCGTCGACCACGAATTCGGCCGCATCAAAAACGATCTGTTGAACTACATCGGTTTAAGCGAATACGACTTCGAGGATTTGCGGGCCGAAGTGATTGAAATGGGCCAGCATTGACGACTTGAAAACATCAGCGGCATGACATCCGATAAAATTCCGGTCATTGTGATCACCGGCTTCCTCGGCAGCGGTAAAACCACTTTGCTGAACCGCTTGCTGGCCGACCCCATCGAGACGGCGGTGATCATCAATGAATTCGGCGACATTCCGGTCGACCCCGCCCTGCTGGGGCGCCAGGAATTGCCGCTGACTACCCTGGCCGGCGGCTGCCTATGCTGCCAAATCAAGGGGGCCTTGGCCCCCACCTTGCGCAATTTATGGATGGCTTGGCGGCAAGCCCCAAAACCGCCCTTCCGGCGCATGCTGATCGAAACCAGCGGTGTTGCCAGCCCGGAACCGATTCTGGATACCCTGCTGCGCGACAAATGGCTATCCAGCCGCTATAACTTGGCGGAAATCGTTACCACCTTGGCCATCCCTTCCGCCCTTGCACAGCTGGATCGGTTTGCCGAAGCCAAGGCTCAAGTGGCTTGGGCCGATACCCTGCTGCTGACGCACGCGGATCTTGCCGATACGGCGCAAAGAACCGCGCTGACTGCCCGGTTGGATGCCTTGGCGCCGGCCACGCCGCGCTTTGAAAACCTCGCCGCGTACCTTAATGCAAGCAAAAATCCGCCCGCTCTACGCCGCCTGCCCGGTCCGGCCGGTCCGCCGAGACACGGCTTTTCCAGCCTGTCCCTGCAACTATCCAAGCCCATGAGCCAACCGCAACTGCTAAGCCTGTTGCGGGAATTACTGACCGGCTGGCCAAGCGATTTGCTCCGCATCAAGGGCGTGGTGAGACTGACGGACGAAGCATGCCCCATGGTCATCCAAGCGGCGGGTCGGCACTTGTACCCGCCGACGGCCCTGGCCGGCAAGGTGGCGGATGATGTCGGGGGCCGATTGGTGTTTATCGCCAGCGCCGACCCCGCGCCGCTGGCGGAGCATATACAACGGCTTTTCGGCGACAGCATCGACAAAAATGCCCTGCGCGTGCATATCGACAGTCAAGCGCCCTAATCCGCTGGTTTGGCATCGCTCCCATTTTTTTTCGCCAGGGTTTCGGAAAACACAAACCCCTGGTCCATGCGCTCCATTTCTTTTTGCACTTTCTCGAACACCAGTTCCAGGGCCTCGTTGCTGAAAATCACATGCCTCATCAGATTTTCGGCGTAGGTCTGGCGTTTTTTGTAATGGCTGTACAGCGCAAACAACAGGGCCGCCAGACCGGTGACCGAGGTTTGCACCATGGCGCTGTATCCGACGCCGATACTATCCAGTTTGAATGCGATGACGGGCCAGACCAACAGCGCGCTACCCGCCAGCAAGGCCAAACCGAAGAAAAACTTGTTCAACAGCGCATAACTACGGGCCTTGATGAATAAATCGAACACCATCAAATAGCGCAATTTCAATGGCTCCGACGGACTTTTCCCCCAGGCATCTGCGGCAAAGTCCGCCAACAATTGGGCACTGGTTTTATTGGCATTGAATAAAGCAGGCATGACGCACCTCCAAATTTCGACAGACCGAAGGTAACAGTTAATCGGCGTTCGATGTGGAAATTTTATGCCTGAACCGCAAACAGCGTTACCATAACCGGGAAAATTCAACCCTGGTTCGTCATGCTGTCTCATATCCTGCCCAAAGCCGAAATCTCCATCCGCGAAAACCTCAACTGGCTGTACATTCTCAGAAATCTGATGCTGTTTGCCGTGGTGATAGGAGTGTTTATCGCCGTTCACGGCCTGGATATCGAACTGCCGATGAATCAGCTCTGGCTGGCCATTTTCGCAATCTCCATCCTTAACCTTTACACCTGGCTGCGTCTGCGCACACCGGAACCGGTCACCGAACACGAGATTTTTTCGCAGATCTGCATGGATGTGCTGGCTTTGGCCTACTTGCTGTATCTGACCGGCGGGGCCTCCAATCCGATTATCTGGGTATTTTTATTGCCGCTGATCGTCACCGCCATCATGCTGCCGCAATCCTATGCCTGGAACATGGTCATCATCACCTCGTGCATCTACACGGTATTGATTGCCTACAACGTTCCCCTGCCCGCGCTGGCCCCGCACGCCGACCACCACAACATGACCAACCTGACGCCGGAGATGAGTCTGCGCATGCAGTTATTGGAAGACCGGCGTTATTTCAACCTGCATGTTTTCGGCATGTGGTTCGGCTTTGTATTCAGCGCCGGCTTGGTGGCTTTTTTTATCATCGCGCTGGCAAAAACCCTCAAGGAGCGCGAACGCAGTCTGGCCGACGCCCGCGAAAGCGCCCTGCGCGACGAACGGGTGGTTTCGCTGGGCACCCTGGCGGCCAGCGCCGCGCACGACATGGGCACGCCGTTGGGCACCATTGCCATTATCGCCCACGACATGGCCGAGGAATTACCCGAGCACCGTTTCCCCGAACTGAATCAAAAGTTGGTGATTCTGCAACAACAGCTGGACCGCTGCAAACAGGCCCTATCGGTGATGTCGGCATCCGCTGGCGAAATGCGCGCCGAATCGGGCAAGATGATGCCGGTCGGCGATTATATCGATCAAGTATTGAACCAATGGCGCACCCACAAGCCCAGCACCAAGTTGAATTTATTCGTTTCCGGCGAGGTGGAAATGTCCGCCAACATCATTGCCGAACGCACCCTGACCCACTCGCTGATCAATATTCTGAATAACGCCGCCGAAGCCACCGACAACCAGGCCGGCATCGAATTTCACGCTCGCTGGGACGCCTACACCTTGACCCTGAAAATCCGCGACTTCGGCCCCGGCCTACCGCCGGAGTTCCTGGATTTCGCCGGCCAAAAGCCGGTTAAAAGCAATAAACAGGGCATGGGCGTCGGATTGTTTTTGACCTATACCACCATCAAACGCTTGGGCGGTACAATATATTTCAACAATCTCGATTCAGGTGGCGCCTGTGTGGAAATCAGCCTGCCCATATTAACTAAGGAGAGTGCGCATGACAGAAACATCCACGGATAAACCCAACTTACTGCTGGTCGACGACGACGTCACTTTTTGCTCGGTATTGAAGCCGGCCCTGGAAAAACGCAATTTCCAGGTTACGGTGGCGAACGATGTCAACACAGCCATGCAGTTAGCCGAACAGACCGAACCCGAGTACGCGGTCATCGATCTGCGCATCGGTTACGACTCCGGCCTGGAAATGGTTAAGAAACTGATAGAGCTGGACAGCAACACCCAAATCGTCATGCTGACGGGTTTCGCCAGTATTGCCACGGCGGTGGAAGCCATTAAACTGGGTGCCATACACTATCTGACCAAACCGGCCAGCCCGGATGAAATCGTCAACGCCCTGCACAAAAACGAAGGCGACGCCAGCGTGGCCATCAGCGACAACCCGCTATCTGTGAAACGCCTGGAATGGGAGCATCTGCAAAAAGTATTGATGCAGCACGACGGCAACATCTCGGCCGCCGCCCGGGCGCTGAACATGCACCGGCGCACCTTGCAACGGAAGCTGGAAAAGCGTCCTGTGCGGGAATAACGGCTCATTCACTTTTTTTTTCGGTCTTCCTCATGGTTAAATTTTTCGACTGGCTGGCATTGCCGGCTTACTGCGGCTTGATTTACTGGTTATCGAACCAGCAATCGCTACCCGTGCCGCCGTTGTTTGAATTTCAGGACAAAGTCATGCACTTCGGCGCCTATTTCGTGATGGGCATTTTCAGCTGGCGCTGTTTTCGCCATCTGGGCCTGAGCGGCCGCCGACTGGCGCTGGTCGGTTTTTTGTTTTGCAGCGCTTACGGCATATCCGACGAATGGCATCAATCGTTCGTACCCGGCCGCAGCAGCAGCGGCTGGGATTGGCTGGCCGACAGCCTGGGCGCGGCGGTCGCCGTGCTGGCGTTAGCTCTATGCAGTCTAAAGCCGAAAGTAGCCAGGCCAAGCTGGCTGAATTTTATTATCGGATCGCAAAAAACCTGAAGCTCGCCCCGGCCCGCGTTGCCGCGTAGAGCCTGGAATTTTCCGACCAAAGCCGGCTAAACGGTTTTTAAGGTTGACTTGGGCGCGATAACCCTGTTTAATGCGCGGCTCTTGACGGGCCCAGGTAGCTCAGTCGGTAGAGCAGAGGACTGAAAATCCTCGTGTCGACAGTTCGATTCTGTCCCTGGGCACCACCACCTTGATTTCGCCTGCGCGTACTATCTTTACGCTAACCGGTCTGGCAAGACTCCATATCAGACATAAAAGAACGGGTAAAATAATCGTAAAACCGCGTTCTACGTAAAAAACAGGAGTGAAAAACTTATAGCCATTAAGCTAAATGCATCATTCGGTCAATGGCGTAAAAACACAGCAATGTAGATTGCCTTGTTTTTATAGTCCATCCTGTTAGTTTACGCGTTACCAGTAGTTGCTATCTCCACCTATAATTAATTGCCATATTTGAATAAGCAACCAGACCGCTGCAATCCTAAGCATCCAGTGGTCACCGAATTTATAAAACACCATCCAGTCTACGAACCAAGGAATCTGGCAAGGATCGACGTCTAGGTTGCGGATACCTTGGATATATCCCCCTTGGCGACAAGGCCCGCAAAGTTACGATGACAACCACAGCCGTAAGTCCTCCTAAATCCGACAACAGTAATCGCTGCCGTTAGCCTTGCGCCGGCTAAACCAACAACATCGGCCTTTCTTCCGCCAACGGCACGAAATTGTTTAGCACCTGGGCGGAAATATATGGGCGCAGTCGCGTATTCTATCATCCCCCGTCAGCGATACTCAGCAACCGAAAACACCTAATTCGTTCTTGATAAAACTATTTTTCGATAACATGGCCACCGCATTATTGTCAATAAGTAAATCCCAGTAAAGATTGTAACTAAAAAAAAAATTAGACTACCCAAATGGGCACTGAAACGACGTAAGCCATAACCAGGGGCTTTGCGCGGCAATTAACCGGCTCATTGCGATCTATTTTATGAGTTTTACTATTTTATCTATTATTAGAATTTTTACACTCAATTAAATGCCGGATTTAGCATGAAAACATTTCAGGATATATGGCGTAGCGCAAAAGTTACACGCCATTTATATATAGGCCCCGTTTCACTAATATTCCATTTCCGAAGAAAACCTAAAATAACTAATAACCTTTTGCTTTCTCTCAAGCGGAAATTATTCCACCATTTTTTTCTTGAAAACATAAATGAAGCCATAAATACTCTAAAGCAAGAGCACCAGGACTTTTATAAAAAAGAATCGACTTCTCGTCAAATAGCCGTAATCGTTGGCGTTGGTCCAGGCTTTGGGTACAGCCTCGTTGAAAAGCTTGCGATAGCTGGCTATCATGTAGTTGCTGTATCGCGTGATGCCGGCCGCCTGGAGAAGCTGGTGAATAGACTTATTCTGCTTAATTCGAATATTTTAGCTTACAGTTGTGACGCAACTGATGAATCGGCTGTAAAAGAATTGTTTTCTTACGTTAGTAAAAATTTTGGAGTGCCACATTTAGTTGTTTACTCTGTACAGTATTTTTCTCCTGGCCGCGTAACTGAAGTAGAATTGCCTGCATTCGAGGAAGGATGGCGCAATAACTGTCTCGGCGGATTCTTAGTGGCGAGGGAGGCCTGTCGAGCGATGCAAGCTGAAAAGCGAGGCACTATTTTATTAGTTGGCTCAACCTCGTCTTTATTTGCACGTGAAGACCATTTAAATCTTGCTGTTGGCAAATTCGGCTTAAGAGCCCTGGCACAAGTTTTAGCTCGTGAAGCATGGCCTTTTGGCGTCCATGTAACTCATTTGATAATCGATGCCGAAATAGACGAGGGAGTGGAAAGAAACGTCAACCGACCAAAGGCAAATCCGAATAATATTGCAAATTCGGTATTGTTTTTGCATGAACAATCTCCAGACTCCTGGACCAGTGAGATGGACACCCGACCAAATCAGGAAAAATTTTGGGAACACTGCTAAGTAGCTTTGAGTTTTCACAACCTGCCTACGACAAGTGTGCCTGTTTATAAAAGTTGAAAGTTCTTGCAAAGAACTAATTTTAGCATCTATAAAGTGGCACAAATCACTATATGCCCCTCTGCCGCCCAAAGGCGTTTCTTTTGAAAAATCCCCCTGCATTTTTCAAAGAAAATACCCGGACCCAAAACCGGCCGGCACCCACGCCGATTGAGAGCATATCAGTATATTTAAAATCTTTCGCAGTTGTTGCTCGCGCTTCAATACGCGGGTGACCTAGTACAACCTTCACCCAATCCTGATAAATTGCAGTAGACGGCGGCTGTCGTTTTCGCACCCGAATAGCATTATACAAATCCCAGAACGGCTTCGGCTGTTCATCGCAACACACCTTCGCTGCCCACCTCTGCGTCAATCCCTCACAATTTCCGCACCCCACATTCGACCGCTTGACAGAGCGTTCCTCACACTACAGGTAAGGTATCTGTAAGTTTCGGGTAATGTCCACGCAAGGTTCCTGAAAGGTCGGCTCATTACACTGCTGGCAAAACAAAGGCAGGAGACTTCCCCGATGAAACGCACCATCTTCATACCCACCGATTTTTCGGAGGCATCGCTAGGTTTGGTGGCGCATACCCTACTACTGGCGGGTGACGACGAAATTGAAATCGTGTTGACCCACTGCTTTTTCTTAAGCGATTCGATAGTCGAATTGCTTTTTTTCGATAAGGAGGAGTTATTTAAATCGTTGAAAAGCGCTCAATTCGATAACGCTTTCAGGACGCTACGCAACAAGCATTCTCGGGCCAAGGTGAAGTTCAGATGGGAAATTTTCACCGGATTTAATCTGGCCGCCTTTAAAAATTTCGTTTCGGGCAATCGGATCACCGAAGCGGTGATGCCGCAGCCCTACTTCCCCTTGACCGACACAACGGGAAATTTCGACCCCACTCCTTATGTGCGCCGCAGTCGACTTCCGGTCACCGTAGTTGCGCACTACGCCACGCTAATCGCTTAACTCAGACAATAGGTAATTTATTGTGACCACCCTGACACATTTAGACTCCTTTGGCACCGAACCCCGGGAGCCGCGGCAGCCGGAACGCTCGCCAATATGGCAGCGCTTGATTTTGTTCAATACCCTGATCGATAGCCGGTTTGAAGACATAAAGAAGGAAAGCTGGATCAAGACCACCTACAGGGACATGAGCGCCGGCCTGATCGTAGCCTTGACGGCGATTCCGATGGCGATGGGGTTTTCGATGGCCATGGGCTTAAGGCCGGAACAAGGAATAATCGCCGGCGCGCTGGGCTGTATCATCGGCCGCACCTGGGGCGGCTCCAAATACCAAGTCTACGGGCCGACAGCGGCCTTTATACCCATCATCGGCGGTTTGATCGCCAAATACGGCGAAGCGGGCGGCGGAAGCTTGGCCGAAGCCCATGGCTTTTTGGTGTTTGTATCCATCATCGCCGGCATTATCCTGATGTTGATGGGCGTGTTCGGCTTGGGTAAACATGCCAAGGCGGTGCCCAATTCCATCATCGTCGGCTTTACCGTCGGCATTGCGGTGGCTATCGCCTTAAGTAACTTCGAATCGATTTTGGGCATTGAAAGCTACCAGGACCTGCTCGGGGAGGACGAGGATATCAAGGGCGGCCTGTTGCATAACCTGGCGTTGGCTTACGGCAATATAGATAAGATCAACCTGTGGTCGGTCGCTTTGGGCCTTGGAACCTTTTTTATAACCAAACTGTTGCTGCGCATATCGATTTTTATCCCGGCACCCTTGCTGGCAATTGCAACCAGCACCTTATTGGCCGCCACCTTGCTGGCAGACAAAGGCGTCATTTTGGTCAGAGACATCTACGGCTCCATTCCCAACAATTTTTTCGTATTTACCCCGCCGGTGCTACCCGCAATGACCTCCGGCGTGGCGTTTGACATTGCTTACTTTGTGTTTGGTATCGTTTTCGTTTCCGCCGTGGAAAGCGTACTGTGCTCTTCGATGGCAGACCGCATGGCCAATAACCGGGGCACGCCCTTCAATCCGGATAAGGAATTCTGGGGACAAGGTTTGGTGCAAGTCTTTACGCCCATGCTGAACGGCTTCCCTTGCACCGGCGCCCTGGCCAGAACAGCCACCAGCATCAAGGCCGGCGCGGTGACCCCGCTGGCGGGCTATTTCAAGGCCATTTTCAAATTGTCGTTGGCGTATTACATTGCCGCCTACCTGGAGATGGTGCCGATGGCTTGTATCGGCGGCATCCTGCTGTGGGTGGCTTCCAACATGATCAAGGTGTCTGAAATTAAGGAAGTGCTCAATCACAACCGCTTTCATGCCCTGTTGATGACCTTTACCGCAATCATGGTGCCGCTGACGGATTTTCTGACCGGCGTATTGTCCGCCCTGGTAATTTTCTTTGTGGCGCGAAGGTTCCTCGATAAGCCCTTCGCGGGCCACCGTCCGGCAAAAGCCTCTAGCGGCAAAACTTTCGCCGCGGCCGCCATTGCGTCCAAACCGGGTTATTTCAACCGGGTAATCATACCGCTGGCCTTGAATGAACACGACGGCTATCTGTTAAGCTACGCAGCGCAATTGGTCAACTCCGGCATGGTGGGCCATGCGCACTTTATCTTCATAGAAACAGCGCCGGCCGGGAACCGCGCGCATGGCGGACGCGATGCGGACAAGCTGATGAAGCAAGCGGTGGAGCAGGCCTTCGGCACGCTCGAAGCAGCCACTTACCAACACCTCAAGGCGCAGAGCCGGCTCGATACCTTGGTCGATTATGTGTTAAAAAACTCCATAGACTTGGTACTTTTGGGCCATGGGGATCACGGCAACGCCCACCATTCCCTGGCTCAACGCCTTGCCATGCTTTGCGGTTGTTCGGTCTGGATGGTGCCGGAAAATTTCGCAAACCGCATCCAGCGCATAATCGCTCCAATCGATTTTTCGCCGGTATCGGCGGATAGTTTGACCCAAGCCTGTGCCATTGCCGCGAAACAGGCCGTACCCGAAATAGTGGCAATCCATGTCTACGCCGACGAATCCGTCATCCGTTATGACGAACACGCGCTGATCAAGCGCGGGGAAGAAGAAGCTCGATTCGCCAAACTCATGGCTAGTGTCGATACGCATGGCGTGCTGATTAAGCCCTTGTTCCTGGAAAGTATCAAGACCGCCGATGAAATACTCAGGGAAGCCGCAAGCCATCAAGCCGACCTGATTGTGATCAGTACCCGCGGCCATAGCAAGGCGGCCAGTATTTTGCTCGGAAGCGTGACCTCTTCCGTCATGTCTGCAGCGCAAATTCCGGTATTGGCCGTTAAACATTACGGCGCGCATTTGTCCTTATGGCAGACACTGTTGGCCAACCATCCCTTGAGCAGGCCGGAAGCGAAAACCAATTGACGCGATAACGACCTTGAAAATACGGCCTTGCCGCTCGATGCCACAGAATTATTAAGCATGAAACAACCAGCCATATTCCGGGTGAGTTTATGACTCACCCGGCTCAATTCAACACGAGGAAAGTATGAAAACCTTAACCAAGGAAATGCAGGCAGCCATCACCCCGACAATGGCTTTAAACTTACTGGACGAAGGCAACAAGCGCTTCATCAATAACCTGAAAATAAACCGCAATTTGCTGCAACAGGCCAATGAAACCTCCGACGGCCAACACCCTTTTGCGGTTATTTTGAGCTGCATCGATTCCCGCACCTCGGTCGAACTGATTTTCGACCAAGGTTTGGGCGACGTATTCAGCATCAGAATTGCCGGCAATATTATTAACGAAGATATTCTGGGCAGTATGGAATTTGCCTGTAAAGTGGCCGGATCGAAATTTATTGTGGTTTTAGGGCATAGCAAATGCGGCGCCATAAAAGGTGCTTGCGACCATGTGGAAATGGGAAATCTGACGACTCTGCTTAATAAGATACAGCCGGCGGTCGGCGATGAAACCAGCGAAACCGAAAACCGCAATTCGAGCAATAGCGAATTTGTGGAAAAAGTCGCTGTGATTAATGTAAAAAGAACGGTCAACGCGATTATGGAACTCAGCCCTATTTTAAGAGAAATGATAGAGCGCGGCGAAATCGGCATAATCGGCGGGATCCATGATATAGCGACCGGCGAAGTGGTCTTTTTCGATGATACTTTGATTATCAATTAACGTAATTATTTCGCAATTCTGTTCCCTCTCCCTCCGGAGCGTGTTGCAAAAGCCCCCTCTCCTTGCGGGAGATGGTTGGGGTGAGGGGGATGAAAACCAATAAATCATTGTTTTATATACCCTCATCCTAACCTTCTCCCAGCGGGAGAAGGGGGGGTGATCGGCTTTTACGACGCCCTCCTCCGGGAGAGTGTTGGGGTGAGGACATCAAAAACCGAAATTTGATGCGCGACAACTACATACAGTCATACCGGCGCAAAAGGTCAGGCCTGTAGGAGCGACGCCCAGTCGCGATAATAGCCTTTCACATCGCGACGGCGCGTCGCCCCACCATGACTTTAATAGCCATGATTGTTTTTAAAAAAATAACCGGAATAATCGGCCAAACCGCAACCCTTAAAGCCGATGCCCGCCAATAGCCAAACAAGCCCATGAATATCCTGCTGATAGAAGACGATCCGGTTTTGACGGATGGATTGTATTACTCCCTGAGTAAGTCGGGTTTTGAGGTAACCCCGGCCACTACCGGCCGCTATGCCGAAGCGCTGCTGTATGCCAAGGACTTCGATTTGATTATTCTGGACTTGGGCTTGCCGGATATGGACGGTTCGCATTTTCTGTCGAAATTGCGATTACGCAAGAATCCTATTCCGGTATTGATACTCACCGCCAAGGATGCCGTCAACGACAAGGTGGAATGTCTGAAAAAAGGCGCCGACGATTACATGGTCAAACCTTTCGATTTGCATGAACTGGAAAATCGCATCCATGCCCTGATCCGCCGCTGTTACGGCAATTTCAGCAAGGATATCGTCTGCGGCAGGTTAACCCTGGACACCCGCGAACATAGGGTATCCCTGGACGGCAATCCCTTGATATTGTTTCCCAAGGAATACGCCTTGCTGGAATTCTTTTTATTGAACCGCGGCAAAGTGCTGAGCAAGGATAAAATCGCCCAACGCCTTTTCAGCGACGATGTGATTAGCGACAATACCATCGAGGTGAGCGTTCATAGATTAAGGCGACGCCTGAGCCCTTATGGCGTCAATATCATCACATTGAGAGGCTTGGGTTATATGATAGAAGACAAATCGATTTTCGATGCAACGGGCAACGAATAATCGCCCATCATCTTTCAATCGAAACTATCCAAGGTTTCGTCACAAACAACTTCCCTGTTGTTCGAGGACCAGCTGAATTAGCCTGGAAACGGTAAAAAACCAATGGCGGCGGATTATTAACCCAACACAAAATACAGCATGGTAAAGGTGCCCAGCGTAAACTGGCTGCATAATTTAATTTTTAACAACAATGTTTGTTCGCGCCAAAAATCCATTGCCTGCATTTTTTTACGGATAAAATAACTTTTCAATTGTTTGCAAACACGCCGATACCAACCCGGCAGCGCGCGTAATATCCATAGCCCCATCGCGCTTAAAATACCGACCATGATGTAAAAAACAATGATTTCGGTTGTTCTGGGGCTGGTATGGAATAGATGTTCAATAACAATATCCAAACTGCTTTCGCATAATTCGAACAGATAATGCGCAATCACAAACAACAGGTGAAGCATGGACAACAGCAGGTCGAATATCAGGTCGTAGCTGGTCAATATAATTAAGGCCAGCGTCAATACTATGAGCGATTTATATTTTTCGATTGATAACATGGTTTAATTATGGGTTTATTGAGGTAAATGGTATTTATTCAGCAGCGTCCGCATACAATCTCACCATCCTCCTCCGGAAAACGAAATTGCAGGCTGAATCCGGTTGCCGAACTGGCTCCGAGAGATTTTCGGTTTTTAATTTAAAATTTAAACCTTACATTTACCTGACAACAGACGCCAATTCATGAAAATTTTGCTGGTCGAAGATGACGCCGTCTTGGTGGACGGTTTGATTCACACGTTGGGCAAAGCCGGTTACGAGGTGAACTGCGCCATGACCGGCGCCCGCGCCGAACATCTATTGACCACGCAAGACTTCGAACTGGTGGTACTGGACTTGGGCCTGCCGGATGCGGATGGCTTGGAACTTTTGCAAGGCATCAGGCAACGTAAACAGCCTCTTCCCGTCTTGATCCTGACCGCTCGGGACAGTCCGAACGATAAAGCCCGGGGCATGGAAAAAGGTGCCGACGACTACCTAACCAAACCCTTCGAGCTGACGGAATTGGAAGCACGCATTCACGCCTTGATTCGACGCTGCTACGGCGGCTTTCAATGCGATATCGTCGTCGGCCGATTAGCCTTAAATACCCGCGACAACCAAGTGCTGCTGGACGGCTTGCCCTTGCCGCTATTGCCGCGCGAGTACGCCGTCATGGAACTTTTACTGCTGGAAGCCGGTAAAGTCGTGAGCAAGAGTCGCCTGGGTCAACGGCTATCGCCGAAAGCGGGCGCCCTGCCCGACAACGCCATAGAAGTTTATATTCACCGGGTCAGAAAGCGCGTGGAAAGTTACGGCATTACCATCAAAACGATACGCGGCCTGGGTTATTTGTTGGAAACCATCGATGCCTAAAAGCAAAAGCCTCAGAAAAGCCATTCTGCAACGTCTACTGGTGCCGCTGATCTTGTTTATCAGCTGCGAAACCGTGCTGTCCTACTATGTGACCTTGCATTACGTCAACGAAACCTACGACCGCTGGCTGTTGGACTCCGCCAGTTCGCTGGCCCAGGAGATCAAGATCAGGGACGCCAAGGTGCTGGTCGAATTATCCGAGTCCGCGCTGGAGATCGTCCGCTGGGACGAACGCGACAAAACCTTCTTCAAAATTTTTTCCGAGAGCAAGGGTTTGCTGGCCGGCGACAGCTTCGTGCCGGAACCCAAGGCCGACCTGGATTTTGCCGGGCCGGTGTTTTTTTCGGCCGATATCGACCGGGAGCCGGTCAGAGTCGTTGTGTTGCGCGTGCAGCGGGCGGACATACAGGACACATTTTATGTGCACGTCGCCGAAACCCTGAAAAAACGTCACACCATGATGATGGATATATTGTTGGCGGATTTGATTCCTCAATTGGCCATGGTGCTGTTTGCCAGCGGCTTCCTGTTAAGCGGCTTAAGCCGGGGCTTGAAGCCATTAAAGGTACTGGCCGACGAAATCTCGAAACGCTCCCCCCACGATTTGAGCCTGATCGCCGATACCAACGTTGTGATCGAGGTCAAGGCCTTGACCGACACCATCAACGGTCTGCTGACTCAACTATCCGCAGCCATAGAGGGCCAGCAAAGGTTTGTCGCCAATGCCGCCCATCAACTGCGAACGCCGCTGGCCGGATTCTCCCTGCAGGTCGAGCGGGCATTACGGGAAGAGCATATGGCAGACATCAAACCGGCCCTGATCCAGATGCGAAAAAGCGCCGAACGCCTGTCCCATACCGTCAACCAGTTATTGGTATTGGCGCGGGCGGAACCCGTTGACGGTATAAACCATTTTCAAACCCTGAACTTATGCGAGCTGGTCCGCAACAATTGCATGGAATGGGCCTCCAAGGCCGCGGCCCGGCAAATGGAGCTGGGATTCGAAAGCGCTCGGGAAAACATATCGATTGAAGGAGACGAAACCCTGCTGGGCGAAATGCTGAATAATTTGCTCGACAACGCCATTGCCTACGGCGGGCCGATGGGACGTATCGCGGTCGAAGTGAAGCCGCATCCCTACCCCACCGTGATAATCGAAGATGATGGTCCCGGCATTCCGGAGCAGGAGATTGAAAAAGTATTCGAGCGCTTCCATCGGGTGCCGGGCAGTGTCGGCAACGGTTGCGGATTGGGTCTGGCAATTGTGAAGGAAATCGCCAACCTGCACGGTATCAAGCTGGAATTGAGCCACGTAAGCCAAACTTCCGGCACCCGGGTCATTCTAACGTTCCCGCCCGCAACGGCCGTGAGCGGGAGCGGTTTTTCGCCGGTGGTATGAGGCCTCCAGAATGGACACCGCGCCACCCCCGATTCGAGGAACGAGTCGGATTGAAACCGACAAAATTGCGGCTTAGGATGACTCCCACAATACCTTCCGCATTCCATTTGCTCTCTCACCGGAGGCTGTCGTAAAAGCCCCCTCTCCTTGTGGAAGAGGGTTCCGGCATGTCGGGGTTCATCGTCAACACCGCAAACATAATAGGAATGTTGTCGACCAGCGCCGACATCAGGCCGACGATGATATTGGCGGCCGTCGCGCCCAACTCGCCGTAAATGAATTCGAAAACGATATTCAGATAACGCCCTTTTGCCAAACCATCAACGTGCTGATGTCGCCGAAAGGGCTGAAGGCCCCTCCGGCATTGGCCGCAACCACTATAGCAACGCAGGCCGGGGTTACGAATCTCGGCTGTTGGTCGCCCAGCGTCATCGCCACGGTGCACATGACCAAGGCGGAAGTCAGGTTGTCGGCCACCGACGAAATAAAAAACGTCAGAATACCGATCAGCCAAAACATCCGCCGATAGCTCAAGCCCTTGGAAACCAACCAATAATGCAGTGATTGAAAAACATCTCGCTCTATCATGGCGTTGATGTAAGTCATCGCCACCAACAAAAAGAAAAACAGTTCGCTATATTCCAGAAAATTGTCCTTCAAGATCGCCGCAGTGGTGTCGGTGACGCCCCGCGCGGCATAGGCAAAGCCTATCATCGCCCAAATGATGCCGGCGGCCAGCAATACCGGTTTGGATTTACGCAAGGCTAATTTTTCCTCGAGGATCACCAAAACGTAAGCGGCCAAAAAAACCAACAATGCCAGATAGCCGACGGTTTGCTGGGTTAGATTGAGATAAGCGTGCTCGCCGGCCGCGGCCAATACTGGGAGGGGCAAAAGACAGGCGATTGCGCATAAAATGACGGGAATGTTTAACATCTCGATTGAAAAAATAGTATCCAAGAACAACAACGGCAGCGGTTTGCCGCGTCGAGTTTAACCCTATCCGCCAAGCCCAGCGGCGCCGGCGGCGGAACGTCCAACCATGAACTCTACAAAAACACCGGGATTAAACATCCCCACCCACGCCTTTAAACTTCTCGACAAAAGCGGCAATTTTTTGGAAAACGCTGTGCTTTTTACTGAGGTATTGCGGGTTTAACGGGCTCATCTTGGGCAGAATGGCATTCAGCTCGGTGCCGTTGTCACTGGCAAACTCCCGCTTCAGCGAAGTAGCGATATAGCGCCTCGCGGCCTCGGCATTCAGGTTCTCGGCACTAATCAGCTCATGCGCTTCGCGCTGTTGCTCCGCTTGCGCAAAAATAAAGAAGGCATCAATCACACTGGCCTTATCGCCAATCTGATCCAGGTCGGTTTGGTTAATAAAATCAACCAGCAAGCTCTCCTTGGCACGGTTGCCCAAGCTGGCGCGAATCACCCGACGCACGTCTTCAACCAGCGCTGCTTTGTCTTTGACTTTTTTATTGTTCTCAAAAATCAATTCCAGAATGTAATCCAGATTGATTTCTTGAGATTTCAGCAGGTCCACCTCAAATACCACGTCATCCCAATCGATGGTGGAATTTTCCTTTTCGACGGCGGATTTTTCCCGCCGCAGCCAGTCGCGGATGTCGTTATAGGTGGAGCGGTAATCCTGAATTTTCCGCTCGGCGGGGACTTTGATGGCTTGCAGCGCAATCAGGTCGTCATCGCTCAGATAATGTTGGGCTTTGAATGTCTCAACCGCCTCCTGGTCGTTCATGTCGACGCTCTGCAAGGCTTTCAGACTGGCAAATTCATCGTAGTTTTGCAGCACGTTCTCAACGCGCAAATATTCGCCAAACAGTTTCGCAAAAGCTTTTTTGTCGGACTCTTTTTCAATGGCAGTTGGATCAGGAAAGCGCTGCCCCAACTCAGCGACCACATCCACAAAGCCGCGCCGCGCCTCGCCGGTCGCCACATCGGTAAAGCCTTCCATGTATTCCTTGTAGCTCTTTTCCAGCACCACGTTCTTGGTGTTCTTATCACCGAACAAGGTGATAGCGGCTATGGTCGCCTGCTCCAGGTCGCGGAAGGTGACGATATTGCCGAAGGTTTTGGTGGCGTCATAAATACGGTTGGTTCGCGAATAAGCCTGCATCAAACCGTGGTAGCGCAAGTTCTTATCGACGAACAAGGTATTCAGCGTGGGGGCGTCAAAGCCGGTCAAGAACATACCTACCACAATCAGCAAGTCGATTTCTTTGGCTTTCACTTGCTTGGCAAGATCGCGGTAATAGTTCTGGAATCCGTTGCCATCCACGCCAAAATTGGTTTTGAACAGCGCGTTGTAGTCCGCAATGGCCGCGCTTAAAAACTCCTTGGCACTGCTGTTCATGGCTGAAACATCAAAACTCTCATCCTGAATTTCGCCCACCGCATCCTGTTCTTCATTGGCCGCAAACGAGAAGATGGTGGCCACTTTCAGCGGCTTGTCGCTGGCTTTTTGCAAATCCTTCAACGACTCGTAATACAGCTTGGCGGCATCCACACCACTCACGGCAAACATCGCATTAAAGCCTTTGGCCCCAGCCTGTAAGCGATGAGTTTTTTGCCGGAAGTTATTCAAGATGTACTGTGAAATTTCCCGAATACGCTCGGGGTGCAACAAGGCTTGCTTGTTTTCTGCCGCGCTGAGCTTAAGCTCATCCTGCTCGGTTTCGATGGCTTTGAACTGCGGGCGCACATCGTTGTAGTCCACTTTGAACTTCAGTACTTTTTCATCGCGGATGGCATCGGTGATGACGTAAGCATGCAATTCACGGCCAAACACGCTGGCGGTGGTGTCGGCACCCAAGGCGTTTTGCGGGAAGATCGGCGTGCCGGTAAAACCGAACTGATAGAACTTCTTGAATTTCTTCTTCAGGTTTTTCTGCGCTTCGCCAAACTGGCTGCGGTGGCACTCGTCAAAAATAAACACCACTTGCTTGCTGTAGATGGCCAAGTCATTTTCACTTTTCATCAGGTTGTTAAGCTTCTGGATGGTGGTGACAATGATCTTGTTGTCGTCCTTATCCAAGTTGCGTTTCAGCCCGGCAGTGCTGTCCGAGCCATTGACGCTATCCGGTGAAAAGCGCTGGTATTCCTTCATGGTCTGGTAATCGAGGTCTTTCCTATCCACCACAAAAAACACCTTATCGATAAAGTCCAGCCCCGTCGCCAAACGCGCCGCTTTAAAACTGGTTAAGGTCTTGCCCGAGCCGGTGGTGTGCCAGATATAACCGCCGCTTTCGGTGTTGCTCCAGTTTTTGGCTTGATAGGCGCTGTTGATTTTCCACAGAATCCGTTCGGTGGCGGCAATCTGGTAAGGGCGCATTACCAGCAAGGTATCGCTGACATCAAACACCGAATAATGCAACAGCACATTGAGCAGGGTGTTTTTCTGGAAGAAGGTTGCGGTAAAGTCTTTTAAGTCCTTAATCAGCCCATTATCGGATTTCGCCCAGTTCATGGTGAAATCGAAGCTGTTTTTGTTGCGCTGGGTGGTGTTGGCAAAATAACGGCTATCGGTGCCGTTGGTAATCACAAACAGCTGCAAATACTTAAACAAGGAATGCTCGCTGTTAAAGCTCTCTTTGCTGTAGCGATGCACCTGATTAAACGCCTCGCGTATCGCCACGCCCCGTTTTTTCAGCTCCACCTGCACCAGCGGCAAACCATTCACCAAAATCGTCACATCGTAGCGATTGGCGTACTGTTTACTCCCCTCCTTTGCAGGGGTGGCGCAAAGCGCCGGGGTGGTTTCAAACTGATTGATGACTTGCAGCTTATTGCGGGCAATGTTCTTTTTATCCAACAGGTAGATGTTCTGGATACGGCCATCGTCAAACACAAAGTCGTGGATAAAGTCATCATGAATCTTGCGAGTTTTATCGACGATGCTATCGTTGGGCCTATCCAGCCAAGTCTCCACAAAACGCAGCCATTCACCATCGGAAAACTGCATGTTGTTCAGCGCCTGTAAAGCCACGCGCACATTGGCCAGCAGCTTATCGGGCGTGTTTAACTCGGGCGCATATTCATAGCCCTGATTTTGCAAATCCTGAATAAATTCCCGCTCCAAATCGTATTCGCTTTGGTAGCTTTCGCTAACTTTATAGTCCTTGGTGTATTTATCCAGAACGATAAAATTAGTGGATTCGGCAATCGTTTTATACTCTGTCACTGGTTTGATTCTCCATATCCCTGTGCTAGCTCGTTTTCAATCTCTTGCACTGTTGGCAACTGTGACTGCACCGACAAGGGAATATCTTTGGTGATGAACGAACTCACCCCCATGGGTTTGTTGATGTCGCGCAGGGCGTATTCCACATCCAGCTTGTCTTTGTCCTTACACAAGATCAGGCCAATCGTGGGCTGGTCATCCTCAGCACGTAGTTGGTCGTCTACTGCCGACAAGTAAAAATTGAGTTTGCCAATGTACTCGGGCTTGAATTCGCCCGCCTTTAATTCGATCGCCACGTAGCACTTCAATCGGGCGTGATAAAACAACAAATCCAGAAAGTAATCCTTGCCATTCACGACCAAGGGGTATTGGCGCCCAAGGAACGCAAAGCCCTTGCCTAGCTCCAGCAAAAAACGGGTGATCTGTGCCACCAGCTGGTTTTCGATATCGCGTTCAACCGCCTGCGGTGCGAGGGTCAAAAAATCGAACACATAAGGATCTTTCAGGCTCTGTTGCACCAGCTCCGATTGGGGCGCCGGTAAAGTTTGAGCAAAATTACCGACCGCCTTGCCCACACGCTCATGAAAACGCTGCTCAATTTGCCACGCTAGCACCGTGCGGCTCCAGCCATGCTCGATGCAGGCCTGCGCGTACAGCAAAACCAGCTCCACCGATTTGACCTTAGCCAACAAGGTGCGCACGTGTCCCCATGGCATTTGTCCCACAGGCTGCGGGACAAATTCAAATTGCGGGCTGAAAAAGGCATAAAACTGCCGCATGGCAAACAGGCTGGTACGAGAGAACCCCTTCATGCCGGGGTAAGTGGCCTGCAAATCCAGCGCCATTTGCTCCACCACCGCCGAGCCCCAAGCACGCTCGCGTTGCCACGCATCCAACTGGCTGCCAATGTCCCAATACAGATTCAACAACTCAGCATTCACCGCCAACACCGCACGGGTTTGCGATGTTTGAATACGCTGCTTAATGACTGCCAGCGCCTGACGGTAATCGGTGTGGTGAGTAATCTCGCTCATTCCTATGTGTCCCTGTTTTGCAGCAGCTCTTTCACTTCACGGTCGAAATCGAATTCGACGCGTTGTTGCTTGTTAAACTTTTCATATTCCGCAATAGCTTGCCTGTGTCGAATTGACACTGTAACCGACCGAAATCACCGCATCCAGATTGTAATACTTGGTCTTGCTGGTTTGGGTTTTGCCCTCAATCGCCCCATGGGCAGTGGTATGTTCCAAAATGGAACACACCACATCTTCTTGCAGCTCATGGCTTTCGAAAATGTTTTTCAGGTGCTTGGTAATAGCTGGGCGCTGCACGCCAAACAACTCAGCCATGCGCTCCTGCGTCAGCCAGATAGTTTCATTACTGAGCAGCACCTCTACTTTGATTGCGCCATTGGGCGCGGTGTAGAGCAAGAATTCCGTGGTTTGGTCTTGCAGGCTTAGGTTAGGCATAGGGTTCCTTCCTGATGCGCTGGAAATTATTCTCTTCCTCTGAAGGGGCGAGCTTCAGTTGCTCGGTTACGCACTCTGCAAACGCCGGGAGTTTATTCCCTTCCTCCGGAGGTCTCCCGGTTAGTGCTGGGTTATTCATTTCATCTGGAAGACAGGCGGGGGTATTCCCCTCCTCCGGAGGGGTGCCCGTCAGGGCGGGGTGGTTCTTCAAAAACGCCACAACCCCGTCCAAATTCTGCAAAACATCTTTCGCCAACAGGCGAATCACCGTTAACCCCAAACTACACAGCCATTCATCTCTCTGGGCATCTTCAAGCTGCTTGCTGTCGTGAGAACTGCCATCCACTTCAATCACAACCGCCTTTTCCGCACAGTAAAAATCGACGATGTAGTTGCCAATAATTTTTTGGCGATCGAAATCCAAGCCATTCAGTTTGTCTGATTTTAATTCAAGCCAAAGTAACGCTTCGTGCAGTATTCCCGCTTTGCGCAAAGCTTTGGCCTTATCGCGCAAAGCAGGGTTATAAGGGAGGGATTGGTAAGCTTTGGTTTTGCGCATGGTGGCCTCGTTAGGCTAAGCCTTCGGTACCACCCCGCCCTTCGGGCACCCCTCCAAAGGAGGGGAATTGGGTGCGCTGTACCTTTGATCCATGGGGTGCGGCGAAGTCATTCTCCGCCTCTGGATGTATACCCATCAGGGTTAGGTTATTCCCCACCTCTGAAGGTGCCGGGGCGAAGTTATTCCCCTCCTCTGAAGGTGGCGGAGCGGGGTTATTCCCCACCTCTGAAGGTGCCGGGGCGGGGTTATTCCCCTCCTCTGGAGGGGTGCCCGTCAGGGCGGGGTGGTGGAAGCTCAACAGCAAATCGCGGTAATACTCATACTGCTTTTGGCGCAAGGCAATTTCGCGGGGCAAGCCTTCGCTGATGGAATTGGTCAGGGCGTCGAATTTATCGAGGATGGCGACGATGCGGGCTTGTTCGGCGAGTGACTTTTCAGGATCGTTTGGATAGGGAATCGGGATGGCTATTTTTGAAAAGCCGTTAATCAGCAATGTATTGACTTTGGTTCTTGCCACATACTTTGCTTTCTCTGCAATGAATGATGCCGTTTGCATGCAATAGGACACAAATTTCGGATTCAATGAATGCCGGAAAGCGTAGCAGTGGTCGTGAATGGCAACTTTTTCATCTCCGAGCCATGCCACGGCCTTACCAACATCGTCGACCGTCTCTCCAACGTCGGTTAGCACTACGTCTCCCGGTTTTGCATAGCGTAGAGACCCAGCCATATCGCTTCTGACCTGAGAAAGCGCACGAGTCGTAAAAACGCCATACCGAGTGTATATCTCACCGTAATGGATAACGCTGATGCCGTCTTCAACATAATCGGCTTTAGTAAAGCGTTTTCCGCGAATGAATTCCCCAATTTCGCCCAACGTCTTCCACTCCACATCCCGACCACCCCGCCCTTCGGGCACCCCTCCAGAGGAGGGGAATTCAAAACTCAACAACTGGTCGCGATAGTAGTTGTATTGTTTTTTTCGCATGCTAAGCTCGGCGGTCAGCTCGGCGGTCAGCTCGGTAAAGGCGTCCAGAATGCGGACGATTTCGGCTTGGATCTCAAGCGATTTTTTGGGATTTTCAGGGCAAGGGATGGGAATTTCGAACTTATCAGTATCTGGCGTTGCAATTTGCGGCATTTGCATCTTACTGCCAATGTTCTGAAAGTGGGGTTCATTCAGTTTCAGAAAATGGTAAACATACTTGATATGGATTCCGTCGTTTTTTGAATGGTATGACCACATTTCATTTTTATGAGAAAACGGTTTGTCGTAATACTCGAATTCTATAACACCACGAGATTTGACGATAATTGAAGGCTCGTTATTTAAGTCTTTTGCGGGTATATCTTCAAAATCAACGAATGCAACAGTTTTACCGCCAGCGAAAATTTTCACCGGGGCACCATCTTTATGAATTTCTTTCATCTGGCCAGCGGTGATCTTTGTGCCCTTAGTTCTAACAAGCGCATCCCCGATTGGTTTCCACTTTACCGAAACGCCATCCACCAGCTTCCCCAAAAAGTTCAGGCTGCTCATGCCTCCAGCTCCTCGCCTTCAATTTCCCTCACAATGGCGTCAATCTCCGACCGCAGCTTATCGATTTTGGCCACGGTGATAAGCAGCTCGGCATTGAGCTGGGCAATGTCCACTACTTCTCGGTTGTCCCTGGCTTCGACATAGCTGCTCACCGACAGGTTGTAGTCGTTGCCGGTGATGGCATCAAAGCTTACCGATTTGGCAAAGTGTTCAACGTCCGCTTTGCTATCGAACACAGCCATAATTTTTTCGATGTGCTCGTCGGTAAGGATGTTGTTATTGGTTTCTTTTTTAAACAGACCGCTGGCATCAATAAACTGGGTGTTGGTGTCGGTTTTGCGCTTGGACAGCACCAGAATATTCACGGCAATGGTGGTGCCGTAAAACAGATTGGGCGCGAGCGAAATTACGGTTTCGACGTAGTTGTTATCCACCAGATATTGGCGGATTTTCTGCTCGGCACCGCCCCGGTAAAAAATACCGGGGAAGCAGACAATGGCGGCGCGGCCTTTGCTGGAGAGGTAGTTGAGCGCGTGCAGAACAAAGGCAAAGTCGGCTTTGGATTTGGGCGCCAGCACGCCCGCTGGTGCAAAGCGTTCGTCGTTGATCAGGGTGGGATCGTCGCTGCCTATCCATTTCACCGAGTAGGGCGGGTTGGAGACGATGGCGTCAAAAGGTCGGTCTTCAGCGAAGTGCGGTTCTTCCAGTGTGTTGCCCAGCTGAATGTTGAACTTGTCGTAATTGACGTTGTGCAAGAACATGTTCATCCGCGCCAAGTTGTAGGTGGTGTGGTTGATCTCCTGCCCGAAAAAACCGTCTTCGATGATGTGGGCGTCAAAGTGCTTTTTGGCTTGCAGCAGCAAGGAGCCGGAACCACAGGCCGGGTCGTAAATCTTGTTGACGCTGGTTTGCTTGTGCATGGCGAGCTGCGCGATCAGCCTGGACACATGCTGCGGGGTAAAAAACTCACCGCCCGATTTGCCGGCATTGGCGGCGTAGTTGGAGATGAGGAACTCGTAAGCATCGCCGAACAGGTCGATGCGGCTGTCATCAAAATCGCCAAAGTCCAAACCGGCCACGCCTTTGAGTACGGCGGCCAAACGGCTGTTTTTGTCGGCCACGGTGTTGCCGAGGCGGTTGCTGGTGGTATCGAAATCGGCGAACAGGCCTTTGATATCGCGCTCCGAAGGGTAGCCGTTGGCGGAACTTTCGATGGCGGCAAAGATGGCTGCCAGATCGGTATTCAGGCTGTCGTTGGTATTCGCGCTGGCAGCGACCTTGCTAAACAACTGGCTGGGGTAGAGAAAAAAGCCCTTGGTTTTAATGGCATCGTCTTTGATTTCCGGGGTAATGACGCTATCGGGTAGCTCCGCATAGTGGATGCTGTCGTCACCGCCTTCGATATAGCCGGCAAAGTTTTCGCTGATAAAGCGATAAAACAGGGTGCCGAGTACGTATTGCTTGAAATCCCAGCCGTCCACCGCACCGCGCACATCGTTGGCGATTTGCCAGATTTGGCGTTGCAGGGCGGCGCGTTGTTGAGTGCTGGTCATGTGTTTCCTGTTTAAATACGTTTTGATTCGTCAGCGGCTTTTAAGCAACTTGCCATTTTAACGAACGCGGTAAGTTACGCCAAATCGATACCTTGTTAAACCAGCGTTCCAGTGAAATTCATGGAGGGAGCGATGCAGTGCCTTCATGGACCTTAGGAAAAACCGCGGGCAAAATAAACCTATGCCGAGCGGGATTTTGACGGCGGCTCGGGTGTAGGACAGGACTATCTAACTTTATCCAACAGACTGGCGAAACGCTATCAGCGCGCCTCGCCGAACCAATGCTGAGTGCGCTTGCAAAACCCGACCAGGGCCAACATCAGCGGCACCTCTATCAATACGCCGACCACGGTAGCCAGCGCGGCGCCGGACGACAGGCCGAACAGCATCACGGCGGTGGCGATGGCGACTTCGAAATGGTTGGAGGCGCCTATCATGGCCGATGGGGCGGCGTTTTCGTAGGAAAAGCCCCACAGCTTGGCGGCCCAATAGGTAATCGCGAAAATCAGCACGGTTTGTATCGCCAACGGAATCGCAATCCACAATATGGTCAACGGATTGGCGGTGATCACCTCGCCCTTGAAGGAAAACAGCAGCACCAGCGTCAGTAATAAGGCGATGATGGTGATGGGTGTCAGCAGATGCAGGAATTTTTGTTCGAACCAGTCCAGGCCTTTATGGGCGATAATCCATTTACGCGAATAAAACCCGGCCAGCAAAGGCAAGGCCACATAGATGCCGATGGACAACAACAGGGCTTCCCAAGGCACCGGCAATTGGCCGACGCCCAGCAGGAATCCGCCGATCAAGCCGTACAACAGCAGCATCGCCAATGAGTTGATCGCCACCATCACCAGGGTATGGCCGGCATTGCCCTTGGCCAGATAGCCCCACACCAGCACCATCGCGGTGCAGGGGGCCACGCCCAACAAAATGCAGCCGGCCAGATAGCTGCGCCATAGCGGCACTTGCAGCATTTTAATGCCGTCTTGCAACACCACGGTGCCGGCACCGTATTCGGAACCGACCGGCAAATCCAGGCCAAACGGCATTTTGACCAAATCCACCGCATCGGCGCCGATCAGGCCTTGAAACAAACCGCCCAAAAACAAATAGGCGATACCGTACATCGTGAACGGCTTGATCGCCCAGTTGACGATTAATGTCAGGCTGACCGGTTTGATGCTCTTGCCGGCCTTGACCACTTCGGCGAAATCTATCTTGACCATGATGGGATACATCATGAAAAACAGGCAGATGGCAATCGGTATCGATACGACCGGCGCTCCGTTAATGGTGAGGCTCATGCCGTCCAGGGTCTTGGCGAAATCCGGCGCGTAAGCCCCCAGCAGTATGCCGGCGGCAATGCACAAGCCCACCCAGAGGGTCAGATAACGTTCGAAAAAGCCCATGGGGTGTTGTTTGGCTGTCATGGTGTTGGCCTCGTTGGTTTTGTTTTTAGTGGTCCAAGTCCGCCGATCATTCGGGTTCCGTGGCTTTGCAGCAGGGAGAAAGCTTGTCGACCCGAATGACGGGATCTTCGCCGAACAGCGGTATCGAATTGAGTGAATGAAAGGCTTCCCAGGCGATGCCTTGCGGGTCGACGCTCCAGTATTTGTCCGATTGCACGTAACAGCAGGTGGCTTGTTTTTGTTCCGCAACCGGCAGAGCCGCGTCGACCAAGGCCTGCTGCACGGCTTCCAGTTCCTCGCTCGATTCCACCTGTACCCCTAAATGATCCAGTCCCGCTTGGCGTCCGCGACTGGAAATGGCGAAATTCACCCGCGGATCGTCCAACAGCCATTTGGCGTAGTCGCTTTTTAAGACGCTCGGTTGGCTTTGGAACAAGGCGCTGTAAAAGCGGATGTTTTGTTCGAGATCGTCGACGGCGATATGGATATGCAGGCGTTTCATGGGAATGGTTCCGGTTAATTTGAATTTATGTCTGGCGAGGACTGCGTGGCGCCAAGTTCGTCGACCCTGTTTTTCAAGGTGATGGCGTCCAGTTTGTGCAATGGCAGGTTGCAAAACAATTCGATGCGCCGTTTCAGCAACAAGTAGGTGTCGAAAAACAATTTTTGCACCCGCTCGTCGTCGGCATACAGCATGGCCGGGTCTTCCACGCCCCAATGCGCGCGCATCGGCTGACCGGGCCAGACCGGGCAAGGCTCGCCGGCGGCTTTGTCGCAGACGGTAAATACAAAATCGAAGCTCGGCGCGTCCTCGGTTGTGAATTCCCGCCAATCCTTGCTGCGTAATTCGCCGGTGTCATGATTCAAGCTGTTCAGCAATTGGAGCGCGGCGGGATGGACGTAGCCTACGGGATGACTGCCGGCGCTATAGCCACGAAATCGGCGGCCGCCGATTTGATTCAATATCGCCTCGGCCATGATGCTGCGCGCCGAGTTGCCGGTACAGATGAATAAAACCCGATAGGTTTTGTCCGTCATATCGCTTTCCGATATCAATCTATTAATGGCCGACCAGCGTCAGCAAGCGTTCGACGCCTATTGGCTCTTGTTGCAGCAAAGGCACCACGGCATGCCGCTGGGTATGTTGCGTGGCGACGGCCTCGATTTCGGGTAGCTCATTAGCCGCCCTTTGTCGCAGTAATGGCGATTTAGCTTTACTTGCCGCGACGCTGGCATTGATGATCCAGGCCCAGACAGCCATGCCGGCGCGTTTCAGGTCGGCTTGCAGATTGGCGGCTTCCAATACCGGCGTGGTCTCCGCCAGCGTGACGATCAGCACCTTGGTGCGATGCTGGTCCTGTAAGCGCATTAACGGCGTCGTGTAATGCAAGTCCTTGGCGTCCATTTGCCGGCCGACTTCGCGGTGATAGGCGCCGGTGGCATCCAGCAACAGCAAGGTATGGCCGGTCGGCGCGGTGTCCATCACCACGAACTGGCTGTCCGCTTCGCGAATGATGGCGGAAAAGGCCTGGAACACCGCGATTTCCTCGGTGCAGGGAGAGCGCAGGTCTTCCTCCAATAAGGCGCGGCCTTGCTCATCCAATTTAGCGCCCTTGGTCTCCAGCACATACTGGCGGTAGCGTTCGGTTTCCTGTTGCGGGTCGATGCGGCTGACGGCCAGATTGTCCAGCGTGCCGTTCAGGGTCTCGCTCAAATGTGCGGCTGGGTCCGATGTGGTCAGGTGCACCGGCAATCCGCGCCGGGCCAATTCCACCGCAATGGCGGCGGCCAGGGTGGTTTTGCCGACGCCGCCCTTACCCATCAGTAGAATCAAACCGTGTTGGTCTTGGGCGATTTCATCCACCAGATCGGACAGCTTGGGTTCGTCCGGTTCCAGAGGCGAATCGACGGCGATTTCGGTCGTTGTGGGGGTGTCTTCGAATAGTTGCCGCAATGCGGTCGGGCCCACCATATTGAACGGCTTCAGCATCAGCCTGTCGCACGGCAGCCTTTGCAAAACGTCGGGCATGTTTTGCAGCGCGGCGAGTTCGCGTTCGTGTATGGCGGCTGCTAGCGGATCATTTTCAGCTTCGCTTTGCGGCAGGATGCCGTTGATGAGCAAATGCTGTTGCGACAAGCCAATCGCCGCCAGTTCCGCATGAGTGCGAGCGACTTCGCGCAAGGGGGCTTGCTGGGCGCGCGCAACCAGAATCAAACGCGTGCGCCGGCTATCGGCCAAGGCGTCGACGGCGGCCTTGTATTGCTCGCGCTGTTTCTCCAGGCCCGCCAACGGTCCCAGACAGGATGCATCGCCCTTGCCGGCGTCCAAGAAACCGCTCCAGGCGCCGGGCAGTTGCAACAGGCGCATGGTGTGGCCGGTCGGCGCGGTATCGAACACGATATGGTCATAGCCAGCCGTCAGCGCGCTATCGGTCAGCAGCGCGGTGAATTCGTCGAAGGCGGCGATTTCAGTGGTGCAAGCACCGGATAGTTGTTCTTCCATGCTTTTGACGACGGATTCCGGCAACAATCCCCGCACCGGCCCGACGATGCGGTCGCGGTAGGCTTGGGCGGCCGCTTGCGGGTCGATCTCCAGCGCCGACAAGCCGGGCACGTTTGCTATCGCCGTGATGGTGTTGCCGATGTTGACGCCGAATACTTGGCCCACATTGGAGGCCGGGTCGGTACTGACCAGCAGCACCTTGCGACCGGTCTCGGCCAAATGAATGGCCGTGGCGCAGGCCACCGAGGTCTTGCCGACGCCGCCCTTGCCGGTAAAAAACAAAAAGCGCGGCGGTCGATCGAGGAATTTCATGGCGTGGACCTTAGCAGCACTTGCCGCCGCTGCAACAGCCGGACGCTGGATTTTCCGCAACGGTATCGATGGCGGCCCAGCGCGCCAGTTCGCTTCGATTAGGATAGCGGCCTGCCAGCGCCACTTCGCCATCGAGCAGAATCAAAGGCAGCGCTTCAGCGCCGGAGCGTTCCAAAAACGCTTTGACCACCGGGTTTTCCGCAAAGACCAGCGGTTGTTGAGCGAGGTTGAAGCGCTCGATTTGCGCGCCGTTTTGCTTGGCCCAATCGATGTCGGCGAATACATCCACCAATTGCTGATCGACGTCCACCCCGCAAACGCCGGTGCTGCAACATAAAGCAGGATCGAAAATTTGAATAGTGCTCATGACAAACTCCCAAAAATCAAGGTAACAAGCCGCCGATACGGTCCAACTCGGCTTGCAGACGCGTTGGATCGTTTTTTAACTCATCCAACGGCAGGGCCAGGAAGGTCTCGATGCGGTGGCGCAAAATGCCGTAGGCAGTCTCGAAAGCGGCCTTGATTTCCGCTTCGGTGCCTTGGGCATGGGCCGGGTCTTCCACACCCCAATGGCTGCGCATGACCGAGCCTAGATAAGCCGGACAGGTTTCATTGGCGGCATTGCCGCAGACGCTGATGACGATGTCCGGCGCGGTCGGCAGGTCGTTCCAGGATTTGCTGTAATAGCCCTCGATGGAGATGCCCTTTTCTTGCAGCAATGCCACCGCGCCGCTGTTCAAGCGGCCGATGGGCTTGCTGCCAGCGCTGATCGCATGCCAGCCCGCCGGAGCCAGATGGTTGAAAACGGCTTCGCCCATCAGGGAGCGACAGGAATTACCGGTACATAGAAATAACACGTTCATGGTTTGGTCCGTTGGCTTGGTGGTTCAGTCTTTGTGGCAACATGCCGATGCCTCGCCGGCATCGAAGCAATGCTCCGGATGCCCGGCACAACATTCGGCCGTCAAATAATCCACCAGCGCCTGCATCACCGACAAATTTGCCCGATAACGCTGGTAGCGCCCTTCCTGAGTCACGTTGAGCAAGTCGGCATGCGTCATGGCTTTCAGGTGAAACGACAGATTGGTCGGCGGCAAAGTCAATTCGGCGGCAATTTCGCCGGCAACCAAACCCGTGGGAGCATGTTTTACCAATAAGCGAAATATATCCAGCCGGATGCCGGAAGCCAACGATTCAAACAGGGTGGTGGCGATTTGTTTATCCATGAGTCAACTATACAACAATTATTGAAATATAAAAATATTGTTTTCGCCTTGCGGTATTTTCATGCCCGCACTGCGGCAGGCCTTTTGGCTAATCATAAAAAACAAGCGAAATTGCGCCTGTTGGCAAGCGCTGGTAAATGTCCAAGGCCGGCCCGGCGCTCGAGGACGACTTTCCATGCAAACGGAAAAGTCGCCATGTGCTTTCAGGCTAGGGCGGGTGCTTGATGTATCTAATCCGCGCGCAACGGCGCCACCCTGCCGTTGCGCCGAAATTCGCGATAATCGGCCAGCACCTGGGCGTGATCGAAAGCCAGCCGCGCGGGCAGGTTGTCGAAATTGAACAGGCCGCAGTTTTTGGCGTCGTCCGCCGCCAACGGCATGCCATGGGCCCGACCCACGTAAACCGCCGTAACCGTATGATTGCGCGGGTCGCGGGCGGGATTCGAATAGATGCCGAGCAGGGCCGTCAATGTCACATCCAGACCGGTTTCTTCCTTTGCTTCGCGAATGGCGGCCCGCTCCACGGTTTCCCCGACATCGACAAAGCCGCCGGGTACCGCCCAGCCGTAGGGTGGAAAGGCGCGTTCGATCAAAACGAATGGGTGTTGCGGATCGTCGATCAATTCGATCAGAATATCCGCCGCGAGCAGCGGCGTGACGGGTTTTGCCATGGTAAACCTCGCGATGGGCTCAAATGGATGGAATTCTAGCGGGAGGCTTGATTTTAAGCCAGTCATCCCGCATAGGGTAACCATTGGCGGGGTATATTGGGAGAGGTGTTATGACCATGCTTTATTATGCAGATGCCGATTTTCTGGCTCACGACACCGGGCCCGGCCACCCGGAGAGCCCGGCCCGTTTGCGGGCCATCGAAACGGCATTGAGCGCCGCCGGATTTCCGGGCCTGTCGCGCCGAACCGCGACTATTCCCGAAGACATCGAGGCCAAGCTGTGCCTGATTCATACTCCGACCATGATTGCGCGGGTATTGAGCGGCATACCCGCCGAGGGCCTGAGCTACTTCGACGCCGATACGGTAGCCTCCCCCGGCTCCAGGGCGGCCGCCCTGCGGGCGGTGGCCACGGTATGCGACGCAGTGGACAGAATTATCTCCGGCGAGGCCGGACAGGCATTTTGCGCGGTTCGTCCGCCGGGGCATCACGCCATGCCGGGCTATCCGATGGGGTTTTGCCTGTTCAACAATGTTGCCATTGCGGCCGAATATGCCCGCCGCCATTACGGCTTGGAACGCCTCGCGATTGTGGATTTCGACGTGCATCACGGTAACGGTACCCAGGCGGCGTTTTACCGGCAAGCGCAAGTGCTATACGCCTCCAGCCACCAATGGCCGCATTATCCGGGCAGCGGCCACCCTTCCGAGAACGGAGTGGGCAATATCATCAACGTGCCCTTGCCCACTGGCACCGACGGCAACACTTTCCGGGCCAAATATCGCGAAATCATTTTCCCGGCGCTGAAAAAGTTCGCGCCGCAACTGTTGTTTGTTTCAGCCGGATTCGATGCCCATAAAGACGATCCGCTGGCATCGTTACGCCTGGAAGCCGACGATTACGCCTGGGTAAGTCGACAATTAAGGATGATCGCCGACGAATGCTGCCAAGGACGCATTATTTCCGCGCTGGAGGGCGGTTACCATTTGACCGCTTTGGCGGCCAGTGTAGCCGCCCATGTCAGGGGACTGATGGGAACGGATGGGGGCGGATAAAACGCCCCCAGGGTTTTATTGCAGAACCGGCGCGGTGTAGACGTAATCGTTATCTTTCATCGGCGCGTGGCAGGCGAAACAGGTGGCGGATTTTTCCTTGTCGTTCATCACCAGTTTGTTGCCTTCCCAATGCCCAAAGCCCCAACCGCCGGTTTCGGCATATTTTTTACTGTCCTTGATCATGGCTTCGGCGCCGGCAAATTCGCCGGGAACCACGGCTTGCGGCCAATTGGGATGGGTTTTTTCCTTCCAGCCGACCTTGGCGATAATGCTGCCGTCCGGCCAGGGCTTGGTGTTGCCGGCACGCGCCGCCTTGATGGCAACCTCGTTGCCCAGAATCGTCCGCATCAGTTGTTTTTCCAAACGATGGGATATGCTCAAAGTCAGCCAGTCTTTATATTCGCCGTGTACCGGCTTGGCGGCCGGGGCTTCGGCGCGCGACGCGGTGGCGAAAGCCGCCGTGGCGAGCAGCAAAACAGCGGTAGAAATTTTATTCATGGTCATCCTCCATAATCAGCGGTTGAGTTTGCGGAAAAGCGCAACGGGATTTTAACCATTTGCCGACGGTACCGCTGGACTAATTCGGTACGACTACAATGATGCAGCGCCCGACAGCCAGTGGAAATTGGCGGCAAGGGCCGGTCGCGTTAACGAAACTGTCACTTACCCGAGAGCGGATTCGGCTACAATGCCGGTGGGCTGACGGCGCTTCGCCGATTACTCCCACCCTCCTTTTCACGCTCCTCTTCAAAATTATCCTTATTATGAAAATTCTTAAAACCTCCATGCTGGCCATTATTCTTACCTTCTCCGCCGGCGCAATCGGCAACTTGGCTTACGCGGAAACCAGCACCGACAGTCCCGTGGCCGGCGAAGTCATTTCGCATATCGAGTCGGCGCTGGCCGAAATCCAAAACAGCGATTTCAATACCGCCCGGGTACATTTAAAAGCCGCCCGCGCGGCGGCGGAAAAAATTTCCGGCCATGACGACGTGGTTCAGGCCGCGAACGCCTTGGTCATTCAAGGCCAGATCAAAACCAAGGGCGGCGATATCAAAGGATCGTCCGACGACTTGAATAAAGCCATCGAACTCTATAAGTCGCTGTAAGGGCTTGCTGACCGCAAGGATTCGGCATCGTTTCAAATCGATGCCCACCCTCAGCCAATAGCCAAGCCAAGCTGGATCCCATCCAGCCCAACATTCTGATTTTGTTGGCTTACGCTACGCCAACCTATTTTTTGTCATTTACGGCATAGCCGGCGAAAGGATTTGCGCCAGCTACCGACAAAAACTCCCGTGCTGAATCCGGCACCCTAAACGCGGTGTTGCCGGGCCGGAGGTCCGGCCGGCAACACCCACCCACCGCCTTCCCGTGCTACCATTCGCTGCTATTTTCAACCCACCCATTGCACCGCTCGAAGGAATCCGCCATGTCCGGCAACCATAAACGCCTACCCTACACCTTGTTCTGGTTCTGCGTTGCGCTGATAGGCGCGACCGCCGTCGCCGGCATCGCCTTGCGGCGCGGCGAATCCATCAACAGCATGTGGCTGGTGGTGGCGGCCCTATGCGTCTATGCCTTGGGCTATCGTTTTTACAGTGCTTTTATCGCCGCCAAGGTATTGGTGCTGGATGCCGGCCGCGCCACGCCCGCCGAACGTTTCAACGACGGCCGCGATTTCATGCCCACCCACAAATGGGTGGTGTTCGGCCATCATTTTGCGGCGATTGCCGGCCCCGGCCCCTTGATCGGCCCCACCCTGGCGGCGCAATTCGGTTATTTGCCCGGCACCTTGTGGATTTTGATCGGCGCGGTGCTGGGCGGCTGCGTACAGGATTTCGTCACGCTGTTTTTCTCGGTACGCCGCGACGGCCGCTCGCTGGGGCAAATGGCCAAGGACGAGCTCGGTCCCATCGGTGGCGGCGCGGCCATGCTGGGAGTGATGATGATCATGATCATTCTGATCGCCGTGCTGGGCCTGGTGGTGGTGAACGCCATGAAACACAGCCCCTGGGCCACCGCCACCGTGGCCGCGACCATCCCCATCGCCGTCCTGATGGGCTGCTATCTGCACCACTTGCGTCCGGGACGGGTGCTGGAAGCCACTTTGATCGGCGTATCGCTGTTGATCGGCGCGGTACTGGGCGGCGGTTGGATCGATGAAAACCCCGTCATCCGCGGTTGGTTCGACTATGATGCGCCCCAGCTGGCCGTCATGGTGATTCTGTACGGCTTTGCCGCCGCCGTGTTACCCGTGTGGCTGCTGTTGGCACCGCGCGATTATCTCTCCACCTTTATGAAGCTGGGCACCATTGCCGCCCTGGCAATCGCCATTGTGGTATTGCGGCCGGAGCTGAAAATGCCGGCCTTGACCCAATTCATCGACGGCAGCGGACCGATTTTCGGCGGCAAACTGTTTCCGTTCGTCTTCATCACCATTGCCTGCGGGGCCATTTCCGGCTTCCACGCCCTGATTTCGTCCGGCACCACGCCCAAATTATTGGCCAACGAACAGGACGCCCGTTTCATCGGTTACGGGGCCATGATGATGGAATCCTTTGTCGCCATCATGGCCATGATAGCCGCCAGCGTGCTGGAACCCGGGGTGTATTTCGCCATAAACAGCCCGGCCGGCATAGTGGGAGCCGAGGCGGCGGATGCGGTGGCCAAAATCAGCGGCTGGGGTTTTCCGGTCGGCGTAGAGCAAATGCAAACCCTGGCCCAAACCATGGGCGAATCCACGCTGTTCGCCCGTACCGGCGGGGCTCCGTCACTGGCGGTCGGCATGGCCAGTCTGTTCGCCCAGGTATTCGGCGCGCATTTATTGGCGGCTTGGTATCACTTCGCCATCATGTTCGAGGCGCTGTTTATTTTGACGACGCTGGATGCCGGCACCCGGGTGGCCCGCTTCATGTTGCAGGACATACTGGGCAACTTCAAGCCGGCTTTGGGTAAATCCGGCTCTTATCCGAGCATTATGTTTACCAGCGCCCTGGTGGTCGGTGCCTGGGGATACTTTTTATACATGGGCACTATCGACCCGCTGGGCGGCATCAACAGCTTGTGGCCGCTGTTCGGCATCGCCAACCAAATGCTGGCGGCGATTGCCTTGTGCGTGGGCACCACCATACTGGTCAAAAGCGGAAAATTGAAATACGCCTGGGTTACCGCCCTGCCCTTGACCTGGTTGATTATTATCACCAGCAGCGCGGCCTGGGAAAAATTGTTTTCGGCCGATTTGAGGGTGGGGTTTTTAGCGCATGCCGCCGACTTGTCGGGGAAACTGGCGGCCGGGGAATTGGGGGCCGATATGGCCGTCAAGGCGCCGCATCTGATATTCAACGATTATCTGAATGCCGGTCTGACCTCTGTATTCATGCTGATCACCTGGCTGTTGGTGGGCGACACCCTGCGCGTGATTTATTGCGTGATTACCGGCAAAAACTACCCCCGCTCCAGCGAATCGGCGCATATTCCCAGTCGGCTGGTCGAAGCTTGGGTCAGGGACTAAGGAATGCATTTGGCATTTGATCCCATCAGCCTAACTGTAGCAACCGGCAATCAAAAACCCCTAAACCACGGCCGGAATTAAATGCAACTGGCGTGCATTCAAACCGGGATTATTTGCAACTGCCGATTGGTGCCTCGAAGTTCCGCACCTGTTCGCCTACGTTTCCTGGACTGGTTATTTTTCGAAGTATGTGTCAGCAGCGACCGACAAAGACCGACCCATAGGAGACATCCGACTGAAATTATCCAATGACTTGGGGTGAGCCAATTGCCGACACAGTAGGATGGGTAGAGCGAAGCGAAACCCATCAAACAAAACGCCGATAAATGGGATATGACAGAATATCGTCGACATCGCCTCAAAGGCGGTTGTTATTTTTTCAAAGTCAATTTGGCTGAACGAAATCGGACTTTGCTAACCGATAGGATTGAGCTGCTTCGCGTGTCTTTTCGTAACGTAAAAGATCAACACCCATTTAATATCGACGCGATGGTTGTTTTACCGGAACATATCCATACCATTTGGACTTTGCCGGAAGGTGACGATGATTTTAGTTGACGCTGGCGGCTCATTAAGACCCACACATCTATTTGACAAAGAGGGCCTGGGGGATTTTTAACGCGGCCTCCGCTCATTATCCAGTTCGAGCGCCCGCATCCTTCCGGTCTCGCCGGTATCGAATAGCTGCCCGATTTCCGCCAGCAATTGCCGTAACAGGGTTTCGGCCTGATCCCATTTGGCCTGCAAGGCTAGCGTGGGCGGATGATTTACAGCGCCTTCCAGCTCGGACAGAATTTCCACCAGCGCATGATGAGCCACCGATTGTACGCTGCCCAACAATTTATGAATCATCTGGGTGGCATTCTCGTAATCCCGGGCTTGATAATAGCTTTGTATTTGCGCCCAGTCGTTGCCGTGTTTATCCCGAAACAAACCCAGCAGCTTGCGGTACACCGCCGAATTGTTCCCCGTCAGCAATTGCGCTTGCCGGCTATCCACGCCGGTCAGTTGCGGAAACCCCCATTCGTCAAGCCGGCTTGCAGTCGTGACGGCTTCGGACAAGGCTTGTTCCCCCGGCTTGATCCAGCGAGTCAGCACGTTGAACAATTGCGTCCAATCGACCGGTTTGCCGACATGATCGTTCATGCCGCTTTCCAGACATTGCGCGCGATCGGAGTCCATTACATTTGCCGTCATTGCGATAATGGGTAAATCGGCATGCCGGGGGTTTTTCCGAATGGCGCGGGTCGCCGCATAACCGTCCATTTCCGGCATCAGGCAATCCATCAAAACAGCGGAATAGCTTTTGCGATCGACCATATCCAGGGCTTCCGCGCCATTGACCGCCAAATCGGCCCGTATACCCTTGTTGGCCAGTACCTCCAGCAATAGCTCCTGGTTGATGGGATTATCCTCCACCACCAACAGATAGGCATGCTGCAAAGCCGCCACGGTTTCAGGTCCGAGCGCCGGTTCGGCCACGACGTCGAGCGGACGCGCCTCGGCCAGTTCCAGCTCGATGGTAAAATAAAAATCGCTGCCCTTGCCCAACTCGCTGATCACGCCGATAGTGCCGCCCATGGCACTGATCAGATTCTTGCAGATCGATAGCCCCAGGCCGGTACCGCCGTATTTTCGGGTTGTGGAATTGTCGCCCTGATTGAAGGCTTCGAACAGGTGGCTTTGTTGCTGATCGGACAAGCCGATTCCGCTATCGCTAACGCTGAAATAGATATGGGCGCGGCGTTCTTCAAGCCGCGGACAGCGAACCTTCAGGCTGACGTGCCCCGCCTCGGTAAACTTGATGGCGTTGCTCAATAAATTCAGCAACACTTGCCCCAGCCGCAAGGGGTCGCCCCATAAAGCCCTCGGCACATCGTCATCCACGGTAAAAGCGATCTCAAGGGCTTTATCGCCCAACAATGTCGGCGTGAGGTCTTTTAAATACTGCAACACATCATCCAGATAAAACACGGTGTGTTCCAGCGTCAATTTGCCCGCTTCCAGTTTGGAATAATCCAGGATGTCGTTGACGATACCGAGTAGCCATTTGGAAGAGGTTTTTATTTTTTCCAGATAATTGCGCTGTTTCCGATTTAATGGCGTTTCCAGGGCCAGTTCGCTCATTCCGATGATGGCATTCATCGGGGTACGGATTTCATGGCTCATATTGGCTAAAAAGGCACTCTTGATCTTGACCGCGGCCAAGGCCTGTTGATGCATTTCCGTCAATTCGCGCGTGCGGGCCGCCACTTGGGTTTCCAGATGCTGTTGAATGCGTTGCAAGCGCCGCACGCGCCAGTAGTAGAGTAGCAACAGCAACGACAAGAAGGCGATGGCCGACAAAGCGCGAAACCAAGCCGTTTGCCAGAAGGGCGGAACAATCGTTACGGGTAAACTAAGCGCGGTTTCATCCCAAACGCCGGCGTTATTACTGGCTTTAAGATGAAACACATAATGTCCGGGGTCCAGATTGGTGTAGGTGGCAACCCTTTTATTGGCATCGACTTCTATCCAGTCCCGGTCGAAACCGTCCAGTTTGTAGGCATAGCGATTGCTTAACGGATCGGCATAATGCAAGGCCGAAAAACGCAGCGACAACACTCTCGCCCCCCAGGGGAAACTCAAGCTTTTCGGCCGGGTGATACTGCCTTGCAGCCTGATATCGGGATCCCTTAGCCCCAAATCCAGCGAACGGTTGTCGATGCTGATTTCGGTGACGGTCGGTTTGGGCGGAATATGATTGAAGCTCAGGCGCCGGGGATCGACAACGATGACGCCATCCGAGGCGCTGACATAAATCAGACCTTCGCCATCGACCACCATGCCGCCCGGTTCGACGCGGCTGGTAAACCCTACCGGCAGTGAATAATGGCTAAAGCGGGCATTTTCCGGATTAAAACTTGAAACGGCCTCCTTGTTGCTGGTAAACCAAAGCAGCCCGTCGCTACCCGGTTGCAGATTTTGTACAGACTCGTTCAGTAAGCCGTTATCGGCACCGTAATTCTGAAACTTAAAGCCTTCGCCGGTTTCAATCGCTTGGCAAATTCCCCGTCCGGTGGCCAACCATATGCGGCCCTGCCCGTCTTCAACGATATTGAAAATCATGCCGCTGGGCAAACTGGCGGCATCATTCGGATCGTAGGCGTAGTTCCGAAACTGGCCGGTTTTGCGGTCCAGAACGCTCAACCCATCCCCGGCCACATACGAACCGCCAGCCCACACCCTGCCCGCCCGATCGATAAATAGCGTGTTGACGGAATCGTCGCGCAGACCGTTTTTCTGATTTTCAGCATGCTGAAAATGCCGCCTGATTCCCAGTACCGGATCGTATTCAATCAACCCGCCGCCCGTACCCAGCCAAAGCTCGCCATCGGGACCGGGAACAATTTTGTTGACGAAATTATTCGCCGTATTGCCCAGATTGATTAGCCGCATCTGCCCATTATCGCCGTCGTAGCGAATCAGACCGTTTCGAGTACCCAACCAGAGGATGCCGTCGGCTTGCTGATATTGGCTGTACACCATGCCGATGGTGGCGTGTCCCTTTTCTCCGGAAACGGAGGTTAATTTAGCTAAAATTTGCCGACGCCCGGCATCGACCAATAAAGCCCCTTCCCAGCTACCCAACCAGAGTTGACGGGCGGAATTCAGGGTGATCGAGCGAATCGCGTTGTTGACGCTATCGTCGGCCCCTTTCAGCGACCTGGGAGTCAGCTTGCCAAACCCTCCGCTGGTAAAATCGATTCTGCTGACGCCATTCGTGGTGGCAATAAACAAACTGCCGGAATAATCGCCCAGCAATACTGTCGCGATATTGCCCGCCAGACTGGTGGGATCCTCCATTTTTTGCTGATAAAGATCGAAGGAGTGTTGTTGCTCGTCCCACCGCATCAAGCCCTTGGCGGTCGCCACCCAAATTGTGCCGTTGGCATCTTCGGCAAAGTGATAAACCCTGACATCTTCGATAGTGCCCGGCAGTGGCAATTTTTTCCTATCGATCCAATCGGTACCGAATTGCCAAACGAAAACGCCCGCTTCGGTACCCAGCCATAAGCGCTGCCGACTGTCGAAAAATAAACTTTTGATGTTATTTTCCAGGGTCGCTGCCTTATCGCTGCCGACGTGATAATGCAAAAACCGATCGCTGCCGGCGGGCAGATAATCCAGCCCGGCCGGCCAGGTGCCCAACCATAATCCGCCTTGAGGGTCCCTGGCCAAGGCTTCGATGTTGTTGACCGACAAACTCTGGGGCTGTTGCGGGTCATGCCGGTAAATCCGGGACTGCCCGCTATCGGGATAGAAGTGTCTCAGCCCGCCGCGGGTAGCCAGCCACAAGCCGTTCTCGCCATCGGAAACGATGTTGCGGATATTGGCGGCCTCCGGAAACTCAGGTTCGGTTTCCGCTTGAATGATGGTTTTAAATATTTCCGTTTCAGGATCGAATACCGCCAGACCGTTTCTGGAACCGATCCAGATCCGCTGCCGCCAGTCTTCGAATAAGCTGGTAATTGAATCGAACTGCAAGGCGCCTTCAATGCCGGGTGCCTTTTTGTATTGCTTGGCCTCGTATCCGTCATAGCGCAGCAACTGGGCAAAGTTGGCCATCCAAATGAAACCATGTCTATCCTGTATCATCGAGGTAGTTGGGCTGACATTCGGAATGCGGGTTTCCTTGATAAACAATTCAGAGGTCGCGCCGAGACTGTTTGGCGAAAAAGCCAGCAAACCGATCAGGGCGGCTATCGGCGGAAATTTGCTTGCGAGGAAGTAGAGGCGCGACATGAGTGTTCGAGTCGTAATATCAAAAATCGGCGGACAGCGTGACGCCGAAACTGCGCGGCGCGCCAACGAAATAAGTCGGCGCCCGCCCCCCGGTTCCCAGGGCGCGGGTTGTAAAACTGCTGCCGCTCAGCGCGTTGAGACTCAGGTAATCTTCGTCCAGCAGGTTGTAAACGTTGAACTTGACCATGGGATCATGAAACCAGCCGCTGGAGGGGAAGCGATAGCTGGCGTCGAAATTCACCAGCGTATAAGCGCTTAAAGACTCATCGTTGACCAGGGTGGAATAACGGTGTCCGGTATATTTGGCGGACAAATCGGCCGACCAGGGCCCATTGCGGTACTGCAGCACGGCGCCGGCCAAGAATTTGGGCACATCCGGAAATGTCTTCCCGCCGGTATTTTCAAAACTGCTTTCCCCGGTTTGCAGATTCTGCTCGATTCTGCTGTCGGTGTAGGAAAACGTAGCGTAGACACACCATTCCGGCAAAAATCGCCACGCCGACGCCAATTCCACGCCCTTGGTGGTCGAATCGCCGACATTGTGGTTTGTAGTGATGACATTGATCTGATCGAAAGAGGAGGCGATGCGGTCGCGGTAATCGATATAAAACAGCGTGGCGGTCAGGGACAAGTCGTTCCGGTAATAGCGGTAGCCCAGTTCCCAATTGGTGGAAACCTCTTCTTTCACGTTGACGGATCTACGCTTGGAACCGCTAACCAAACCGTAGTAGACAGAATCCGGCGGCGCCTTGAAGTTTTCGGCCCGGCTGGCGAAGAGCTGTTGCCTGTCCGTCAATTGATAACGAAGCCCCACGTTCGGCAAGGGCCGTGCATATCGGGCTTTCTCGTTGTAATCGCCCGCGAAGGACTCGCTGGCATAATTATAGAAATCCCGTTGCACGCTGGTGTAACGAAAGCCCAGCGACACCAGCAGGTCGTTATTCAAAAAGCCGATGTCGTCCTGGGCAAAAAAGGATTGCGACGAGGTTTTGGTCAGCATATTGCGGTTTTGATAAACGGAACCGTCCCGCCGTAATATGAATTGCGACGCATCTTCCAGCCAGGGGTCGGCGGCGTTGCCTGCCGCATCGAAACGCACGGCGGGCATGGTGCGGCGGTGATACGAATAATCGAACCAGTAACCCGCCATCAGTTTATGGTTGGCCAACTGGCTGTGCAGGCGCGCGGTCACGCCGGGACGATCGGTTTCAGTCAGAAAGCCGCTGTAGACCATCACGGTATCCAGCGTATCGCCGTCCCCGTTGATATCGCCGGCTCTTATGGCGTTGTTACCTTCGACAAGGGTCCTGAGTTGGTTGCCGCCGGTACCATAGCCGTAATTGTAATAGGGGTCTATGTCCAGCTTTAAGTTCGGCAGCAGCTCGAAGCGGCCCTGCAGCGTGGCCAGATAATTACGATAAGGATTGAGGCTGAGATTGTAGTAATTTTCATTGGCCAGCAACGCGCTGTTTGCCGTTCTTTCATTTTGCGCGCTACCGTTTACAGCGGGCAGATGTTGCGGCGGCACCATGCCGAAATCCGCATCGCGGCCCAATTTTTCGATTTCCTGCTTGGTTAAGGTACGAAAATTATGGTTAAACAACTCGTTATACAAAATACCGCCGGTGATACTGTTGCCCGGCGACAGATTCAGCACGCCCTTAAAATCCAGATGTTCACGATCCGCGCCGCCGTATCCCTTGAATTTGTCGGTCTCGGCCTTGGAAACCGATAAAAAAGCCTTGAATCGCTTGTCGGCCAGATAACCCGTATCGGCGCGCAAAAAGGTTTTATAGGCGTTGAAGGCACCGTAGCTTTGCTGCACACGAAAACGGGCCTGATCGGTCGGATTCGAAGTGCGCATGCCTATAGAGCCGCCGACCGCTCCGGTCATGGGCGCATCGCTGCCATTGCCGCCCTGAATGACTTCAATCTGTTCCAGATTCTCCAGATCGACCAGCTCGGAAGGGTACACGGCAAAATTACCGGCATCGTTGATGGGCGCGCCGTCGATGCTGACCCCGATCTGATCGCTGTTGAAGCCGCGCATGCGGATGTTGCCGCCGAATAATCCCGAAGCGTCGAAACTATAGGTATTGACGCCCGGCACCAAATCCATGGCTTGATAAACATTGTTCTGGACGTTTTTTTGTTCTATCGCCTGCCGGGTGATCACACTGCCGGCCCGCGTCGAATTCGACGGGGCCAGCATGCCATTGCCGGGTACGCTGGTGCCCTCCACTGTCATCTTATCCAGCACCGTCACTTCATCGGCCGTCACCGGAGCGGCCCAAGCCAACAAAAAACGCAACGCGAACCATGGGTATGGGTGTAATGGACGACAGACGGATTTGTTCATGTTTACATGTTTGCTGAATGTGATATGCACGGTCTTGCCCCTTGCAGTCCGCCGGTATGTATAACGACCACGCGCTGGCCGCGTTTGAAATAATCCTTTTGCAACAAGTCATAAATCGCAAACAACAGTTTCCCGGAATAAACCGCTTCCAGGGTTATGCCGTGCGCTGCGATAAACTGACTTACGAACTCTGTCAACGCGGGACTGGATTTTGCAAAACCTCCGAAATGATAGTCTAGTATGATTTGCCAATCAGTATGAACACTATCCGCCGCCAACAAGCGCGCTACGTCGGCGCGCAGAAAGTCCGCGCCTTTCAGAACCGCCACCCCGCTTACCCTGCAATGCGCGGGTACCGCGCCGATCAAACCCGCCAGTGTGGTTCCAGTACCGCAGGGTACAAACAAATGTTCATAGCCCAGGGGAATTTCATCGACAATCTCCGCCACCCCTTTTAAGGCCAATTCCGCCGCCCCGCCCTCCGGTAGCCAATATTGGCCCGCACGCAAATCCGGCATGTCTATCCCTTTAAACCCGCGCAACCGCCGATAATCGCCACGCGAGACAAAGCGCAACTCCATGCCCCATTGGCTTAAATCGCGCAAGGTCGGGGTGAAAATCGCCGGCTGTTCGCCGCGTACATAGGCCACGGTTTTCAGACCCAGGCATTTACCGATATAAGCCAGGGCATGCAAATGATTGGAATACGCCCCGCCCATGCTCACCAGAGTATGGGCGCCGACATTTAGCGCATCGTTGAGTATGTATTTCAGCTTGCGCCATTTGTTACCGGAAATAATCGGGTGCAACAAATCATCCCTTTTGATCCATAGCTCTATCCCGCTTGCCGATAGTTTCGGATCGACAAGCGGGGTCAAGCTTGAAATCCCCAGACGCCGCTGTAACGCCAGCAGGCGGGGATGAAGTCGATCCGTCATTGCGCCTGCTTGATGGCCCAGGCGATGTCGGCCGCCTGCCGGTTGGCTTTGACATCATGCACTCTGAACATCGTAACGCCGGACATAACGCCCAGTGCGGTGGTAACCGCCGTCGCGGTAACCAATTCATGCGCTTCGGAAACGTTGCAGATGCTACCCATAAAGCGCTTACGGCTGGCACCCAACAAAACCGGATAGCCCAATTCGACGAATTGGCGCAAATTGGCCAGTAAATCGATGTTGTCTTGTTTCCGCTTACCGAAGCCGATGCCGGGATCTATGGCTATCTGTTCGGGTTTGATGCCGGCGACGATAGCCGCATCGATGCGCTGCCGTAAATGGGCTATTACTTCCGAAACCACGTCGGAATAATCCGGAGCGTCCTGCATGGTTTTGGGCGTACCTTGCTTGTGCATCAGAATAATGGGGCAGTTGTTGGCCGCCGCCAGCGCGAACATGTCGGGATCGTCCAGTCCGGCGGAAATATCGTTAATGATGGCGGCTCCGGCCCGCAAGGCCGCATCCGCAACCTGCCACCGAGTAGTATCGATGCTGATCGGTAGCGTAGGAAAATCGGCATGAACGGCTTTTATGATCGGTAACACCCGTCGAATTTGTTCGTCCGCCGCAACCGGATCCGAGCCGGGGCGAGTCGATTCTCCGCCCACGTCCACGATATCCACTCCTTCGGCCACCATCGTTTCAACCTGCCGCATGGCCGATGCCAAGTCCGTATAAAGACCGCCATCCGAAAAACTGTCGGGAGTTAGGTTCAAGATGCCCATCAGTTTGGGCGAAGTGTGCGCTTGGAACATTGAATAATCTTGGTCGAATGTGATGAGCTTTGAAATATGGGATAACAAAACGGGTGTGCTTAAAAAATCGGCTAAGCTTTATGCGGTAATTTTATCTCAGGCGGAACTACGATGGCGGAAAACGAGCATATTCTGATTGGGCACTTGGTGGAAGTACGCGGCAACGGCATGGAAGCCCGCATCATCGAGGAACATTCCACTGCCTCGCCGGTAATCAAGGTGGGCGACGAAGAAATATTGGCCGGAAATTTAGGCTCGTACGTCATGATTCGGCAAGGCGCGATTGGCGTTTTGGCCTTGGTATTCAAGATGAGCGAACGCGACCGCTTCGACCATTTGGGCAACCGCGCAACGGATAGGCTGATTTCCCTGATCCCGGTTGGCGAAATCAACGACAGCAACAACTTCATTCGCGGCGTCCGCCATTACCCCACTCCGGGTGCCGGCGTTTACGCCGTCGGTCTGAATGAAATCAATGCGATTTTCGTCAAATTCCGCGAGTACCAATTCTTCATAGGCCAACTGGCATCGCACAAGGACTATCACTTAAGCCTGGATCCGCGCGCCTTGTTCGGCCGCCATTTCGCCATCATCGGCCAATCGGGCTCGGGTAAATCCTGGACCGTCACCAGTCTGATTCAACATACCATACGGGCCATGCCGAAAACCCATCTGATCATGCTGGATTTGCACGGCGAATACTGCTGGAAGAACGATCAGGGCGGCATCGAATCGGCCTTTCCCGCCGAATTGGTCAATTATGTCGACGCTCTCGACCTGGAAATGCCTTACTGGATGATGTCCTATGCCGAATTGGTGGATTTGTTCATCGACAAGGACGACCGCGGTGCCTCGATGCAAATGGCTTTCATGCGCGAGGTATTGCAACAATTGAAACGCAAGGAAGCCAAGGAAATTGGCTTGGGTGTGGTTTCCATCGATACGCCGATATATTTTTCGTTGGCGGAAATGTATATGCAATTTAAAAACGCCAATGAAGAACGCAAGGACTTCGGCAAAACCCACGGCGCATTATTCGGCCAGTTCGATCAATTTCTGGTGCGCATGCAAAGCCGTTTCAACGACGTGCGTTACGACTTCTTGCTGAAACCCAAAAAACGCAACAGTTCGGCCAGCATGGCGGAATTGTTACGGCAATTCATCGGTTTGGGCGAGAAAAAGGCCAACATCACGGTGGTCGACCTGAGTTCGGTGCCTACCGACGTCAGGCCGGCTGTTTCGGCGCAGGTAGGCCGCCTGGCCTACGAGTTCAACTATTGGAACCCCAAGCGGCGGGAATTTCCCATCACTTTGATCTGCGAGGAAGCCCATGCCTACATCCCGCGCGAAAAAGGCGGCCAATTCGACGGCACCAAAAAGATGATGGAACGTATCGCCAAGGAAGGCCGCAAATACGGAGTGTCCATTGGCGTGGTCAGCCAGCGGCCGACCGAATTATCGGAAACCATGTTGGCGCAATGCAGCTCGTTTATCTGCCTTAGAACCACCAACCCGGACGACCAAGAATACATTCGCGGCTTGGTGCCGGAAGCGGAAGGCGACTTGACCGACATCCTGACTTCGTTGGGTCGAGGCGAAGCACTGGTGTTGGGTGAAGCCGCGCCCTTGCCTACCCGGGTGCAGATTTATCGGCCGAATCCCGAGCCGAAAAGTAACGACGTCGATTACTTTACCGGCTGGCGGGAAGGCCCCGACGATCTGGACGTGGAAGGTATTGTGAATAACTGGCGCACACAAACCCGCCAGTAATATGGGCCGCCGGGGTTCCCGCGCGGACTCCGCAAACGCCGATGCGATTAAATTTTAATTTTACTGTCCAGCACAATAGCCTGCTCGGCTTGTGCTTGCTCCGCATCCAATTTCTTACGCTTGTCGCATTTTTCCTCGCATACGCAATTGCCGGTTCCTCCGCATGAACCCTTGATGGCGTGCCGTCCGAAGATAACACCGACCGCCATGACGGCAACCACGATGGCCATAAAGGCGAAGGTAATCAGAAAGTAAGTCATTGTGGTACTCCTAAAATCTATTCGGTCTCCAAAAAACAAAAAACGAGGAGAAATCGCTAGATCGCTCCCCGTTCCGAACCGGCGGAAACTCAGCCTAGGCTGGCGCCCCAAATAAAACCCCATTTATACCCGGAGGAGCTTGTCGTAAAAGCCAATCAGTCCCTCTCCCCCAGGGAGAGGACGCTTTTACGACAGCCTCCGAAGGCAGCATGCGGTAGTTATTTCGGGCGGAATCCCTAGCCGCCAAAGTCGTCCAACATGATGTTTTCAGGATCGACACCATTGGCCAACAGCATGTTGATCACCGATGAGTTCATGATGGGAGGTCCGCACATGTAATATTCGCAGTCTTCCGGATTCGGATGCTTCTTGATGAATTCCTCGAACAATACATTGTGAATGAAGCCGGTATAACCCTTCCAGTTATCTTCCGGCAATGCGTCAGACAAAGCGACATGCCATTCGAAATTATCGTTTTCCTTGGCCAGCATGTCGAAATCTTCCACATAGAACATTTCGCGTTTACTACGCGCGCCATACCAGAAGGTCATTTTGCGCTTGGATTTCAGCCTGCGCAGCTGATCGAAGATATGCGAACGCATGGGCGCCATACCGGCACCGCCGCCGATGAAGACCATTTCGGCATCGGTTTCCTTGGCGAAGAATTCGCCGTACGGACCGGAAACGAACACTTTATCGCCGGGCTTCAAGTTAAAAATGAAAGACGACATCTTGCCCGGCGGAACGCTATCCGGCGCGCCCGGCGGTGGCGAAGCAACCCGCACGTTCAGCATGATTTCCTTTTCCTCCGGGTAGGATGCCATCGAATAGGCACGCAGCACTGGCTCCTTCACATCGGACACATAACGCCACAGGTTGAATTTATCCCAATCGGGACGATATTCCTCTGCGATATCCATATCCGCATATCTGGAAACGTGCGGCGGACACTCGATTTGTATATATCCGCCGGCCCGATAGTTGATGGATTCGCCTTCCGGCAATTGCAGCACCAACTCCTTGATGAAGGTTGCCACGTTGTCGTTGGACTTGACGGTGCACTCCCACTTTTTCACGCCGAATACGCTGTCCTCGACTTCGATATTCATGTCGTGCTTGACCGATACCTGGCAGGCCAGACGCTCGCCGTGCGCGGCTTCCCGCTTGGTGATATGCGACATTTCGGTCGGCAGAATATCGCCGCCGCCGCTATGCACTTTAACCTTGCATTGGCCGCAGGTACCGCCGCCGCCGCAGGCGGACGACACAAACAGTTGATTGTCGGCCAAAGCCGATAATAATTTGGAACCTACCGGTACATGAATTTTCTTTTCATCATTGATCAGAATCTCCACATCGCCCGAGGCTACCAACTTGCTTTTTGCGCCGATGATCAGAAACACCAGCGCAATCACGATGACCGTGAAAAAAATAACACCTAATGCAATTTCCAGCATTACGATACCCTTATAATTGAATTCCAGAGAAAGCCATAAAGCCCAAAGACATCAAGCCGGCTGTGATAAAAGTGATGCCCAAACCTTGCAGCGCCGCGGGAATATCACTGTATTTGAGTTTCTCGCGCACACCGGCCATCACTGTAATCGCCAACGCCCAGCCGAAACCGGAACCGATGCCGTAGACAGCGCTTTCGGTGAAGTTGTAATCGCGCTCTATCATGAACAGACTACCGGCCAAAATCGCACAGTTAACGGTGATCAGGGGCAGGAAGATACCCAGAGCGTGATACAGCGCCGGGAAGAACTTATCCAGCGTCATCTCCAATATCTGCACCAAAGCCGCAATCATGCCGATACAGCTCAACAGACTCAAAAAGCTCAAATCGACACCGGTTATGCCCAACCAGGCCAAGGCATCTTCCTTCAACAGGGTTTGATAAATGAAGTTGTTGGCGGGTACCGTCAAGGTCTGTACCACCATAACCGCAATACCCAGACCCATCGCGGTGGAGATTTTCTTGGAAACCGCCAGAAAGGTACACATGCCCAAAAAGAAGGACAAGGCCAGGTTTTCGATGAAAACCGCTTTAACAAATAGACTGATATAGGCTTCCATTAGTGGTGCCCTCCTTCACCGTGAGCAATCGACAGTATTTTGAACTCGTTGTGTTCAACCTGTTTGGGTTTCCAGGTACGAAAACCCCAGATGATCAAGCCGATGATGAAAAATGCGCTGGGTGGCAACAACATCATGCCGTTGGGCACATACCAGCCGCCGTCCTTGACCAACGGCAGCACGTCGAAGCCCAGCAATTTGCCGGAACCCAAGGTTTCTCTGAAGAAGGCCACCATGACCAGGATCAGACTGTAACCCAAGCCGTTACCGATACCATCGATAAAACTTTGTAGCGGCGGATTTTTCATCGCATACGCTTCGGCCCGCCCCATCACGATACAGTTGGTGATGATCAAGCCGACGAATACCGACAACTTTTTGCTGATTTCGAAGGCAAACGCTTTCAGGATTTGGTCGACCACAATAACCAATGAAGCGATGATGATCATTTGCACGATGATCCTGATACTGCTGGGCGCATGGTTGCGCACCGCGCTGATCGCCGCGCTGGAACACGCGGTCACCGAGGTCAAGGCCATCGCCATGATCAGCGAGGTCGACATTTGCGAAGTCACCGCCAGCGCCGAACACACCCCGAGCACCTGCAAGGTGATCGGGTTGTTATCGACCAAGGGTTCAAATAACACTTTTTTAGTTTCTTTATCCATGACGATTCCTAACCGTTTGTTTTGATTTTGTTCAGGAAAGGCGCGAAACCTTCCGGTCCCATCCAGTACAGGATCAAATTGCTGACGCCGCGACTGGTCAGAGTCGCGCCCGCCAAGCCGTCGACTTTGTAAGCCGCATCCGGACGGCTGGTGTCTACCGTGCCCTTGACCAGCGTCAAAGCCACCTCACCGTTGTCTCCGTAGACTTTTTTGCCTTTCCACAGCGCGCGCCAGTTGGGATTAACCACCTCGCCACCCAGGCCCGGGGTTTCGCCCTGGTCGTACAGATTGATGCTTTGTACGGTCCGCCCATCCGCCTCCAGCGCCATAAATCCGTACATGGTGGACCACAGCCCATAGCCATTAACGGGAAGAATGATGGATTGCAACTGATCGCCATTTTTAACCAAAAACACTTTGGCAACCTTGGCTTTCATCCGAATACTGGCAATATCCTTATCGACGGGAATCAATTCGTTCTGCGCGGGGTCCTTGGCGGCCTTACGCTGATCGTATTCGTCAACGTTGCCGTCAACATATTCACCGGTAGACAGATCAACCAATTTCGCTTCGATTCTCTCCTTGAATGCCGCGTCAATATCGGTGTCTTCTTGCAACAAGCCGGCAACATCAAGAATATTTTTCTTCATGTCCAGGGCTTTGTTATAGCTTTGCAAAGGTCTCAGCGCCACCGTGGCCAGCGAGACCAATACGGCGCAAACCAAACATAGCGCCAAGGCAACCGCAACGGTTTTTTCCAGGCTGTCGTTGCTTAAGGCCAGCACTTTGTCACGATACACCTTGAATTGTTCGTAATATTTGCAAAGCTGCTCGTTATACTTGCAGGTCTTTTTTTCGGCGTTAAGCATGGCGTTTGATCCTTCTTCTAATATTTGCTTGAACAACAAAGTAATCTATCAATGGCGCAAACATATTGGAAAAAAGAATGGCCAGCATCATACCCTCGGGGAATGCGGGATTGATCACCCGGATGATCACAACCATGAAACCGATCATGACACCGTATATCCAGCGTCCGGTATCGGTTACCGCGGCGGAAACCGGATCGGTCGCCATATAAACCATACCGAAAGCAAAACCGCCCAACACCAAATGCCAATACCACGGCGTGGCAAACATATGATTGGTGCTGCTGCCTATCACATTCAGCAAGGTAGACATCGCAATCATGCCAATCATGACCCCACCCATGATGCGGTAGGACGCGACCCGGGTGTACAGCAAGAACGCCGCGCCGAGTAAACAGGCCAATGTCGAGGTTTCGCCCATGGAGCCCGGAATGAAGCCCAGAAAGGCCTGAAACCAGCCAAAGCTGGCTTGAATGGCTTCCACGCCGCCGGCGGCGCCAAGAGACAATGCGGTCGCGCCGCTGAAACCGTCCACGGCAACCCAAACGGCATCGCCTGAAATCGAGGCAGGATATGCAAAGAACAGGAAGGCCCGACCGGTCAATGCGGGGTTCAAAAAGTTTTTGCCGGTGCCGCCAAAGACTTCCTTACCCAACACGATGCCGAACGAAATACCCAACGCGACTTGCCACAAAGGGATGTCTGGCGGCAGGATCAGCGTATACAGCATCGAAGACACCAAAAAGCCTTCATTGACTTCGTGCTTGCGCACGGTAGCAAACAATACTTCCCAGATGCCGCCCACCGCCAGGGTGGTGAAATAGACCGGAAAGAAATACAGCATGCCGTGCACCAGGCAGGACAATGGATTGTACGGACTGTATCCAAACAGCACCATCGGAATGCGGCGCCAGTTATCTATGGATTCGACGCCCATGGCCTGCATGGCCAGATTGGCCTGATAACCGGTGTTATACCATGCCATCAGTACACAGAACGCCGTGGCGATGACCACAAAAGTCATGGTGCGCTTCAGGTCGTTACCGTCGCGAACATGAGTTTTACCGCGCGTTACATCGGTCGGGGTATAGATGAAAGTATCCACCATCTCATAAAGACCGTAATACTTTTCAAACTTGCCGCCCTTTGTAAAATGCGGCTCTATGCTATCTAAAAAGTCTCTAGCCGACATTATCCTTCCTTCTCGATTTTAGTTAAATTAGCTCTAAGCACGGGTGCGAAATCATGCTTACCCGGGTCGACAAAAGTGAACAGGGACACGTCTTCCTCGTTCAGTTCCAGACAACCCAATAACTGGGCAGTATCGCTATCGCCCACGACTATGGCTTTCAACAACGGGGTCGCCAGAATGTCCAGCGGCATAACCGACTCGTAAACACCGACCGGCACAATAGCCCGGTTACTGCCGTTTTTGTCGGTAGTCAACGGGAATTGGCGTCCGCTTTGGCGATCCCTGCTGGATACATAGACGTTCATCGCCGAATATTTGTTTTTGCCCGGCACGATCCAGCCGAACAACTCACGGTCGCGTCCTTCCTTCAGCACCGATACTTGCAGACAGTTTGCGCCCAGAAAGGAAACGGGACCGACCGCTTCGTGTCCGTATAGCACGGAACCGGAAATCACCCGGTTCTCTACGTCCTGCAACTCGCCGGCCACCAAATCATCCAAATTGGCGCCAACTCGGGTTTTCACCAACCGGGGATTTTTAACGGTAGGTCCGGCCAGCGAAACCACTCTTTCAACATTCAATTTGCCGGTGGTGAACAACGCGCCAATGGCAATGACGGCTTGATAATCGATGTGCCAGACAAATTTATTGATATTGACCGGATCGACCAAATGAATGTGGGTGCTGGGCAAGCCGGCGGGATGCGGGCCGGCAAACTCGACCACCTCGGCGGCCGCATGGCTGACGACATCGGCGCCCGCGGCCTTGCACAGATAAGTTTTGCCGGCGCTCAATTTGGAAATGACGCACAAACCGTTGGCGAAATCGTTGGCACGCTCCTTGATGACAATGGCGGGATCAGCGGCCAGGGGACGCGTGTCGATTGCCGTAACGAAAATGGAGCTGGGTGCGCTGTCCACCGTCGGCACCTTGCCGTAGGGACGGGTAACGAATGAGGTCCAAAGACCGGAAGCCAGCAGATTTTCCTTGACCTGATCAACCGTCAGATTGGCTAACTCGGCTGCCTTGTAGCTGGCAAACTTTTCCTGTTCATTGCCCTTCAATTCAATGACGACGGAAAGCAAGGCGCGCTTGTCGCCACGATGAATGGCCTTGACCACGCCCGCCCCGGGAGACGTAAAGTTGACGCCCGGATTCTTCTTGTCGGAAAACAGGGCTTGACCCAGTTTTACCTTATCTCCTTCCGCCACCAACATTTTTGGTTTCAAGCCAACATAATCGCCACCCAACAGGGCAACCGACTTGATGCTGTTACCATCGGTTATATTTTGTTCGGGTCCACCCGTAATAGGTAAATCCAAACCTTTTTTAATTGTAAATTGCATAATTGTTACGCCTGCTCTCCAGACAAATTGCAGCCAAAAGCCCTTTAAGAACCACGAAACCCAAAGGACAGTTCAAGACATCAAACCGTTCCATTACATCACAAGTTACGGGCTTACTCAACGTCAAATCGCCCTTGCAAAGCACATTGCGCCAAGATTAATGAGCCTCGCCGCTTCAGATATCCACCACCTTGTTGATATCGAAAGCCTCCACGACTCTGCGCCCGATATAACCCCGGGTATTGCTTAAAATTCGGGCATCGGCAATCCGGTAATCACCCATATTGTGCACATGACCGTGAAACCAGGCCGTTATCTCGTATTCATGAAACAACCATTTCAAATCGTTGCAATAAGCCATTTTCTTCAACGCGTTGGGCGTTTCTATCCAACTCCATTCAGTGGGAGCATGATGAGTCACCACAACGGTTTGACCGGCGAATGGCGTAGCCAACTGTTTTTCCAGCCAAGCCTTGGCTTCCGAATGCAGAGCGGAAAAATGGGACTGATTGAAGGCTTCGTCGTTAAAGCGAATTTTGCGAAAATCGTTTAGCGTCTTTCCGATGGCTTCGGCTTTCGCATCGCCGTCGACGAATAAATCGGCCCACAACGTGCATCCCAAAAACCGGATATCCTGGATGACATGCTGATCTTTCTCCAGAAACCGGATATTAGTACCGGCGCATTCCTGTCGCAGCATGTTCAAAACCGCGCTGTATTCGCTGTTATAAAATTCGTGATTTCCCGCCACATAGATCACGGGCTTATCGATAGCCTTCAGCCACTCCACTCCTTGACTGAAAACCCCGATGTCGCCCGCCGCGACTACCACATCCGCATCCGTGTCCGGCAAACCTTGTTCGCCGAATTCCAGGTGTACATCAGAAAAATAATTTATCCGCACAATTTGCTCTTTCGTCCTAGCGCTTAGGGGGTATAATTCGTATTACTAAGTAAATTACTTGGTATTTTCAAATAACTTCGATTTTTTGCAAACATTAATTCTATGTCGATTAGCCCCAGAAAACACACTCAACAAGTATCGATCGGAAACGTTAAGGTCGGCGGCGGCGCGCCGATTGTGGTGCAATCCATGACCAATACGGATACTGCCGATGTTGCGGGAAGCGTTCAGCAGATTATGGAATTATCGACCGCCGGCTCTGAAATGGTTCGCATCACGGTTAATACCGAAGAGGCCGCCAAGGCCGTACCGGAAATCGTCAACAAACTGGCGCAAAAAGGCTTTTCGGTGCCCATTATCGGCGACTTCCATTTCAACGGCCACAAGTTATTGGAAAAATACCCCGATTGCGCGCAAGCGCTGGCCAAATACCGCATCAACCCCGGCAACGTCGGCAAGGGCAAGGCTCGCGACCCGCAGTTTCAACAGATGATAGAGTTCGCCTGCAAATACGACAAACCGGTGCGAATCGGCGTCAACGGCGGCAGCCTGGATCAGGCCGTACTAACCCGACTGCTGGACGAAAACCGGCAATTGGCCAACCCCAAGGAGCTTTCAGCTATCACCCGAGAAGCCATCGTGCTGTCGGCGTTGGAAAGCGCGGCAAAAGCCCAGGAACTGGGCCTTGGCAAAGACAAGATCATCCTGTCCTGCAAAATCAGCAACGTGCAGGAATTGATCAGCATTTACGAAGACTTGTCCAACCGTTGCGATTACGCCTTGCACCTGGGCCTGACCGAAGCCGGCATGGGCTCGAAAGGCATCGTCGCCTCTTCTGCCGCGCTAGGTGTTCTAATGCAACAAGGCATAGGCGACACCATCCGCATTTCTTTAACCCCCGAACCCGGCGCGGCCCGCACCAAGGAAGTCGTCGTGGCCCAGGAAATCCTGCAAACCATGGGCTTCCGCTCCTTTACCCCGATGGTCATCGCCTGCCCCGGTTGCGGACGCACCACCAGCGATTATTTCCAAAGACTGGCCCAGGACATCCAGGCCTATCTGCGCGACCAAATGCCGGTATGGAAAGATAAATACAAAGGCGTGGAAACCATGGAAGTGGCGGTCATGGGCTGCGTGGTCAACGGCCCCGGCGAAAGCAAAAACGCCAACATCGGCATCAGCCTGCCCGGCAGCGGCGAATCGCCGGTGGCACCGGTATTCGAAGACGGCGTAAAAACCGTTACGCTGAAAGGCGACCGCATTGCCGAAGAGTTTCAGGTATTGGTTGAGCGCTATATTGAATCGCACTACAGCGCGAACTAACCGCATTCAATGCTTACTAAAAAGGCGGCCATTGGCC
>NZ_JANIBJ010000022.1 GCF_024505185.1 Methylomonas subterranea
ACCGGACAATATAAAAACGGCCGCATCGTTGGAAAGCGATGCGGCCTTTTGGTTTTTATGGCGCCGACAATTTATACGTCGGTATCCAATTCCTCGGCGGCCAGTTTTTTACCGGGCAGATAACTCGGCGCCACACTGATCAAAATGGTCAGAAAGGTGGCCAGATAAGGCACGGCCTGTACGGCCAATACCGCGACCCACAGGCGGCCGCTGGTGTTATCGAATTGCGGCTCCATGCGCATCGCCACGATGCCGGCAATCAGCAAACTCAGCAACAGAATCTCCTGCCAAATGACCAGCAAGCCGGCAATCAACGGACCTTGGGCTTCGTATTTCGGCGTGCGCATGAAGGGCTTGCCGGAGGTGAATAGGCCCTGCAAGGTACCGCGCGCCACCGTGTGGGTCAGGGACAAACCGGCCAAGGCCGCCCCCATGGCCTGCAAGGTCGAGCAGGCCACCCGCGCCTTATACAGCCAAAGTCCGCGGCCAACCTTAAACACAAACAAGCCTATGGTGGGCAATAGGAAGGCATTGATGGGCAATTCGCTGTGCAGCGGATTAAGTACCAACAAGGTTGTCAGAATCAAACTGGCGCCGGTAAACAACAAGGCCAAGGCATCCGAAAACCAGGGCAGCCAGCCGGCCACGAAGTAGTAACGTTGCGCGGACGTTAGCGCGGATTTCTTATTGGGTAAAAAGTGCCGCCAGTGCTTCTTGATGATTTGCATGGCGCCATATACCCAACGGAAGCGTTGCGTCATATAACCGGAGAAAGTATCCGGCATCAGGCCGCGGCCGAAGGATTCCTTGCAATAGACCGAATCGTAGCCGGCTTCATAGAGGCGCAGCCCCAGTTCGCTATCCTCGCAGATACACCACTCGCCCCAGGCGCCCACCTTATCGAACGCCGATTTGCGCACCATGGTCATGGTGCCGTGCTGGATGATGGCGTTGTATTCGTTGCGCTGCACCATGCCGATATTGAAGAAACCGGCGTATTCCCAATAACAGATGTCCTTGAAGGTGCTCTGGTGAGCATCGCGGTAATCCTGCGGGGATTGCACGAAGCCGACGTTTTCCCGGTCGAAATAGGGCACCATGGACTTCAGCCAATCAGGCGACAGGATGTAATCGCTATCGATGACGGCGATAATCTCGGCGTCTTCGGCGGTATTTTCCAGTGCATAGTTGATTGCGCCGGCCTTGAACCCCGGCCAATTATCCAAATGGAAAAACCTGAATTTGGCTCCCAACCGATCGCAGTCGGCCCGCACGGGCTGCCAAACGGACGGATCCTTGGTATTGTTATCCATCACCAGTACTTCATAATTCGGGTAGTCAACCTTGGCCAAGGCATTCAACGTCTTGCGCACCATTTCCGGCGGCTCGTTATGAATCGGCAGATGGATGGACACCTTGGGATATTTGAAGTCAGGCGAAGGCGTCAAGGGGGTAAAGGTGCGCCGCCCCTTGCGGTGCCAGAGCACTTCCGCCAGTTCCAGACTTTCCGTCAGCAGCACCAGAATCGCCATGGCCTGCATCATCAGCAATATGCCCCAAAACACCACCGAAAAACTGGTTTGGTACTGGGCCGCCGCAATGGAGGCCGACCAGAACAGTACGGAAGCCGCCAGGTTCGCCACGATGCCGAACAAAAATTTGCCAGGCAATTTCAAACTTTTGCGGGTAAACAAAAAAGCCGCCATCAAGATGACGCTGAGTATCGCCGCGCCGCTGGCGAAATTGCGCCACATCGGATTGGCGACTACCTCGCCCTCCATCGGAAACTTGGGCTGGCGATCGGCGTTGAACAAGCCCCAATAGGCGCCGGCGGTACCTTCGAGTTCGATTTTCCAGGGCTGATCGAATGCCTCGATCACATAATAGATGATGTTTTCCGCCGTGGCCCGATTCAGAAAAGCCCGCAAGAATTTGGCTTCGTTGACCAACGACGCGGTTGCGTTTCTTTGCGGCGGCCCGTCGGAAGGCCAGCCGGCTTCGGTAATCACGATGGGTTTGTTGGGATACTGTTGCTGCAATTCGTAATAACGCTTGAATACGTAATCGACGGCCCCAACACCTTCGGCCCCCTTGGGCAGGTCGACGGGCACTCCCTCCCAATAGGGCAGAATATGTACGCCGATATAGTCGACTTCCGCCACCAAGTCCGGGTTAGCCGCCCAAATATCCCAGGTTTCGGAGGTACTTACCGGCTTCCAGGTGCGTTTTTTGACTTCCCTGATGTACTCGATCAACTGCTTGGCTTTCTCGGCAACTTCGAGCTTTACTTGTTCTTCAATTTTGTCCTTGAGCTCCCTATCGCTCAGTTGTCCGCCAAATTCCGCCCGAACTTGCGCGGCTACCCGCCCGGAAAGTTTGGAACGCGCCCGCAACAGCGATTCGTTACCCACCAAGGTACGGACTATGGTTTTGGGGTACTGGTTGCTTAAATTGATCAGGCTTTCGATTTCGCGGCGATTTTTTTCCTCGATAGCCTGCTTGTCCGCTTCGGTGGTATTGTCGTCGAACAAGTCTATCCAGGCGCCCATCGCCAAATTGATGCCGGTTTTGGAAGCCAATTCCGGCACGACTTCCATACCTTCGGTAGAGGTATAGGTTCTGATGGAATGAACCTTGCCGGCAAAAAGCTCCAGATCCGCCTGCACTTGTTCGCGGGTCGGGTAGTTTTTCTTCTCCGGGTTGAAATCTCGCGGGGTACCGTTGTAGGTAACCCCCATCATGGTGCTGTTCCAGGACGGCAGTTGCAACGGGTTATTGATATAGGTCCAGATGGCATAGTTGCCGGCAACCAGAACTATCAACGTAAATAAGGTAGCTATTTTGGCTTTCATTTCGAGCGGAAAACTCCAAATCTAAAAAAAGGGACCGGTAAACTTTAATTTGCGGAATGGATACGCGGACGGCTAAAAATCGTCATGCCTGTTTTAGCGCTTACAGTAGTGTAGTCCGGTTTCGGTCGGTATACAGAATTACCACGGACATCCGCGCAAAAAAAACCCCGCAAAACCCGACCTAAGTAAAGCGTTCATCACTGCGGGCGAATGCCCCGCCAGTTTGATCGACGCTGCTTAGGCCAAGCTTAATGCGGGGCCCGTGGGAATCTTATTTCAGAGACAGGGTTTCGGCGCGCCCTATGGTCTCGACATTCAATTTATCTTCTTTCAACAGCCAGCCAATCGCGCGCTGGACTTCATTTTTGCCCAAGCCGGTTTCCGTTGTAACTTTCGAGACACTGGCTTCACCATTTTCATTCAGATAGTGCCAAATTTTACCTGCCGCATCACCAATTACATCTCTCATTTCACCACCTCACATTTCAACAAAAAAACCATCTTTGGCCTTGCCCGAGCAATCCCGCGAAGCTTATCGCGGCGAAAACACTAGCGGTCGTCGGGTAACACAATATTCAATTCCAGGGTTTCTTGATTGCCATCCTGCTCAAAATTCACCGTAATGGCATCCTGGCCGACGTTGACATATTTCCGGATGACCGCCAGCAATTCCTGCTGCAATTGAGGCAAATACGAAGGCTGGTTGCGCGAGGAACGTTCGTGGGCAACCAGAATCTGCAATCGCTCTTTCGCCAGCGAGGCGCTGCTCGGTTTCGACGATCTGAAATAATCCAAGAGACTCATTACTTTCTCCCTAACAGCTTGCTGAACAAGCCTTTCTTCTCTTCCTCAATGAAACGATGGGGTTTGTCTTCCCCTAAATACCGGGCCACGATGTCCTGATAGGCTTGACCGGCGTCGCTTTGTTCGTCGAGGATGACGGGCGTGCCCGAGTTTGAAGCATTCAATACCGATTTCGATTCAGGAATCACACCCAACAAATGCAGCGACAGAATTTCCTGTACATCGTCCACGCTCAACATTTCGCCCAGTTTGACCCGATCCGGCGAATAACGCGACAGCAGCAGATATTCCCTGATGGGGTCCTCGCCTCTTTCCGCGCGACGCGACTTGCTGGACAAAATACCCAGCATGCGGTCGGAATCGCGCACCGAAGAGACTTCGGGATTGGTGACCACAAAGGCATCGTCGGCAAAGTACATGGCCAAGGTGGCCCCGCGTTCGATGCCGGCCGGCGAGTCGCAAACGATATATTTGAAATCCTTTGCCAGTTCTTCCAGAATCTTGCCCACGCCTTCGGTAGTCAAGGCATCCTTGTCGCGGGTTTGCGAGGCGGGCAAAATATAAAGCTGATCGCAACGTTTGTCCCGGATCAAGGCTTGATTCAGGGTGGCTTCATTGTTGATGACGTTGACCAGATCGTAAACCACCCGGCGTTCGCAGCCCATGATCAAATCCAGATTGCGCAAACCCACGTCAAAATCGATAACCGCGGTTTTATGACCTCTTTTTGCCAAGCCCATTGCGATAGCCGCACTGGTTGTGGTCTTGCCCACACCACCTTTTCCCGACGTGACGACGATAATTCTGGCCAATGTAATTCCTCCGAGGAAAGCTTAAATATCTTTAATAATTAGGGTCTGATTGTCCAGACTGATCTGAACTGGCTTGTGCGCTGTTTCCGGACTTAAATCGTCGCTAAGCTGATAAATACCGGCAATGGAAATCAATTCGGCCTGCAGGTCGGAGCAGAAAATCCGGCTGTTGATGTTGCCCGGCACGCCGGCCAGGGCTCGCCCGCGCAAGGTGCCGTAGACGTGAATATTGCCTTCCGCCATGATTTCGGCGCCGGCACTGACCGTCGCGGTCACGATCAGGTCGCCCTTGGCATATACCCGTTGGCCGGAACGCACCGGCTGGGTGATCAATTTGTTTTCGAGGGTTTGTTCGGGCTGTTTGCTTGCTTCCACTTCCGACGACACGGCCAGGGTTTTTGCCGCCGGCTTATGCGTCGCGGCTGAATTGCCACCGTGCAGTGAGTGCACCGGCAGGTTCATATCCAGCGCCGCGCGATTTTGCCTGTCGTTGCCGCCGCGAATGCCTATAGGCAAAAAACCCAAATCACGCACCTGTTTAACCAGGGACTGTAAATCCATATCCAGCCCCTGGCCGTTCAATTTTTGCAAATCGATCAACAGGGGCGAGTGCTTGAAAAATTCGGGCGCCTGGGCGATTTTTTCCTGTAATTGCAGCTCGATATGCTTCTCGTCAATACTGGCCAGCAGCAGCACCGGCACCGTCAAAGAGGTGCTTTTGAATTCCAAGGCGGCTTTCTGTAGGGACGGGGAACTGGTCGACATCGAGTTTCCAAGGGGAATCAGCTATTTGTAAGGGAAATACTATCATTATCCATCGGAAAAAGCATAGCGGGACTTAGAGCAGGAACAGGGTTGCCAAACCCAGGAATGCCATAAACCCCACCACATCGGTGACGGTGGTCAACAATACCCCGCCCGCCAAAGCCGGATCAACGCCCAATCTATCCAACACTACCGGAATGGCCACTCCAGACAAGGCCGCGCAGACCAAATTTATCATCATTGCCGCCCCCAACAGCAAGCCCAGATGCGGATCATGAAACCAGAAACCGGCCACTCCGGCCACTACCGCGGACCAAACCAAACCGTTGACCAAACCTACCGACACTTCCTTAAACAACAGACTGATGGCGTTGCCGGCGGATACTTGCTGCAAGGCCAAGCCGCGAATTACCAGGGTCAGGGTCTGACTGCCGGCTATACCGCCCATGCTGGCCACGATCGGCATCAATACCGCCAAGGCCACAATTTGCTGAATGGTATCCTCGAACAAATCGATCACCCAGGCGGCCAAAAAGGCGGTCAACAGATTGATGCCCAGCCAGACCGCCCGCCGCTTGGCGCTGGTGACCACAGGCGCGAACATATCGTGTCCCTCGGTCAAGCCGGCCATGCCCATCAACGAATGATCCGCTTCCTCGCGAATGACGCCGACGATATCGTCGATGGCGATGCGGCCCATGACCTTGCCGTCATCCGCCACCACCGGCAACGACAAAAGCTTACGCTGTTCGAATAAGCGCACCACGTCTCGGCTGGGTGTACTGTGAAGCACTGCAACACCGCGACTATCCATCACGTCGGCCACCTTGCTATGCGGGTCGCTGGCCAGAAACTGGCTTAGCGGCAATATGCCCCGGAACTGCTCGGTGCGGTCGACCACAATCAGGCTCTCCGTGCCCGGCGGAATTTTACCGCGCTTTCTCAAATAACGCGCCACCACATCCAAGGTCACATCGGCGCGTACCGTCAACACTTCGCGGGACATCAGGCCGCCGGCGGTATGCTCGCCGTAACCCAAGGCGCTTTCGAAGCGACTGCGATTGCGCGCGCCTATGGTTTCAATGACTTGCGACAACAATGGCTCCGGCAGCACGTGCAACAGATCGACCATGCTATCGGAGCCCATGTTTTCACAGGCGGCGATCAAATCCTTGCGGTCGGTGATTTTCAAAAGACCGGCGCCGACTTCGACATTGACTTCGACCAATATCTCACCCATCACGCTGGGAGGAATAACCGCCCAAATTTTGGCGCGATGCTCGGCTTCCAACGATTCCAGAATGTGCGCGGTTTCGGCGGGATATAAGGAATGCACCCAATTCCGTATATCCATTTGGGTTCCCGACCGCAGGATCTCGGCGGTTCTGTCCAGCAGTTGTTTGCGGTTTTCCAGCGCTAATGATGACATGGTGAAAAATTGATATTGAACCGGCCGCATTGTCCGTTACCGCAGTTCGCGGTGTCTGACAATCACATTCGGAATTTTGTCTTTAAAATACCGGCTCAGCTCCTCGACCAGAAAAACCGAGCGGTGCTGTCCGCCGGTACAACCGATGGCAATGGTCAGATAACTGCGGTTGTCGGACTCGAAGCGGGGCGCCCAGCGCTCGATGAATTGGCCGATATCCCGCAAAAACTCCCGCACCACGGATTCGTTCTGCAAAAAATCGATTACCGGCTGGTCTTTGCCCGTACATCCCCGCAATTCCGCTACCCAATAAGGATTGGGCAGGCTGCGGGCGTCGAAGACGAAATCGGCATCCAGCGGAATACCGTATTTAAATCCAAACGATTGAAATAATATCGACAATCGGCTTTTGCCCTTCTCCCCCAGGCGGTTTTTCAGCAAATCCCGCAACTGGTGATAATGGGTATAACTGGTATCGACGGTAATGTCGGCATGCACGGCCAATGGCCGCAACACTTGCTGTTCAATTTCCAGCGCCTCGCGCAAGGGCCTGCTGGCGGTAGTAAGCGGGTGTCTGCGGCGGGTTTCGCTATAGCGCTTGAGGATGATATTTTCCTCCGCATGCATATAGACCACCTCGCACTCTATCCCCTTGTCGCGAATGAATTTTAATTTGTTGGGAAAATCCGCCAGACTTTCGGTTTGATTGCGAGCATCTATGCCTATGGCGGTTTTTTGATAAATATCCCGGCCTTCCAGCATGACATGGTCAACAAAGTCCCGCAGCAAGGCAATCGGCAGATTGTCGATACAGTAATATCCGCAATCTTCCAGGGTATCCAGTGCGATGCTTTTTCCCGAGCCCGACAAGCCGCTGATAATGACCAATTTCATAAACTGTAACAGGGCGAAGCCGGGCTTCGCCCTGCCCTGGTGGCTGGATGATTAACGATGGTTTTGTAATTTTTCTTTGTGTTTGACGATTTGTCTGTCGAGTTTGTCGACCATGTTGTCGATCGCGACATACATATCTTCTTGCGTATCATCGGCGTACAGTTTGGCGCCGCTGACTTGCACGGTGGCTTCGGCTTTTTGCTCCAGTTTCTCGACGGTCAAAATAACGTGGACATCGACCACATTATCGAAATGGCGCTTGATTTTGCTGATTTTGTCTTCCACATGGGCTTTTAATGCCTCGGTGACTTCTACGTGGTGACCTGTGATACTGACTTGCATGGAAATACTCCTGTTTATAAAAAATGTGCTTCCCGTTTGATTTAAATGTGCCTCTTCCGCTGGCTGGTGGAAGGAATCGACATGGCTTCGCGGTATTTTGCAATGGTACGCCGCGCCACATTGATACCCTTCTCGTTCAATAAGTCGGATATTTTACTATCGCTTAAGGGTTTGGCCGGATTTTCATTCCCCACCAACTCTTTTATCAGTGCTCTGATCGCCGTGGCGGAACACTCGCCTCCTCCCTCGGTACTGACGTGACTGGAGAAGAAGTATTTAAATTCGATCACTCCCTGCGGAGTGTGCATATATTTTTGCGTGGTGACCCTGGAAATGGTGGACTCATGCAGTTCCAGTTCCTCGGCGATATCGCGCAAGACCATGGCCTTCATGGCAATCGGTCCGTGTTCGAAAAATTCGCCCTGCTTTTCCACGATACTCTTGGCCACCCGCAATAACGTATCGTTGCGGCTATGCAGGCTTTTGATAAACCAACGCGCTTCCTGCATGTGGTTTTTCATGCTGACATTGTCCTGGCTGTTATCGGCCCGCTTGATCATGCCGGAATAGAACGGATTGATGCGCAGTTTGGGAGCGATATCCGGATTCAGCGTAACCAGCCATTGATCCTTGACCTTGTGCACGAACACATCGGGCACCACGTACTCCACATCGGCTTCCTGCAGGCGCGCGCCCGGCTTGGGATCCAGACTTCTGATCAAGGCCAGCACGCCCTTCAATTGTTCTTCGGTGAAGCCTACCCGTTTCATCAGCCGGGCTTGGTCGCAACTGGCCAACAACTCCAGGTGCCGGGTAACGAAATCCAACGTGTCGGCTTTGTACGGCGTATGCTCGGGCAACTGCTGCACTTGCAAGCGTAAGCAATCCGCCAAATCCAGGGCGCCCACGCCGACGGGATCGAAATTCTGGATCATGTGCAGCACGGCCTGCACCTCGTCCATCTCCAAATCGTCCAATTGTTCCAGCAGGCCTTGATAGATATCGTTCAAATCGGTGGCCACATAACCGTCGTCATTTATGGCATCGATTATTCCCACCGCAATCGCGTAGTCGCGTTCGGAGACATGGGTCAATTCCAGTTGCCAGATCAAATGATCCTGCAAGGTTTGAGTTTTACCGCGAAAAGTTTCGAATTCCGCGCTATCCGACGAATCGTCACCCGCCGGCAAGGCACTCTCGTAGACGTCGTCCCAGCTGACATCGACCGGCAGTTCATCCGGCATGTCGGTTTGCGAACCTTCGCTGGTAATCTGATCGGTATTTTCGGATTTTTTATCCCTGTACTCCAGGGTAGGCAAATCATCCTCTTCAACCTCCAACATCATGTTGGATTCCAGCGCCTGCTGAATTTCCTGTTGCAGATCCAGGGTCGACATTTGCAACAATTTGATCGCCTGTTGCAATTGCGGCGTCATTGTCAGGCTCTGACCAATTCTGAGCTGTAAAGATTGCTTCATGACTACTCGATCTCTATAAGCTAAATGTGTCGCCCAAATATACGCGGCGGACTTCCTCGTTTTCAACCAATTGCCGCGAGGCTCCCTCGGCAATCACCTGCCCCGCATTCAGAATGTAGGCCCGGTCGCATATTTCAAGCGTTTCCCTAACCTTATGTTCGGTAATCAATATACCGATACCCCTTTCCTTCAGTTGGGCAATAATTTTTTGCAATTCCAGCACCGAAATCGGGTCGACGCCGGCAAACGGCTCGTCCAGCAGAATAAATTGCGGCTCCGAAGCCAGTGCCCTGGCGATTTCCACCCGCCGGCGTTCCCCGCCCGACAGGCCCAGCGACTGTTGATTGCGTAAATGGCTGATGCCGAATTCGCCCAGCAACTCATCGATCATCAATTCGATCTGGCCATCGGTCAGATCGGCGCGTATCTGCAACACGGCCCGCAGGTTATCCGCCACGCTCAATTTACGGAACACCGAGGCTTCCTGAGCCAGATAGCCGATACCCAGCCGCGCCCGCCTATGCATGGGATGATGCGTAATGCATTGATCGTCCAGATAAATCTGGCCGGCATCCGCCTTGACCAAACCCACCAGCATGTAAAAACTGGTGGTTTTGCCGGCGCCGTTGGGGCCCAATAAACCGACCACCTCGCTGGTATTGACCTCCAGACTGACCCCGTTAACGACGTTACGGCGGTTGTAGCTTTTGAAAATTTGTTCAGCTCTCAATCGCGCCATGTCAGTTAGCCGGTTTCGCCTTGGGTTTGATGACGGAGTGGACCCGCTTGCCGTCCGAACTGGACTCGCCGGCCTTCAACAGAGAATTTTTTGTATCATACTCGATACGATCGCTGGATTGTCGGGCATCGCCCTGCCAAACCGAAGCGTTCTTCATAAAAATCAACAGATTCTTGTCCGGATAAAATTCGTTGATCAGTCCTTCTCCGTACATCTTGTCTTTCCCCACGGCGGGCAACTGTTCGAACTTCGACGGGTTACCGGTCGCCACCAACTTGATAATGTCGCCGTCTTTCAGATAGACCACCAATTTATCGGCATCGATTCTGATACTGCCCTGTTTGGCCACCACCTTGCCGGTATAAGTACTGATTTGGGCCTTTTCGTCATAAACCGCGCTGTCCGAATCGATATAGACAGGCTGCTCGGAATCGCTTTCCAACCCCAAAGCCGGACCCACGCACAGCAATAGCCCCAAGCCGATCAACTTACTTAATTTCATAACGCCCTTTAACCTTGGACAATAATTTCAAGTGAATAGGACTCACAAAGGTTACTTCCATGCCGGTGCCCGATGTTTGATTGGGTGGGCTGACGATATCCGCCCAAGCCGCTGTTTCCGCATAGTGGGTTGACAATTTAACCCGCAAATCCGAAGTACTGATTTTCATGGCGGACGAACCCTTGGAGGCCTGGCGCTCTATCAAGGCCTTGCCGTTCAAGCGCAGATTGTCCCCGTCGGCCGCCATGATACCGCTATCGGATCGAATCACCCATGGCGCGGCATTGGGGCTGTGCAAAACCATCATCGGCCTCTCCAGATGGGTGGAGCCATCCGCCTTGAAATGCCGCAACTTTTCCGCCGTCAACTCGCTCTTGGGCAAACCGTCCAGATCCATTTCTTTTTTGTAATAACCGGAACTGAAAAAATCGGGGCTGTTTTCGGCCACTTTGATCTCGATGGCGCGCTGTTCGTACAACTGCTGCAACCACCAAGTCAACAAAGCGGCCCCGGCCACGTAAATGAACAGCTGGTATTTATCCCAAAAGTTCATAAATAGTTCCGCAACATCGCGTCAAAACTACCCTGCACCTGCATGATCAGGTCGCACACCTCGCGCACGGCTCCCATGCCGCCCGGCGTTTGCGTGCACCAATCCGCCCGCTGTTTGACCGCAAAGTTGGCATCGGCAACCGCCACCGCGAAACCGGCTTGCAACATAATCGGCAAATCCAGCACATCGTCGCCGACGTGGGCAGCTTGCCCGGGACGCAAGTTCAGGTTTTGCAGGATCTCGGCAAAGGCCGCCCGCTTGTTTTCATGCCCTTGGTACACCAAATCGACGCCGAGAGTCTGCATGCGCAACGTCACGGAATTCGATTTGCGCCCGGAAATCACCGCCACCTCGACGCCGGATTGCCGCAATAGTTTAATACCGTGGCCGTCGCGGGCATGAAAGCATTTGTATTCCTGGCCGTGGTCGTCGAAGAAAAGACGTCCGTCGGTCAACACGCCGTCGACATCCAGTATCAACAATTTCAGCCGTTTGATTTTATCCTGTTGCTCCCGCGACAAATTCAGCATGCCCCCTCCTCAAACAATGCCGGCCCGCAACAAATCGTGCATATTCAATGCACCGTGCAGATGTTTATCTTCATCGACCACCAGCAGGGCGTTGATCTTTTTGCTTTCCATGATTTGCATGGCTTCGGCGGCCAGGATGTCCTGTTTGATCACCGCGCAAGGCCGCGTCATAACCTCCGCAACCCGGGTACCGCGCACATCGAGATTCTTTTCCAGCATGCGCCGCAAATCGCCGTCGGTAAATATGCCCGCCACCTGCCCATCCTCATCGACCACCGCCGTCATGCCCAGCTTCTTTTCCGTCATCTCCAGCAAAGCTTTACTGACCGTCACCGAATCGGCAACCATCGGCACTTCGACGCCTCTGTGCATAATGTCGCCGACCTGCAGCAACAAGCGCTTGCCCAAACTGCCGCCCGGATGCGACAAGGCAAAATCATCGCGGGTAAAGCCCTTGCTTTGCAACAACGACACAGCCAGCGCATCGCCCATCACCAAGGCCGCCGTGGTGCTGGAGGTCGGCGCCAAACCCAATGGACAAGCCTCTTGTTCGACAGCCACATCGATATGCACGCTGGCCAGCTTGGCCAAGGCCGATCCGGCGTTGCCCGTCATGGCAATCAAAGGCACGCCCAGCCTCTTAATGATAGGCAAGATCGTCAAAATTTCCTCGGTTTCGCCGGAATTGGACAAGGCCAACACGACATCCTGCCGGGTTATCATGCCAAGGTCGCCGTGACTGGCCTCGCCCGGATGCACAAAAAAAGCCGGAGTACCGGTGCTGGCCAGGGTAGCGGCGATTTTGCCGGCGATATGGCCGGATTTACCCATCCCCGTCACCACCACCCGGCCCTTACAGGCCAGAAGCAAATGGCAAGCCCGGATAAATTGTTCGTCTATGCGCTCCGCCAACATGGCAACGGCTTTGGTTTCGGTTTGAATAACCGCCACAGCCAAGGCCTGAATATCCTGATCGCACACCAAACCAATCCCCCACCAAAAACGCTAAAAAAGGAACCATTATTGCATGTTATTGCCGACCTTTTCATCCCGAGTCATTGACTTATTATTGACCCCTCATACAAAATAGCCCACTTCACTCCCCAAATTATGTAATTCCGGCAGATGCCCACTAGCGCAAGCTCGACAAATCATATCGTTAGCGTCGAAAACCTCAGCTTTTCCCGCGGCACGAGAAAAATTTTTGACGATGTCAGCCTGAACATACCGCGCGGCAAGGTCACCGCCATCATGGGCCCCAGCGGAACCGGTAAAACCACGCTGCTGAAATTGATTGGCGGGCAGTTGTATCCCAACGCCGGCCGAATACTGGTGGACGGGCAAAACGTGCATCAGCTAAAGACCAGGGAGCTATATAACTTGCGCAAGCGCATGGGCATGTTGTTTCAAAGCGGCGCCCTGCTGACCGATATGAATGTCTACGACAACGTGGCCTTTCCATTGCGGGAACACACGCATTTGCCGGAATCCATGATCCGCACGCTGGTGCTGATGAAGTTGCAGGCCGTCGGTTTGCGCGGAGCCCATCAATTGATGCCTAACGAACTGTCCGGCGGCATGGCCCGGCGGGTGGCGCTGGCCCGTGCCATCGCCCTCGATCCGATGATGATCATGTATGACGAGCCGTTCACCGGACAGGACCCTATTTCGATGGGAGCCTTGGTACATCTGATAAAGTCTCTGAATACCACCCTGGGCCTGACCAGCATCATCGTCTCGCACGACGTGCATGAAACGGCCGCCATCGCCGACTATATCTACGTACTCTCCGAAGGCAGAATCGTCGGCCAGGGCACGCCCCAGCAACTGGCAAGCTCGGATTCGGCCTGGGTACAACAATTCATGAACGGCGACGCCGACGGCCCAGTGCATTTTCATTACCCGGCCAGGGATTACCTCGACGATCTGCTGACCGCCAAATAACCCGGACTCGCGATGCTTGAATTTTTAGAACTTCTGGGAAAGACCGCCCGCGGCAGTTTCGCCAAACTGGGCCGGGCCACCTTTTTCCTGATGCATGTGCTGGCGGGCATACGCGAAGTATTACCGCGCCCCAACCTGTTGAACAAACAACTGTACTCGGTGGGCGTGCTGTCGTTTCTGATCATCGCCATTTCCGGCCTGTTCGTCGGCATGGTGCTGGGCCTGCAGGGCTATTATATTTTGTCGGATTTCGGCGCCGACGAATCCCTGGGCCTGATGGTGGCGGCTTCGCTGGTGCGCGAACTGGGGCCGGTGGTTTCAGCGTTGCTGTTCGCCGGCAGGGCCGGGTCGGCGCTGACGGCGGAAATCGGCCTGATGAAAGCCACCGAACAATTGTCCGGCATGGAAATGATGGCGGTGGACCCGATCAACCGCATCATCACCCCGCGTTTTCTGGCCGGCCTGATTTCCACCCCGCTACTGGCGGCCATTTTCAGTTCGATAGGCGTCATGGGTGGACACTTGGTTGGCGTCGGCATGCTAGGCGTCGACGACGGCGCCTTCTGGGCCCAAATGCAAAACGGCATAGACTTTAACGAAGACATCATCAACGGCGTCATCAAAAGCGTGGTGTTCGGATTCGTGGTGTCCTGGATCGCCTTGTTCGAAGGCTACGACAGCGTACCCACCTCCGAAGGCGTCAGCCGCGCCACCACCCGCACCGTGGTCAATTCCGCCTTTTCGATTCTGGGACTCGATTTCATTTTAACCGCTCTGATGTTTGGAGACATTTGACATGCAGCACTCAAAAACGCAGGACACCCTGGTCGGCATGTTTGTCGCCGTCGGTATTGCCGCCCTGTTTTACATGGCCCTGCAAATCAGCAACCTGGGCTCCTACAGTAACGGAGACAGCTACACCGTCAGCGCCCGCTTTCAGAACTCCGGCGGCCTGAAGATCAAATCGCCGGTATCGCTTGCCGGGGTAAAAATCGGCCGCGTCTCGTCCATCACGCTGGACAAGAGCTCGCACGAAGCCGTGGTGGAAATGCGTATCGACAGCCAATACGACAATCTGCCCGACGATTCCAGCGCCAGCATTTATACCGCCGGCCTGTTGGGCGAACAATACATCAGCATAGACCCCGGTTCGTCCGAGGATTATTTGAAAGACAAAAGCCGCCTGGACATCACCAGCTCGGCCATCGTGCTGGAAGAAATGATAGGCAAGTTCATGATGAACAAAGCGGAAGGCAAATAATGGCCAAGCTGAGCTTGAGCGAACAATCGCCCGGCTATTTTACGGTGGAAGGCAATCTGACCTTCGCCAGCATAGACAAACAAACCTTGCAGTCCTTCAGATTTTTGAAGGGCATAGAGACCATTTACATAGACTTGTCGAAAGTCGGCAAAACCGACAGCGCCGGGCTGGCCCTGATGATCGAATGGATCAAGCAAAGCCGCGCCATCCGTGCCGAACTGCGCTTCAAAAACATTCCGGAGCAACTGATGGCTCTGGCCAAATTGAGCGGCTTCGACGAAACCGAATATTATTCCGGCAGTTCATCCGGTTCTGCCCCCAACAATGTAAGCAACATCAATGGATAAATTACTGATTACCGGCGGCGAACCGCTCGACGGCGAACTGCGCATTTCCGGCGCCAAGAATGCCGCCCTGCCGATTCTGGCGGCCACCATATTGTCCGAAACGCCGGTCAGCGTCGGCAACATTCCGCATTTGCACGACATTACCACCACGCTGGAACTGCTGGGCCAAATGGGCGTCGGCCTGATGGTCGACGAAAAAATGAATATCGAGGTCGACTCCAGTACCATCGATAAATACGAAGCGCCTTACGAACTGGTAAAAACCATGCGGGCCTCGATTCTGGTACTGGGCCCGTTGCTGGCCCGCTTCGGCGAAGCACACGTATCACTGCCGGGCGGTTGCGCCATCGGTACCCGGCCGGTGGACATACATATCGACGCCTTGATCAAACTGGGCGCCGACATTCAAGTGGAAGCCGGCTACATCCACGCCAAGGCCAAGCGCCTGCAAGGTTGCCGTCTGGTGCTGGATAAAATCACCGTCACCGGTACCGAAAACATCCTGATGGCCGCCACCCTGGCGGAAGGCGTCACCATTATCGAAAACGCCGCCAAGGAACCGGAAGTCTCCGATCTGGCCCACTTTTTAAACAAAATGGGCGCAAAAATCAGCGGCATCGGCACCGACATTCTGACCGTGGAAGGGGTGGAAAAACTCGGCGTGCCCGGCTTGCACTACGACATTCTGCCGGACCGCATCGAAACCGGCACTTATCTGGTGGCCGGCGCCATCAGCCGCGGCCGGGTCAGATTGAAAAACACCGATCCCACCACGCTGGACGCGGTACTGGACAAACTGAAGGAAGCAGGCGCCGAAATCACCACCGGCGACAACTGGATAGAGTTGAACATGCACGGCAAGCGACCCAAGGCGGTCAGCGTGCGCACGGCGCCCTACCCGGCCTTTCCCACCGACATGCAGGCCCAGTTTACCGCGCTGAATGCGGTAGCCGAAGGCGTGGGCCTGATCACCGAAACCGTGTTCGAAAACCGCTTCATGCACGTACAGGAAATGCAACGCATGGGCGCGCAAATCAAACTGGAATCCAACACCGCCATCATCACCGGGGTTGAAAGACTGACCGCCGCGCCGGTGATGGCAACCGACCTGCGCGCCTCCGCCAGCTTGGTCTTGACCGGCTTGGTAGCCGACGGCAGCACACTGGTGGACCGCATTTATCATATCGACCGCGGCTACGACCACATCGAAGAAAAACTCACCCAGCTTGGCGCCACCATCCGCCGCGTGCCTAATTAATAGACGACTGAAATCATGTTGACCATAGCCGTATCCAAGGGCCGCATTTACGAAGAAGCCCTGCCGTTTTTGCAGCAAGCCGGCATCACGCCGGTTGACGACCCCGACAAAAGCCGCAAGCTGATCTTGCAAACCACCCGCCCGGACGTGCAACTGGTGATCATCCGCGCCACCGACGTGCCGACCTTCGTCGAATACGGCGCGGCCGATATGGGGATTGCCGGCAAGGACGTGCTGCTGGAACACGGCGCCGAAAGCCTTTACGAGCCGCTGGATCTCGGCATAGCCGGCTGCCGGCTTATGACCGCCGGCCCGGTCAATGCGCCGGAAGTCAAGGGCCGTTTGCGTGTCGCCACCAAATACGTCAAAACCGCGCAACGCTATTACGCCGACCTGGGCATACAGGCCGAAATCATCAAACTCTACGGCTCGATGGAACTGGCGCCGCTGGTCGGCTTGGCCGATTGCATCGTCGATTTGGTTGACACCGGCAACACCCTGAAAGCCAACGGCCTGGAACCGCGCGAATTGATCGCCAACATCACCTCCCGGCTGGTGGTCAACAAGGCGGCGATGAAAATGAAGCACCAAGCCATCCAGGCGTTGATAGACCAGTTCGAAACTACTTTGGCACAACGGTAATCACCATGACAGCAATCCAAATGTTGCGCCTCGACAGCGCCGACCCTCACTTTGCCGATGCGTTAACGCAAAGACTGGCCTGGGATGCCAGCGACGACTTGGAGATACACCAACGGGTATTGGAGATCATCGCCAACGTGCGCAAACACGGCGACCAAGCCTTGCTCGACTACACCAACCGCTTCGACCGCACCAACTTTAAAGCCGCCGCTGAATTGGAATTGGGTCAAGCCGCCTTGAAGCAAGCCTGGGACAGCCTGCCGACGGATCAAGCCCAAGCCCTGCAAATCGCCGCCGAGCGCGTCCGCGCTTATGCCGAGCATCAAAAACTGCAATCCTGGCAATTTACCGAAGCCGATGGCACGCTGCTGGGGCAAAAAGTCACCCCGCTGGATAAAGCCGGATTGTATGTACCGGGCGGCAAAGCCGCCTATCCATCCTCGGTATTGATGAATGCAATTCCGGCCAAGGTTGCCGGGGTCGGCGAATTGATTATGGTTGTACCCACACCCGGCGGGGAAACCAATGCCATGGTACTGGCGGCCGCCTATATCGCCGGCGTCGACCGGGTTTTCACGATAGGCGGCGCCCAAGCCGTAGCGGCGCTGGCTTACGGCAGCGAAACCGTGCCGGCGGTGGACAAGATCGTCGGCCCCGGCAACATCTACGTCGCCACCGCCAAAAAACTGGTATTCGGCCAGGTCGGCATCGACATGATTGCCGGCCCGTCGGAAATTTTGATCATCTGTGACGGCCAAACCGATCCCGACTGGATCGCCATGGACCTGTTCTCGCAAGCCGAACACGACGAAAACGCCCAGTCGATTTTGATCAGCGACAACGCCGAATTTCTGGACCGGGTCGAGGCCAGCATCAACAAACTGCTGCCGGAAATGGAACGGGCCGAGATCATTCGCGCATCGATGACCGGGCGCGGCGCTTTCATCAAGGTCAACGATTTGACCGAAGCCGCCGAAGTCGCCAACCGCATCGCCCCGGAACACTTGGAATTATCGGTCGCCGACCCGGAAACCCTGGCCGCGCAAATCCGCAACGCCGGCGCTATCTTCATGGGCCGCTACACAGCCGAAGCCTTGGGCGATTATTGCGCCGGCCCCAACCACGTACTACCGACTTCCAGCACCGCCCGCTACTCTTCACCGCTGGGTGTGTACGACTTCCAAAAACGCAGCAGTTTGATCAATTGTTCGGCTGCCGGCGCTTCCGAGCTTGGCAAGATTGCTTCGGTGTTGGCGCGGGGGGAGAGTTTGACTGCTCACGCGCGGTCGGCGGAATATCGGATTTAAGAACTATTCCCTCTCCCGCCGGGAGAGGGTTAGGGTGAGGGGAGTTTTAAATTTGTGTCGCTGCCGCGACAGTCATTTAGAAGTCGGTTCGCGGACCGACAGCCGCGATACTTTCTTTTGCGTCGCCAAAAGAAAGTATCCAAAGAAAAGGCGACCCGAATCCCGCGTTAATCCTGCGCTCCTCAGGTTTGAGCGGGGTTTCCCGAAGGGGCCTCCAAGCCCCCGCGGAAAACGCGATGCATCCCTGCATCGCCCCTAGCGGGCTAGTCCGCCCAAACCCTCCGGTGCTCGGCGCGGCATAACGGGAACAAAACCAATCCGTAATTTAAAGAAAACCAATACGATATATACAGTTCCAAAATGTAAGAAGTGGCAATAACAAAAGCCAGTCAATCGAGAATAATATCATTCTCACGCTACTTAACAAGCTCTAACGGCTAACCTGTACTAATAATAACGAAAAAAGTAAGTGATAAAATTAATGACATTTTTTATTAATAGAGAAATCAATTCATTAGCTTTAGACAAGAAGCAATCTAAGCATATTAAATCCAGTTCATTAAAAAACTGCATTATCAAAATACAAATAACACCCAATACAACAAAATGGGTTCGTCTTTCGGTTTTCCTATAAGCGCTAATAGAATCATTCAACGGCTTTTTTGCTAAAGATTGATAGTCATTGTCATCTAGAAACGCATAGAGCTTCGTACGCCACGATTCTCTTGATATTTCAATAATCCGCAAGAAATTATTATTCGTTGTAATAGTAATCCAGTATGAAATTCCAATATACATAGCTATCAAAATAAAAATCCCCGCATAAGCAACTGATATTTCAGTAACTTTGCCATTTGGCATAGAATAACGCACAGCAACTGCACCAATGGCAATAGCGACATCACGCCAAACGGAACCTGATAAATCTTTTGATTGCTGTAAAAGTTTCTGAATTTCTTCCGCTAGCGTTTTTCTCAGGTCAGCTAGCGACTTTAAAGTCTCTTTGCTACTGGTTCTTAAATGCGCCTTATAAACGAGCCGAGCTGAATCAAGTGCACCTGGTAATCGTAAAGCCAAACCTTCACAAAACGAAACATCAGAGCTCCAAGAACGAGCTAATTCAGAGGTTAAAAAGGTATGCCTTACCTCAACATCCTCACCTTCTAAGTAGACCCAATTTGCGGAGTCTTGAAGTATTTGAAATGGAATTTCTTCTGCCAAAAAACAACCGAAATCGATTATTTTTGGAGGCTGTCCTGATAAATTAAGCTTAAAACTGTCGCCTTCTGTATAAAGCTCATTTGGCAGCGATTTAGCCAACATCTCTGACGCCACTTCTTGCCATATAGCAAACGCAGGGCAATCATCCGGAGCTGATCCGTTTAAAAGCCATGGTTTAATAGACACTGGAGCCATCAGCTCAGACGATTGACATCTGACATATTTTCTTGGCCCAACAAAAGGTTTTGATTTGAAGTCATCAAGGGCGTAACCCTGTGGAGCATTAACCCATGGCTCGACCATAAAGGCTTTTGACTCGAATCCATTCTGAATAAAAGCCAGCTTGATAGCGTTAGCCGATATTAGCTTTTCTTCACTACGAAGTAATGCTTTCCATCCTTCTAATGAAAAAAGATGCGGAACGTTAATTGGGCATTCAAATGTCAGGTCTAACCGAAACTTATCTCCTTCATTTCCAGCTTCTGGATAAATAGAATCACCTGTCTCATCCTTGCATACTAAAGTTAACCAAGGGATACTCTCATCAACAACAGCTTGCCAAGCTGTTAGAGTCGCGCCGTTTAGCCTTCCACCTACCCAAAGATGGCCTGGATCTTCGGATATTCTGAAATCAGCAGAACTTCGGCTAAGTTCAACAGCCTTAAGAACCCTTTCCAATATCGATGTCATCGGTAGTTATTTCGGTAGTAACGATCACTATTTTCGTCCTGACTCCATCTTCATGAGGTATTCGCTCAGGGGCATGCTCCTCATCGTAAATAACTTGTGTCCCTTCCACAGTTTCCAATCGCCGGCGAGGAGGCTTCTGAATACTTTCCGGAATGATCTCAAATGACTCTTCAGCGATACCCAAATCTTTTAAATTCTTAGATAACGTATTTCGAATAGGCGAGTTTTCATCTACAGCTCCAAAAATAGCAGATATCAATGGTTCATAATTTTCAGCATCAAATTGCTGTCCATTTTGGCGTAAGACAGCATAAATATGGCTAACACCGCTCCGTTGAATTTCGATTGGCAATGAAGTTCTATGCTTTTTAAATGTATTTTTGAAAGCATCCACTAATTTACTACTCATCTTTTCAGGTGAGTTTACTCGGCGAACTTCCAAAAAACTCTGAAAATAATCTGAGATATGAGTTGGCTTACTTCTATCTTTTACGATTACTTTGCCTCCTTGATCATCTTGAAGACGTACTAGGGCAATTTTTTGCATAGCCTCCGCTTTACGCACAAAGGTTTCCCGAAACCTCTCCAATTGAGGCACTATCTCTGTTCCATTCTGATTTAAGATATAACGAACAACATCCTCGTTATCATATTTTATGAGAGCATAAATTGTATTATCTTGCCCCGCCATCAATTCAAAAACAAAGAAAACACCTTCACTTGTATTACCACCAGAATGAAGTCTTTGAAAATCGCGCGCTAATGCCTTAGTAGAGTTGGAAAAGTTATTTTCATTTTCTCCTATCGAACGCAGTGTGGCTTCCGTCGGAGAATGCAGCTTGAATTCAAAGAGATTCCCTTTTAATGCGGACTTGACGCGCTCTAAGAAGAAGTCCGTAAATTGTGGTGGCTCAATTTCTTCAAGCAAGATCGGCTCTTCGAGAGATTTCCCAACAACATGAAAAATCATTCGACTAATAGAGAGCATCTGTTTTTCTGCATCAGTCAAAAAGCTCATTGAATTTCCTTAACTCAATCAATTATCCAAAAACAAAGAAATAAGTCGCAACCTAGGGTTGTTAAAAAGGCATAGCAATTAGGGGGTGCACACGATACCTACTAAATATTAAACGATTTCAAGTTTCGCTACGGGGTTTTTCCCGTTATGCCGCGCCGAGCACCGGAGGGTTTGGGCGGATTAAGGCCGTAAGGTGCAATCGTAGGGCGTCAATAGGCGCAGCCGTATTGCGCCGTATGTTAGCCTTCAAGCATTCGGCGCATTACGCTATATCGGGTCAGAGGGAGCCGCAGCTCCCGTCTGCCCACAGAACCGTGCGTACGGGTCCGTACACGGCTCCTCACGCAAGACGAATCCACTGAGAAACATCAAACCAATGTGCCAATTGTCGGTCGGATCGTATTTCCTGGCCCATCAGGTTGATAAACCAACTATTCGGATAGGCTCTTGTCACCGCACGGGTGACTGAAAGCGCCCATCGTTTCTGGTTGGAAAAGACCGTTTGGGCGGCTTGCTTTCGCGGTACACCTCGTTTGACCAGATGTCGATACAGATACGGCTTTCGCTTCTGTTGGCTCACCAGTCTCGCCCGCAAACGCCTTCGAATGTGGGCTTCGATCTTCCTCAATTGGGACGGGTACTGAGTCAGACTATAAGGCCGTAAGGTGCAATCGTAGGGCGTCAATAGGCGCAGCCGTATTGCGCCGTATGTTAGCCTTCAAGCATTCGGCGCATTACGCTATCGCTAATGCGCCCTACAAACTTCCAAAATAGTAAACGATTTCAAATTTCGTAATGGGTTTGCTCCCGTTATGCCGCGCCGAGCACCGGAGGGTTTGGGCGGATTAGCCCGTTAGGGGCGATGCAGGGATGCATCGCGTTTTCCGCAGGGGCTGGGATGCCCCTTCGGAAAACCCCGCTCAAATCCTTCGGCGCGCAGGATCAACGCGGCATCCGGGCCGCCTTTTCTTTGGATACTTTCTTTTGGCGACACAAAAGAAAGTATCTCGGCTGTCGGGCCGAGACCCGACTTCCAAACATCCGTCGCGATAGCGACACCTTAAAAAGCCGGAGCTTGGGAGCCAGAAAGCTACCCCAACCAATTCTCCATCAACAACCCCGGCACCCTCTCAAATTCCCGCAAATTATTGCTCACCAAAATCAAACCATGACTACGTGCATGCGCGGCAATGTGCAAATCGTTAACAATTATCGTTTGACCAATGCGTTCCAACGCGGCGCGTATGCTGCCGTAATGCGTGGCGGCGTTATCTTTGTATGGCAACACCTGCAAACGGCTGCAAAAATCTTCTACCACTGCCAGATTACGCTCGGGAACTTGGCTTTTTTCCGCGCCATGAATCAACTCGGCCAACGTTATAGCGGAAATCGCCATGCGTCCATGATGCCGATTGAAGGTTGCCAACACCTCAATTGGGCGCTGTTTGATTACGTATATAACGATGTTGGTATCGAGCAGATATTTCAACATATGAAACTACAAACTGTCGCGTTCGTTCTGCTGCTGACTGGCCCGCTCGCTTAAAAAATCGTCGCTGACAGTCGGACCGTTGACGAAAAAACTGTCCCAGGCAGAATCCGCTGGGGCAATAATGCGTTCCGCGCCGACAGCCCTGACTTCCACTTTTTTGACGCTCTCCGGAAAACGCATGTCGGCGGGCAGGCGCACGGCCTGGCTACGATTGTTGGTAAAAACGGTACTTGCTGTCATAGACGCCCTCCAAAATGCTATATACCAGCAATATATCCCTGGACAGTGCTTGCGTCAATTCGCTAAGGCCGTAAGGTGCAATCGTAGGGCGTCAATAGGCGCAGCCGTATGTTAGCCTTCAAGCATTCGGCGCATTACGCTAGCGCTAATGCGCCCTACAAACTTCCAAAATTTCAAACGATTTCAAATTTCGCAGTGGTTTTCTCCCTTAATGCCGCGCCGGGCACCGGAGGGTTTGAGCGGACAAATCGGCAGGGTTGCCGGTTTGCATGCGTAGCAGCCGAAGGGCGAGGTACAAGGAAGTACCGAGTGATTTGCCCGTTCGGGGCGATGCAGGGAGGCAGCGTGTTTTCCGCAGGGGCGGAGATGCCGCTGCGGAACCGGCATTAAATTATCGTCGCGACAGCGGCACGAAAAAAGCTAAGGTCGCGTAGGTAGTTGAAACAATTACCCCACAACACTGGATGCGCAATCCCGGCCATCCACCGCTATACTGGCGGCATTGCAATCAACACTTTCACGGATATACCACCACTTATGTTAGAGCTTTATCTGGACAGCGCGAATCTGGCGGACATTGAAACCTTATCCCGCAGCTTACCCCTGGCGGGGGTCACCACCAATCCATCCATCATGGCTGCGGGCGGCATGGGCTTGACGCGTTTGCTACCGGCATTGACCGAAATACTGGGCGCCGATGCCAGATTTCATGTGCAGGTGCTCAGCAACACGGCTGACGGCATCATTGCCGAAGCCCGAAAACTGCATGCGCTGCCGTTCGACATCGTGGTAAAAATTCCGGCCCACGCCGAGGGTTTAAGCGCCATCAAAGCGCTAAAAAAACATGATATCCCCCTGCTGGCCACCGCGATTTACAACGTTCAGCAGGGCATGCTGGCGGCCTTGCACGGCGCCGATTATCTGGCTCCCTATTTGAATCGAATCGACAACCTGGGCGTCGATGGCCTGCAAGTGGTCGGCGATTTGCAAGCCTTCATCGATCAATACCAATTGCCCGGCAAATTATTGGTGGCCAGCTTCAAGAGCGTCCAGCAAGTGTTACAGGTATTGAAACTCGGCGTAAAAGCCGTGACATTGCCAAGCGATATCGCCCGGCAATTTCTCGCCACCCCGGCAACCCACGCGGCGGTGGAGAACTTCAGCCAAGACTGGCGGGCGGTGTTTGCGGATAACTTATCGTATGACAGTTAAATCCGCTTGCAGACACTTGCGGGGCGGATAGGGCTCGCCACCCGCCGCGAAAATGCCAATTGCCTGATTCCCTCGATCAGGTTAGGGTAAGGCTTTTACCGGCAGCGAACACCCAGCATGATTCAGCAAAATACTCCAAACGCCTGCTCCGGCCGGTGAACAGCATGCCATCACCGCTTTCCCTACCGGACGAACCCTCTGTCGACGACGCCCGTGGCGTTGTGACGGCGATTCGCGGCAGCGTGGTGGACGCCTGTTTTTCCAATCACCTGCCGGCGCTGAACAACGCGCTCAAGGCCGGCAAGGTGATCATAGAAGTCGTTGCGCACCAAAGCCCCACCAGCGTGCGCGGCATCGCCTTGACGTCGACCCAAGGCCTGTCGCGCGGCGCGGTGATCATCGATACCGGCCTGCCGTTGCGCGTACCGGTAGGCACACGTTTGTTGGGGCGCATGTTGAATGTGTTCGGCGAGGCGATAGACGGCGGCGCATCACTCGCGGGCGGCGAATGGCGCTCCATCCACCAGCCGCCTCTGCCGTTGGCCCGGCGTTCGGCCGGGATGGCAATGTTCGAGACCGGCATCAAGGCCATAGACCTGTTGTCGCCGCTGCAGCGCGGCGGCAAGGCCGGCATGTTCGGCGGCGCTGGCGTCGGCAAGACCGTGGTAATTGCCGAATTGATCCACAACATGGCCGGCCGCTACCAGGGCGTCAGCCTGTTTTGCGGCATCGGCGAGCGTTGCCGCGAAGCCGAGGAAACCTATCGCGAAATGCGCGCCAGCGGCGTACTGGATAAAGCCGTGCTGGTATTCGGACAAATGAACGAAGCCCCCGGGGCCCGCTTCCGGGTCGGTCATGCCGCCTTGAGCATGGCGGAATATTTCCGCGACACTGAAAAACAGGACGTGCTGCTGTTGATCGACAATATTTTCCGCTTCATCCAGGCCGGCACCGAAGTCTCCGGCCTGATGGGGCGCATACCCTCCCGGGTCGGTTACCAACCCACCCTGGCCACCGAACTGGCGGAACTGGAAGAACGCATCGCCAGTTCGCCAACCAATGCCATCACATCGGTGCAAGCGGTGTACGTGCCGGCGGACGACTTTACCGACCCCTCCGCCAGCCACACCTTCTCGCATTTATCGGCCTCGGTGGTGCTGTCGCGCAAGCGCGCCGCGCAGGGCTTTTACCCGGCCATCGACCCCCTGGCGTCCAACTCGAAAATGCTCAACCCCGCCGTGGTGGGCCAGCGGCATTACCAAGTCGCGCTGGCCGTAAGGCGCACGCTGGCCGAATACGAAGAACTCAAGGACATTATCGCCATGCTGGGACTGGAAGAACTGTCCGCAGCCGACCGCCGCACGGTGAACCGGGCCCGCCGGCTGGAGCGTTTTCTGACCCAACCCTTCTTCGCCACCGAGCAATACACCGGACAACCCGGCCGCTGGGTCAGCCTGGAACAAACCCTGGCCGGCTGCGAGCGTATTCTGGCCGACCGCTATGCCGACGTCCCCGAACAGGCCTTGTACATGCTGGGCGCCATCGACGAAGCCAAGCTCGACGCCGGCGTGGACCAAGCCTAAGATGCGACTCAAGGTAATGCTCCCCAACGAGGTATTGCTGGATGTCGCCGTGACTAAAATTATCGCCGAAGCCGAAAACGGCTGGTTCTGCCTTGAGCCGCGCCACGTCGATTTTGTCTCCGCCCTGGCACCCGGATTGCTGCGCTATGTGACGCCCGAAGGCGTTGAGATGTTTCTCGGCATCGACGAAGGCATCTTGGTCAAATGCGGCGATTTGGTGCGGGTGTCCACCCCCGACGCGGTAACGGACAGCGACCCGGAGACACTGAAGCGACGCATGCAAGGCCGCCTCGATGCCGCCGATGAGCATAACCGCCATGCCCGCGGCGTGCTGGCCCGACTGGAAGCCGGCCTGGCGAAGCGTTTTACGGACATGCAAAAACGGCGCTGACATGGCTAAGCCAGGCAAATTCCGCAAGCTACCACTTGCCGACCGCATCGGCGGCAAGGCAGACCGCCACCGACGGGCGCGCATAAGGCCCAAGCGCAGCCTGTGGTTCGGCCTGGGCATGTTCGGCTTGGTGGGGTGGGCGGTTATCGTGCCAACCCTGCTGGGTATCGCCGCCGGCATCTGGCTGGACCGTCTGTGGCCCGGCCGGGTATCGTGGACCTTGACGCTGCTGTTCGGCGGTGTGATATTGGGCTGCAGGAATGCCTGGTATTGGCTGGAACGTGAACGACAGGACAAGCATCATGACCAATAATCTCGCCATCGCCGCCGACTGGCTGATGGCCGCAAGCGTGGGCGTATTACTGGGCTGCGTGTATTTCGGCGGTCTGTGGCTGACCATTCGCCGGCTAGCGCATGCCCGGCAACCCGGTTTGCACATGCTGGCCAGCCTGCTGCTGCGCCTGGCCTTGCTGGCCTGGGGGCTTTACCTGCTGACCGACGGCCATTGGCAACGCTTTGCGGCCGCGCTGGCCGGTTTATTGCTCGCCCGCTGGTGGTGGATACGCCGCATTGCTCCCACCGGAGCCGAACGATGAAGCTGAGCAGCGACGGCACCATCCTGGCCTGGTTCGGCCCGTGGCCGATCAATGCCACCCTAGCCTACACCTGGCTGGTCATGGCCGTTTTGGTGCTGACATCCTTTCTGGTCACCCGGCGTTTGCAAGACGAGCCGAACATGAGCCGCTGGCAAAATCTGCTGGAAATACTGGTCGACGGCCTACGCGAGCAGATTCGCCAAACCAGTTGCCAGGATCCCGGCCCCTATCTGCCTTTCGTCGGCACGCTGTTTCTGTTCATCGCCGTGTCCAATCTATTGGCCATCGTACCCGGTTACGCGCCGCCGACCGCCTCCTTGTCCACCACCGTGGCGTTGGCCCTGGCGGTTTTCGCCGCCGTGCCGATTTACGGCATCGCCCAGCGCGGCGTACGCTCCTATCTGGCCGACTATCTGAAGCCCTCGTTTTTTTTGCTGCCGCTCAACATCCTGAGCGAAGTTTCCCGCACCCTGGCCTTGGCCGTGCGCCTATACGGCAACATGATGAGCGGCACTATCATCGGCGGCATCCTGCTGGGCATCGTGCCGCTATTTTTCCCCGTGGTGTTGCAGTTCCTCGGGCTGATCACCGGACTGGTGCAGGCCTACATCTTTGCCGTGCTGGCGATGGTATTTATTGCCTCGGCGCAAGCCGCCCGGGATGAACGCAAGCCTACTCAAACCTTTGGAGATTGATATGTCCGAACTCGGTCCCGACCTCATCATAGGCGCCGTATCCATTTTCACCGCCGGCATCACCATGGCCATCGGCAGCATTGCGCCGGCCCTGGGCGAAGGCAAGGCGGTTGCGGAAGCCTTGAACGCCATCGCCCAACAACCGGATGAAGCCCCGACCCTGACCCGCACGCTGTTCGTCGGCATGGCGATGGTCGAATCGACCGCCATTTATTGTCTGGTGGTCAGCATGATTTTGATTTTCGCCAATCCGTTCTGGGAGTATTTCATCGGCAAGGCCGGAGGCTGAGCCGTGCGGATCGACTGGCTGACGGTCGGCGCCCAATGGATCAATTTTCTGCTCCTGATGTGGCTGCTGCGGCGTTATTTGTATCAACCCATCCTGCGGGCCATGGATAAGCGCCAGCAGACCATTGCGGCCCGCTCGGCGGCGGCGGCCGAAAAATCCGCGCGGGCCGAACAGCTGGCTCGCGACTATCTCGACAAACTAGCCGAGCTGGATGCGCGACGGGCAGAACTGCTGCTTGCGGCCAGGGCAGCCGCCGATGCCGAGCGGACCAAGCTGATGGAACAGGCCCGGGCCGATGCCAAGGCCGAGTCGGACCAATGGCGGCGCGATCTCGCGCGGGAAAAAACCGACTTCCAGCGCCAAATCAACCGCCAACTTGGCGGCCTGATAACCGCCACCGCCCGTAAAGCCGTGCAAGAGTTGTGCAGCAAGCCTTTGGAGCAAGCCCTGTGCGACCGGTTTCTGGAACGCTTGCAACAGTTGCCGGCCGAGGAAAAGCGCCTGTTTACCGAACCGCACCCTGGAGAACTGCTGCTGGCCAGCAGTTTTGAACTCGATGCCGCGCAGCGGAACCGCTTCGAGTCCGCGCTGCGCGACATCCTGGCCAACGATGTATCGCTGCGTTTCGAAACGCTGCGGAATAGCAGTTTTGGCGTAGTGTTGAGCAGCGCCGACCACACGCTGGAATGGCAACTGGAACGCTATTTCGCCGAACTGCAAGCCGAACTGGACGCCACGCTGACTCAAACCGAACGAAAGCCGCCGGCAGATGCCGAACCCGGCCTGAACCTTGAATTTCCTCAAGCGTTACCGGAATGAAGGCCAGGAAAGCACATGTTGAATGAAGCCATGGCCAGCACCACCGCCGCGCTGACACAACTGTTGGCAAAGCATCGGGCCGAATTATCGGCACGGGAAACCGGCAGCGTCCTCCAGATAAGCCACGGCGTGGCGCTAGTGGACGGTTTGCCCGGCGTACAGGCCATGGAATTGGTCGAATTCGAGGCCGGCCTGTTCGGTTTGGCCTTCGACCTGGATCCCGAACAAATCGGCGTCGTGTTATTGGACGCCGGCGCGGCTATCGTCGCCGGCAGCCGAGTGCGGCGTAGCGGCCGGGTAGCTGACGTGCCGGTGGGCACGGCCTTGCTGGGCCGGGTCGTCAACGCCCTGGGCCAGCCGCTGGACGAACAAGGACCGTTGACCACATGCGAACGCAGCCCCATCGAACGGGAGGCCCCCGCGATACTGGAGCGTGCGCCCGTCACCGAACCCTTGCAAACCGGCATCAAAGTCATAGACGCCGCCATCCCCATCGGCCGCGGCCAACGCCAACTCATCGTCGGCGACCGCCAGACCGGCAAGACCGCCATTGCCTTGGCCACCCTGGTCAATCAGCGCCATAGCGATGTGGTCTGCGTCTATTGCGCTATCGGCCAGCGCGGCGATGCGGTGGCGCGCGCCATCGAAACCTTGCGTACCGAACAGATAATCCGGCAAACCGTTGTCGTGGTGGCGGCCGCCGAAGACCCGCCCGGCCTGCAGTTCATCACACCCTACGCCGCCACCAGTATCGCCGAATATTTCATGCGGCTGGGCCGCGACGTGGTGATCGTCTACGACGACCTGACCCATCACGCCCTGGCCTACCGGGAACTTTCCCTGCTGCTACGGCGTCCGCCCGGCCGCGAGGCCTACCCCGGCGATATTTTCCATATTCACGCCCGCTTGCTGGAACGCGCCACCCGCCTGGCGGCCGGCGGTTCGCTGACGGCCATGCCCATCATGGAAATCGAAGCCGAAAATCTGGCCGCCTACATCGCCACCAATCTGATTTCCATTACCGACGGCCAGATTTACTTGTCGCCGGAGCTGTTTCACAAAGGCTTGTTGCCGGCCGTGGATGTCGGCAAGTCCGTGTCCCGGGTCGGCGGCAAGGCGCAATTGCCGGCTTACCGGCTGGTGGCCGGCGTCTTGAAACTGTATTACGCCCAATTCGAGGAATTGGAAATGTTCGCCCGCTTCGGCACCCGGCTGGATAAAAGTACCCGGCAAATTCTGGATCGCGGCCAGCGGGTACGCGAAATCCTTAAGCAACCGGAGCGGGCAGCCTTGAGCCCTTTCGAGCAAATCCTGGTGCTGCTGGCCGTAACCGAAGGCTTGTTCGATGCCGTCCCCTTGCACGACGTCGCCCAGGCCGAATTGATGCTGAGAGCTGTCGCCACCCGCCAGTTGGCCGCTCTCGGACAGCGCGTTCAGCGTGGCGAAACCTTGACCGGCGACGATCGCGCGGCACTGCTTGGCGCGGCACAACAAGCGCTGGCGACGAGAGAGGCGGATGGAAACCGAACAAACCCTTAGACACCGCATCGGCACGGTTCGCGACCTGCACGCCATCGTCCGCACCCTGAAAGCCCTGGCCGCCGTCAACGTCCGCCAATGCGACGCAGCGTTGAACGCCCTGCGCGACTACACCCAAACCGTGGAACTGGGTCTACGGGCCGTGCTGAGATACAACGCCGTCAAAACACCAGATACAATCCGTCCGCCGGCGCGGCTGGCGGCGTTGATCTTTGGTTCGGATGTAGGCTTGTGCGGGCGCTTCAACGAAGAACTGGCCGCCTTTTCGCTGGCGCAAATGCGGGATTTGCCAAGCCAGCCGGCCGAGCGCGCGGTCCTGGCGATTGGCTCGCGCATCCAGACCCGACTGATAGAGCTTGGCCATCCGGTGGCGGATACGCTGCCCACACCCGGCTCCGCGTCCGCCATCGGCGCAACTGTCCGGCTGTTGCTGGAAAAAGTCGAGGCATGGCGGGAACAAGGCATGCAGCGGGTGCTGCTGTTCTATAGCCAGTCCGGCTCGCCAACCCTGCTGCAATTGATCCCTGTCGATCTGAACCGATTCGGCCGCCCGAACCGGACGCCCTGGCCCAGCCGGACCCTGCCCCGCCACACGCTGGATGACGAGCCCTTGTTGGCGGCCTTGATTCGGCAACATCTGTTCATTTGCCTGTTTCGCGCCTGCGCGGAATCCTCGGCTTCGGAACATCAAATGCGCCTGCGTACCACCCAGGCAGCGGAAAAAAATATACAGGAAACACTAGACGCACTGGAGGCTGAATTCCGCATGCGCCGCCAGGACAGCATCGATGCGGAATTGCTGGAAATCGGCGCCGGCTTCGAAGCGGTTAAAAACGACCGGAATGGCTGAGTTTTCCCTGAGGTCTTGCGGCCCCGTAATGCTTGCGATTGCCGATCGACTCGGCCAAATTGCGGCTGGACCGATTCGACACCGCTTTCAGGGGACCGCCGGAGATATTGGCATGCGGCGCATGTTGTTGAGCTCAAGACCGTAAGGCGGATTCGAAGCGGTAACGACAATCCGCCAAAACCTCGAAACCACCCGGCGTTTTGCTAGCGCGAAAACGCCCTACGGTCCTTCATGGCAATATATTGCGTTATCGCCTAAACTTCACGGACTGCCGCTGCAGCATCCTATTTGTTACCGCTATCAGGCTGGCATTTATAGGTTCAATTTGCGTCGAAGGCCTGCCGAATCCCGGGAAATTTAATTATGTTTAAAAACAGCCGTATTTTGATTGTCGACGATGTGGTCGACAATATCAGGGTAGCCATGAATATCCTGAAGGAAGGCAATTACGAATTTTCCTTTGCCAATAACGGTACCGAAGCGCTACGGCTGGTTATCGACGAACCCAAGGGTTTCGATCTGATCCTGCTGGACATCATGATGCCCAGCCTCAACGGCTTTGAAGTCTGCCAGCTATTGAAAGCCAACCCGGTCACCAGGGACATACCGGTGATATTTTTAACCGCCAAGGTCGATGTGGACTCGGTCAGCAAGGGCTTCGAACTGGGCGGAGTGGATTACATCACCAAGCCGTTTCATGCCAGCGAACTGCTGGCCAGGGTCAAGACTCATCTGGAACTCTATCAGGCCAAACAAACGCTGATAAAACACAATCTCGATCTCACAACCAAGGCCAGCTTCGAAAAGGTGCGCCTGTTGAGCGAACTGGAAGACAGCCAGAAGGAAATGATTTTCATCCTGGCCGAATTGATGGAATCCACTTCCGACGAAACCGGCAAGCACATCAAACGGGTGGCGGAAAACTCGGCCTTGCTGGCCAAATACCATCCCTGTCTGAACGAAGAAGATATGGAAATTCTCTACCACGCCTCGCCGATGCACGACATCGGCAAAATGACCATTCCGCTGGAGATTCTGCACAAGGCCGGCCGCTATACCGAGGAGGAATTCGTGCTCATGAAGCAACACACCTCCAACGCCCACCAATTGCTATCGCATTCCAACCGCAAGCTGATCAAGGCCGCCGCCATCATCGCCCACGAACATCATGAAAAATGGAACGGCAACGGTTATCCGCGCGGCCTGAAGGGCGCGGAGATTCATATTTACGGCCGCATCGTGGCGCTGGCCGACGTATTCGACGCCCTGACTCATAAACGCCACTACAAGGACGCCTGGGACATCGATACAGCGGTCAACTACATTGTCGAGCACCGGGAAACCCAGTTCGACCCTGAACTGGTGGATATTTTTCAAGCCCATCTGGACGAGTTCATCGCCATCGCCCGATCCAAATAACCCAGCAGCATCCGACGGCATTGGAGTCCCAGTTGCATATCCGCTCCTTCGCCAAGCGCTGTTTCCCATCACTGATGCGCTTGCCGCTAGTGGCTTGGCTATTGTTTGCCTGCTGGCCGGCCGCCGCCGAACTCGACAAAGTCAGCATCCAACTCAAATGGCAACACAGCTTTCAATTCGCCGGCTATTACGCCGCCATCGAGCAAGGTTATTACCGCGAGGAAGGCCTGGACGTCAGCCTGAAGGAAATCGATTTTAAGCAGGATTTTGTCGAGCAGGTATTGCGCGGCGATTCCGAATACGGGGTGTCCGACAGCACCCTGTTGATATACCGCTTGAAAGGCGCCCCGGTAGTGCTGGTAAACCAGTTTTTTCAGCACTCTCCGCTGGTTTTCCTGTCCCGCCGCGAGTCCGGCATCGTCAGTCCGTATGAGATGGCCGGTAAAAAACTGGCCTTCAATACCACCAATCAGGGCGACGCCTCATTAAACGCACTGCTGCTGAAAACCCTGGGCGACTTGCAAAAAGTCAAGGAAGTCGACTTCAACGACAACGTGTACCGGGATTTTGCCGCCGGCAAAATCGACGTGGTCTCCGCCTACTCGACCTCGCAGCCTTTTCTGCTGAGACAGCAAGGCATAGAGGTCAACATCATAGACCCGCAAAACTACGGTATCGACTTTTACGGCGACAATTTTTTTACCACCCAAAAAGAACTGACCGAACATCCGGCCCGGGTCGCCGCCATGAGCCGGGCCACCGTCAAGGGCTGGCAATATGCCTTGGAGCATCCCGAGCGCATCATCGAATTGATCGGCAAACGCTACAACACCGATCTGTCTCCGGCGCATTTGAAATACGAGGCGGATGCCACCCGCCAGATGATCATTCCGGAATGGGTGCCGCTCGGCGCCATAGACCCCGGCCGTTATCGCATGAGCGCGGAGTATTACCGCAGACTGGGGTTTACCGAAACCAATAATGTAGACAACGATTTTTTCTATCGCCCCAATCTGCTGGAAGCCGCCGCATCGCTGCCCTTGAGCGCGGAAGAAAAAGCCTGGATTCGCGAGCATCCCGTGGTGATATACGGCGCGGAAAGGGATTGGCCGCCCTACGATTTTGTCGACGACCAAGGCAAACACAGCGGATTGAGCGCGGACCTGTTGCAACTGATAAGCCAATACAGCGGCTTGGTATTTCAGGCCAAAATCGGCGACTGGGAATCATTGCTGAGCCAGGCCAAGACAGGCGAAATCGACCTACTGCCGGCGCTGTTTCATAACGCAGAACGCGCGGCTTACCTGGACTTTTCCAAGCCTTACCAGCAAATTCTGGCCTATTTTTTTATTCACGAGTCGGTACTGGCCCTCAATCTGGAAGATTTGAACGGCAGGATCATCGCCATCCCCAAGGGATTTGCCCAAATCGACGAGGTGAAACAACGTTTTCCCCGGCTAAAGATCTTGGAAACCGAAAACCTGATGGCGGCGATTCAGGCGGTGCTGGAAAGAAAGGCCGACGTGTTGCTGGAGACCTACCCGGTCATGAACTATTTGCTGCGGCAAAACAGCATCGGTTCCATCCGCCCCTTCAAGCCGCTGCCGTCCGGCGAAAGCCGCCAACTGCACATGGCCGCCAACCGCGAACGGCCGTTGTTGTTGTCCATCGTGCAAAAAGCCCTGGAGGCGATTCCGCCCACGGAACTGCAGAACCTGAGCAACCGTTGGCTGGGTTACACGGAATCTCCCCGCGACGATTTCGCACTGACCGCCGCCGAGCGGCAGTGGCTGGCGGAACATCCGCTGATCCGCTTCAGCGGCGATCCCAACTGGCTGCCTTATGAAGCGTTCGACAGCAACGGCCGCTATATAGGCATCGTTTCGGAATATTTACAGTTGATAGAACGCAAACTCGGCATTCAATTCGACATCGTGCCGGTCGGCAGCTGGCGCGAAGCTGTCGACATGGCCAAGCGCGGCGACATCGACGTACTGTCGGAAACGGTGGACTCCGATTTACGCTCCCAGCTCAGCTTTACCCAGGCTTACTTAAGCAGCCCGGTGGTGATCGTGATGCGCGATAACGAGGAATATGTCGATACGATTGCCCAGATCAAACAGCGCCGGCTGGCCGTCATCAAGGACTACGGCTACAACCCAGCCATTTTCCAGGCCTATCCCGATATCCGCTTCGAAACGGTCGACACCGTTCAAGCCGGTTTGACGGCGGTTTCGACCGGTCAAATCGATGCCTTGCTCTGCACGCTGGCCCAGGCCAGCTATCATATCGGCGATCAAGGCATCAACAATGTCCGCATCGTCGGCAAAACCGAGTTCACCACCCAATTGGGCTTCGGCATCCGTAAGGACTACGCTCCGCTGGTGGAATTGTTCAACCGGGCCCTGAATGCCATCAGCCAGGGCGAGCGGCAACGGATAGGCGACCATTGGGGCAAGGAACGCTTCGCCGCCCGCACCGACTATTGGTTACTGGCGAAAATCGTCGGCGCGTTTCTGATTGCCCTGCTGTTGATTGCGGCCTGGAATCGCAAGCTCAGCCGCGAAGTGGCCCGCCGCAAACGCAGCGAACAACAGGTGCGCCTGTTGAACCAACGTTTCGAACTGGCGGCCGGGGTGGTTTCGCTGGGAGTCTGGGAGCTGGATTTGACTGTGCCCAAACGCTTGATTTTCGACGCCAAAATGTTCGAACTGTACGGCATGTCAGCGCAACAGCCGCCGAAATTGGAGAATTGGTTGCAATACCTGCATCAGGAGGATAGACCCTTGCTGCTGCGCAGCATCGAAAAACTGCAACAAAGCCGGTGCGAAGACCATATCGAGTTCCGTATCGTCCGCCCCGACGGCGAAACCCGCACTCTTTACTGCGGCGCCCGTAGCGTGGAAGCGGACAATGAGCCGGTCAAAATTACCGGCGTGAATTGGGACATTAGCCAACGTAAACAGATCGAAGCCGCCCTGCACAAAGCCAAGCAGCAAGCCGAAAACGCCAACCGGGCCAAATCGCAGTTCCTGGCCAACATGAGCCACGAAATCCGCACGCCGTTGAATGCCATCATAGGCTTTACCGAATTGCTCAACGAGCAGATCAAGGAAGATCGGCTGAAATCCTTCGTCAAAACCATCCAAAGCGCCGGCCAGAACCTGCTGGCGTTGATCAACGACATTCTGGATTTGTCCAAAATAGAGGCCGGTAAACTGCGCATCGATAAAAGCGCCTGCAATCCTCACAGTTTATTCAGCGAACTGGGACAGATTTTCATGATGAAAATGCGCGAACGCAATCTGGACTTTATGCTGGACATAGACCCGCGCATCCCGGAAAACCTGCTGCTGGACGCCACCCGCCTGCGGCAAATTCTGTTGAACCTGATAGGCAATGCCGTCAAATTTACCGAGCAGGGCCATATTTGCCTGCGGGCCCGCGTCGGCAACGAAGATTCCATCCGCAGCAAGCTGGATTTGTTTATCGATGTCGAGGACAGCGGTATCGGCATATCGGCGGATCAGCAACAGCAAATTTTTCAGGAATTCGAGCAACTGGAAGGTCAGGACGTGCGCAAATACGGCGGTACCGGCCTGGGCTTGGCGATCAGCAAGCGCCTGACCGAAATGATGGGCGGCGAAATCTCCCTGGTCAGCGAAGTCGGCAAGGGCTCGACCTTTACCCTGCATCTGAAGGGAGTGGATATATCCTCGCTGGTGCCGGAAGCGGAAACCGCCCCGTCCGCCGGCAACATCCGCTTTCATCCGGCCAGCGTCCTGGTGGTGGACGATATCGCGGACAATCGCGGCCTGCTGCGGGAATGTTTTGCCGGCGGCCCGCTGTCGGTATCCGAAGCGGAAAACGGCCTGCAAGCCGTGGAAAAGGTTGAACAAGGCGGCATCGATCTGGTGCTGATGGATATCCGCATGCCGGTGCTGGACGGTTACCAGGCGGCGGAACGCATCAAGGCATTTTCCGCCATCCCCGTGATCGCCCTGACCGCTTCGGTGATGCAGGACGAATACGAACGCGCCAAAAGCCTGCATTTCGACGGTTATTTGAGAAAGCCGGTGTTAAAAGCCGATTTAATCGCCGAACTGAAACGCTTTCTGCCCTACGAGATTATTGAAGAAACCGCGGAGGCGGACGACGCCCTGAGCCTGTCGCCGGCAGAATTACAGGCCTTGCCGCTGGCGCTTGCCGCGCTGGAAAAACTGGCCGAGCGCTGCGAACGGATTGCCAAAAACAACAACATGACCGAAATCGAGGCTTTCGCCGCCGACCTGCTGGCGCTTGGCCGGCAATATGCCATCGCCGCCGTCGAGGAATTCGCCGCCCGCCTGGGCAGCGAGATCGATTGTTTCGACATCAGCGCCATCAAACAATCCTTGCGCGCCTACCCGGAACTGCTGTCGCGCCTGTCCGCCCAAAGCGGCCGATAAACGCCTAACGATCATGAGACCGGTGATCGCCCCGGCAAATGAAAGACAGTCCCGTAGGAGCGACGCACAGTCGTGATTCGCAAGGCCATCATCGCGACTGCGCGTCGCTCCCACCATGACGTTAAGAGTAGGGATTCCGCCCGGAATAATTTCCGCATTCCGTTCCCTCTCTCCGGAGGCTGTCGCAAAAGCTCCCTCTCCTTGCGGGAGAGGGTTGGGGTGTGGGGTATAAATAGGGAAGTTATAGGGCCGGGATCCTAACCGTTACTGGCTGACACCCGATAAGAACGGCACGAAAATGACCGGCTCGAGAATTTCGTCTTCAAAGCCGTTTTCGGTGCGGGTGATGCGGTGCAGGTCCTGCCGGCCTTCCCGGCCGACCGGTATCACCATCACGCCGCCGACGGCCAGTTGTTCCAACAGCGCATCCGGTATTTCGGCCGGCGCGGCGGCGGCCAGGATGCCGTCGAACGGCGCGTGTTCCGGCCAGCCCCAGCCGCCGTCGCTATGCTTGAACCCGACTGTCTTGATATCCAGCTCCCACAGCAAATCGCGGGCTTTTTTCATCAGGGGGGCGATACGTTCCACCGAATACAATTGATCGACCAACTTGGCCAATATGGCGGTCTGGTAGCCGCAGCCGGTGCCGATTTCCAAGACCTTGCTTCGCGGACCCTTTTCCAGCAACAGCTCGGTCATTCTGGCCACGATATAGGGCTGGGAAATGGTTTGATTGTGGCCTATCGGCAAGGCGGTGTCTTCGTAGGCACGGCTTTCCAGCGCTTCATCCACAAACACGTGGCGGGGAGTTTCGGCCATCGCCGCCAACACCTTGCCGTTGACGATGCCTTGCGCCCGCAGCCGCGCTACCATGCGTTCGCGGGTGCGCCGCGAGGTCATGCCGGTACCTTGCAAACGTTGCTTCATGCTTATGCCTCTGTTGTCAGCCACTCGCGCAGCCCTTCCAAACGGTCGAACCGGGTCAAATCCAATTGTAACGGGGTGACGGACACATAGCCGTTACGAATCGCATCGAAATCGGTGCCCGGTCCGGCATCCTGCTCGCTGCCCGGCGGCCCCACCCAGTAAATAGTCTGCCCGCGCGGATCGCTGGAGCGGATCACCGCTTCGGCCTTATGTCTTTGCCCCAGCCGGGTGCACTGGAAACCCTTGAGCCTATCGAAGGGCAGGTCGGGCACGTTCACATTCAGCAAGGTGTCGTCCGGCAAGGGATGGTTGCGGATTTTCTTTAACAGCACCACGGCCACTTGCGCGGCGGTATCGAAATGCTTGGGGTCGCTGCCGACCAGGGAAATCGCCACCGCCGGCAAGCCCAGAAAACGGCCCTCGGTGGCGGCGGCCACGGTGCCGGAATACAGCACGTCGTCGCCCAGGTTGGCGCCGTGATTGATGCCGGCAAACACCATATCCGGTTCGCGCTCCAGCAAGCCGGTAATCGCCAGATGCACGCAGTCGGTAGGCGTGCCGTCCACCCGCACGAAGCCGTTATCGCAGGGCACGGCCCGTAACGGCATATCCAGCGTCAACGAATTGCTGGCGGCGCTGCGGTTTTTATCCGGCGCCACCACCGAAACATCGGCGTAATCCCGCAAGGCGGCCGCCAAGGCGTTGATGCCTTGCGCCAAATATCCATCGTCGTTGCTGATCAGAATGTGCATGCTGCCGGGAATAGCTTAAAATGCCGGCATATTAGCAAAAAAACCGCAAAACCAGCAGCTTACGTGACAAAAAAAACCACTCATACAGACGATGGCGCCCTGTTCAGGGACGCCGTCGGCAAAGTCAGGCCGGTGGACACCAATACGGTGATTCTGAAACCCGCCAAAAAACCCCGCCCGCTGCCCACCGTAAAAGTGCTGGAGCAGGCCGATCCGCTGCAAAACGAGGTGGTCGACGGCCTGGAAACCCTGTACCAGGAAGACAAGGTGGGCTTCATTGCCCCCGGCCTGCAAAAAAACGTGCTGAAAAAGCTGCGCAAGGGCTACTACGGCGTGGACGCGGAAATGGATCTACACGGCATGAGCAGCCGCGACGCCCAACGGGAACTGTTGCGCTTTCTGCATTTTTGCGTGGAAGACGGCTGCCGCTGCGTGCAGATTATCCACGGCAAGGGTTATAACTCGCCGGACAACCAGCCGGTACTGAAAAACGATATCAACCTTTGGCTGCGCCAGCACAAGGACGTGCTGGCGTTTTGCTCCACACCGCCCAAGGCCGGCGGCACCGGCGCGCTGTATGTGCTGTTGCGCCTGTCGGATAAATTCGGCCAAGCGGAAGATGGGCTGGAATAACCCGGTTTATGTCGGATATCCGAAGCTTTCCGCCCATTGCCGGTAAAAATGCCCGCATCCTGATTTTGGGCAGCATCCCCGGCAAAGCCTCGTTGGAAGCCGGCCAATATTACGCCCATCCGCGCAACCAGTTCTGGACTATCATGGCCGAATTGCTGGCTTGCGGCCCGTTGTCGGACTACCCAGGCAAAACCCAAGCTCTGCTCGATGCCAACATCGCCTTGTGGGATGTGATGCAATCCTGCTATCGGCCCGGCAGCCTGGATGCGGCTATCGATAAAAGCTCGGTGGTCGCCAACGACTTTAAAAGCTTCCTGGCCGACCATCCGCATATCCGGCAGATATTCTTCAACGGCGCCACCGCCGAGCAGGCGTTCCGGCGTCTGGTACGGCCGGATTTGCTTAAACCCGATCTACATTTACAGCGCCTGCCCTCGACCAGCCCGGCCCACGCCGCACTGAATTTTCAACAGAAGCTGGAATGCTGGCGGGTGATTGCAAGCGGTTTAAATTCGGTTGCGAATCACTGATCCTGTTGCCGGTATTGAATCTATCGCGAAAGATATACGGAAACTTGGCTCAGCCAAATTTTCTCTATATTTTCTGGAGTCCTCATGGGTGCAAAAACTTGGATGCTGGTTTATTCCGATGGCGACGCCTCGGAAAAATTTAGGAACAATCCAGTCTTGGATCGCACCTCTACCGACAATCTAGTGAACAAACTTTTTCCTAACGAAAAGTTGGCGACCATTGACGACGGTAACCTATCGTACACATGCCCTCCGGGCAATGTAATTTACGCCGGTTGCTTTGCCGGCGTTTCCGTTATTGCGGCAAAGGAGTTTGCGGGCGACTATCCGTCCAAACTCGACGACAGGTTTATAGCGCATGCACATAGTCAATTCATATATCTGCATGCCATGCATAGCGTGGTGGATTGGTTTGCCTTTGCGAAGTGGGAAAAAGGCAAAATACTAAGGTCGCTCAGCCTTTCACCCGATAGCGGCGTATTGGAGGATTTGGGCACCAAACTCTCTTTCGAAAAAGCGTATTGGGAAGGCATGTACCCTGCAACCGAGCCAGATGATGAGAACGGTTATCCGTTCCCGTTTCACCCGTTGGAATTAGGCGAAGAGGTGCTAAAAGCCTTTTTCGGCTATCAGCTGGAAGGCGCTATCGACGCTGGCTTATTAGAACCGGAAAAAATTCCTTTGGTTGGCTATAAGCGCAAAAAACCTTGGTGGAAAATTTGGTAAAACTCAAGCGGCTTGCCGAAATAGCTCTCCCGACAACCTTTCAACTTCATTCCAAGCCGGAAGACCGTGTCTCTACCACGAAACCTCCACCTCGTATCCGCTAAACTTGCGGATATTGATCACGCCGCTGTCCAATAGCAGATATTGGCCCTTGATACCGTGCAGCAGGCCTGACACCTCGGGGTCTTTGTCCAGGTTGAAGGACTTGACCTTGGCCGGGTATTGCAGCACCGGATACTGAATATCCAGCATTTCGGCATCGGCCAAAAACCTTATCGCCTCACTGCCGAATTGCTCGGTAATGGCCGCCAGCTCGGCGCTGCATTTTGCCAGCAACTCATCCCGCAGCACCGGCAAATCCAGCGGCTTGACGTTGTTTTTCAACATCTGCTGCCAGCTGGTTTTGTCGCTGACATGAGCGGCCAAGGCGACTTCGATCAAGCCCGAAATATGCCGGGAGGCGACCTGGAACACCGGCATGGCCTGCACCGCGCCTTGATCAATCCAGCGGGTCGGGGTTTGCGAGCGACGGGTGATGCCTACCTTGATGCCGGACGAATTGGCCAGATAAACGATGTGAGGTTGAAAACAGAATTCCTCGCCCCAGGCGGGTTCGCGGCAGGTGCCGGCGGCGTAGTGGCAGGTTTCCGGCTTCATGATGCACATGTCGCATTGCGCCAGCTTGATGAAACAGGGATAGCAATAACCTTGATTGAAGCTTTTGGCGGTCTTTTTTTGACAATGCACGCAAAATATCCGCCCGCTATGGCGTAGCCGGATGGATTGCCCCAGTAGCGGATTCAAATCCAATTCGGCGTCGCCCACCGGCAACTTATAGCTGACACCGTCCGCCAATTGCGCGGTCATTTTTTGTAAACTGCCCAACACGGTATTTACCTCGTCTCGTCGATTCAATTGGCTATAATGACAGCGTTTTCGATTTGTACAAGGCTGCCGTCAGAATGGTTAACCCCTTAACGTCCATGCCTGTTATTTCAGCCTCGCTCCCGCCGCCAAACACCCAAGCTTCCAGTGGCCATTAGTCCGAAACCCGCCGTTTCCCGCCCAAGACCGGCCACCGGCAAGCCGAATAAAGCCCCGGCTTCCGCCGGCAAAAAGCCGGGCAAACCGCGCAAAACAACGGTGCGCAAACCACGCCGGCAAGCCGAGTTCTGGAGCCGGCGGAATCTGTTGCTGTTGAGCCTGGAATGGTCCGGATTGGCAATTTGCGCCGTTCTGGGAACCATGCTGATTTTGGGTTCCTCGGCCAGTTCATTTTCCGGCTCGGGCTTTTTCGGCAGCCTGCTACCCTTCGCGGCGGGAGTAGCGTTGTGGGTGGTTTTTTGCGCCGCGGCCCTGTTGGTTTGGCTGCAATGGCGCGGCCGGATGAAGGCCGCAATGGCGGCCTTGCCCGCCGGACTGGCTATTAGCATGGCCATCGGCTTGCTGTGGTTTGTGCTTCACGACGGCTATATTCCGGTGTTCAGCCATTTTCGCGGCTTGGTGGGCGGTAAACAACAAGCTGCGCGGGCGACTTTGGCGCATCAGGTCTATGCGGCTTATCGCCGCCACAATCAGGCGCAATTATTGAAAATGATCCAGCGCGCCGAACCGTTCGCGGCCGATATTGCGCGGGCCGCTAAAGCGTTTGCGGTGGACGAACATCTGTTGTACGGCATCGCCGCCACCGAGTCCTCTTTTCAACCGCGCACCAGTCGGGACGGCGGCCAGGGCTTGTTTCAAATCACCGCCGTACCGAAAGCCATTTTGCGGCAAGCCGAGGAAAAACTGGACGTCAAACAGCTGGATTTGGCCAATCCGCGCCACAATGCCTTCATTGCCGCCGCCACGCTGAAACATTATCTGGCGGAAATGAAAGGCGACTTGTTCATGGGGTTGCTGGCTTACAACATCGGCCCGCATAACGGCGGCCCGCGCTTCATCATGCAACAATACGGTGCCAGCGACTTTGTCACCATGCAGCCCTACATCCAGCAACTGCCGCGCGATTACCCGATTCGGGTGTTGGCTTACGCCCTGGCTTTCAAACTATGGCAACGGGAGGGCGGACTGTTGGCCTATGAAGAAGCCGATAATGCGGCGCGGATACAGAAACTGGGCATCCCCGGCCTGTTGCAGGATTTTTAAAGGCTAAATTTAAACGCATCGGCGGGAACCGGCCGGCCGTAGTAGTAGCCCTGATAAAACGAACAGCCCTTGGCTTTTAAGAAGTCTATCTGCGCCTGCTCTTCCACCCCTTCGGCGATCACATTTAAACCCAGGCTTTTGGTCATCATGATGATGGTTTCGACGATAACCGCCGCATTCGGATCATTGATGTGGCGAACAAAGCTTTGATCGATCTTTAACTGGCTCAGCGGCAGGCTTTTCAGGTAAGACAGCGAGGAATAACCCACCCCGAAATCATCGATGGATATCCTAACTCCCATGGCCTGCAAGGCGTGCATTTTGGCTATGGTGTCGTCGATGTGTTCGATCACGCAACCCTCGGTCAACTCGATGACCAAGCGTTTGGCGTTGACGCCGGTATCCAGCAGGGCCTGCCTGACCTGTTGCACAAAACCGGCCTGGCGGAATTGCCGGGAACTGACATTCACGGCCACATGGTCGATTTTATGTCCTTGCTCGTCCCAGGCCTTGATCTGCCTGCAGGTTTCATGCAGCACCCAGGCGCCTATCGGTAAAATCAGATGGGTATCTTCCGCCAGCGGGATGAATTCGGCCGGCGAAATCATGCCTTTTTCCGGATGCTGCCAGCGAATCAAGGCTTCGGCGCTTACCACCCGCGGCTCGTCGTTGACCTGCGGCTGATAATGCAGCACGAACTGTTGCTCCTGCAAGGCTCGGCGCATTTCTTTTTCCAGCGTCAATCGCCTGTCCGCCGCCGCCTGCATGGCCGGCTTGAAAAAGCTGATACTGTTGCGCCCGCTTTCCTTGGCCCGATACATGGCGGTGTCGGCCTGCTGAATGATGTCTTCGGGCTGATCGGCGGTTTCCGGATACAAGGTCACCCCGATACTGGTGGAGAAATGGTGCTCGCTGCCTTGCACCTCAAAGGGATGATTGATGGCCAGTAAAATCTTCTCGGCCAGCATGGCGGCGTGATTGGTGGCCTGTTGCAGGCTCAAAAAGCGGCCGGGCACCATGACGATGAACTCGTCGCCGCCCAGGCGGCAGGCCGTGTCCTCTTCGCGGATGATTGACTGCAAGCGCCGCGCCACTTGAATCAACAACTCGTCCCCCACCTGATGACCGCGGGAGTCGTTGAGTTTTTTGAAATGATCCAGATCCAGAAAGAACAACGCTCCATAGCGCAATTGGCGCTTGGCGGCGGCGATTTCCTGTTGCAGCCTGTCCAGCAACAAGCGGCGATTCGGCAGGTTGGTCAAGGGATCGTAAAAGGCCAGATTATGAATTTCCTGTTCGGCGGCTTTTTTATCGCTGACATCGGAAAATATCGCCACGTAATGCGTCAATTGATTTTGCTCGTCCCGCACCCCGGTTACCGTCAACAGTTCGGGAAACACGGTGCCGTTTTTGCGCCGGTTCCAGATTTCGCCCTTCCACTGATTGTTTTTGCTCAGCTGTTTATACATTTGCCGGTAAAACTCGTGATCGTGATAACCGGACGACAATAGGCGCGGGTTTTGCCCCACGGCTTCCGCCGCGCTGTAACCGGTGATTTCGCTAAAGGCCCGGTTCACCCGCAAAATCGTGCCCGCGGCGTCGGTAACTGCAATCGCTTCGTGCGATTCAAAGGTGGTTGCGGCCACCCGCAATTCGTGTTCCTGCCGACGGCGAATGGCAATTTCCTGATTCAGGGCCTCATTGCTGCGCAACAGATCCTCGGTGCGTTTTTCGACGATCTCCTCCACGCGCGCCGTGCGCCCCGTCAACAACAGCAAACCGAAACCGGTCAAACCGCACAATAAAAAGCCGCCTAGAATTAACCAGTTAAAGCGCAAGGACTGCTGCTGATCGAAAAAATTGGCGGCGGGCAGGTAATCCACTCGCCACTGCCGGCCGGCAAAATCGATTTGCTGGCTAAGGCCCAAGTCGGAAAACTGCAGGGTACGGTGAAAATCGGCCGGCAGATTGCTGTAAATCAATTCATCGCCGTCGTGAATGGTCAGCAACAGCTGCAATTCCCTGTCGCCCAACTTCTCGAATATCAATTGAATATCCAGATCGATCCGAAAGACGCCGGCGACGAAACCCAGGAAGGCATGTTTGCGCGCTTGCGGGGTCTGCAAGGCTTTCGAGCGGTATACCGGCGAGTAAATCACCACGCCCTGCCGGCCGACATTATCCTGGACCAGCCGGATCGGCCCGGTAGCCAGCGTATTGCCGCTTTCGAGGCTTTGAAAAATTTGAGGCGCTACCTTGGGGTTGCTTGAAATATCGAAGCCCAGAGCCATTTCATTGCCGGACAAGGGAACCAGGAAGGTGACCGGAAAATATTCGGCCTTGGGCCTTGCCGGCTCCAGCCCGCCTTCCCCGGTCAACTCGCGAATCATGGCTTGATGCCGACTTTCCCAGTCCGCGCGCTCCGCGCCAGCCACCCGTGGCGTCCACTCCAGAATGCTGCTGCGCCTATCATGAATCGACTCGGCGAAAAGCTTAAAGTTTTCCCTATCGACCTGTTTGGAACTGTCGAACAGCGCCTTAAGCGCCGAATTGGTCGCCAAATGGTCGTGCAAATGCTCTTGTATCGTGGCGTGCAACAAGTCGACCTGCCTCTGAAACTGGCTGGCCAGACGTTGATGTTCCTGGCGCATGCTGAGTTCGAAGGCGGCAACCACCAGTAAAATCACGATCAACAGCGGCAGCAAGACAAAGTTGCGCCGGGCGCGCCAGAGCGGCCTGGGCCGCCCGATAAATATCAGGCTCATAGGGGCAAAAACCACCGCGCCTATCGTGTCTCCCACCCACCAGGTCGCCCAACTGCTGGCGACATTCGACAGGCCTATCACACCGCGAAAAGTCAAATACGTCACCCCCACCGTGGCCGACACCAGACAACTGGCGGCAATCAAGAAAAAAAAACGCAGTATTTTTTTATCTTCGATCAGGGGATCGTGCCGGCCCACGTAACGGTTAACCAACCACATACCCAGCCAGGCCTGGGCACAGCAACCGATAGCCACCAGCGAGCCCACCCATGCCGATTCCAACAACTTGGCGGGAGAGGACAATTCCAGAAAGGCATAAAACTGCGCAAACAATGCGCCCAAAAAAATCCCGGGCAACACGATTTCGCCGTATACCAGCATCAACGCCAAAGCCACGCCCGCCGCCGGCCAAATCGGGCTGGCGTTGCTCGGCGGAGTAGCCAACAAGGTACCGAACCAGCCGGCCACCAAGTAAGCCGCCGCCGCCGCCATATTCAGCACAATTTTATGTTTTAAGGTTTGCATAATCCTTTAAAAAGTTTAACGCCAGACTCACACGGTTTATGGAGAAACGGGCATGGCTACAGCAAACGCCCCTTGCCGTCGACGCTGAAGGCTTTGCCGAACCCGGCCACAAACCGCCCCTGCTCGGGTTGCAACAACAGCAGATGAAAGTCCGGCAGGCTACGCAAAACCGCTACGATTTCCCCGAATTTTGCCGCCATGGCATCCAGCTTCAATGCATGACGCTCGTCGTGCTTGCCGATTTCCACCACCCGGCAAGCAAAGGTCAGGCGCCGGCGGGCGAACGGGTTGCCGGCATCGGCCTCCGGTTCCATGAACAAAATGGACGCCCGGGGGCGGGCAAGCAGATTTTGGGTATGCGAGGCCAATGCACTGACAAAAATATAAAACCCGGCATCGTCGCGTATAAAAGGCGCATAGCTGATGGCGGCTTCCCCGGCAACGGAACTACTCGCCAACAACAGGCTGTTCGATCGGGCGATCAATGCATCGCAGCCGGTTTGTAGACTATCCGGTTCCGAGTCGGTCATGTCCATTCCGCCGTGGCCAATTGCGCGTGACGGAAACAATCGATAGTGTGATCGTTCACCATGCCCACCGCCTGCATGTAGGCGTAACAGATGGTTTTACCAACAAATTTGAAGCCGCGTTTTTGCAGATCCCGGCTCATGGCGGCGGACTCTGCACTGAAAGCCGGGATTTGGCCGTGCGTCCGCCAGGCATTTTGTTTAGGTTCGCCGTCGACAAAGCCCCAAATATAGGCATCGAAACTGCCGTGGGCCCGCCGCACCGCCAAGAACGCCCTGGCATTGGCCACGGCGGCCTGAATTTTCAAGCGATTGCGCACGATACCGGGATCGGCCAGCAAGGCATCGAGTTTGTCTTGGCCGTAGGCGGCAATTTTTTCCGCATCGAAACGGTCGAATGCCCGCCGGTAGGCTTCGCGCTTGTTCAAAATGGTACGCCAGCTCAGGCCGGCCTGGGCGCCTTCCAATACCAGAAATTCGAACAGTTGCCGGTCGTCATGCAGCGGCACGCCCCATTCATGGTCGTGGTAATGCTCTTCGGAGCTGCTGGCCAAGGCCCATTTGCATTTGTTCATTTGTTATTTTGCAACATGCTCTTCAAATCGGCAAACGGACTAAAGGTGGCTTGCGGCCCCTTGGCTTCCGTGCCGCCCTTGCCGCCGTACCGGCTTTGTTCTTCGTAGCGTTGATGCTCGTTATCGTGGCAATACAAACACAATAGCTCCCAATTGCTGCCGTCGGCGGGATTGTTGTCATGATTATGATCGGTATGATGCACGGTCAATTCGCGCAGGTTTTTATGGTCGAATTCGCGCGCGCAGCGGCCGCAAATCCAGGGAAACAGTCTTAACGCCTGCTCCCGATAACCTTTCTCGCGTTCTTCTTTGTTGCGCCGGGCTTCGGCAACGATTTGATGGGCTTTGTTGTGCGACATGGCTTTCTCCGCTTGCGTCAACCGCCGGTAGCGCTCATATGACGCAGAATGACCGGCTGTTCATGGATATTGAATTCGTGTTTTTCGGGCTTGATCCGCATGGCATCAATGATAGCCTGCTTCAATGCGGGCATGTCTCCCGGGTATTGCCTGACCACGGCTTTTAAATCGACCGAATGCTCGTTACCCAGACAAAGCAGCAAACGGCCTTCCGCCGTCAGGCGCACCCGATTGCAACTGGCGCAGAAATTGGCGCTGTGCGGCGAAATGAAACCCACATTGGTTTCGCTGCCCACTACCCGAAAATAATCCGACGGGCCACCGGTTTTGTGGGGTACGGCTTGCAAGCCAAAACGTCGCTGTAAATCCTGCTTGATAGACTGGCTGGGGTAATAGGCTTCGGCCCGATTGTGGCTATCCACAGCGCCCAAGGGCATTTCTTCGATAAAGCTGATATCCAAACCCCTGTCAACGGCAAACCGCACCAAATCGGTCGCCTCGTGATGGTTGCGATTTTTCAGTATCACCGCATTCAGCTTGATGCGCTGAAAACCCGCATCGCGAGCCACGTTGATACCCTTGAGCACATTTTCCAGATCGCCGGTACGGGTCAAGACTTTAAATAGCGCCGGATCCAGGGTATCCAGACTGATGTTGAGGCGTTTTACGCCGGCTGCCCTTAAATCGTGCGCCATATGCGCCAATTTTGAGCCGTTGCTGGTCATCACCAGCTCATTCAGATTCGGCAACGTTCCCAGTTGCCGCAACAAGTCCAGCGCACCCTTTCTTACCAAGGGCTCGCCACCGGTAACCCGTATCTTGCCCACCCCCAACTCGGTAAAGGCGCGACAGATAAACTGAATTTCCTCCAGCGTCAAAATATGTCTGCGCGGCAAAAACACCATGTCTTCCGACATGCAGTAGACACAACGAAAATCGCAGCGATCGGTAATGGAAACCCGTAAGTAATTGACGACACGGCCAAATCGATCGACTAGCTTGGCGGGGTGGTTGGAATCATTCATGGCTATGCTGTAAATGTAGACTTGCAAATGGTAACACAGGCTGGCAACGCTGATTATTTCCAAGCTTTCCGGCCTAAAGCCCAGGTTTTTTTACCTGCTCCGCAGCTTGTGGCGGATTGCGCAAACGGAAATATATATCGATGCCGGCCGAGCAGTTTTTAACTTACGGATCAGACAGCCAAGTCGGCAACTGGTTGCAAAGACGGCTTTCACCTGGAAGAAAATCAAATGGCGCTGAAATTTGCAATTTTGGGTTTATCGGCTAAACCTATTGCATAAGAAGAGTTTTTACAGGAGAAAAATCATGAAGACCGTTGATTTTTTTTGCCTAGACCACCGTTTGATTAAGCCCCTAATACTTGGTTCTTTACTGAGTCATGCCCTGGCCGCCGCTGCCGAACCCCCGACCCCGGCCGACTTTGCCAAAGCAGACAAACTGGTACTGACCTTATCGGACAAATGGCTGGACCCCAATGCGCAAAACCAACCGCGCGCCGGAAATTCAAACCCCGCCAATAAACCCTTGTCGGAACCGGCCAAACTCCAGGACACCCCCATAGGCTGCGACATGGACGTTACCCCCCTGGAAAGCAGCGATAGTTCATTTGCCAATCGGGTAGTGGGAAAGTGTAAGCTCACGCTACGTTATTGAGGCCACGCCCATCGGTCATCGGGGTTCGTGGGAATCGTTCCCAAGCGGCTTATGCCCCGTCGGTACCGAACGCATGTTTTCGGAGCAAAACATCAAGCCTATTCAGCCCGGAAACATTCTCCGATTGCCCTTGCCTGCGTTAAAATTGCCGCTCGCTTAAATCAAACCGGTCGGGTTTTACGATGACATCCAAAATTCTGTTGTTTGCGTTTTTCACCTTGTTCTCCAACCTCGCCAGCGGCGCGGAACCAACGAGCATACGCCTGGGCGTGCTGGCATCGGGCACCTTGGCCTGGGAATTGGCGGCGATGCGAAATCAAAACCTGCTGGAAAATGCCGGCTTCAAGTTGGAAACTGTCGAACTTGCCAATCAGCAAGCCGGCAAAGTAGCCTTGCAGGCGGGTAGCGTGGACATGATAGTTTCCGATTGGATCTGGGTGTCCGCCATGCGCGCGCAAGGCGGCGACTTCACCTTTTACCCTTATTCCACCAGTGCCGGCGGTTTGCTGGTGGCCGCCGACAGCGGCATCAAAACCCTGGCCGATTTGCAAGGCAAAAAACTCGGCATCGCCGGCGGCGAGCTGGACAAAAACTGGTCCTTGCTGCAGGCCCTGGGCTTACAACATGGCCTGGACTTGAATAAATCCGTGGAAAAAGTCTATGCGGCGCCACCCTTGTTGAACCAGCAATTATCCAGCGGGCGCATAGACGCTTTGTTGACGTATTGGCAATTTGCCGCCCGCCTGGAAGCGCGGGGTTACCGGCAATTACTGAGCGGCGAAGACATCATTCGCCAACTGGGCATAACGGAAGCCGTTCCCAGCTTGGGCTATGTCTTCAGACGGAACTGGGCGGATCAGCATAGAGCCGACCTGCAACAATTCATGCAAGCGGCGCAAACCGCCAAACGCAGTTTGTGCGACTCGGACAACGCTTGGCGGCAAATCGCCAACCTGACCGAAACCGACGATACCAACACCCAAAACCAACTGAGAAACCGCTATTGCCAAGGCCACATTAAACAATGGGGCGATGCCGGGCATAAGGCCGCCGAGCAGATTTATCGCCTCTTGCATCAATTAAGCGACAACAAACTCACCGGCAAAAGCGAACAATTGCAACCCGGCACCTTCTGGTCCGCTGATTGATGCCTTCTAAGGAAAGCCGACGTAACAAAATACTGGCCGTTGCATCGATAGCATTATTACTGGCAGTCTGGCATCTTCTGGCGCTGACGCTGCACAGTCCGACGCTGCCAGGCCCCGCCTTGGTGGCCGCAACTTTCTGGCGAGCCACTCTTTCCGGCGAACTGCCCTATCATCTCGGCATAACCCTGCTACGCTTGCTGGGCAGTTTTGGCGTGGCGATGTTGCTGGGTTGCGCGATAGGCATCGTCCTGGGCAAAAACAAGACATTGGACGCGTTCTTCGATAACTGGTTGGTGATTTTTCTGAACATCCCGGCCCTGGTCACTATCATTCTGTGTTATGTCTGGTTCGGACTGGTCGAATCGGCGGCAATACTGGCGGTGGTGATCAATAAAATACCCAACGTCATCGTCACCATCCGCGAGGGCGCGCGCGCCCTGGACAAGGATTTGCTGGAAATGGCGCAAAGCTACCGCTTCGGTAAGGGCAAAATCTTTAAATATGTGATTTGGCCGCAGTTGCATCCCTTCGTGATGGCCGCCACCCGTTCGGGTCTGGCCTTGATCTGGAAAATCATTCTAGTGGTGGAGCTTTTGGGCCGTAGCAACGGCATGGGCTATCAATTGCATATTTTTTTCCAGCTGTTCGATGTAGCCAGCCTGTTGGCGTATAGCTTCGCTTTCGTGGCGGTAATCCAGCTGATGGAAGTGGGTTTCTTGAAACCGCTGGACAGAAGAAGCCAACGGTGGCGGCGATGAGCGACATCCGTATCCGCATCGACAACAAAACCTTTGCGTTGCCGAACGCTGCCGACCAACGCCACCATGCCATTGCCGAACTGGAGCTTGTGGTCCATCCCCACCAGTTCGTTTGTCTGGTGGGTCCGTCGGGCTGCGGCAAAACCACGCTGTTGAACATGATCGCCGGCCTGGACCGGCATTACGATGGCCGGATCGACATGGGTACGGCCGGCAAGAATCCGTCCATCGGTTACGTATTTCAAAATCCGCGCCTGCTACCTTGGCTCAGCGTCAGACAAAATATCGAAGTGGTTTTTCAGCAGGCTCCGCCGGCCGCCTTGATAGACAGCCTGTTGGACAGCATGCAACTGCTGGATGCCCAACATCAATATCCAGAGCGTTTATCCCTGGGCATGCAGCGCCGGGTCGCCATCATCCGCGCCTTCGCCATAGACCCCGACATTTTGTTGATGGACGAACCCTTCGTGTCCCTGGACGCGCCCACGGCGCGCCAAGTCAGGAGTCTGCTGTATTCATTGTGGCTCAAGCGACCGCATACGGTTTTATTCGTCACCCATGATTTGCGCGAAGCCATCGCCCTGGCCGATCGGCTGATTTTCCTATCGCCTTCGCCAATGCGCGTGATCAGCGACATTGAAGTGCCTATCGCCCGCGACCGGCGCCACGATGAAGCCTTCACCGAGAGTTTTCGCCAACAATTGCTGCAAAATCACCCGGAAATCGGCGGACTGCTATAAGGTGAAAATCGTCGTCAAACCTTGCGAATGCGAGGAAATCATCAAGAAATCCCGTTTCATCGGCACGATCAGTCCTTGCCAATCCGAAGCCGAGGCCTTGGCACAGTTAAAAAACCTGCATGCGCAACATCCCAATGCTAGTCATATTGTCTATGCCTACCGGATTAAAACACCGGATGGCCTGGTCTGCCGCTTTTACGATGCCGGCGAACCCAGCGGCACCGCCGGCAAGCCCATTTTTCAACATTTGGAAGGAAAACAATTGATCAACCTGTGCGTCGCGGTAATCCGTTATTTCGGCGGGGTAAAGCTGGGAGCGGGCGGTCTGACGCGAGCATACGGCAATATCGCCAAGCAAGTCATCGAGTCCGCCGAAATTGTCGACCATGTGGAACGGGTGGTTTTACAGCTGAATTTGCCATACAGCCAGCTGCAAATGCTGGAATATCAATTAAAAAAACTGGACGGCGAAATCATTCAACAAGATTTCGCCGCGGAAATTCGGCTTCGGGTTCAACTCCCAAAACACCAACTGGAGGCTTTTCGGCTTATATTTCAATAACCTAGTAATTTACTCAAGAAATATGACGAGAATATGACTTATTGTTTCATTTTAAGGAACAAACCATGCACGAGGCACCATATTGTAAATAAAAAAATAGCCGTTATAGTTAAGTCGTCTTCATTGCATCGACTGAAATTCAGTCTAGGAGCTTCAAATGAGCAAATCCAGCAATCTGTATAAAGATATTTTAACCGGCGTATTTTTTACCGTTGGCGTGTTCGGCTTCATGTCCGGCGAGTTCATGCTCTCCACACTGTTGTTCGGCGCGGCCACTATTGCTAGTAATCTCGATTTTTCCGGCTCGTTCCGAGCATAAGTTTTGTTGTACCTCCCTCGTTGTACCCTGACAGTCATAGTCCTGTTAACTCCTTAGCCCCGCCCCTCGGCGGGGTTTTTTTTGCCTTTCGCTTAACTGTCCCGCCGCACGGGTTTGGGTTCCCTGCTATCCGAAACACCGCCGGCTTCAAACTGCAACTTATGCAGCTTGGCGTAAGCCCCGTCCAATTTCAGAAGTTCGTTGTGGGAACCTCGTTCGATTATCCGCCCCTTGTCCATCACCAAAATCACATCCGCGCCCTCGATAGTGGACAAGCGATGCGCAACCACGAATGTGGTGCGTCCTTGCATGACACGGCTTAACGCGGCCTGAATATAGCGTTCCGATTCGGTGTCCAGGGCGGAGGTTGCTTCATCCAGAATCAAGATCGGCGCGTCTTTCAACAAGGCTCGCGCCAATGCCAGCCGCTGCCTCTGACCGCCGGACAATTTGACGCCGTTTTCGCCGATTTCGGTATCCAGGCCTTGCGGCATTTTGTTGATAAAATCCATCGCATAAGCATCGCTTGCGGCCCGCTCTATCTGACTGCGCCGCGCTCCCTGCAAAGTACCATAGGCTATATTATTGGCCACGCTGGTATTGAACAGCGTGACATTCTGATTCACCAACGCAATTTGCCCGCGCAAACAAGCCAAGGAATAGCGTTTTAACTCGACCCCGTCGATCAGAATCTCTCCCCGCGCGTAATCGTAAAAACGCGGCAATAGATTGATCAAGCTGCTCTTCCCGCCTCCGGAGGCGCCTACCAGGGCGACAGTCTGGCCCGGCTCGACCACCAAGTCGATATTCGACAAGGCCGGCGCTTCGCTCCCCGGATAACTGAAACTGAGGTTTTTGAATTCTATCCGTCCCCGCACGCGATCGGTTTGATAATCGCCGCTATCTACCTCTACGGGTTCGTCCAGTACCTCAAACAGGGTTTCGGCCGCCGCGATGCCGCGCAATATCTCGGCATTGGCATCGCTTAAATTGCGGATCGGCTTGGGCAACAGGAATGCCGCCGTGAAAAAACCGACGAATTCACCGGCGCTCGAGGATTCCATCATGATAAGCGCCAAGTACATCATGCCGGCCAGGGCAAAGGAAATCAGCAGTTGCATCAAGGGATTGTTCAGCGATACCGTCATGATCAACTTGCGGTATTGCTTGCGGTTTTCCAGGCTGCAATCCTTGAAGCGCCGCCGCTCGTAATCCTCGCCGCCGAAGCTTTTGACGATGCGGTTGGCGGACACCATTTCCGAGGTGATGTGGGTTAAATCACCGACCGTATCCTGCATGTTGCGACTCAAGCGCTTCAAGCGCTTGCCCACATATCGCACCATCACCGCGACAACGGGTGCAATCGCCAAAAACACCAGCGACAGCTGCCAGTTGGTATAGGTCAGATACCAGAGCAATCCGAGCGCGGTAAAACCCTCTCGCACGTAAGACCTGACGGAATCGGAGGTGGCTCGGGTAACCTCGCCGATATTGTTGGTGATCCGCGAAATCATGTAGCCGCTGTTATGGCTATCGAAATACTGCACGGATAAGCGGGTATAATGATCGAAGATGGCGCAGCGTAATTTGTGAATCACATTGCCCGAGATACGCGCCAGATAATAATTACCCAAAAAGGCGCCGATGCCGCGGATCAGGAACAACACGATAAAAAGCAGCGGCAAATACTGAATATTGCTTCTGTCCGGACTGCTGAAACTGTCAATGATGCGCTGAATAATCATCACCACCGCCGGCTCCGTGGCGGCATAAATCGCAAATCCGACGGCGCTAACGATAAACATGCGCCAATACGGCAACACAAAACGCATCAAACGCTTGTAGACTTGGCTATCCGTCATGCTTTTGTTTGAATTTTCCAACCTGTTCAATAGTTTTTACCCTTAAAATTGACCTTCGCATCCAGCTACACATTTCTTTAATGCCCGCAGCCGAACTTATCAATATACAGCCTAAACGCGTTTTGGTGATAACCCTGCGCTTTTTGGGCGACACCTTATTAACGACGCCACTGATCAGCTCATTGAAACAGACCTACCCGGACGCGGGTATCGACGTGCTGTTGCCGGCCGGCAATACAGCCATGCTGGAAGGCAATCCCGACATCAAGCAATTGATCCCACTGCCGAAAAAAATCAGCGTACCGGCATTTGCAAAATTACTGTGCAAATTGTACCGGCGTTATGATTTGGCTATTTCAACCCAGGCCGGCGACCGGCCAGTATTATGTGCCGTTTTGGCGGGCAAGATCAGCCTGGGCTTTGTACCGGACGATCCCGGCAAAGCCTGGTGGAAAAAATGGCTTTTGAGCCGTTGGCTGATATTCCGCAAGGACTATGACCATGCCGTACTCGAGAATCTGCGTTTTTGCCCATTGCTGGGCATCGCGCCCCGCTACCGGCTAACGCCGCCCCGCGCCGACAAGATTTCCTATTCGCCGCCGACACAGCCCTACGCGGTACTGCACATCATGCCGCAATGGCGCTATAAACAATGGCATGCGAAAGGCTGGCTGCAACTGATGGCGTTTTTGAACCAACGCGGCCTAGCCATCGTGTTGACCGGCAGCGGGGAAAGCGACGAATTAAACCGCTTGCGGCAATTTCAGCAACAGCTGCCGGCCGAGACGATGAATCTGGCCGGCAAATTAAGCTTGGCGGAATTGACTGCATTGATAAGCGACGCCGAATTGTTCGTCGGCCCAGATACCGGCATCACGCATTTGGCCGCCGCGACCGGAACCATGACTTACGCGCTATTCGGCCCGACCGATCCGAAAAAATGGGCGCCGTGGCCACGAGATTATGCGGCGGATGCAGCGCCCTTCGCCTCGGCTGGCACGCAACGGGTGGGCAACGTTTATCTGATTCAGGGTCAAAACGAGCTGGGCTGCGTGCCCTGTCAACTGGAAGGCTGCGAAAGAAATAGAAACAGCCACAGCGCATGTCTAGATACTCTCAAGGCGGCTCGGGTCGTCAACATCATAGCCGGATCATTGCCTGGCATGTCTTAAACCCCATTCCAACCAACAAAAACATGCCGCTTTTCAGCCACCCCAAGCAACTACAAACTCAGGCATTGTCGATCGGTGAAAAAACCCTGCCTGTTTTGATCGTCGCCATTCATTTTTCAACCGCCCTCACGCTTGTGGTATCGATTTTGATATTCCTGTTATGGCTGACAGCCGGCTGCTACAAAAACGCCGCCGCTATCGTCAAACATAACCAAGCCACATTTTTTGCCCTGTTATTGTTCAGCGCACTGATACTCAGCGCCAGCTATTCCTCGGCCCCATTTCCAAAAGCCTTGGCAATGATATCCAAATATCGAATACTGCTGCTTTTGCTGATATTGCCCGCTTTCCTTTCCACGCAACAGCGGCAAAAACTTTGCGAAAAGTTTTTGCTTGCCGCCCTGATAAGCAGCTTGGCTTTTTCCTTGCTGGGTTACTTTGATTTGTTATCGCCCGAATGGGTTGACCGTTTCCTTAAAAGCCGTATCACCCACAGCCTGTTCATGGCATTTTTAGGTTTTTTCAGCATGCACAGACTTTACCGAAATGACGCATCCCGCTTACTCTGGGCGACGGTATTACTGCTGGTGGGTTTCGATCTTTTTGTCGCCACCGACGGCAGAACGGGCCAACTAACTTTTCTGTTGCTGACCGCCTTATTTTTTTTGCAGGTTTTCAGTTTTAGAACGGCTCTTTTATTGGGCATGGCTACCGTGGCCTTGTTTTGCGTATTTATGTTTTTCTCCCCTTATTCGGCGCGCTTTTTTGAGGGCATAGAAGAATCGATAAATTTTTATCAACGAGACCCGAGTGTTGAGCATACCTCCATGGGCTTACGCCTGGGATTTTGGCGAGATACCTTAACCATCATCGGACAATCTCCCTGGCTGGGCGAAGGTGCCGGCGGCATCCCGTATAAATTTCAACAGCTGTTCCCAGGCCACCCCATTTTGATCAACCCGCATAACGAATATTTATTGATGGCAGCACAATTGGGTATACCGGGCTTGCTGCTGTTCCTGGCATTTTTGGCGGCGGTTCTGCGTTCAACGGCCGGTTTGCCGCAAGCGCAACGCTGGCTGCCGCAAGGCGTTTGGCTTAGCCTGCTTACGAGCTGTCTTTTCAACTCATCTCTGATGGATCACACGGAAGGCCATTGGTTTATGTTTTTGCTGGCGCTCTACTTGACACCGCAGTCATCCCCGCAAGGCGAAGCGCAGCGAATATCGGATCAGACACCCAACGCTCGTAATTTCGCAACATCATCACCCAGCGGAGAAACGCCGCTAAGGATGTCGCCCAAAATCACTTCCGCATTTGTGTCACTTATGTCTGCTCACAAGTTGCCTTGAGCCAAAAAATTGTCACTTTCAGAGCAAATGAAGACAGAACACTTATCCCTCCGCCGAATTAATTTAGGATTTGCCGCATGACCAACCCCATATCCCCCGACCCGGCAATACAGTGCCCCAAACTCAGCGTCTACATCATCGCTTACAACGAGGCCGACAAAATCGCCGATGCGATTCAAAGCGCGCAATGGGCCGATGAAGTGCTGGTGCTTGATTCCAACAGTAGCGACGATACCGCGAAAATTGCGCAAGACCTAGGCGCTACCGTTAAGCAAATCCCGTTTACCACCTTCGGTAAATTGCGCAACGATGCCATAGCTTCATGCTCGCATGAGTGGATTTTCAGCCTGGATGCGGATGAGCGCTGTACCCCGGAAGCCAAGGCCGAAATCTTGAGCATACTTGCGAACCCCACGGCGGACGCCTATTATGTGCCCCGGCGCAATTGGTTCATGGGACGCTGGATCGGGTATTGCGGCTGGTATCCGGATTACCGCCAGCCGCAACTGTTCCGCAAACAGGCCTTGATATTCGATGACGCGGCTGAAGTGCACGAAGGATATAAAGTCAACGGCACGGTAGGCTACTTTAAATCCTCGATCATTCAGATTCCGTTTCAAAACCTGGAACAGTTGCTGCACAAAATGCAGCGCTATTCCACTCTCGGCGCCCGCAAATTGGAGCGCAACGCCAAACCGGTCAGCATGGGCAGGGCGCTGGGCCATGGTTTATGGGCGTTTTTTCGGATTTACGTTTTGAAACTGGGTTTTCTGGATGGCTGGGCCGGTTTTGTGTTGGCGTTAGGCAATTTCGAAGGCACATTCTACCGTTACGCCAAGGCAGCCACGGCCAAGCTTAGTTGGCAGCCACTGGACAACGAAACGCACTAGTCTTATGCCCGGCTTGATCTCGGTTATTGTGACCACCTATAACTGGCCCGAAGCACTCTCGGCCTGCATAATCAGTTTACTGAATCAGCAAGACAGGCATTTTGAAATCGTCATTGCCGACGACGGCTCGGGCGCCACGACCCAACAGTTAATCGCCGGCTTTCAACGACACAGCCCGATTCCGATACAACATATCCATCACCATGACAACGGCTTTCGGGCCGGTACCATCCGCAACAAGGCGGTCGCGATCAGCCGCGGCGATTATCTGCTGTTCATGGACGGGGACTGTATCGCTTTACCCAATTTCATTTCGCGCCACCGGCTTCTGGCGGAATTGGGTTATTTCGTCCCAGGCAACCGCGTGCTGCTAAGCCAAACTTATACCGAGCGGGTCCTGGCGCATCAGCTAACCCTGCACCGGGAATCACTGGCCTTTTTTATCGGCCTGTGGCTGCAACGGCGCATTAACCGGTTTTTACCGTTGATAGCACTACCGTTCCATTCCTGGCGTTATCGGCAACCCCAGTTTTGGCAAAAAGCCATGACCTGTAATTTGGCCATTTGGAAAAGCGACTTTTTGGCGGTCAACGGTTTTGACGAAGTTTTCCAAGGCTGGGGGTATGAGGATTCCGATTTAGTGATACGCTTGATCCACTTGGGAGTTAAACGCAAGGAAGGCCGCTTCGCCGTGCCGGTTTTACATCTATGGCATCGGCAAAACGACCGTAGCAGACATGATCAAAATTATCGGCGCCTATTGGACAGGCTGGAACAGAAAGCTTTGATTCGGGCCAAAGTGGGAGTCGATCAATATTTGCCCGCGCATACCTAATACGAAAGAAACATTAATGCGCCCCGTGTAAACGCATCAACAACACGGCTTCGTCGCGGGTTAATCCGCAGTTTTTCACCAATTCGTCCAGGCTGGCCCCAAGGCGAATTTTTTCTATGGCCGCTGCGTAACCGCCTTCGCTGACCTCCTCCTCGGCAACTTCAAACTCGTCCGGCATGGGTTGAGGTGAACTCAAGCTATCGAGCATGCGATAGAGGTGGGATTCGTTTTCCGACAAGCGCTTGTCGACCGCAATGGCCGCCGCGCAGAGCCCGGCCACGTCGTCGCTGCTGCGCTGCAGTTGCTTATGCAACAACTGATATTCTTGCGCGAGCCTTTTTTGTTGGCGCCAAACCGAAATCAGACCCACGGCCATCAGTGCGAACAAAACCAATGCAAGGCCGGCAATTGCCCATATAACAGACTCATTCATTAGACAATTTCATCGATATGTTGCTCGGCTTGCTCATCGGACGGCGATGGCGGTTTTTTCCCCGATCCTTCCTCGGATTTCCGCCGCCCCTTGTCCCTGCCCAGCCCTTTTTCGCGTTCAAGCTTATGCACGGCCGGCAATACCGGACTCGGCGATAAGGGAGGAATTTCCGTCATGGCTGTACAGCAAAATTAGAAGGGCCTAGAACATATCCAACTCAGCTTTTTCGTCTTCGCTGAGGAATCTGTTCAAATCCACCAAAATCAACAGTTTATTGTCGCGACTGGTCACGCCCTGTATGTATTTCGAACTTTCCTCGTTACCGACATTCGGCGCGGTCTCTATTTCGGAGGCCCGCATTTCCACAACCTCCGCCACGCTGTCCACCAAAATACCGATGATATGCTTTTCGGTTTCTATGATCACCACCCGGGCGGCATCATCTGGCTCCTTGGAAGGCAAGCCGAATCGATTGCGGGTATCGATGACCGTAACGACATTGCCGCGCAGGTTGATGATGCCCAGCACGTAAGACGGCGCACCGGGCACGGGGGCGATTTCGGTAATACGCAAGACTTCCTGCACCTGCATCACATTGATACCGTATTTTTCATCGCCCAGGCAAAAAGTCACCCATTGCATGATGGGGTCGCTTTGTTTTCTATCTTCGCTCATGTCGTTTATCCAAAAGGGTTAGGTTTTTCTTTTTCGGTGCGGTACCAATTCTTGCAAATCGATGATAGCGGTTAATTCTTCTATCACCGTGCCAATCAGCCAGGGCTTTCTTTGCCGACTGGTGCGCCAGCGCACTTTATCCGGCATTAACTTGCCTATCGACAAAATTTCGTCGCACGCCAGCCCCCAGCGTTTATCCCGAGTAATCAGGATACTTTTAAAGGGATTGGTTTCCAAGTCCCGCTGACTGCCGCGCAGTTTACCGAAAAGCAACTGTCCGGTGTCCAACACGCCGATCCGGCTATCGTTCTCATCCAGCAAGCCCATGAACCACGACGGTTGACCGGGTATTTTGCCGGGCTTGCGATCGATTTTAATGGTTCTGGACAATTCGGTTAACGGTGTGGCCAAAATCAAATGTTCAACTTTAAAAAACAAGGCTTGAAACTCATGCTGCGCCCATTCCGGCATGATAGACAGCGGTTGCGACTTAGCCGGCTTTTCGAGCGCTACCAATTCGTTTTGCAACGGGCGCAACAACGGCTGCTCGACGATAAGCCTTTGCACGGGTGCCTCAAGCGGCTTATCCGCCGGCTTTGCGACCGGCTTCCGTTTCTCCTCCACCTCCACCGTTTCGGGAATTTCATCCAGCAGGGTACTCAGATAAGTATCCAGGGCCAGACTTTGCTGGACGATACGCTGCGGTGGTTTGGTTTCTCTCATGACCGATTCGCCAATGGTTTGTCTACCGCTTTCTCAAGCAATAATAATTCCAATAACGACGAATAGGCTTCGACTGCCTTGGCGGTCTTGTCGAAAATCGGCAGCGGCACACCTTCCCGACTGGCATCCCTTACCTTGGTATCGACCGGAATCACCGACTCCCAAGCGTTATGCGGGTATTGCTGATGCAAAGCCACCAAGCTTTCCCTGGCGGCCTTGGTCCGTTTGTCGAACATGGTCGGCACGATGGTAAATTTGGGCGCTGTTTTGCGGGAATGAAACACCATGTTGATGGTATGCACCATCCTATCCAAACCCTTCAGGGCCAGAAATTCCGCCAAAACCGGAATAATCAAATGATCGCAGGCCGCCAAGGCATTGATCATCAGGACACCCAGCATCGGCGGGCTGTCAATAATGACATAGTCGTAGCGGTCTTTTAACTTTCCCAGCGCGGTGGACACCACCAAGCCCATTCCGCCCATCTGCGCTACCTGCCTGTCCAGGGTGGCAATGGCGGTTGAAGCCGGCAACACGGCCAAGCCGTCAAATTCGGTTTGGGCTATGTATACGGCCGGATCGACATCCTTTTTTTTCTCGCTGGCATCCCGGAACAGATTGTAGACACCCCATTCGACTTCGTCGGGATTCATTTTGAAATAGCTGGTCAAAGATCCGTGCGGATCCAAGTCGACCAATAGGGTCTTGAAGCCCCAGGACGATAACAGGCCGCCCAGCGTCACCACGGAAGTGGTTTTACCTACTCCGCCTTTTTGATTGGAAACAGACCATATTTTCATAATTGAGCCGAAATTTAAGCCGCCCTGCAGTGCTTAGGGTAAAAGTGGCGGGGCGGACACGGGATCAACCGCATCGTCCTCGGTTTGAGGCGCTAATTTCAATGCCTTGGCCCTTTGAACATCCGTCATGCCGTAGCGGGCAAACGCCTGCGACATCAACACCAAAACAACGCGGCGATTCTTGAATCGCCCTTCCTCGGTAGTGTTATCGGCAACGGGGTGAAATTCTCCATAGCCGACCGCCGATAAGCGGGTCGGCGGAATATTGTTTTTAATCAACTCCTTGACCACGCTGGTGGCGCGCGCCGAGGACAAATCCCAATTGGACGGATAAATGCCGGTCGATATCGGTACATCGTCCGTGTAGCCCTCTATATTGATGACGTTGGGCACGCCACGCACGACCTCGGCCACTTTCTCCAGTACCGGAATGGCCTTGGGGGATAATTCGGCCTTGCCGCTGGCAAACAGCAATTCGCTGTTCATTTCCAGTTCCACCCAGAAATCGTGCTTTTTGATACCCACCAACTCACTTTCGACAAAAGGCCGCAGAGCTCTTTGAAACTCATCGGACGCTTCGTTTAGCCGGCGCTTTTCCTCCATGATTTCTTCGCTGAGCTGGTGTTCCTCTTCCGTTACCGTGACAAGGTTAGGTAATTCAATGGGTTGTATACGGGTCGGTATACTGCCGGTCTGAATCGGATCAGCCACCTTTTGCACTTTTTCGTTGTGAAACAGGGCCTGATCGAGCGACTCGGAAAACGTTTCGTACTTACCCTTGTTGACCGAGGAAATCGAATACATCACCACGAAAAACGCAAACAGCAGGGTAATGAAGTCGGCAAAGGATACCATCCAGCGATCCGGGTGCTCCCCTTCATCGATCAATCTTTTTCTGCGGCGGATCATTAGGGTTGCCGGGTTAATTTTCCAGCAAAAAACCGGACAGCTTTAATTCGATATTGCGCGGGTTTTCGCCCTCGGCAATCGAGGAAATTCCTTCTATCAACATTTCGCGCGCTTGAGAGGCTCTAAAAATATGCGACTTTAATTTATTTGCGATGGGAATAAACAATAGATTGGCCAAGCCGACACCGTAAATCGTCGCCACAAAAGCCGTGGCAATGCCGCTACCGAGCAATTCCGGCTTGGCCAGATTCTGCATGACATGAATCAAGCCTATCACTGCACCGATAATGCCTATGGTCGGCGAGTACCCCCCCATGGCGTCAAACACTTTCGCTGCCTGCATGTCCAAATGCTCCTTGGTGGTCAATTCCACTTCCAGGCTGTCTCTAATCACTTCCGGTTCGTTGCCGTCGACCAAGAGCTGCAAGCCCTTTTTGGCGAAGCGGTCTTTTTCGCTTTCAATCAGCGTTTCCAAGCCCAGGAGACCTTCTTTTCTGGCCATTGAGCTCCAACGCACGATCTTCTGAATCTGATTTTGCATTTGCAGTTTTTCCGGAATCAATATCCAGACGCTGATTCGTAAGCCGCGCAAAAAGACCTTGGGTGGGAATTGCAGCATGGTCGCCCCCAATGTTCCGCCAATTACAATCACAAAGGCGTGAAAATTGACCAGGGAACCCAATTCGCCACCGGCCAGCTGATTGCCGCCGATAATCGCGGAAAACCCGACCAGAACTCCGATGATGCTTAAAATATCCATCCACTCAACATTATTAAATACCCGGTCACTTTATCCAGGCGCCAACATTTTGCCGGAATCATCTCCAACAAAACCGTACCCGGGACTCTTCCTTCGATAGCGTCGCGCCCTATCGCTGTATGGCGGATGTTTGCGCTTGACAACACATCGAGCCATGCCGGCGGCGAACAGAATGATCAATACCGCTCAAGAGCCAGGGGCGATTAGCCGGCGTATTTTTTCATCAAGCCCGGCACGTCGAGAATCAGGGCTATTTTACCGTCACCGGTAATCGTTGCCCCCGCCAAACCTTCCATGCCTTGCAATTTGGCGCCCAAGGCCTTGATGACGACTTCTTCCTGACCAATCAGTTGATCGACCACGAAACCGACTTGCCGGCCGCCGGCATTGACGACGACGACGTGGCTGCTGGTAGCCTGTTTGTCTATCGTATAATTAGGATCGTTAACCAGCCACTCGCTCAGATAAAACAACGGCAGCGCCTTGTTTCTGACCATGACCACCAATTGATTATCGACTTTATTGGTTTTACTCAGGTCCAAATCCAGGATTTCCAACACGCTTGCCAACGGCAGCGCGAAGGCCTGCCCGCTCAGTTTGACCATCAACGTCGGCATGATGGCCAGCGTCAAAGGTACTTTGATGATGATGGTACTACCCTTGCCTTCCGTGGAATTGATTTCCACCACGCCGTTCATTTGCGCGATGCGGGTTTTCACCACATCCATACCCACGCCACGGCCGGAAACGTCCGAAATCTCGACCTTGGTGGAAAAGCCCGGCAGGAAAATCAGGTTGTAACATTCCTTGTCATCCAGTCTCGCCGCGCTTTCCTCGTCCATCAAACCTTTTTCGACTACCTTGGCGCGCAGCACATCGGGATTCATGCCCTTGCCGTCATCCTGAATGGACAGCTGAATATGGTCGCCTTCCTGGGAGGCCTTCAGTATCACCACGCCTTCGCGCGGCTTACCGTTTTTCGCCCGCTCATCCGGCATCTCTATGCCGTGATCGACCGCATTGCGAACCAAATGCACCAAGGGATCGGCCAGGGCCTCCACCAGATTTTTGTCCAGGTCGGTTTCTTCGCCAATCAATTCCAGACGGATTTCTTTTTTCAAGCTTCTGGCCAAATCGCGCACCACGCGCGGAAATCGGCCGAATACTTTCTTGATGGGCTGCATGCGCGTCTTCATAACGGCTAGCTGTAAATCGGCCGTCACTACATCCAAATTGGAAATGGCCTTGGATAGTTGCTCCCCAGCTTCCGCGGAAGCCTTGAGAGTTTGAAAACGGTTGCGGACCAACACCAACTCGCCGACCATATTCATGATATCGTCAAGAATTTGGGTATCGACACGCACCGTGGTATCGGCCTGGGGCGGCGGCGTTTTAGTCGCAACATCCGCGACACCGGCTTTCACCGCTGGTTTTTCCTGTTCCACGGCCTCTTGCGGTTTGACTGGAGCTGGCGCCGCCTTGGGCGGCTCGGCGACTTGTGCCTTGACAGGCTCGGCCGGCTTGGGCGCCGGTGTTGGCGGAACGAGTGGCTGCAGATTTTTTTGCACCGCGTTGGGGTCAAATTTACCCTTGCCGTGCAACTCATCAAGCAATTGATCGAATTCTTCCTCGGTAATATCGCCGGAATCGGCCGGCGGTTGATTGGGGATGGCGGGCGCCTTGAATTTCCCCTTACCGTGCAGTTCATCCAACAGATTTTCGAACTCGTCCTCGGTAATCTCATCGTCGGCCGTATCTTTAACGACGGGCGCGGCCGGCGTCGGCATTTTGGCCGTGGGCGAGCCCCCCTTGCCATGCAGGGCGTCCAGCAAATCCTCAAATTCCTCCTCGGTGATATCGTCGTCGCCGGACTCCGCGCCCACCGACAATTCGTCGGGATCCAGCATGGCTTCGAACTCGCGCGCCACTTGATCCAGGGCGGAAACGCCTTCGGCGATGGGCTCATCGACGAATAAATCGGGCTCGACGACATCGGCCGGCTGTTCGGCGGCCTGCCCGGCATCCGCGCAGGCATAAGACTTCAATCGAGTCATCAGGACCGCCGGCGCCGTATGCGGAGATTGTCCGGAGCGAACTTGTCCGAACATCTCGTTAACGACATCCAGGACCTGCAGAATTACATCCATCAGATCGGGAGTGACCTTGCGATCCCCCTGCCGCAACACGTTAAACACATCCTCCGCGCTATGGCAAATTTCAACCAGCTCGTGTATGGCCAGAAAACCCGCGCCACCCTTGACTGTATGAAAGCCGCGAAAAATGGCGTTAAGCAAATCATAGTCATCCGGCGATTGCTCAAGCTCAACCAATTGCTCGCTCAGCTTTTCAAGAATCTCTCCGGCTTCCACCAGAAAGTCTTGTAAAATTTCATCGTCCAGATCTATCGACATGTCTTATTCCTCAGAAACCCAGGCTGGATAATAGATCATCGACGTCGACCTGACTGTGGGCAACCCCGCCCTCTCTGTCATCCACTCCAGGCACCACCGGGCCGGGCAGTTCCAGATGACTCGATTGCACGGCTTTTTCACCGCTTTTGCGCCCGGCAATGCTGATCAATTTAACCATGCTGATCTCCAGTTCCTGAACCAGATCGATCACGCGGCGGATAATCTGCCCGGTAATATCCTGAAAACCTTGCGCCATCAAGATATCGTTCAAGCCCGACTGCACTTGTTCCAGACCGGCCTTGGATTCCTTGAAGTGTCTGGAAATCTCGGCAGTCATGGACTTGAATTCTTCCAGGGGCATTTCCCTGTCCAAAAAACGCCCCCACTTTCCGGACAGCAAGGCGACCTGATCATTCAACTGCTGAGAAATGGGAACCAGGTTTTCCACCGCGGTCAGGGTTTGATCGGCGGCCTGTTCGGTCATGGCGATGACATAATGCAAACGCTCCTTGGCATCGGGAATATCGTGTTCCGTCATGGCGGTAATTTTGGCGTCCACGCTAAAACTCACCATGGTGTCGTGCAATTGTCGGGTCAAACGACCAATTTCCTTGAATAATTGGGTTTCCCGCAAACCCGCCAACTCATCCAGCAAACCGTCCGCGACCACTTGCTCGCCGCTCTCCAATGCCGCAACCAATTCTTTGGCCAAACTCAGAAGATCACTCTTCATGCAATGCGCTCCCGGGCTCAGCCTTCGATACGTTCAAAAATTTTTTCGATTTTCTCTTTAAGCGTGGCGGCCGTGAAGGGCTTGATGACATAACCGTTGACCCCCGCCTGCGCCGCCATGATAATCTGTTCGCGCTTGGCTTCCGCCGTCACCATCAGCACCGGAAGATTGGCCAAATGCGGATTGGCGCGCACCGCTTTTAACAGATCTATCCCGGTCATGCCCGGCATATTCCAGTCGGTCACCAGAAAATCGATTCCGCCCTTTTCCAGAATAGGCAATGCGGATTTGCCGTCATCCGCTTCCACGGTATTGGTAAACCCAAGGTCTTTTAATAAGTTTTTTACTATTCTCCGCATTGTCGAAAAATCATCGACAATCAGAATTTTCATGTTTTTATCCAAGGATAATCTCCACCCAGATCACGTCATTATTTATACCGTTAAACCGAACAAAACCTTAAATTACGTCCGCCCATACGTTTTAATCATTATCTTTCCCTTCCAACCAATCCGCAAGCCTGGCCCGCAGCCGCAACATGGCCTGGCTACAAATCTGGCTGACCCTGGATTCGCTTACTTCCAGTACCTGTCCAATCTCGCGCAAGTTCAATTCTTCGTCATAATAGAGCGACACCACTAAGCGCTCCCTTTCGGGTAATTCGGCAATGGCTTTAGCCAACGCTTGCCGAAACCCCTGTTGAATAAACTGCTCTTCCGGTTGCCCGCTGGCGTGAATATCGTCGATGACACTGTCTTCGCCCTGAATCAATTCTTCGACACTAAAGGTTTTACAAGACACGGTGTCTTGCAAAATCCGCCGGTATTCTTCCAATCCCATGCCCATATGACCAGCAACTTCGCTGTCTTTTGCGTCGCGGCCCACATGATTTTCAACTTCGCGTATCGCTTCGGCAACCATGCGGGCTTTTTTGTGCACGGAACGCGGCGTCCAGTCGGCCCGCCGCAACTCGTCCAGCATGGCCCCCCGAATCCGAATCCCGGCATAGGTTTCGAAACTGGCGCCCTGTCCGGCGTCGTAATGCTTCAAGGCTTCCAGCAAGCCCAGCATGCCCGACTGAATCAAATCGTCGATTTGCACGGTATCCGGCAAACGTCCCATCAAATGGTAGGCAATGCGCTTTACCAGCGGCGCATGCTGAATCACCAGATCATCGGTGCTTCCAGCCTGCATCGCAGCATACATTGCCGCTCCGGTCACGCCACATCCTCCCGGGCACTATATTGAATCATGCGCTCGACAAAAAACTCCAGGTAGCCGCCGGCCTTGGGCTTGATGGGCCAGTGATCGATTTTTCTGGCCAGATTCCTGATGGCCAACGCAGACTTGCTTTGCGGAAAAGCCTCCACCACCGGCGTCTGTTTTTGCACCGATTTTTTCAGATAGTCGTCCTGCGGCACCGCGCCGACAAAATGCAGCGCGACATCGAGATAGCGGTCGGTCACCTTGCTCAATTTGTTGAACAAGGCCTGCCCATGTTCGGCGGACTGCACCATGTTGGTAATGATATGAAAACTGTTGAGACCGTAATCCCGGTTCAATAATTTGATGTAGGCATAGGCATCGGCCAACGAAGTCGGCTCGTCGCATACCACCACGATAATTTCCTGACAAGCGCGGGCGAAATTCACCACGCTGGCCGAAATACCAGCGGCCGTGTCGACAATCAACACATCAAGCTCCTTGTCGATGTCGCTGAACGCGCGAATGACGCCGGCCTGCTCGACGCTGCTGAGATCGGACATGCGCTGAATACCGGACGAGGCCGGGATGATTTTCAGACCGGCCGGCCCCGTCATCATGATCTCTTGCAGGGTTTTTTCGCCGCTCAGTACATGCGACAGGTTAAACTCCGGGAACATACCCAGCAAAATATCGACATTGGCCAAACCCATGTCGGCATCCAGGATAGCCACCCTCCGCCCGGCCTTGGCCAAGGCCACGCCGATATTGACCGAAATATTGGTCTTGCCCACCCCACCTTTGCCGCTGGTCACGGCGATTACTCGCACGGGTTTCATTTGTCTCATTCGCCTTATTCCAGCTGCCTGGTCTTGTGCCTTATGCATGGCTATCAGCCATCCACTGATCATAATTCATCGAGTCCGCGTATTGTTCTTCATCCGTTTGCAACAGACATTCCTGAATCAGCGCTTCCGCGTCCGGCACATAAATGTCTTCCGGCACCTGTTGTCCGTCGGTAATGAACGACAAGGGCATGCGCCGTTCGATCAATGCCGACAACGCCGTTGCCTTACTGACCGCTTCGTCGAATTTGGTAAGTATAGTTGCTTGCGGCTCAAGTATCCGAAACGCGTCCATAATTTCCAAGGCTGCCTTGTATTGGGTAGTGGCCGACATCACCAGATAGGATTGAATCGGCAGATCGCCGTGCCGCAAGGTTTTGATTTGTTCCGCCAGACGCAGATCGCGTTGGCTCATGCCGGCGGTATCGATCAAAATCAAGCGTTTGTCGGACAAACTGTCGATATGTTGACGCAACTCATCCGCGTCGCCGGCCACCCGCACGGGCACATCCAAAATCTTACCGTAGGTATTGATTTGTTCGTGGGCGCCAATCCGGTAATTATCGGTGGTGATCAAGGCTATTTGCCGCGAGCCGTGTTTTAGAATGAACTGCGCCGCCAATTTGGCAATGGTGGTGGTTTTACCGACCCCGGTGGAACCCACCAACGCGGCTATACCGCCCTGCTCCAGCAAACGGTCATCGGCGATGGGCACCACTCTGGCCAACATCTCGCGGGATTTGGCCAAAGCCACATCGATTTGTTTATGGCTGCCCAGCCGGTTGGTAATTTTGCCGGCCAAACTTTTGGAAAAGCCGCAATCCAGCAAGCGGTCCTGCAATTCCCGCCGCATGGGCTGCTCATCCGGCATCGGCAAATGAGCGATGCCGGATAATTTTGCGTCCAACAGCGCGCGCATATCCTTCAATTCCTTGCGCATCTCATCCATGAATTTATCGGAAGGCGGCAGTTGCGCGGGCTTGGCCGCTTCCGCAATCAGCGGTTTACGGACCATATTGACATTGGCGGCCCAGGCGGGCTTGTCGGCCACTTTTTCGGCAACCTTGAGTTTTTCGGAAATTTTTTGCGCATTGCCGGCACCGGCCAACTGCACTTTTTCGGCGTATCCGATATATTGATCCAAATTGCGCCGCAGAGGGTTTTCGGTTTCGTTGCCTTTTTTACGCGCGCTACTGACCAGATGGAGCGGTTTTTCATCGCCCGAAAATTCAGGCAAATCGTATTTTTTCAAACGCTTGGCAAGCAACTCCTCTTCCTGCTTTTGCTTGAGGTTTTTATGGATCACCTCTTCGTCAAAATCGCGGGCGGCTACGATTTCCACGCCGCCATCCACGGATCGGTTGGACATGATCACGGCATCGGCGCCCAGTTCTTCTTTTACCATGCGCATGGCCTGACGGATATCTGCTGCAAAAAAGCGTTTAATTTTCATCGCCTGTCCTCGTTTTTAATCGTTAAGCCCGTTGACCCACTGTCGAAACCACTCGAATTTGTCTATCCTGCGGAATCTCGTTATAGGCCAGCACATGCAAACCCGGTATGGAATGACGGACGAAGCGTGCCAGCCAAGGTCGAATGTAAGAGGAAACCAGCAATACCGCCGCCTGCCCTTCCATTTCCATGCGCTGAGCGCTTTCTTCCAGTGACTGATGCATTTGTTCCGCCAACCCCGGTTCCAAACCCGCACCGCCTTCGCCCGCCGTCTGCAGTGACTTATGCAATATCTGTTCCAAACCAGGATCCAGTGTAATAACGGGAATCTCCACCTGTACCCCATTGATTTCATGGACGATTGATCTACCCAGCGCTACCCGAGCGGCCGAAGTCAAGATGTCCGGATCTTGACTCTTGGCCCCGTACTCCGCCAAAGTTTCGGCGATCGTCCGGATATCGCGTATGGACACTTTCTCTTGCAACAGGTTTTGCAAGACTTTCACCACCACGCCCAGCGGCAAGGTTTTGGGCACCAAATCCTCAACCAACTTGGGCGCCACCTTGGACAGATTATCCAATAGTTGCTGCGCCTCTTCGTAGCCGAACAATTCATAGGCATTGCTCTGCAAGATATGACTAAGATGAGTCGCTACCACGGTGCCCGGATCAACCACGGTATACCCCAAAGTCTGCGCATGATCTTTTTGCGCCAATTCAATCCAGACCGCGTCCAGGCCGAAAGCGGGATCCTTGCAAGCCACGCCCTGCAGATTGCCGAACACCCGCCCCGGATTAATGGCCAATTCTTTTTCCGGGATGATTTCAGCTTCGCCGGCCGTCACCCCCATCAGGGAAATTCGGTAAGCCGTGGGCGACAAATCCAGGTTATCGCGGATATGCACCGACGGGATCAAAAAACCCAGTTCCTGCGACAGTTTTTTCCGCACGCCCTTGATACGGGTCATCAGTTGCCCCCCCTGATTTCTGTCCACCAGGGGAATCAAACGGTAACCCACTTCCAGGCCGATGGTGTCGACCGGCATCACGTCGTCCCAACCCAGCTCCTTAATTTCGGCCTTGGCCAACTGTTGCTGAGGCGACACGATACGCTCCATTTCCAGCGCCTTTTCTTCCTCCAGCTTGCGCCTGCGATCGATTAAATAGGCCGCCCCGCCCAAGGCGCCCGCCAGAAGAATAAACACCATATTAGGCATACCGGGAATGATGCCGAGCAAACCCATCACGCAGGCTGTCACGACCAAGACCTTGGGGTCCTGGAACAATTGCGCGGAAACCTGCTGACCCAAATCCTGTTTGCCGCCACGCACCCGCGTCACCACCATGGCCGACGCCACCGACAGCAACAAGGCCGGTATCTGCGCCACCAAACCGTCGCCTATGGTCAACAACACATAGGCATTGGCGGCGTCGGCGAAACTCATGTCGTGCTGAGCCACGCCTATGGCCAAGCCGCCGATCACGTTGACGAACAAAATGATGATGCCGGCCACCGCGTCGCCGCGCACAAACTTGCTGGCACCATCCATGGAACCGTAAAAATCCGCCTCGGCGGCCACCTCTTCCCGTCTGGCGCGCGCCTCGTCCTGGTTGATCAGCCCGGAATTCAAATCGGCATCGATGGCCATCTGTTTGCCGGGCATGGCATCCAGGGTAAAGCGGGCGCTGACCTCGGCCACTCGCCCGGCACCCTTGGTGACCACGACGAAATTGATGACCACCAAGATAGCGAATACCACGATACCGACGGCAAAATTGCCGCCGATCACGAAAGAGCCGAACGCTTCGATCACTTTGCCCGCCGCATCGCCGCCTTCATGACCCTTCATCAATACCACCCGGGTGGAAGCCACATTCAGCGCCAGACGCAGCAAGGTTGCCACCAAAATCACGGTCGGAAAAGAGGCAAACTCCAACGGCTTCATGCTGTAGATCACCACCAGCAGGATGATCAGGGAAAAGGCTATATTGAAGGTGAAAAACAAATCCAGCATGAAGGCCGGTAGCGGCAACACCAACAACGCCAGCAGCATCAGAATAACCAGCGGCGCGCCGAGGCCCATGCCTGTCAGCGCTCTGAAGGTAGCGATAATTTTTGCAAAATCCATGACTTGTCTACTGGGCTGTTATTGGCGAAAATCGTCCGGCACTTGTACATCGCTGGGCGGCGCCGGCTTGTTCCAGCCATTTTGGCTCGCCGCCCGCAACTGAAAAACATAGGCCAGTATTTGCGCCACGGCCAAAAACAATCCGCGCGGGATCTCGTGATTGAGTTCGGTGGAGTAATATAAAGCCCGCGCCAACGACGGCGCCGCCACCAACGGTACTTTATTGGCCACGGCCACATTCCGTATTTGCGCCGCCACCAAATCGGTGCCTTTCGCCACCAGCACCGGCGCGCCGGCGCCATTTTGGTCGTACCTTAGCGCCACCGCAAAGTGGGTGGGATTGGTGACGATAACATCGGCACTCGGCACCGCCTCCATCATCCGCCGTTGCGCCGCCTGCATCTGTAATTGGCGGATTTTGCCCTTGACTTCCGGACTGCCTTCGGTTTCCTTGTTTTCGTCGCGTACTTCCTGCTTGGTCATCTTCAACTGGCGCTGATGATTCCATAACTGGTAGGGCACGTCGATCAGCACCAATAACAAAAACGTCGCGCTTAGCACCAGCACCGACATGACGATGATTTCGCCCGCCCGCGCCGTGGCTTGTTCCAGACTTAATCTATCCAAGGTCATGAAATCGTCGAAATAAACCTTAAACAGATTCCAGGCCACAAATCCGATCAATATCACCTTAATAACGGCTTTGATCAATTCGACGACACCCTGTATACCGAATATCTTTTTTAGGCCTTGCAGGGGATTAAGCTTGGAAAACTTCGGCTCGAACGCTTCGCTGGAAAAATTCCAACCTCCCATCAATAGCGGCGTCAATAAATCGGCGATCATCAACACGATCATCAATGGCAAAACAACCGTATAGCCTTCCGAGAACGCCAGCTTGAAATACATGACGGGCGTCAATGGGTCGAAAATCACCTCTCGCGATAGTTCGAATTGATGGCGCATCATGTTTAGCAGTCCCCTCACCATGTAACTGCCCATATAAAAAAACAAGGCGGCACTGACTATCAAGGTAACAAAGGTATTAAGCTCCTTCGAGCGCGGCACCTGACCTTTCTTGCGCGATTCCGAAAGCCGCTTACTGGTGGCCTCTTCGGTTTTATCCTGGCCGGAATCATCAGCCATCAACTCAATCTCAAAACTTGGCCGACCAAGGCAAACCCGTCCCGCAATCTGTCGGCAAAACCTTCCAACATACTGACCAACCCCAGCCAGATCAGCAACATACCCAATAAAATTGTCAGCGGAAAGCCGATACCGAACAGTTGCAATTGCGGCGCGGCTTTCGAAGCAATGCCGAAACTGATATTGACGAACAACAGGGTTGCCATGATGGGCAGAGCCAATAAAACCCCACCGGAGAATATCTGGCTACTCCAGGCAATGATCCGCCAAAGACCGGCCTTTCCCAAGCCATCGGCTGACACGGGCAAGCTGTGAAAGCTTTGCGCCAACATCTCGATCAACAACAAATGTCCGTCAACGGCCAAAAACAATAAACTGGAGCCAATCACAAACAGCTGCGCGATTACCGGAGTTTGTACTCCCGTGGTTGGGTCGACCAACGATGCAAAGCCCAAGCCCATGCTGTAGGCTATGGATTGGCCGGCAAACAGCAGAATCGAAAATACCATTTGTAAAATAAAGCCGGTAGACAGCCCTATCATCATTTGCTGAATGCCGATGGCAAGACCTTCCCCGCTGAACAATTCCACCGACGGCATCTCCGGTAAGGTGGGGAACAAAACGAAGGTGATCAACAAACTCAACATGACCTTCAAGCGTGCCGGAAGCGTATTGACGCTGAAGACGGGAATGGAGATAAACATGGTGCTGATGCGCATGAACGGCCACACGAAAGACGCAAGATAGGCAATCAGTTCGTCTTCTTGAAAATTCATCCTATCAGGTTGGGAATGTCGCGCATCAAATCCTGAAAATAATCGATGAGCACTTGTAACATGCCGGGGCCGGCAATCATCAATACTAAAATAATGACCACCAGTTTCGGAATAAAAGTCAGGGTTTGTTCCTGAATCGAGGTAGCGGCTTGAAACATCGACACCAGCAGGCCGATAGCCAAAGAGGACAACAGTATCGGCCCCATCAGCTTCAAGGCCACCAATACCGTATCCTGAGCGATCACCGAAATGCTGTCCGGCGTCATTTAAACAACCGCCAAGTCAGACATAAAAACTGGCCGCCAGCATTTCCAGCACCATGGACCATCCGTCCGCCAACACGAACAACATGATTTTAAACGGCAGGGAGACGATCATTGGCGATAGCATCATCATTCCCATCGACATCAGCACGCTGGCCACCACCAAATCTATTACCAAAAAAGGCAAAAACACCAGGAAACCAATCTGAAAGGCGGTTTTTAGTTCACTGGTGACATAGGCCGGAAGCAAGAGCGAAAACGGTACATCCTCGGGCTTGTTGATCTGCTCCCTGCCCGATATTCTGACAAACATATCGATATCAGTCTCGCGGGTTTGCTTGAGCATGAACTGCCTGAATGGCTCCGACGCGGCCTGCAAAGCCGTAAGCGCGTCCATTTTTTCTTCCAGATAAGGCTGTACGGCGGAGTCGTTAACCTTCTCCAAGACCGGCATCATGATGAAAATGGTCAAAAACAACGACAGACCGAGCAATACCTGATTACTGGGCGCTTGCTGGGCACCCAGCGCCTGCCTCAACAAACCCAGCACAATCATGATGCGGGTAAAGGACGTCATGGTTAACAACAATGCCGGCAACAAGGTCAGCATGGTCATGACCGCCAAAATCTGAATCGTCACCGTATAGGTTTCGCCACCCTTGGAGTTGGTGGTTACGGTAATCGCATCTATGCCCGGCGCTGCCGCGCAGGCGACGTCCCACATGCCGGGCAGCAAGAAGATCAGCGCGGTCCAAGCCAGTGACATCTTATACATTGGGATTCCCCCGCAGCGCCTGCTGCAGTTTTTGCGCAAAAAGCCCGTTGACTTGTGGAGTTTCCTGATCCTGAAATAAGCGGGCGTCGCCCTCCAGTTCGAGCAACTTATCGATTCTGCCCGGTGTTACCCCCAACAACAATTGCTTGTCGCCCACTTTTACCAACACCAGTTTTTCACGCACGCCAACCGACAAGCCGGATATGACGCTCAATTGACTCCTTCCGGCGAAGGACAGGCTTCCGCTTTTACGCAGCAACCAGATCAGCGTCCCAAACAGGCCCAACACTAATAACAAAGCCAACAACCATTGCACCACATCCGCGTATGAGATTATTGCGGTGGCAGGCTTGGCTGAAACGGCCTCATCGGCACTAGCCAGACCGGCCGCCGACATCGCCAGCATAAAAACAAAATGCCGCGCCGTTAACATCAGCCCAATTTTCTGACGCGCTCGGACGGACTGATAATATCGGTGAGTCGAATCCCAAACTTGTCGTTAACCACCACGACTTCGCCATGCGCGACCAGCGTACCATTTACCAATACATCCATGGGCTCGCCGGCGAAACGATCCAGTTCCACCACCGAGCCCTGATTAAGCTGCAACAAATTTCTGATGTTGATTTTGGTTCTGCCAATTTCCAGCGAAACGGTTACCGGCACATCTAAAATCACATCCAGCTTTACCTCATCGGCGTTGACGTAATTTCTTGGCGCGGAGTCCTCGAGATTTGGAAAGCCGGCTGCCTCGTAACCACCGGAACTTTTTGCGGCCGATGCCTGCTCCTTAAGGGCGTCGCCCCAATCAGCCTCCGCGTCCGCCTGCTCGTCCATCGCGGCAGCCCAATCGTCGCCTATCTCATCGTTTTCGCTCATATCTGCTTCGCCTAAACCGTCAAAAATTGTCCAAACTTACTTTTTCAACTATTTCAATGGCATAGTTACCATCCGATAAGCCTAGCTTACCTCTAAAAACCGGTACGTTTTCAACTTCCAACAGCACGGTTTCCGGCATGTCTATGGGTATCACGTCGCCTTTTTTCAGTTCAATCACATCGCTGATATGCATTTCCTTTTCTATCAGCTTACTGGTCACGGTCACTTCGCTACGCATGATTTCCGTCCTCAGAGATTCCTGCCAACGCCCATCGACCTCGCCCCTGTCGCTGGTAACCGCGTCCAGCAACTCCCTGATGGGCTCTATCATGGTGTAAGGCATTGCAATATTGATATCGCCGCCGCCGCCTTCAAGCTCGACGTGAATGGTCGAAATCACCACGATTTCGGACGGACTGACTATATTGGCGAATTGAGGATTCACTTCAGAATTGAGATATTCAAATTCCACATCCATGACCGGTTTCCAAGCTTCGGCCAAATCCTTGAATATCATATCGATGATCAAGCGGATGATACGCATTTCCGTCGGCGTGAACTCCCTACCTTCCACTTTGTTGTAAAACTGGCCGCCGCCGCCGAAAAAATTGTCTACCGCCGTAAAAACCAGCCTGGGCTCCATCACAATAAGCGCCCGCCCGCGTAGTGGCGACATGCGAATAACGTTCAGATTGGTCGGTACAAACAAGCCCTGGATAAACTCGGAAAATTTTTGCACCTGGATGCCGGATACCGAAATTTCGGCGGCCCGCCGCAGAAAGTTGAATAAGGCAATCCGAAAATACCTGGCAAACCGCTCGTTGACCATTTCAAGGGTCGGCATCCTGCCGCGAACAATTCTTTCCTGACTGTTAAAATCATAAAGCCTGGCGGTCTTGTCAAGACCATCGTCGTCATGACCGGTGTCCACATCTCCGTCGTCGACCCCATGCAACAATGCATCAATTTCATCCTGTGACAGTAAATCGGCGGTCGACATTTATTGTGTTACAAATTCAGTAAAATAGACGGCCTTAACCGGGTTCTTCTTCGTCATCAGTTCCATCACTTTTCCTATCTCTGTCAACATCGTTGCCTGCAACTCCTGCTTGCCCTCCAAGGTTTTGGCCTTATCCGCCCCCAGAGAACTGATTGCCATCAATAAATTATTCCGTATCATGGGCTCATGCTTCTTTAGCGCGGCAGCCGCCGCTTCGCCCTTGACCAATACGGTCACCGACAACTTGATAATTTTGGCGCCGGCACCCGGCGGAAAATTAACCAGCAAGGGGTCGCTCAATTCGTAATATTGTTCCGCCAGCGTAGGATCTTCCTCTTCCTTCCGCGCCTCTTCGGCGGCTTTGGTAGTTTCGCTTTTTTTATCGGTTTGCGCCGAGTCGGCTGGCTTATTCATTAAAAAGAAGTAAGCCCCCGCACCGCCGCCTAGCAACAGAATAACGGCCGTAATGATGATGATCAATTTTTTCACTGATTTCTTCTCAGCCGATTTTGGTTCAGTTTCCGCCATATCCTACCCTTGTAAATGAACAAGCATTAAATGAACCAAATTAACTCGCAGACATTTATTGCCGGTTATTGTTAGACAAATCCTTATCGATAATACAAGAAAAAACCTTGTTTTAGAAGGTTGCCCAAAAGTAATAGCACATCCCGAAAGCTTTGGATCGGGCCGAGGCGATATAAGGGAGAAACTCAGACAAGCAACAAGCGTCAAAATATCGACAGCGTTGCAAAAAGCGGGAACGACAGAGAGCACGGCTCCCTGTCGTCTGCGGAACTTACAGCGAATTTACCGCGTTTAACTCTTGGAATGCCTGTTCCAAACGAGTCACCATGCCGACTTGGCCGGCGCGTTGCCATACACGAGGGTCATAATATTTTTTATTTGGCTTGTCGGCACCATCGGGATTACCGATCTGGCCTTGCAAATAACCTTCGTTTTTCTTGTAAAAGTTCATCACGCCTTCCCAGGTTGCCCATTGGGTATCGGTGTCGATGTTCATTTTAACTACGCCGTAACTGATGGACTCCTTGATTTCTTCGGGAGAAGAACCTGAACCGCCATGGAATACGAAGTTCAAGGTGTTGTGCGGCAAGCCGAATTTTTCCGACACATATTTTTGCGAATTAGCCAGGATGGTCGGAGTCAATTTGACGTTACCTGGCGAATAAACGCCGTGAACGTTACCGAATGACGCGGCAATAGTGAAACGATGACTGATTTTGCTCAAATGCTCGTAAGCGTACGCAACGTCTTCCGGCTGAGTGTACAGAGCTGAATGATCCATGCCGCTGTTGTCGACACCGTCTTCCTCGCCACCCGTGCAACCCAGTTCGATCTCCAGCGTCATGCCCATTTTAGACATACGCTCCAGATATTTACCGCAAATTTCAATATTTTCTTCCAGGCTTTCTTCGGACAAATCCAGCATATGCGAGCTGAATAAAGGCTTACCGGTCGCCGCAAAATGCTTCTCGCCGGCATCCAGCAGGCCATCGATCCATGGCAGCAATTTCTTGGCCGCGTGATCGGTATGCAGAATGACTGGCACGCCGTATAACTCCGCCATGGCATGCACATGCTGCGCGCCGGAGATTGCACCGACGATGGAGCAACCTTGACCCTCAAGTTTCAAGCCTTTACCGGCTACAAACGCCGCTCCGCCGTTGGAGAACTGAATCACGACAGCGGATTTAACTTTTGCCGCGGCTTCCAATACCGAATTGATGGTATCGGTACTGATCACGTTTACCGCCGGTAAGGCAAAACGATTTTCTTTGCAAATTGCAAAGACCTTTTGTACATCTTCACCGGTTACAACGCCGGGTTTAACAACATCTAAAATTTTTTGTGACATGCAATGAGTCCTGCTAATGAATCGGCGCCTTTAATAACAAGCGCACAGATCTTAATCAAAATTGGAACATGCGCGGAGAAACTTCTCCGCGCACAATCTTTATTAAGCTTCCAGGCTTGCCAAGCGATCTGACAACAATTTTTCCAGAGTTTCCAGAGCCTTGGCGAATCCGTCTATACCTTCGGCCAACTTCTCCTTGGCCATGCGATTTTCTTCGTGCATGCTCTCGAAAGTTGCTTTATCAACGTTGATTTTCTCGATTGCGGCACCAGCGGCTTTCGCGGGATCCAATTTACGCGGCAGATCGCCTTCAACGGATTGCAGTTCAGCCAGCAGGGATGGAGCAATCGTCAACAAATCGCAACCGGCCAGTTCGGTGATTTCACCGATATTTCTGAAGCTTGCGCCCATGACTTCGGTTTTATAGCCGAATTTCTTGTAGTAGTTGTACACCTCGGTCACAGATAACACGCCAGGATCCTCTGCTGGCGCGTATGAATCGCGACCGGTGTCTTTTTTATACCAGTCGAGAATACGACCGACGAAAGGTGAAATCAACGTGATGCCGTTTTCCGCGCAGGCAATCGCCTGATGCATGCCGAACAACAAGGTCAGGTTGCAATGAATGCCTTCTTTTTCCAAAACCGCCGCAGCCTGAATACCTTCCCAGGTCGCAGCAATTTTAATCAGCACGCGCTCTTTTGAAATACCGGCCGCCTCGTATTGTTTGATCAGATCGCGACCTTTCGCAATGGTAGCGTCGACGTCGAAAGACAAGCGCGCATCAACTTCCGTTGAGACCCGACCTTCGATGATTTCCAATATTTTCAGACCGAATGACACCGCCAGACGGTCGAACGCCAATGAAACGACATCGGCCGCCGCCGCGCCGGCACCTAAAGTGGCGCGGGCGCCCTTCAGAGTATCGTCGACGATACCTTGATATTGCGGCATTTGCGCCGCGGCGGTAATCAGGGATGGATTGGTGGTTGCATCGCGTGGCTTAAATGTTTCTATCGCCTGGATGTCGCCGGTATCCGCGACCACTACGGTCATTTCGCGAAGTTGCTCAAGTAAGTTTCTTGCCATGGAAGTATCCTCTTTGTGTAGTTTAAATGGAGGTTCCTGTTGTTAAAATTTAATTGCATATCCATTAAATGATGCAATCCGATTTCTTATAGGAATATTTGAATAACGGTTCAATTGATTTGCATGTAAAAGCAAAATCGCCACTCATCGCATCCCCAGTCCGCAAAATACAGACTTTTAAGGTGCAACTTGTGGCGATCCTTCAACAATCTCGGCTAAATAATCTTCAGAGCCTTTGCGTAATATAAAAACTCCCGCCACATAGCTCTTGAACTATCAATCAGCCTTTATCGCGCAAATATTTTTCAACGCCGGTAGCTCTCGCGGCGGCCGCTTCTCTGTCTTTTACGATTTGTTTGGCCATGTATTTCGCCACGCCGGTTGATGGCGTAGCGGTTTGTTTTTCCAAGTACTTGGCAACGCCGGTTTTATTTGCGCCAATTTTATCCAGGTATTTTTCAACGCCGGTAGCGCCACTTGCGGCGACGTAGTCATCCGCCGCCGATTTGCTGGCTTGACCGCCGGACTTTTTGCTATAGACAACAAATCCTATTGCAGCCAGAGCAATCAGGCCGATGTATGAAAAATCAGACGATGCCGCTTTTTCAGTTTCTATAACTTGCAATTCAGCGCTCGCCGCGGATACGGAAGCCGCGGATTTTGCCGAACTGCCGGAACTTGGCGCCGCCGAACTGTGTTTATAAGCATCATCCTTATAAAGCACTTTCGGCTGGAAGTTGGTGGCCGGATATTGCGAATCCGACTCTTCCTCCGCCGCAGCGGCGGCCGGAGCGGATACCGCTTCAGGGGCGCTTTGCGCGCTTTCGTCGCTAAAAACTACTTTCGGTTGAAAATCCGCGGCCGGATAATCAGACCCAGCCAACGCGGAAGTGCTGGCAAATACCAATGCTGCCAAAACGGCTTTAGTCAATTCATTCTTTTTCACGTTTATCACCTATGATTCGTTGAACCTAATCGAAGCTTGGCTTCCCAAGCTTCAATCTGTTTATTAAAGCACTGCTTCGACGTTGGCGACGACATTATCCACGGTAAAGCCGAACTCCTTGAAGAGTTGACCGGCCGGCGCGGATTCGCCGAAACGATCCAGGCCGACGATTTTGCCATGGCTGCCGGCATATTTCCACCAGCTGTCGGTCACACCCGCTTCCACCACTACCCGCTTGCTC
>NZ_JANIBJ010000023.1 GCF_024505185.1 Methylomonas subterranea
TTAGTGAAGACATCATTTGCCGAATGGTTCTTGCTTATACACCTCTTCCTTGGACTCTCTTGGGTAATGGCGCATTTGCATTCGGCAATGGATTATTCGTAAACTCTATGACATTGTTATTAGCGCTATGTCCGATTAGCAAAACGTAATCGGACGAATTTATCGCCTTCTTTCCTCCGAATGGATTTCGTTATTCGGAGTTGATTGGATTTTTCACTTTCAAGAGCCGCATTCAGCCGCTCACCTGTTTCGCGAGCCAGCCCTACCACTCACTGAGGAGACCGATCATGCAAACGCAATCGCTTAAACAGGAGGCCTTGGAGTCCCTGAGGCACCTGCCCGATGATGCCGACATCGACGAAATCATGTACCGCCTCTACGTGATTGACAAACTGCGCAAGAGCCGAGAGGCTATCGAAAAAGGTGAGATCATCAACCACGAGGAACTGAAACACGAGATCGAGCAGTGGTGATCGTCTGGTCAAAACTGGCGCGCGAAGACTTGCGCCTGATCCACCAGTATATTGCCCACGATTCCAAACACTACGCCGCCCGCGTGGTACAGGACATCACCGAGAAAATCGAAGTGCTGCGGGAATTACCCAAATTGGGCCGGATGGTACCGGAAATCGGCGAAGAGAATGTACGGGAAATCGGTTTGTATTCCTATCGCATCCTGTATGAATTGATCAGCGACACGATCTACATCCACGGCGTCATTCATAGACGGCGGCATTTCAAGCCGGAGGATTTGCCGCGGTAAACGCGACCGATGCGCCTCCTTACGTCGGCGGCATCCTATCGGCCATCAAATTTAGCGCACGTTATCGCGTTGGATGGGGTAACGAAAATGATACACCGGCGAAGCGGGATGAGAATTGACCCTCGGAACAACGCGATAAAGTCCGCCCCATATAGGTTGTGCCGAGCCAGCGGCGAGGCACAACGGTCGCGATCGATGCGCCTAACGGCGGCATCCTATCGGTCTCCAGGATTTAGCGCACCGTGTCGTGGTTGATGTCGCCACACCAATCCAGCGGTAAAGTTTCATTCAAAACATAACGATGGAAGGTGGAGTACGGCCAGTCTTTAACCCGCTCGACGTAGCCATGTTTCAGCGGATTAACGTGCACGTAATCAATATGCCGGACATAGTCCAATTCGTCGATGACCGTATGCTCCCAAAAACGTCTTTGCCATACACCGCGCTCATGGCGTTTGCGGCGCGTGGCCGATAAACGTTCCGTGCGCGGCAACCCTTTGGCGAACAACAACTTGATCAAGCGCAAACGCACGGGAAAATCGTCGGTATTGGGCGGCAAGGTCAATACCATGTGCATATGATCCGGCAACACCACCCAGGTGTCGATATAAAACGGATACAAGCGTTTGACCCTGCGCACCGAGTCGCGCAGCAAATCGATATGATCGGTCAACAGGGTTCGTTGGCGATCCAACAAGTTCACCGTAAAGAAATAACAACCACCGGGCACAAAATTCCGTCGATAATTCGGCACAGCCCCACCCCAAAACCAATGAAGACACATCGTACAATGCCATGGGGATGGCGTAGGGCGGATTCGGAGCGCAGCGACAATCCGCCAAACACCCCGGCAATGCCCCAAAGCCCAGCGCAACAGGAGCGGCTATCGCCGTTGGAAGGCAATCGATGGTGGATTGCCTATCGGCGAATCCACCTTACGTCACGGGTTATCCGCCGTACGGCCATGGGCGGCGTCGTAGAGGTAAGCCAGCACCGCCGAGGGTTGATCTCGGCGGCTTTGGGTTTAAAACAAATTGGCGGAACCTGTGGGCGGTTCCGCCTGGTGTGTCTAAAGCCATCATACGCGACCGATGCGCCTCCTTGCGTCGGCAGCATCCTATAGGTTGTCAGGATTCAGCGCACCTTATCGCGTTATCGGTCAACAGGATTTAGCGCACGTTATCGGGTTTTCAGAGTAACGCTCATGAAGGCCTGGCAATCACCCCGGCATATGAAAGTCAACGGCGTTATGTCGTTAGTTTTTGGGCGGTTGACACGTGACTTTCAGAGTAAAGAAATAACAACCACCGGGCACAAAATTCCGTCGATAATTCGGCACAACTTCTCCCAAAAAATCAACCAAAGAAAATCGCCACCGTGCATTTAATGGGGATGGCGTAGGGCAGATTCGGAGCGACAATCCGCCAAACATCCCGCCAACGATCCAAAGACCATCACAACAGGACAGGCTATCGCCGTTGGAAGGCAATCGATGGTGGATTGCCTATCGGCGAATCCACCCTACACCTCGTCACAAGATTGATCCGCCGTACGGCCGTATTTAAATCAAGTGATTTTTTGCGCCAGCTTTTGTACAACATTTTGCGCCGCATCTAATGGATCAATCCCATCGCAGTTGTAAATGCTGCAAGATGCCATATCCTCAGGGAAGCCGAACTGACTATACAGCTCTTGAAGAGCATTAATTTTTTCCTCATCTGAATCCTGGCTCTCTAACAGTGAAGAGAGATGTGCAAATCGCCACTTCTCAAGAGCCTCGTCTTTTTTTTCCTGTGACAGCGGTTTCCCATATGCCTCAATAAAACGAAGGCAAACAGAAATTAGTTCATCGTCAGGAATGGACTCTCCTATAACGATACTGATTAAATCGCCGTCAATCTCACCATAGACCTGACGCAAACACTCTTCAGCGTATTTGATGAGGTGCGACTTTTCGCACCACCCATGCTCAAGACCGACAAGCAACGTATGCCACTCCAGGAGATTGGCTCGTTTCATCATTTCAAAAGCAGACATAAATTAAATTCCTTTAGGGCTTCGGTGGAATTTGGTTCGGGAACCCCGTAACCTGTCCATTCGGAATAAATCGTCGGTGCGTTACTTGACCTTGATCGACAATCCATTCAAAAACACCCTGCTTACTATTCAGACCGCCTTCGACTTGATAAAGCTCGGACTGTCGAATAACTAGGCCACCCGGTCCTTTGGTTGGTATGCTGAATTTCGTGGCATCTCCAACGAAGTTGTCCACCATATTCGGGAATGAATGCAAGGAATCTGTCTTGGTGGCACTTCCGGTACGCATCCGGCCAAGAACAGCATTTTCAATCTCGCCTACGCCCTTTGCCGCATAATTCGACGCAGAATTATATGCCTTAATCCCTCCCGCAAGTACAGCAGCGACACTATCACCAACTACTGCTGCCGGAGCCATACTTACGGCTACACCCGGAACCCTCAACGTTTCGCGCGCCGTTGTCATGAATTCCGAGCCTATGTTGCCTAGCCTCGCCATCACCGACCCACTCCCCGGATACGACGGCACAGCCACCATACTCGGCACCGCCTTCATCAACCCCAACGGATCGCTAAAGCTGATCGGATTATTCCCCACATAAGCATAAGGATTAATCCCATCCGCAAAACCCGCCGGGTCGCGCTGGGCGAAGCGGCCCAAGCCGGGGTCGTAGGTGCGTGCCCGGTAGTATATCAAACCGCTTTTATCCGGTTCGCGGCCGGCGTAGCCGTAGCGGGGTATCGTGCCGGTTTTGCCGATAGTCTGGCCGAAGGCGTCGTAGCGGGCGCTGGCGGTGATAGCACCTGCGGCATTGCTGGTGGCGACGATGGAGCCCAAGCCGTCGGCGTGGTAATAGGCCGTGTCGCCGGGCGTGGTGCGGATCAGCGGCCGGTCGAGGCCGGCGTAGGCGTAATGAGCCTGGGCGCTGTTCCAGTCGGCGCCGTATTCGCTCAACAGAGTCTGTCCGGCGTAGACAAAACGCTTCGGCGTGCCGCCGGTGAGGGTTTCGATGCGCCGATCTTGGTGGTCGTAGCGGTAGTGTTCCGTGGCGATGCTGGTGCCGATGGTTCGAACCAAGGCTAGGCGATCCAGGGCGTCGTAGTCCAGGATGAGAAAGTCGGCGCTGAGTTGAAGGATTTGATTGCCGACTTCGTCGTAGCTGTAGCCGGTCAGAATGCCGCCGGTGTCGCTGCCGCTGCGGACCTGAGTCAGCTGCTGGGTGGCGTCGTACAGGTAGCGGCGGACGCTGCCGTCCTGAGCGGTGCGCTGGCGGCGGTTGCCGTAGGCGTCGTATTGGTAGGCTTCGAGCAGGGTCGACGCGGTGTCGTTTTGGCTGCGCACTTCCCGCAAGCGGTCCAGGGTGTCGTACTGGTAGCGGTAGTCGGTGCTGGTGCCGGCGATGACTTCCAGGTGGCGGTTACGCCGGCCCAGGGTGTCGTAGCCGTAGCTGTGGCGACTGACCTCGGCGCCGCCGGCCGCGCGGTTGACCAGTTCTTCCAGGTCGCCGCCGGCGCTGTAACGGTACAGGCTGCGGTAGCCGTTGGGCATGGTGGTTTCCCGCAACCGGCCGCCGGCGTCGAAGATGAAATTGGCCTGCGCGCCGCCCGGCGCCTGGATGGCACTCAAACGGCCCACGGCATCGTAGAGGAAGTCCTGGCGCCAGCCTTCGTTGTCTTCCAGGCTGTCGAGCAGGCCGCCGGGGCTGTGGCGGTAGGTCAGGGTCTTGTTGCCACGGTTGTCTGTGGCCGTTGCCAGACGCTGTGCGTTATCGTAGGTGTAGTCGTAACTGACTTCCGGGGCGTCGACATGAGTAAGCTGGCCGAGTGCATCGTAGCTATAGTCGGTGACGTGGGGCGCGGGGTCGGTGTCTTTCAGCCGGGCGGTTTGCCGGGTCAACAGGCCGCCGCGGGCGTGGTCGTAAGTCCATTCGACGATGTGGCCGTTGGCGGATTCGCGGCGCACGGGCAGGCCGTGGCCGTCGTAGACCCAGCGGGTGACGTGGCCCAGGGCGTCGCTTTGCTCGATGACGCGGCCGAAGTCGTCGTAGACGTAGCTGGCCTGGGTGCTGAGGGTTTCGGTGCCGTCGGCGGCGCGGTAGCCGGCGCGGACGGTTTGCAGATCGCCCAACGCGGTGTATTGGGTTTCGGTGACTTGGCGGATGCCGGTCAGACCCAAGGCGTCGTGAACCGGGCCGACGGTTTTGACCGGGCGGTTCAAGGCGTCGTATTGGGTCAGGGTTTCGCGGCCGCCGTTGTCGACGCTGCGAATGACGTTGCCGTTGGCGTCGTAGAAATAGTCGGTGTAGCGGCCGTCGGGGCTGGTCAGGCGTCTCAGGCGGCCGTTGCCGGTTTTGTCGTAGTAGGCGTATTGGCTGACAAGGCCGTTGGGGTCGGTGGTTTTCACCGGGCGGCCGGCCAGGTCGTATTCGGTGGTGACGGCGTTGCCCTGGGCGTCGAAGGCGCGGGTCGGCCGACCGACGGCATCGCGTTCGAAGCGAATGCTGTAGCCGTCGGGGTTGGTGATCTTGACGGCGTTACCGGTTTCGTCGTAGGCGGTGCGGGTGGCGTGGCCGGCGCTGTCGCGCTGGACCACCGGACGATCGAGGCTGTCGTATTCGGCGACTTGTTGTTGCAGCAGGCGGTAGTTGCCTTGGGCGTCGAAGCCGGCCAGGCTGGCGCCGATGGCGTTGCCGTTGTTGTCGTAGGCGAAGTCGCGCCATTGGCCGATGGCGTCGGTGGCGCGGGTGATTTGGTCGTCGGCGTTGTAGCGGGTTTCGGCCGGGTAGAAGCGCGTATCGACGGCGGTCGTCGGCCGGCCCAGATTGTCGAAGACTTGGTTGGCGCTGCTGCATTGCTGGGCCAGGGCGCCGCCCAGTTGCTGCAGGCCGCAGCGCTTGACCGAAACGGGGTTCAGGCCCTGGGCGTCGTAGTGGTATTCGATGTAAGGGCCGGTTTTGGTGGCAAAGTCCTTTACCCGCGTCGCGCGGGTCAGGTTGCCGTTGGCATCGTAACTTTGGATAGTCCAGGCCGCGATTTGCGAGGCCGTGGGGGTCGTAGTATGTACACCCGGCTTCAGGGCGATGGTCTCGGTGCGGTTGCCGTTGGCGTCGTAGCGGTACAGCGTGACGTTACCGTTGACGTCCTTGATCTTGGTCGGCAAATTGAAAGCGTTGTAATCCTGGTAGGTGACGGTGCTGCCGTCTGGCTGGGTCATGACGGTAACGTTGCCGATCGCGTCGTAGCTGTATTGCACCGCGTGGCCGAGCGCGTCGCGCCGCCGGGTTTCGCTGAGCGGGTTGGCGGTATCCTGGTATTCGTAGACCAGCCGCGAACCGTCGCCCTGCCATTGTTGCAGCGGCTGGCCGTATTCGTTGAACAGGTGAGTCTGGCTGACGCCGCGCTCGTCCACGGTGGTGGTTTCCCTGCGGAATTTGTTGTAGCGGAAGGTGTAGCTATGGCCCTGGCTGTCGGTGTGGCGGAAGGTCTTGCCGTTGGCGTAATACTCGAACTGCATGGCGTTGCCGTTCGGCCGGGTGTAGGCTTTCAGGGCATGGTCGAGGTTGGTGCCGTCCGCGGCTTGATAATAGGCATAGCTGGTCGATCCGGCACGGCTGCCGGCTACCATTTCCGAGCTTTCGTATTTGACCAGGTCGCCGCGGCTATCGTAAGTATATCGGTAGGTGCGGCCGGCCCAGTCGGTGATGCGGGTGATGTGGCTGCCACCGTTGTCGTACCAGAAGTGTAGTGACCGGCCAATGCCGTCGGTGGCGGTGAACAGGTTGCCGGCGCTGTAGACGAACGTCAACGTGTTGCCGTTGCGGTCAAGCACCCGCGTCAGGTTGGCGGTCTGGCGCGCGGTGCCGGCGACGTTTTGAAAGAAGAAGGTCAGGCCGGATTTTTCCTTCAAGCTGTATTCGCCGTTGGCCTCCCGTTTAGCGCTGACGCGCAGACCGGCTTGCGGCGTAAGGTTGGTATTCACCGGCACTCCGGCAGCGGTTCCCGCGACGGTCAACTTATTAGCCGCGCCAGTACCGTCGATCCAGATTGCGGTATCGACCTTGCCGTTCGCGTCTTCGTCGAAAAACTGAAGCTGGTGGTTGAAGCTGTGCGTCCAACCGTAGCCGAGCGGGCCATCCTTGCGAACATTGGAATTGTAGGTGCGCTCGAAGACCAGATCGAGCCCGCCCCGGCCCTTGATCGTAAAATCCCGCTCGGGATGGTAGAGGTTGCCGGACACCAGATTGACCGGGTCGCCGCCGAAACTGCTGTTGGTGGCGACATTGCCGGTGTTGATGCCCCCGTAGGAGTTGACTAAGTTGAGTTTGAGGTTGGAGTTGGTTACCGAGCCCACGGTTAGAAAATTTGTGGTTGCAGGCTTAAACACCCCTTGATAGCCGGTATTCAACCAGGACGAATAGGTATTGGAGATTGGCGTGGAGAGGGAATAACCACCCTGAGCCGTTAGGTACTGGCCTGAAATCGTATAGCTGGTCTCGGCTGACAGTAGGTTCCGCTGGCCGTCGAGACTGGCTTTTTCCGCAATCCATACGGCTCCGGCCCAACCGTCGTAATTGATCAGGCAACGCGGCAGGGTAACCTGGAAATATCCCTGGTTTATGAACAAATCTTTTAGATTTTGTTTAACCGTGGCCGAATAATTCAGGTTGTACGGCGACGTCGCGCAACCGACATTCAGTAGCGTATCGACGTCCGCGCTTTTGCTCAATACCACAACGGGCAATCCTGTATCTCTGGCGTACTGCAGACCGCGCACGGTGCTGACGGCATCGACGTGGGCCTGTTCCTGCCAGATATACGATTCGTAGGCGGAGCCGGAATAGCCCGCTAACAGGTAACTGTCGTAATTTGAGCTACCGGTGGCGACGTTGCGGGAACGGAAGCTGCCGCCCGGCACATCGACCAGCAGCCCTTTGCGCGACACTGCAAAGGGCAGATCGAACACATATTCCACTTTCATGGCGGTGGATGTGAGTCCAATGTGATGGCCGCTGTCGCCGGTCTCGCCGTAGAGCTTACCAACGGTTTTGCCAGCCTCAGTGATGTAGCCCATGTATTTCAGGCCGGCAATGTGCAGGTATTCGCCCAGGGTGGCGTCGATTTGCGCGTTGGGATTGGCATTGGAGCCCACGGCGGCAAGCAGCTTGGCGGAGCGTGTTTCCAGCATCGCGTTGGAAGCCTGAAAGGCATAGAGCTGAAGCGCATGGTAGTTGTGCGCGCCGATGTTGTAGTATTCGACCTGATTGACGGTCTTGTTATTGAGCGAAAGACGAAGCGCCAGCCGATTGTTGCGGGAGCAAAAACCCACCGAATTATAGGTTCCAATCGGCGTGATATCCGTCCCTTCCTGTTTGAAAACCGGCCGAACCTGGGTTTGCAGATAGGTCGAGCCGCTGGCGCAAGGCACTACCATCGACGTACCGGATTGCCAAGTCGCGACCTTGCCGGCGGCCGTGTTCGCCGTGTTGGTTTGGGTAAAGGACAGTGTCAGGCGACCGGCGGCGAGTTCGGCCATTGGCAGCTTCAGGCTAGGAGCCAGGGTGATGCTGCCGGCGGAATTCTTTGCCGTGATCTCGGCGAAATAGCGGTGGCTGTCCGGCAGCGCCGCGGTTTCGGCTTGACCGCTTTCCCAATCCTTGAAGTTCACCACTTCGTATGGCAAGGTGCTCGGCAATACATCGATATTTTTCTGCACAATGGTGCTGCGGTAGCCGCCGCCATGCGCCAGCGTTTTCCCCAGCAGCGCTTCCATTTGATCCCGCAATGCTTCCTGCGGCATGACGGTGGTGCGTTTGCTCAAATAAGCGTTGTAGTCGAAGCTGAAATTCGCAACATCGGCAACGGTCGTTCCGTCGGCATGGCTCGTTTCCTTAAAGCTCGCGTCCAGCGGAATCCAATGGAAACCGCTGTCGTCATTGCGCGAGCCCCGGTAATTGCCGTAGGGCACGCAGGCTTCAACCCAGACGTGAGTAAACGCATTGGCGGTGACATTACCGTTATTGTCAATGTATTTAGTCACCGGTATTTGCCCATTGAGCAGACGAGCGCGGGCACCCTCGTCTGCTTTGACGCCTAGCCAATCCAACAGCCGCGGATCGTTACTCGGGAAGCGCACTTCGCCGTAGACGTAGCGGGCGGGAATTTTGGAGGCGCGCAGCAAGGCAATCAACAACGAAGCCTGATCGGTGGCGTTGCCGGAGCCGCTAACCAGGGCGGTTGCGGCGCCTTTCAAGGAGCCAAAATACGGTTGGAATTCGATTTGGTTTTTGACGTATTGGTAAATCTCGGTCGGCGAGTAGTGCAGTCTTTCGGCGAGGGCCAAAATTTGAGGATCGTTTAGCTTGATTTCCGGCATTGCGTCGTCAAGGTCCGCCGTTTGGTAGCCGCACGCGGTGGCCTCGGGCTCCGCGGCCAGCGGCGCGTTCGGCGTGTCGTCGGGGGTGAGCGTTGTTGCTTCCTGCAGGGTAAACGTGGGTTGAGGCTTGGTTGGCACCGATACCCGCGGCGGCTGAAGCTGCTGCAAAAGATTTTGCAGGTTCGCCTCGGCCCGTTGGCGGTCGCCGTCGGTTTTGGCGTCGAGAACTTGGCCGAACGCGGTGTCGAGGCGGTCGAAGCGGTCGCGCACTTGTTCAGCCAGCGCCGAATCGTCCAGACCTTGGTTGGCGAGCCAGTCGTCGATTTGGTAACGGTAATCGCGGAAGCCATCGCGTTTTTGCCGCAACCGCTCGGTGCGCGGCGATAGATTGCTGGTAGCGGAAGGTTCGTCGAGCAGCTGTTGAGTGGCGTGGTGACCATTGGCGATACCCTCGGACCAGCTGTCGGCTTCGCTGGGGCGTCCGTCGCCGATGTATGTGGCTGCCATGGTCTCGGCCACGGTGTCGAAATCGAGCATGGCCGCGTCGGCGCGCGGTGGGGCCGGCTTGGCGTGCGGGCTCACTACCGATTCGGTTTTCGCTAACGGAGCTTCGGAAAGGGCAGCTTGTTTGTCGACATAATGCCATGTCAAGGCCCCCAACGTGACGACCACCAAGATGGCGGCGATTGAAAGGAGCGATGTCGCTTGCGACGTATTGTTTTGCATGAGTTACGATCTCCAAGAACGCATCCGTGCGCAGCCCTTTAACAAGGCGCGGCAATTCGGCCTGATTAGGGTTTATCTTCCGGTTAGTAGTGTGTTGACGACGCCGAACACCACCGCTTCGTTGATACTGGGATTACGCCCGATCTGAACTTCCGCGCCGTCGCCCAGGTTGTCGTGATCGGTATCAAAGACATTGGGATCGCTGTGGTGGCGGAATTCGTCGAGATTCGAAAGTTGGTCACCGTCGGGATCCAGCCCCGCATCGCCGGGATCGTTACGATTAAAAGCGTGAGTCTTTTCCCAAGCGTCGGGCATTCCATCCCGATCCGTATCCCAATCATCGGGATAATTATTCCATTCGAGGCGGTCGGGAATGCCGTCATGATCGGTGTCGGCGGCGAGCGGATTCAACTTGTCGCGCAGTTCGAAATAGCTTGGCACGCCGTCTCCGTCCGTATCGGTTGTCGTGTCGTTTACGGCGATGACGCGCAGGTATCCGGGTACGGTTACGGAAACACCCTGGCTGTCTTTAAGGTTCAATACGAAAGGATAGGAACCGGCCGCGGAGGGCGAGCCGGAAAGCGACCAGGGTTCAGTTGTGCTCACCGCGATGCCGGGCGGCAACTGCCCGCCAACTAATGACCAAGCGTAACCGGGCGTGCCGCCGGTTGCGGCTAACGGATACGAAAAAGGAACATTAGCCAACGCTTCGGTCGCGATCGGATTGCCGCTCAGCCCGGTTGGATTGGGCGTTGCGCTCAAACCGTTTTGCGGTAGCAATTTCCAGCCGTCGGCTTGGTTCGGGTCTGTGCCCACAAAAGGTTCGACTGCGTCGGGAATTCCATCTTGGTCGGCGTCGGCCATGACTGTGGCCGGGAAGGTGCGCAAGGCGAGCGCCGTGGCGTAGGCGTCGCCACTCCAACTGCCGTCGGCCGCTTGCTTGCTCCGCAGAAAGGTGGCGGCCTGCGTCAATGCTGTGTCGGTGCCGATCGGCGCAAGTGCGGCATTCGCTGCCGCTTGCAACGCGAGATAGGCGCTGGCGGTGTTCCGTTCCGAGCCGGTATCGGCGGCGTGATCGGTAAAGCTGCCGTCGCTCTGCTTTCTGGCCAGTAGCCAGGTGGCGGCGCGCAAGACTAGCGTGGCGGCGCCGCTACGCCCGTCTTGATGTAAATGGCTCAGCGCCGTGATGTTGCTTGCAGTCGGCAAGATGGCGGGCGTTTGGTTGGCTCCCCGTGCACCGCCCCAGTAGGACCAACCTTGATTCCCAACCCCTTGTCCCGCCGTGGTGAGGTTGATATAGGCCGCGACGGGGGCCGTGACGCCGGCCGTGCGTAAGGCTTCCATCGCCAAGCCGGAATCGGGAAACCCGCCGCCGTATCCGGCGTAAGCCCCCCAAACCCCGGTAACATTACCTTGTCCCAACAGAGTTCTGGTCAGACTCAGCTCTACCGTATCGACGCCGGCATCTTCCAATGCGATAATTTTACGGGCCAGGGAATCGACGCTATCTGTCTGACAATTCGACAGCCACGCCTGCGCTCGGGTGTAATGAATGCCTTTGTCGGCGCCGGCGTTTTTCAGCGCCGCCAGAGCTTCCGCCGTGGCCGCCGCACTCGCCCACCCTTGCCCCCAACTGCCGTCGCCGTTCTGGTGTTGGAACAGCCAACCGACGGCTTTCGCGCGGCCGGTATCCTGGTCGGCTAAAGCGATATTCGATGCACCGGAAACCAGTGCGGTCAGGCCGACGATCATAGGAATCAGTCTTTCGCGTATTTAAGTTTTCAAGGTTCCCTCGCCTTTTTACGTCGTTCCTTATCGCTTGACGGTTGGAGCACATGCGCGTCAGCGCGGGGCTTCGCCGGATGAAGAGCGGCAATTTCGGTCGGCTGCTAGTTTGCGTCGAGCAAAATCTCGTTGATAGTATTGAGCTTGCTAGTTGTGTTGCATGCGGCTGAATAAATCTTGACGGGTTTTCCGAGCGCCACCGCCAACGATATTTGGGAAATCATGACCTTCTGTGCTTCTGATGGGACGTTACTTGGATAAACCATATGGAATATGGGCTCCGCCGCGTTATGCCCCGCACAAGTATTGATGTTAGTGGCGGCCGTCGGCTCCATGTAAACAAAAAAACCGGCCACGGTTGATCGGGTAAAAGTGACTGCGCCATAAGTAGGCGTCCAGTCGGCCGTCCATCCCGTTGCAGGTAACAACAGCGCGCCGGTCAACAGATTGCGGACACTTAATTTCAATAGCGTTTTTCCCGCGCGCAGAGCGTTTTTTGTTAGCATGGCTTTATCTCCAAAGGCCGTAATTTAGGTGAGGTTGTTGGGGCACCAAGAAGCGAAGCGGTATTGCGCCGCTGTTCAGTCTTTTAATCATTCGCCCATGTCCACCCGTTATTGCTAATGGGTTGGCGTAGCGTGCCCCAGAAAAATCGTCCCTTTTCGGGGAATTGACTTTTTGTTCAACTGTTCCGAGGAAGTTTTAGCAGCACGGACTTCAAGCAAATAAATCGGGACTTCGGCGGCTTGTTTACTTTGGCACGGGTAATTCATTTTTTAACGGCTTAGTCAATGTGTAAATGGTTGGGTAAGCCCTTTAAGTCGGAAGCCGAATAGCGCAAGGTGGTCTTGTCTTGTCGGGAACCTGTCCGAGAATTCAGTAGGCACCAAATTCACGCGGATTTATTCAATATCTGTGTCAGTGGTTTTTCACTAATTTGACACACATTTCACTTTCTATGTCACTCGACCGGGGCTCGGACCGATTGCCGAGTTGCTTTCTTCCGCGCGGCCAAAAGGAGGAAACCAGGGACAAAGCCGCCCGATACCGCCTTTGTCCCGTGCTTTTTAAAGCGCGGCGGGTTTACTGGATGCTGTTCAGTATGGCTTGCATAAATACGTCCGGGCGGCTTTCCAGCAAGGTAAATTGCGCCTTGGCCCGGGTGATGCCGGTATAGACCAGTTCGCGGGTGAGCACGGGACCCGAGGTTGCGGGCAGCAACAGGGCTACGTGGTGGAATTCCGATCCCTGGGATTTGTGTACCGTCATCGCAAAGGCGGTTTCCGCATCCGGCAAGCGCATCGGCGATATCCAGCGTAAGGCCTCGCCGCCGACTTCGCTGTCCGGAAATACCACCCGCGGTTTGCCGGCGGCATCGCTCAAGGTAATACCGATGTCGCCGTTCATCAGGCCCAGGTTATAATCGTTGCGGCTGATCATTACCGGCCGGCCCGGGTACCAGAGGGCGGATTTTTTGCCGGGAAACAGCCATTGCTCGATACGTTGATTCAGTCCTTCGACGCCCCAGTCGCCTCGGCGGACCGCGCACAACACTCGGAAGCGGTCGAAGGCCCGTAATACATCCAAGGCCCAGCGATCGTAATCGGCCGCATCGCGCGGCGGCTGTTCGACCATGCGCCGATAATGGCCGTAGCCCGGCGCGTCGCCGGTTTCGGCGCTGATCAGCTGTTTCAGGCGCGCATCGGCTGTATCGGACAGCAGCAGGCCGTGCAAGTCGGGATAAGCCGGCTTGTCCCGCAAAATCGCTTGCGCGCGGCCGGCATCGCCGGCGTTTACGGCGCCGGCCAGTTGGCCGATGCCGCTGTCGGCACCGAAACGGTGGCTGCGGCGCAGCATCGCGGTCTGCTGGTTGATGGCCGAGCCGGCTTCGGCTGCCGGCAGGCTAACGCCGGCGTATCGGCTCAACCAAGCCAGCGCGGCGGCGTCGTAAGCGGCCCGTTCGGCCCCCCGGCATAAATCGCCCATCACCGACCCGGCTTCCACCGAAGCCAATTGGTCTTTGTCGCCCAGCAATATCAGTTGCGCCTCGGCCGGCAGCGCGTCCAGCAGGGCCGCCATCATTTCCAGATCGATCATGGAAGCTTCGTCGACAATGACGATGTCCGCCGCCAGCGGGTTGTGCCGGTGATGTTGAAAGCGGCGGCTGTCCGGGCGGCTGCCCAGCAGCCGGTGCAGGGTGGCGGCTTTTTTCGGGATCTGCCGGCGGATGTGGTCCGCCAGCGCCAGATGTTCCAGAGCCTTGCTTATCGATTCGCTGACTCTGGCCGCTGCCTTGCCGGTGGGGGCGGCCAGCAAAATGCTTAACTTGCGTTGCCGTTCGTCGGCGGCCAGTTGTATCAACAAACTCAGCAATTTGGTCAGCGTGGTGGTTTTACCGGTGCCTGGGCCGCCGGTGATGATGGCAAAGCGAGCCCGCAAGGCCAGCACGCAGGCGACTTTCTGCCAGTCGGTTTGCGCGGCGTCGCTGTCGAACAAGTCGTCGATTTCGGCGAGCAGGGAGGCCGGCAGGCTGTCTCTGACCGGCTGTAAGCGCGAGCCGATTTCGCTGTCCAGAATTTGCTGATATTGCCAATAACGGCGCAGATATAGGCGGGCGCCGTGCAACACCAGCGGGGTGCTGCCCGCGGCGGGGGCTATCAGACTGGAATGCGCCAGGGTTCGTAGCCAATCGGCCAAACTGTAGGCATTCAGCTGCGCCAGCTCCCGTATGCAGGTTTCATCCGCGGCCTGGCGGGCTTCATCGGCGGGAATCGCCAGGGTAGGGCCGGGGTTGGCGCCGAGCTTTTCCAGGTCCAGATAGACCTCGCCGCGTCCCAGTTGATGGCTGACCAGCGCGCCGGCCCACACCACGCCGTCACTGGCGCTTGGGTCCAGGTCGAGTAAAAAACCGGCAAACGCGCGGTCGAGCCGGCTCAGCCAACCCAAGGCTACCCAATGGTCGATGCGTTGCAGGACTTTCAGTTGTCTCATGCCGCAATACCGGTAGTGGCCGCACCGCAAAACAGCCGATCCAGGGCTTCTATCAGCATTGCCGGTGGTTTGAACGACAAGCGACCCGCGCCGGCGCTGTCCGCCCCGCGCAAAAACAGATACACGCCGCCGCCGATATGCCGGTCGTAAGCGTAAGCCGTTCCCAGCCGGCTTTTCAGCAAACGATGCAGTGCCAGCAGATAAAGGACCGCTTGCAGGTCGTAACGTTTGTTCAGCATGGCTTGCTCCAGTTTGTCCTGGCTGTAAGCGCCGGCATCGTTGCCCAGGGCGTTGAATTTGTAATCCAGCACGTAATATCGGTCCTCGTGCACGAATACCAGATCGATAAAGCCTTTCAACAGCCCGTTGATTTGCTTGGCCTGTAGGCGCGGCCGGGTTTGTCCGCCAAAGGTATGTCGACAAACCAGACTGTCGACGGCCAGCGCATCGACATTGTCGGCACCCAGCAAAAACTCCATTTCTGCTTGATAAGCGGCGCGGTCCAGCCCGGACAGGCCGATGCCGTCCGCTCCGGTTAAGGGTAAGGTCAGCCATTGTTGTAAGGCTTGCCGCAAAGTTTCCCGCTTATTGTCCCAGTCCGGCTGCTTGAAAATACTGTTTATCATTTGAGCTGCCAGTTCGGGGCGCGCTTGCAGGCAGGAAAATCCCAGCTGAGCGCATTGCTCCATCAATTCGTGCACCAACACACCGGGACCGGCGCCGCGCGGCAGGGCATGAATGCCTTGGGCGGCCGGCGCGGTAAGCGCGGGAGTGGGATCGAGTTCGTCTATGCGTTTGTCGTCGCGGAAGGTGTCCGCCTCAATGGACGGCGCGGAGCCGCCCTCGGTTTGCAGGGCCGAATAGCTGGCAATCCACCAGTCGTCGCCGATAACGGCGGTCGACTGGCGCGGGCCATCGACGGCCGTTGCCGAGTCCGCGGGCCGATAAATGTCCGCGGCGGCGGCCGGCGCTTCGAGTATGTCTATGGCGGGGCAAGCGCCACGCAGTTCGGTCAGTCGGACGTTTAATTCGCTTGCCGCCATACCGGCCCGCCAACCCAGCACATAGCCGATGGCGCTCTTGTGCAAGTGGCTGGCTTTGCCCGGGCCGCTTTTGATCGCCGCCATACCTAGCCAACAGGCGTAGCGGGCGCGGGTGATGGCTACATACAACAGGCGCAGGTCTTCCTGCAGGCGTTCCCTGTCGGCGCCGGCCTTGCTGTCTTCGCTTTTTTGCAAATCCACGTGCAGAGCGAATTCGCTATCGTGATAACGGTAATAGTGGTCGCGGCCGCCGACTTCGCGAAAGCCGCAGATAAACGGCAGAAATACCAAGGGGTACTCCAGACCCTTGGACTTATGGATGGTGACGATTTTGATCAGGTTGGCGTCGCTTTCCAGCCGGATGACGCTTTCCTCGCCGGTCTGGTCGGCGGCGATGGTTTCGGCCAGATGCCGGATCAGGGCCTGTTCGCCTTCCAGACGGCTGCCAGCCTGTTGCAACAGCTCGGCCAGATGCAACAGATTGGTCAGGCGGCGTTCGCCGTCCACCAGACATTGCAGGCGGGCGGGCAGTGCGTAGTCGCTCATCAGTTGTCGCAGGGTGGGCAGAATGCCGTCTTGCAGCCAGCGTTCGCGGTAGCCCATGAAGCGCTCCAGATGTTGCTCCCAGGCCAGTTCGTCCAGCGCTAGTTGCCGCAGACTTTGGTAGCTCCAACCTAGCGTGGCGGTGCCAATGGCGGCCCGCACCTTGCGTTCGTTGCGCGGCTCGGCCAGGGCTTGCAGCCAGATCAGTATATCGACGGCTTCTGCGCTGGCGTATATCGACTCGCGCTCGGACAGATAGACGCTGCGCAGTTGGCGTTCCGCCAGCGCTTGACGCATGAGCCGGGCTTCGTGACCGCTACGTACCAGAATGGCAATGTCGGCCGGTTGCAAGGGTCGCAGGTCGCCGTCGGGGCCCGTGAAACCGGTCCGACCGGCGCCGGCGCCGTGTAGAAGCCTGACGATTTCGCTGGCGGTGGCGGCCGCCATTTGCCGGCGATAGGCCGGCATGCCGATGGCTTGTTCGTCGGCGATTTGCCAAAAGCTCAGGGCGGGCGCGGCTTGGTTGTCGACCAGCCAGACTTCCTCGCGGCCTTGCGCCGCAACCGGTATGAAGGGCAGCGGATTGCCATCCTGTCGCTTGAAGCAAAATGCGCCGGCTGCTTGTTGGTTTTCGGCATGTATGAATATCCGGTTGACGGCGTCGACCATGGCTTGCGTGGAGCGGAAATTGGTGCTTAGGGTGTAATGGCGGCCCAGCGTGGCTTGATGCGCTTTTAAATAGGTAAAAATGTCGCCGCCTCGAAACGAATAGATCGCCTGCTTCGGGTCGCCTATCATGAAGCAGCCCGGGCCGCTATCGGCTTCGGCGGGGTAGAGACGGGCGAATATGCGGTATTGCACCGGATCGGTGTCCTGAAATTCGTCGATCAAGGCCAGCGGATATTGCTTGACTATGGCCGCCGCCAGCCGCTCGCCGTTGCCGCCGCGCAAGGCCAGATCCAAACGCTGTAACATGTCGTCGAAGGTCATGCGCGCCATGCGTTGTTTTTCGGCGTCGTAACGGGCCCGTAGCCAATGGATGGCATGGCGGGTGATGATGTCGGCCATGTCGGTTTCGTTTGCGGCATGCGCGGCCAAATCATCGATGGCCCTGAACGGCGCGGTTTCGAACAGTGGGGCTTGGTCTTGATGGGCCTTGGTCAGGCCGGCTTGCAGCGATTGTTGGCCGAATTTCATCAAGGCCTCGGCGGCGAGCGGCTCGCCGTTTGCCCAGGCGGCCAGTTGGCGCAGTTTGTCGGCGAAGCCGGCCTTGCGGTAGAGGTTGCCGTTGAGCAATCCGTTTGCCGATGCTTCGTTCAACAAGTTTTGCAGGGCTGGCAGGTCGTCCCGCCAGAGGGAGCGGGCGGCTTGTTCCAGTTGCTCGGCTTGAATTGCCCAGTCTTCCCAGGCTTGAAATGCTTGGGCAAGCGCGTTTTCCGGGGCTTCCAGTCCCAGGGCCTCGGTTTCGAACAACAACGGTCTCAAGACGCCGGCCAGTTGCTCCGGCGAACTGGCCAGCCGGTAAACCGCCCGGCAAGCGGTGGTGGAAAGGGGATAAAAAAATTGCCGCCAATAGTCCCGGACGACTTGGTTCAGCAGCTCCCGGTCGTCGGTATCGACCTCCTGCTTGAACAAACCGCCGCTGTCGAAGGCATGCTGTTGCAGCATGCGGTTGCACCAGCCGTGTATGGTATAAACAGCTGCCTCGTCCATCCAGTTGGCCGCCAGCTCCAGCCGGTAGGCGCAGGTCGGCCATTGTTCGGCGGCATAATCGTCCCGCAGTCGCCGCAAGAATTCGTCGCCGCCGGTCTTTTCGCGGAAAAATCCCGCCGCCTGGGTCAGGCGGGCGCGGATCCGTTCGCGCAGTTCCTGGGTGGCCGCTTCGGTAAAGGTCACCACCAGAATATCCGGCGGCAATAATTCCGCGCCCAGCCAGCCGTGGCCGAGTATCAGGCGCACATACAGGGCAGCTATGGTATAGGTCTTGCCGGTGCCGGCGCTGGCTTCGATCAGGCGGGTGCCGGACAAGGGAAATGTCAGGCTGTCTATGTTGCTGGCAAGGCTCATGCGGGCTGGTCGGATTGGAAAATAACGGTATATTGTAGGTCGGCGGGCGCGCCGGCGAAACTTTCATTGATCCGGATGGCGCCGGGTTTTTTAAATCCTCCGTTTTCCTGCTTAGCCCATCCGTAAAAAACCGCTGATTGGCGGACGGAGATTTTTCGCGGCGCATGGGAACCGTGCATCATTAAGCCGTTAAACGGCAATTTTTTTGTGCGCCGGTGTAAGGTTTTTGTAATGTTTTTCCGGGTATCAGGCTTATTTGTTTACCATATGAAAAAATTATTTATCCGATAAATCATGCCACGCCGATTCGAATCCCTACCCTCCGCGCAACGTAAAATTTTACTGGTGGAAGACAGCAAGGCCTACCAGGGGATGTTCAGGTCCGCGTTTTCGGAAACCGATTACCAGCTGGCCATCTGCGATAACGGCCGGCAAGCCTTGGAATTGATTCGCGAGCAGTATATGGACTTTGTCTGTTCAAGTTTTTATTTGAAGGACATGGAAGGCATAGAGTTATGCAAAGCGGTGCGCGATATTACCAAAAACGTCTACAAGCCGTTTGTGTTGCTGACTTCGGTCGATTCGCAGGATCTGTTGAAAAAAGCCTTGCCGTCCGGGGTGACCGATATTTTCCAAAAGCGCGATATCAACCAGTTGCTGGCGTATATCAGGCGGTTTCCGTTTCAGGGGCAAAAATCGACCGGCAGGATTCTTTATGTGGAAGACAGCCGCTCGCAACGCGAAATGGTGTGTGCCTTGTTGCAAGCCCGTAATCTGAAAGTGGATGCATTTGCTTCGGCGGATGAGGCCTGGGCCTATTTTCTCGCCGAAGATTACGATCTGGTACTGACCGATATCGTGTTGGACGGCATGATGAGCGGTTTGAATTTCGTTAATCTGATACGCCGTCAATTGGGCAGCAAGGGCGATACTCCGGTGGTTGCCATCACCGCTTTCGACGATCGCACCCGCCGCCTGCAGTTGTTCAATCTCGGAATTACCGATTACATCATCAAGCCGGTCGTCGAAGAAGAATTGTTCGTCCGCATCAACAATCTGCTGCTGAAACAGCACGCGCTTAGGCTGGTGGCCAATTACGACATTCTGACCCATTTACCCAACCGCAATCTTTTTGCCGAACGCTTTAATCTGGCCATAGCCAACTGCAATAAGCATAAAACCCTGCTGGCGGTTTGTTATCTGGACTTGGACGGCTTTAAACAAATCAACGACCGCTTCGGCAGGGACATGGGTGACGGATTGTTGATAGAAGTGGCCGCGCGCATACGCGAGGTGATGAGGCCGCAGGATAATGTTTCGAGACAGGGCGGCGACGAATTCGCCTTGCTGTTTGCCGATCTGGAGTCTCAAGCGCAGTGCGAAGCCATCGTGAGCAGAATGCTCGCCAGCATCGCGGAGCCCTATTTTTTGAACGGTCAGACGCTGAGCATCGCCGCCAGTTGCGGAGTGACCTTTTACCCCAGGGACGATGCCGATCCCGATACCTTGTTGCGCCATGCCGACCAGGCCATGTATCAAGCCAAGCTCGGCGGACGCAATTGTTACCAATTATTCGATACCTCGCGGGAAAAAGCCCTGCAAGTGTTTCAACGCCAGCTTGCCGCAATCAAACAGGCCATGGAGCGCGACGAATTTTGCTTGTATTACCAACCCAAGGTGGATATGCAAAGCGATCGGGTGTTCGGCATGGAAGCCTTGATACGTTGGAATCATCCGACCAACGGCATGTTGTCGCCGGCGGCATTTTTGCATCAGCTTGCGGGGACGGAACTCGAACTGGCGCTGGATACCTGGGTAATCGGGCATGCCCTGCAACAACTCGAGCTGTGGAACGAGGCAGGGTTAAAGTTACAGGTCGGCGTCAATATTTCCCCCAAACATATCAAGTCGGCCGGATTTTTTGCCGATTTGAGCGATGCCTTGAGGCGTTATGATCGGGTGGACCCGCGACAGTTTCAGATCGAAGTGCTGGAAAGCGGCGTACTGGACGATCTGGCTACCGTGAGCCAAGTGATACAGAACTGCCGGGATAAATTGGGTATCAGCATCGCGCTGGACGATTTCGGCACCGGCTACTCGTCCTTGTCGCATCTGCGCCATTTACCCATACAAACCATCAAGATAGACCAGAGTTTCGTGCGCGATATGATAGAAGACCCCAGTGATCACGCCATCGTCGAAGGCGTGATCAGCTTGGCGCGGGCCTTTAAACTGGAAGTTATCGCCGAAGGCGTTGAAACCGAGCGCCATAAACAGGCCTTGCTGGAACTGGGCTGCGCAAAAGCCCAAGGTTACGGCATCGCTCGCCCCATGCCGGCCGACAAAGTGCACGGCTGGATCAGGAATTATCAGCGTTAAACAAATCTGTCGATGACGGTGTGTGGCCAAATCATTTTGCGTATTCCGTTTGGTTGCATAAGTTTTTTCATGAGCCTATGTTTTACCCTAAATTAGGCCTTTTCCCTGACAGATTTCAATTGCCAGGGCGTTGGCAACCTCATTGTCCTCAGGCGGCTTGTCGGGTTTGCAGTTGATCCAGCAAATCCCTGCAATCGGCGTCGACCAACTCAAAGCCCAGTTTGGCGGCAAAGCGTTTTTCCTTGTCGGTGGGGTTTTTGCGCAAAAACCAACCTCTATGCGAGTCGGCGTCGTAAGTGATGTCGCTCATCACCATGCGTTCGGAGTCGCGGTTTAACGGGAGCCCTATCAGCAGATATTTTTTGCCTTTTCGGTATTCCTTCAGAAAATCCGGAATCGCAAATCCGCCCATCAATTCGGTGATGTAATCGACGTAGTCGGCGTCCGAAGCCACATAGTTGGATTCCGGTACCGGTGTACCCATGGGTTTGAACAGGATGGGCAGCTTTTTATCGACCTGACTTTGTTCGATATTGAAATAACTTTGCCCGTCGTATTGATAAATTTTGAAGCGATAATCGTTGCCGACTACCCGCGCCAGGCCGACAATCAGGGTGTGTTCCTCGTCTGCATAAGTGTCTTGCAGTTGGGTGTCGCGGTTGATGTCCACCACATAATTGGGTTTCCACTCCGCCAGCCAATCGTGAATCGCGGCGCGGCTGTATTTGGTGTCTCTATAGGTTTTATCCAGGAACTGGCCTAGGAAGTTTCGGCCGCGTTTGAGTTCCTGATTCATCGCCGCGCGCGGAAATTCGTACATCAGTTTGGGTGCCATCGGTTTGCCGCCGTTCATGGCCAAAATCAGGCTATCGCTATCGGCCGGCATCGGTGCGCCGTTGACTTTGCTGACGGCATCGAACAATACTCCAGGCCCCAGATAAGGCACGACTTGATTGTCATACAGACCGCTGAGGATCTCGGAAAATACGGAATTGGACATGGATGGACTCCTGATGAATAACGAATGCTTATTCAGCTTTAGCAATAATCAATCCAGTTCCGTCGCTTGTTGGCATTTGGATGGCCGTACGGCGGAAAACAAGGCGTGAAGGCTATGATGAGCGGGCGGAAGGCGGGATTTAATTCACGAACGTTTGTAAGGTTTATCACAATCAGGCCGCTTTGCGTAGACATGCGGCCAATCGATACCAAGGCGCGGCGAATGCAAAAGGCTTGGCTGGCGGGTAAAGAGTTCGGATGGCTGCTGCGGGGGAATTTTGTCGGCTGAAAAAGCCAAGCTAACGATCATGATGGCACGGCATCGTTCCGGCCAATGAGGTGCGTTTGGTAGTAGGAGCGACGCCCAGTCGCAATGATGGCTTAGAATAGCGATTGCGCGTCGCTTCTACCAGAGCCTTGAGTGCTGCAAGGTGTTTGCGAACCAACCACGCTGTAGCGGGCTGTTTTGAGTTGATAAGGCTGGCAAGCACCCGGTTTGGGGGTATTTCTATGTTCTCCACGGCTGCATCGCTTCGGATAAGCCGTGGGTTAATAAATGTCGGCGTCGCCGCGCTACTTCACCAATTTTTTAACGGCTTCCGCCACGATGTCCATCAGCTCGGTGCCGCCTTTTTCCAGGTATTCGATGATTTCCTTGCGCATGCGGGGTTCCCAGAAATTTCTGATGTGTTGTTCCACGCCTTGAATGGCCAGGGCTCTGTCGGGTTCCGATTTGAAAAAAGAGCCGATGTCGTTGGCCATTTTGATTAAATTGCTTTTTTCCATGTTATGCGACCGATGCTTGGGTATGTTGTAAACGGTGGGGGTGAGTATAAATAACGTGATTTTCGTTACGGGCGAAGCCGACCAGGGTTAATCCGCATTCGTCGGCCAATTGTATGGCCAAGCCGGTGGGAGCCGAAATGGCGGCCAGCAAGGTGATGCCGACGCTGGCGGCTTTTTGCACCATTTCGAAGCTGGCGCGGCTGGTCACCAGGCACCAGCCCTGATCGAAATTACAGCCGGCTTTGGCCAAGGCGCCGATTAATTTGTCCAGGGCGTTATGCCGGCCGACATCTTCGCGGACGGCGGTAATGCCGAGGACGGGGTCCAGCCAAGCCGCGGCATGCACGGCACCGGTCTTTAGATTGAGGGTTTGTTTGCCGGGCATGTCGCGCAAGGCCGTGACCAGGGTTTCCGCCGCCAAGGGCAAGCCTTGGCCCACCGGTCTGGGGCGGCGAATTGCCTGTTCCAGCGAGGTGGCGCCGCATAGGCCGCAACCCGTGCGGCCCGTCATATTACGGCCCTTGTCGTGCATGCTGTCGAAACGCGGTTCCGGGATCGTCATGCGCACTTCTATGCCCTTGGAACGCTGCACCACCCGCACCGTCAGCATTTCCGACGGGTGTCGAATGATGCCTTCGGTCAGGCTGAATCCCAGCGCAAAGTCTTCCAGATTCAACGGCGTGGTCAGCATGACTACGTGCGGAACGGTGTTGTAGACCAACACTACCGGCACTTCCTCGGCTACCGAGTCTTCCTTGTATTGGTGGCTTGGGCCGCGCCAGACATCGTATTGCCCCTTTCGATAACTGGCCCAGCCCAACTCGCTGATGGCATCCATAGACACGGGGAAGCGCTATTCCACGGCGGTGATGCGATTGTCCAACAGAGACTGCTGATTGTCGGAGAAGCTGCGGTATTGCTGTTGCCATTCCGACGGTTGCGCTACCTTGGCCACATGCACGGCGGTGACTTTGTATTCCGGACAGTTGGTGGCCCAGTCCGAGTTGTCGGTGGTGATGACGTTGGCGCCGGAATGCGGGAAGTGGAAAGTGGTGTAGACCACGCCCGGCTGCATTCTGTCGGTAATGACCGCATGCATGACGGTTTCGCCGGTGCGGCTTTTTACCCCTACCCAGTCGCCGTCGGCAATGCCCAGCACCTCGGCGTCGTGTGGATGGATCTCCAGCCGGTCCTCGTCGTGCCAAGCCACGTTTTCGGTGCGACGTGTTTGCGCGCCGACATTGTATTGCGACAGGATACGGCCGGTGGTCAGGATCAACGGGTATTTGCTGTTGGTGCGTTCCTGGGTGGGAATGTACTCGGTCAGCATGAAACGACCCTTGCCGCGCACGAATTGATCGGTATGCATGATGGGGGTGCCGTTCGGTGCGTCTTCGTTGCAAGGCCATTGAATACTGCCCATGGCGTCGATTTTTTCGTAAGTGACACCAGCGAACTGGGGAGTCAGACTGGCGATTTCCGCCATGATTTCCGCTGGATGGCTGTAATGCATCGGATAACCCAGCGCGTTGGCCAAATCCTGGGTGACTTCCCAGTCTTCCTTGCCGGCCAGCGGCGTCATGACTTTGCGCACCGGCGAAATGCGCCGCTCGGCATTGGTGAAAGTACCGTTTTTCTCCAGGAAGGATGAACCGGGCAGGAACACATGGGCGAATTTGGCGGTTTCATTCAAGAATATATCCTGCACGATCAAGCATTCCAGTTCGCGCAGCGCGTGATGTACGTGCTGGGTGTCCGGGTCGGATTGAGCAATGTCTTCGCCTTGCACGTACAGGCCTTTAAAGGTGCCGTCTATGGCGGCGGCAAACATGTTGGGAATGCGCAGGCCGGGTTCGGAGGCTAGCGTAACGCCCCAAGCGGCTTCGAATTGGGCGCGGGTTTCGCCGTCGGATACGTGGCGGTAGCCGACGAATTCGTGCGGGAAAGAACCCATGTCGCAGGAGCCTTGCACATTGTTTTGCCCGCGCAGAGGGTTCACGCCGACGCCGTCGCGACCAACGTTGCCGGTGGCCATGGCCAAGTTGGCGATGCCGATGACGGTGGTGGAACCCTGGCTGTGCTCGGTTACGCCCAGGCCGTAATAAATGGCACCGTTGGGGGCGGTGGCATACAGGCGGGCCGCCGCGCGCAGGGTTTCGGCGTCAACGCCGGTGATGTCGGCGACGGCTTCCGGCGAATTTTGCGGCAGGGAGACGAAGGTTTTCCATTTGCTGAAAGATTCGACATCGCAACGCTCGAGTGCAAACGCTTCGTCGGCCAAGCCTTCGGTGACGATCACGTGAGCCAGGGCCGTAACGACGGCAACGTTGGTGCCGGGACGCAGTTTTAAATGATAGTCGGCCTTGACGTGCGGGCTGTTGCGTACCAAGTCTATGCTGCGCGGGTCGACGACGATCAGTTTGGCGCCTTGGCGCAACCTACGCTTCATCAGGGAGCCGAACACGGGATGACCGTCGGTTGGGTTGGCGCCTATCACCATGATCACGTCGGCTTTCATCACCGAGTCAAAGGTTTGAGTGCCGGAGGATTCGCCGAAGGTGTTCTTCAATCCGTAACCGGTGGGGGAGTGGCAAACCCGGGCGCAGGTGTCGACGTTGTTGTTGCCGAAACCGGCGCGTATTAGTTTTTGCACCAGATAGGTTTCTTCGTTGGTGCAACGGGACGACGTGATGCCGCCAACGGCATCCTTGCCGTATTTGGCCTGGATTTGTTTCAGACGCTCGGCGGCAAACGAAATGGCTTCTTCCCAACTGACTTCGCGCCAGGCATCGCTGATTTTGTCACGGACCATCGGGGTGGTGATGCGATCCTTGTGGGTGGCATATCCGAAGGCGAAGCGGCCCTTGACGCAGGAGTGTCCGTGGTTGGCCTGACCGTTTTTGTCCGGCACCATGCGTACCAGTTGTTCGCCCTTCATTTCGGCTTTAAACGAGCAGCCGACGCCGCAATAGGCGCAGGTGGTAATGGTGCTGTGCTCTGGCACCCCGTGGTCGATGACTGATTTTTCCATCAGCGTCGCGGTCGGACAGGCCTGTACGCAGGCACCGCAGGACACGCATTCGGACTCCATAAAGGCTTGGTCCTGACCCGGTGACACGTGCGATTCAAAACCACGTCCGCCTATGGTCAGCGCGAAAGTGCCTTGAGTTTCCTCGCAGGCTCTGACGCAACGCGAACAGACGATGCATTTGGACGGGTCGAAAGTGAAGTAGGGGTTGCTGGTGTCTTTTTCGGCGCCGAGGTGGTTTTCGCCGTCGAAGCCGTAACGCACTTCGCGCAAACCTACCTGGCCGACGGTATCCTGCAATTCGCAATCGCCGTTGGCCGCGCAGGTCAGGCAGTCCAACGGATGGTCTGAAATGTAGAGTTCGGCGATGCCGCGACGGATGGTGGCCAGTTTGTCGTTTTGCGTGCAAACTTTCATGCCTTCCGCGACCGGCGTGGTGCAGGAGGCGGGATAGCCTCGGGCACCCTCGATTTGCACCAGACACATGCGGCAGGAGCCGAACGGCTCCAGGCTATCGGTGGCGCACAGCTTGGGAATGCTGATTCCGGCTTCGGCGGCGGCGCGCATCACGGATGTGCCGGCATTGACAGTGACCGAGTGGCCGTCGATCTGCAGAGTGATCTGATTTTCCGCCGCGCTTGCGGGGGTACCGTAATCTATTTCGTTATTGGCTGACATAAGCTAACTCCTGGTAATCGATCAGGCTCTGGCGGATTTTGGTTGGCCAAAGTCTTCTGGGAAATGATTCAGCGCGCTTAACACCGGATACGGTGTCATGCCGCCCATCGCACACAAAGAGCCGCAGACCATGGTGTCGCACAAGTCCCGAAGCAGTTCGGTATTTTTATCCTTTTGTACATCATTGACGATGCGGTCTATCACTTCAACGCCGCGCGTTGAGCCGATGCGGCAGGGTGTGCATTTGCCGCAGGATTCTTCCACGCAAAACTCCATTGCATAGCGGGCCATATCCGCCATATTCACGTTGTCGTCATGCACGACGATGCCGCCATGACCGAGCACGGCTGAAATGGCGGCAAAGGCTTCGTAATCCAATGGAGTGTCGAACTGGCCTTCGTGTAGATAAGCGCCCAAGGGGCCGCCAACCTGTACAGCCCGGATGGGGCGACCGCTGGCGGAGCCGCCGCCGTAATCGTAAAGCAGCTCCCGCAAGGTCATGCCGAAAGCGACTTCAAACAAACCCGGATGTTTGATATTGCCGGCCAATTGCAGGGGCAGGGTGCCGCGCGAACGGCCCATGCCGTAATCGCGGTAGTATTCGCCGCCCTTGTCCAGAATTACGGGAATTGAAGCCAGCGAGATCACGTTGTTGACAATGGTTGGTTTGCCGAACAGGCCGACGATGGCGGGCAGTGGCGGCTTGAAGCGTACCAGTCCGCGCTTGCCTTCCAGGCTTTCCAATAGCGAGGTTTCCTCGCCGCAGATGTAGGCGCCGGCACCGCTGCGTACTTCCAGGTGGAAGGTTTTGCCGCTGCCCTGGATGTTTTCGCCCAGGTAGCCGTTTTGGTAAGCGGCTGCTATGGCTTGATTCAGGGTGATCTTGGCATGCGGATATTCGATGCGCAGGTAGATGTAGCCCTGAGTGGCGCCGACGGCCAGCCCGGCGATGGTCATGCCTTCGATCAGTACGAAGGGGTCGCCTTCCATGATCATGCGGTCGGAGAAGGTGCCGGAATCGCCTTCGTCGGCGTTGCAGACAATGTATTTTTGCTCCGCCGGCGCGTTCAGTACGGTGTTCCATTTGATACCGGTTGGAAACGCCGCGCCTCCGCGTCCGCGCAGCCCTGAGTCGGTTACTTGCTTGACGATGTCCGCTTGCGCCATGTTCACGGCGTTTTTCAGCCCCCTGTAACCGTCATGCGCTAGGTAGTCATCCAGGTCGACCGGGTCGGTCAGGCCCACGCGGGCAAAGGTCAGCCGATTTTGGTTTTTGAAATAGGGTAGTTGTTCGATGTCGCCCAAGCAAAGCGGATGCGATTTGCCTTCCAACAGGCCGTTTTTCAGCAGTTCTTCCACATCGCCGGCCTGAACGGGGCCATAAGCGATTCGGCCCCGAGCCGTTTCGACTTCAATCAGGGGTTCCAACCAAAATAGGCCGCGCGAACCATTGCGGACTATTTGAACGTCGAGTGCTTGTTGACCGGCATGCTGCTGTATGGCTTTTACCACCTGTTCCGCGCCCAGGGATAGCGCGGTGGAGTCGCGGGAGACGAATAAACGGGTCATTATTTGGTACCTTTGCATGCAGCTACAAGTTGATCGAATTTTTCCGGAGTAACGCGGCCGTAGACTTCACTGTCGATGGTCATGGACGGCGAGCAGGCGCAATTGCCGAGGCAGTAGACAGGCTCGAGGGAAAATTGTTCATCCGATGTGGTTTCGTGGAAACCGATACCCAGGCTTTGTTTGGCGTGATTTTCCAGTGCCTTGCTGTTCATGGCCTGACAGGATTCGGCCCGGCAGATGCGTATCGTATGTTTACCCGGTGGAGTGGTGCGGAAATAATGATAAAAGCTGATGACGCCGTGTACTTCCGCCTTGGAAAGATAGAGGGCTTTGGCTATGTCTTCTACGGCGGAGACGGGAATATAGCCCAAGGTATCCTGAATGCCGTGAAGAATGGGAAGCAGATTGCCCGGCATGGTTTTATGGGTATCCAGTATGTCAAGCACGATAGGTTTTTGGCTTTGGTAGTCTTGCATCATGGGCTCTGAAATAATGATGAAATTTTTAGCGGGCTATTTAAGCACGAACAAATGCGCTTTTGCAATGAATGCCAATCCCGCCATCCCGCGTATTTCCTAATGTTTGCGTGGTTTTTTAAAGGTTTAACTATTCGGTTTCAAAATTGTGAACAATTTGTTAATCAGGCGCTTTACTTTTAAATGATAATTGTTATCATTAGTATCGTGTATTGATTAGCGAGGTCACCATGTACGTTTGTGTTTGTAAAGCTGTTACCGACAGCCAAGTAGCTCAGGCAATCGATCAAGGCGCGTGTACGCGCAGGCAATTAATGCAGTGTACCGGTGCGGGTGGGGTTTGCGGAAAATGCAGCCAAAGCATCAAAAGCTTGCTGGATGAAAAGGCATGCCGCCAGCATGTTATGCAACCGGCATGATGCGGATAGCTATGTAAGAGTATCCTGGATACTCTTGCCATGCAAAAAGCAGGATGGGCTTCCATCCTGCTTTTTTTTTGCCCCGTTATTCGGCGGCTTTGGGTTGTTCTTGCGCAGATTCGCCAGCGGGTGTTGCCTCGGTGGTGGTTGAATCGGTTTCCGCCGGGGTGGGTGCGCCATCGTTAGTGGTTTGAGCGTCGAGGCTTTCAGACTTCGGCGCCGCCGGGGCCGCGGCTTCCTCGCCGACTTGCGGTTCGGCTGGTTTCGGTTCCGGCGCCAGCAGAACTTCAACCTTGGCGCCGTTGCGCAGATTTTCTATCATGGCTTGCGCTTTTTGGCGTTGCAGCATGGGACGGATTTGTTCTTTTACCGCGTCCAGCGGCGGCGGTGTCAATGCTCTGGCCTCTTCTCTCAGAATAACGTGCCAGCCGAATTGGGTTTGTACCGGTTCCTTGCTGAATTTGCCGTTTTCCATGGCGACCACCGCTTCGGAGAAAGGGGGTACCATGCGATCAGCGGTAAACCAGCCCAAGTCGCCACCATCCGAACCCGCCGGGTCTATGGAGTGTTTTTTGGCCAGCGCTTTAAAGTCGCCGCCTTTTTCCAACTCCGCGATAATTTTTTTGGCTTCGTCTTCGGTTTTGACCAAAATGTGGCTGGCTTTGTATTCTTCGCCCATATTGGCCATTTTGGAATCGTATTCAGCCTTGATTTCCTCGTCCGTTACCGGATTGGCTTTCAGGTAATCCTGCAAGGCTGCTTGCGACAACAGTGAGTTCCTGACGGTTGCCATGCGCTCGATGACTTCCGGTGACTTGTCCAGCTGTTTTTGCAGGGCTTGCTGAATCAATAATTCGCGCTGAATAAGTTCTTCCAGCAATTGTTCCCTGGGGAAAGTTTGGCCCTGGCTACGCTCGGCAATTTCCTTCTCCAAGGTTTCCAAGGTCTTTTTGCTGATATATACGCCGTTGACTGAAGCTACCGCGTCTTCCTTGCTGACGGTGGGCGCAGTGGCGACGGCATCATTGGTTTTCTCTTCAAAGCAGCCGGGTAACAGGGTTGCACTGGCCAGTATCAGTGGGATCAGTTTCAGTTTCATTGCTTAATTTCCTTTGCTGTTTTCTGTTGGGGTTAATGCATTAATACCGAGGGCGTGGATCTCGTCTTTCATCATGTCGCCCATGATTTGGTATATCAATTGGTGGCGCTGAACCAGGGATTTGCCCTCAAACTGCTCGGACACGATGGTGACATTGTAGTGACCGCCGCCCTTATTGCCGGCATGACCGGCGTGTGCGGCGCTATGGTCGATAATTTCAATTAAATCGGGCTTAAGAGCTTCTTCCAGTTTTTGTCTTATGGTGTTTGTGGTCATTGCGGAAATACTTGTTTGAAGGGTTTGACGGTAACGCGGGCGTAAACGCCTGCTGCTAAATAGGGATCGGCGTCGGCCCATTTTCGGGCTTCCGACAGGTTGGCGAATTCGGCTACCACCAAGCTACCGGTAAAGCCCGCATCCGCGGGATTCTCCGTGTCTATTGCGGGGTGTGGGCCGGCCAGAATCAAGCGGCCTTGGTCTTGTAACTCTTGCAGCCGGAGTAAATGGGCCGGGCGGGCCGCCAATCTTCTTGCCAGGCTGTCGTTGACATCTTCGCTGATGACGGCGTAAAGCATTATTTTTTTGCCTCTGTTTCGGGTGCGTATTTATAGAGAAAGGCCATTTGCACCACAATAAAAACCAGCATTAGGCCGGGTACGCCAAAAGTTTTGAAATTGACCCAGTCGTCGGTGTTGAAATGGTACATGACATAAAGGTTCAGGAAGCCGATGCCGATGAAAAACAGAGCCCAGCTCAGATTCAGACGCTTCCAGATAGGGGCGGGTAATTCCAGATTAGCGCCCATCATGCGTTCAATAAAAGGCTTGGAACCGATGAACTGGCTGGCCAGGAAGGCTACGCCAAATAGCCATTCGATAATGCTGAGTTTCCATTTGATGAATTGTTCGTCCTGTAGATAAAGCGTGGCGCCACCCATGACCAGAATCAGACCCAAGGTGATCCATTGCATGGTTTCCACTTTACGGTATTTAAGCCAGTATATGCTGACTTGCACGACGGTCGCGGCAATCACCGTGGCCGTGGCAACGTAAATGTCGTAAAACTTATAAGCAATGAAAAACAAAATGATCGGAAAAAATTCTAAAAAAGGCTTCATTTAAGGCAGTAGGTGGGCGATGGTAGGGAAGGGTTAAGCGTAATAGTCGACGCGGGATATCAGGTTTTCAAGCCGTTGCTGACCGGCCAGTTTGCTAGACTGCTGGTAAGCCTGCATGGCTTTATTGGAATTGGCGTCGCCGCCTTGGGAATCAGGATTACGAGGGTTTAATCCGGCATCGGCAAGAGCGGTTTTTATCTGTTCCGGCGTGGATGCCGCGGCATGCGCTTTATTTGGAACATCCGTCGCCTGCTGGCTAAACGCGTCGGGTTGGAGCGGTTTTTGGGTAAAACGATCCTGTTCCGGTTTGTGGAAGCCGACGGGATAAGCAGCCAGGGATGAACTGTGTATGATGTTCACGCGTTAACGGTTCGGACAGCTGAAATAATGGGCAATTGTAGAATCTTTGTCCGCAAATGTACATGAGGCCAACCGCTTTACTGATAAAATACGGCATTTGGGAGGAGTGCCATGCATGATGAAACGGTTGAATTGGAAGCGGCGGCTTTCCGGCGATTGTTGGGACATTTACAGCAACATACCGAGGTTCAGAACATAGATTTAATGATATTGGCGGATTTTTGCCGGAATTGTCTGGCCAAATGGTATGCGGAGGCGGCTGTCGAGCGAGGGATGGACGTCGGTTACGAGCAGGCCAGGGAGATCGTCTATGGCATGCCCTACGGCGCCTGGAAGGATCGATATCAAACCGATGCCAGCCCTGAACAGTTGGCCGTCTATGAAGCCAAGCAAAAACTCAAATCTCAATCATGATGGCCGCTAATTCTTTTGATGCAATGTTTTCCGGCGTGATCGGTCGGGAATATGAGCTGTTGAAGCTGATATGTCCAATGTCTACCGAAATGAGCCGACTGGTTGGGCTTGAAGTGGGCGAATACTGCCAGCTGAAGCCGGAGCCTCAATGGGTAGTTGAATTGGGGGGCGGTACCGGCATAACCACCTTGTCTATCCTGAGCGCGGATGAACGCCTACGGGTATTGAGCGTGGACAGCGAGCCCACCATGCAAAGTCAGGCCAAGCAGAGTTTGCAAACCTGGGCGGACAGTGGGCGATTGGAGTTTTCCGGTCAAGATGCCTTGAGTGCCTTGAGAATGTTGAACAACGAGAGCGTCGATGTCGTGGCTTCGGCTTATACCCTGCACAACTTCGAAGCGGACTATCGCCGGCAAGTGATATCGGAAATTTATCGGGTATTGAAGTCGGGAGGTCTATTCGTCAATGGCGACCGTTATGCCTTGGATGATGTCGGCGCGCACACGCGCGGCACTCAAGCCGAGGTGGCCGGCTATTTCAAGGTGTTGACGCAAATCAATCGCCTGGATTTGCTGGAGCAGTGGATTATTCACCTGTTCAATGACGAATCGGAAAATCACCTCATGCGTGAGTCGGTGGCTTTGCGGCAACTGAGCGAAGCGGGTTTTGACGGGATCCGGATCAAGTTGCGCCATCAGGTCAATGCCTTGCTGACGGCCAATAAATAAAAGGCAGATTTTGATATGGATTTGGTATCCGCAATGCATGCGGTCGTGGGGTGAGTAATGGCGCAATCCAAAAATGATAAAAACCAAAAGCCGCAAGACAGCTTCGCGGACGATTTGGACTCCATGCTGAATCTAGACGGCGCGGCCGAACATGAAGCAGGTTTGATCGATGATGATGCCATAGACCGGCTTTTGATCGGCGATGCTTTCGAGCCGGTCGAGGAAGCCGAGGAATCCCGCTTCGATGACATCGATGGGCTGATTGCGATCGAGCCCAGTCCGGATGAAAAGCTGGCGACCGAGTTCGATGAATTCGGCGATGACATAGACGATCTGATTGCGGATATCCAAATCAATCCCAAGCAAAACAAAACCATTCAAGCCGAGCCATTGCCGCCACTCGATGTATTAGCGGCGGATAATGTCGATCAGGCGGTATTGGAGCTTGCCGGGGACCTTGAAACCTTTCCCGAACAGGTGGTCGATCCGCCGGAAATTACGGCGGACATGCCGGCTGGCGGCGACGTATTGGCGGATATGGCCGAAATTGATGAATTCTCCGAGGATACTGTCCAGGCCGGGCATGATCGCGCCGATTTTTTGCTGGCCGACTTTGACATCTCCGTGGAAGACGAGTTTGCCGAGGATGAGAAATCGGTGCCTGAAGCCGCGAGGCCGATTCAATCCGGGCTTGCCTCAAGCGCAGAACTAGAGCAGCGGCCTGAAATTGACGATACCCTTGCCGGCGACGAGTCGTCTATTGAACTCGAGGAAGCGGATTCGCCAGTTAGCGAAACCGAAAGCGTCGAGTCCGTTCAAAACGAAACAGCCGGCGTTGGCGACCAGCGGCGGGCGGAACGGGAAAGCAATGCAGCCGAGGTGGAGTATGCCGCTTTGATTGCCGGGTTGGGCAATCAAATCAACGATTTGGTCAAGCAGCAGGCTCATTTAAGGTCCGAGCTACAGCTTAAGCACAGTAAGGACGAATTGACGCCGTTGGCGGATGCGGTCGACAAGCTGCAAACCGAACAAAAAAAGGCCAAGCGCACTATTGATGCCCTGAACAATAAAAAACCGGTGTCGGCCTATGTGGCAAACGCGATAGCCGTAATTGCGTTGGTGATGGGCGGCGGTTTGGGCTATCAAGGCTATGTGGCCAAATCCCAGCTTGGTCAAGTCGTCGAGTATTTGCACAAAATCCAATCTCAGATCAATACCGACCCGGCGGCCGAAGCCGCCGAAAAAGAGATGTTGCGTAATCAGCTGGACGAATTGTCACGCGCAAACAGCGTCATCAGCGAACAGATAGCCGAACTGACCAAGTCTCAGGCCGGCGCCGGTAAGCCAAGCGGCGATTTGGGCAAACAGCTTACGGAATTAAGCAATCAAGACATGCAAATGGGGGCGGCGATAGAGTTGCTGCAAAGCAAGGTTGCGGCGTTGGAAAAAAACAAGGTCAGCAGCGCGCCCGTGGCCAAGCCCGCACCCAAAACGCCTCCAGTGGCGCGGGAAAATTGGGTAGTCAATCTGGTGGCGTTCAAACAGGATTGGTATGCCAAGCGCAAAGCGGAGGAATTTGCCGGCAAGGGCGTGCCGGCTACTGTCGTAAAATCGGATTCCAAGGGCGAAACTTGGTACCGGCTGAGCGTCGATGGTTTCAAAAGTCAATATGAAGCAGCCGCTTATGCCGCAAGGGTCAAGAAAACCCTTAATTTGGATTCTGTTTGGGTCAGCAAAGCCAAAAATTGAGCGCGGATCAGGAGGGCGGCGGTAAATGCGGAATGACTTGTGACAGATTTGGCGCGCGGACTGACATCCGTGGCAGTCGATGTGTTGCTTGTCACAATAAAAAGATAAGTTTTTGTCGGGCACTGATTTATGTGATTGATTTCAAAAAAAATTAAAATTATGGCTTTGCTTATGCTGTTTCCTTGGCGTGATCAAGCCGTTTTTAAGTGGTGGGTGCCATGGAAAATTCAAATGAAATCAATGAAATGTATGTCGAACGCTTCGCATTCATAGAAACCTTGAGTCGGGAGTTCGTTGCCATGACCGGATGCGGCGTGTATGTGTATATGAATCCAATGGATTTGGATCAGCTGTTCGATAAATACCAAAATCTGGGTTTATCCATCAGGGCATTTGCAAGGCAATGCGTCAGGAATTTTACTTGAGGTTTTAGCGATTCATACGCTGGAAAATAACGGGACTTGAAATGGATCAGGCTTTTTGGCACGAACGTTGGCGGCAAAATCAAATCGGTTTTCACGCCGAGGCGTTTAATGAACATTTGCAGCGACATTGGCCGGCGCTGCAGGTTGTCCAGGGCGAAACGGTGTTTGTGCCATTGTGCGGCAAAAGCCGGGACATATTGTGGCTGATGGCCCAAGGCTACAGTGTGAAGGGCGTCGAACTGAGTTCCGTGGCGGTAAAGGCGTTTTTCGCCGAAAATGGCCTGTCGGCGCATGAATGCCGGAAGGAGAATTTCACGGTTCACCAATTAGACGGCCTGAGGCTGTTTTGCGGCGATTTTTTTCAGCTTGGCTTCAACGATGTCGGCGACGTCGCGGCGGTTTGGGATCGCGCATCCCTGGTGGCGTTGCCGCCGGTGATGCGGGCCGCGTATGCGGCGCGCATGCGGCAATTGCTTAAACCGGGTACTCGGATTTTGTTGGTCGCGTTTGATTATCCCCAATGGGAAATGCAAGGCCCGCCTTTTAGCGTGCCGACCGCCGAAGTGGGTGAGCTTTACGGCGGCTGGTGCGAGGTCGAGTTGTTAGCCACCAAAGACGTATTGGATGACGAACCGCATTTCCGCCAGCGGGGTTTGAGCCGCATGCAAGAACAGGTCTATAAGCTAACGGTAGATTGATGACTACTGCTGCCAGCTCAAACCATCCGCGCCGATACTGCTTCGCTCTGATCAACACTGTCTTCCTGGCATAGATTTTTTCTGCTAATTCAATGAAAAAAATGCCTGCTGCATAACGGTTTTCGGCCAAATTCACCGGGAAATCGGGTTTTCGGTCGTCACAGGGTTGAAGTACACCGAATGGCCGCTAATTTTTTGCGCTAGAAATATTGAACCGCAACTTCGGCTTGTGCCCATACTGATTTAATTACCGTGATGCTTGGAGGAGCTGTATGAACCGGTTTATGGATGAAACGGTTTAATCATCCCGGACACTTCGAAAGACACTGTTTATACTGTCTTTAGAGGTGAATATGAGCGAGAGCAACAAACACAAACGCCCCAAATATAGGTTGGAATTTAAGTATGATGCGGCCAAGTTGGTACTTGAAAACGGTTATACCCAACAGCAAGCCGGTGATCATTTGGGGATATCGTTAAGTGCCTTAGGCCTTGGGTCGCCGCGGAGTGTGAACCGACTCAACGCTCCCGGTCCATGGCTTCAAACGGATCGATGATCAATTAACCCCGGTAATGACGTAAAATGCAGCCAACATTTGCCGTGAGCATGGTCATTGGTTTTATTTTTCTCTCAACACTTTATTCCGCATGCCATTATTTTCCTACAAGGTAGTTAACAGCCAGGGGCTGACCGAGGAGGGCGTGCGGGATGCCCAGGATGAACACGGCCTGTTGCTGGAACTGCAAAGCCAAGGCTTGATTCCCATCCGCATCGAGCTCGCCAAGGATAAAACCTTCCTGGGTTTCAGGCTCAAATCGGCCGCCGTGCGTTTGTCCAACAAGGAAATCGGTCTGCTGACCGGCGAATTGGCGACTCTGCTGGAATCCGGTTTGCCGCTGGATCGCTCGTTGACGATATTGTTGCAGCTGACCGAAGACAATCCCAAATTGAACAAGCTGGTGGCCAATGTGCTGGAAAAGGTCAAGGCCGGCAAGGCCTTGGCCGATGCGCTGGAATGCCAGAGCGGGGTGTTTTCCAAGTTTTACCTGAACATGATCAGGGCCGGCGAACTGGGCGGCAATCTGGGCGGCGTGTTGCAGCGTCTGGGCGATTACATGGAGCGCAGTCAGGAGTTGAAGGATACGGTCAGCACGGCCTTGATCTATCCGGCCATTTTGCTATTGATGTCGTTGGCGTCCCTGTTTGTGATGCTGACTTTCGTGGTGCCGCAGTTCAAGGAAATGTTCGAAAGCGCCGGCCAGGCCTTGCCGGTTCCCACCCAAATCGTGGTATGGCTGGCGGAATTTTTACAGGGCTACTGGTGGTTGATACTGCTGATAGGTTTGAGTGCGGTGCAAATAATGAAGTCGCAATTGAGCAATCCGGTCAGCAAAAAAAGCTGGGACCGGCGTTTCCTGCGCGCGCCCTTGTTCGGCGAGATCGTCATCAACATGGAAACCGCCAATTTCAGCCGTACTTTCGGCACCTTGCTGGGTAACGGGGTATCCATTCTGAAATCGCTGGGTATCGTGCGGGAAACCGTTAGCAACACCGTGTTGGAAGCATTGCTGGCGGATGCGGAAGAACAATTGAAGCAAGGCCGTACCATGGCCGACGCCTTGGCCAAGCAAAACCTGTTTCCCAAGTTGGCGGTGCAAATGATTAAAATGGGCGAGGAAACCGGCAAGTTGGAAGAAATGCTGCTGCGTATCGCGGTGATTTACGACAAACAGCTGAAAACCACCATTCAGCGCATGCTGGCCTTGCTGGAGCCGGCCTTGATAATTTCCCTGGGATTGATGATCGCCGGTATCATCGTCTCCATTTTATTGGCTATTTTAAGTGTCAACGATCTTGCAGTCTGAAGGAGGCGCAATCATGCAACACACATCTCGCCGCCAAAGCGGTTTTACCTTATTGGAACTGCTGGTGGTATTGGGAATTATTGCCTTGCTGGCCGGCATCGTCGGCCCGCAGGTCATGAAGCACATGGGGGCGTCCAAAACCAAGGCCGCCAGGGTGCAGATAGAGGATTTGTCCGCGGCGCTGGATATGTACAAGCTGGACGAAGGGCGTTATCCCACGCAACAACAAGGTTTGGAGGCGCTGATTCGAAAGCCCAACGACGCCAGACGCTGGAACGGTCCTTATCTGCGCAAGGAAAAGGTGCCGCAGGACCCTTGGATGAACGACTACCATTATGTCTTTCCCGGCCAACACGGTAGTTTCGATTTATTCAGCTATGGCGCGGACGAAAAAGAAGGCGGCGAGGGCGAGGATCAGGACATCAACAGTTGGGAATAAACCGCCGTGCCGATTGCCGCCATCCCGGCTGGCTTTAACAATACCCAACGGGGCTTTACGCTACTGGAGCTGATCATCGTCCTGTTGGTCAGCGTGCTGGGTTTTGCGGTGGTCGGTAGCAACATTTCGTCCGGTAATCAAAGCACCCGTATTCAGGCCGCCGCGCGGGATATCGCCTCCGCCTTGCGTTATGCGCACGGTCAGGCCTTGATATCCCGGCAACCGATTGCCGTTACCGTCAATCTGGACGACAACAGTTATTCGATCGGCGATCGCGGCAAAATTTATCGCTTGGATCGCGAAATCGCGATTTCGGTTACCGTGGCCGAAGAAGAATTCGCCGAAGGGGGGCGGGCCGGTATCCGTTTTTTCGGCGACGGCTCGTCAACCGGCGGCCGCATTACCCTGGAATGGGGCACGCAACTGCGGCGCATCGATGTGAACTGGATTACCGGCGCGGTGGCAATACATGATGCGGCGGCTTAAGGGCTTTTCCCTGCTGGAGATATTGGTGGCATTCGCCATCATGGCGGTGGCGCTGACCATAGTGTTGCGCATATTCGGGGCCGGCGTTAACACAGCGGTCATTTCCGAGGAATACAATCTGGCGGTACAGATAGCCGAATCCCTGATGGCGCGTACCGGGGTGGAAACGCCCTTGCGGGAGGGCGAGTTGTCCGGCCTGGAAGGCGATAAATACGCCTGGACGGTCGGAATCTCTCCCGTGCCGGAACCGGTTGCGGCACGCGCGCGTTTTCAGTCGGCGCAAAACCAGGCTGTCCGGCCCGAGCATAAATTGATGGTGGTCAGCGTAAGGGTGCGTTGGGGTGACGCGGCGGACAAGCAGCGTAGCGTAAGATTGGACGGCTTGAAAATATGGCGGGAGCCCGCGCAGTGAGACTAGCGGGCCGTCATGGTTTTACCCTGATTGAAGTGTTGATTGCCATGACGTTGTTGGGCGTAATGGTGGTTTTGTTGTTCAGCTGCTTGCGGATTGCCGCCGAAAGCTGGAACGCCGGCGAGAACAAAATGGCCTCGGTGAATCAAAAAGCCGTGGTTTATCAGTTTTTCAAACGGCATTTAACGTCGATTCGGCCCATGCCGGTGATGAATTCGGCCCAGGATGCCATTCCAGACGGCGCGCAGGTTTTTCAGGGCTTTGCGCAAAACCTGACCTTCGTGGCGGGCTTGCCGGCGAGTTCGGCGCGCAAGGGTTTGCAGATTTTCAATGTAGTGCTGGATCCGGCCGGCGCGATGGTCAGGGTGACATTGACGCCTTATCGCTTGACGGACGCCGACCGGGCGCCGGACAAGCCGGAGGTGCTGCTGGAGCGCGTTGCCGATTTGCGGTTTGCCTATTTCGGCAAAATCGAGGAGTTCGACGAACCCCGCTGGCAACAGGAGTGGTTGGTGCCCGACCGTTTGCCCAGCCTGATAAAAGTGTCCATAGCTTTACAGGATGGCAGCTATTGGCCGGATATGGTTTTCGATTTGAAAATCAGCCGGGCGGCCAATGCCCAGATTCTTGCCGACGAAGGCCTGAGCAATGCCGATGCCGACCAACAGTAGGCGCGCGCCGAAGCCGGTCGGCCGGCAGCGCGGTCTGGCTCTGGTTATCGTGATCTGGATCTTGACCTTGCTGACTTTGATGGCCGGTAGTTTTGCCATCGGCATGCGCCGCGAAAGCAGTATCAGCCACGCCATAACGGCCAATGCCAGTGCTTCGGCCATGGCGGAAAGCGGTATACGCCTGGCGGAATTCAATCTGCTTTCGGACGACCCGGAACAACGCTGGCGAGGCAATGGAGCGATTTACCAAGTCATCCGCCCTGACAGTCGGATGCGGATACGTATTTTTTCGGAAGCCGGCAAGGTCGATATCAATACCTCCAACGACGCGCAGTTGGAGGCGGTTTTAAAATCTGTGCTGCCGGACGATTGGCAACGCCAGCATTTGCTGAATGCAATTTTGGATTGGCGGGACGCCGATGACGATACCCGCACCCAAGGCGCCGAGAAACGCCAGTATAAACTGGCCGGCTTGTCATACGGCCCCGGCAATGGCCCGTTTCAGAGCCTGGAGGAATTGCAGTTGGTGTTGGGGATGAATGAAGCCATTTTCGAGGCCATTCGACCCTACATTACCGTTTATTCATCGGCGGCCGAGGTCGATCCCCGCCAGGCCACGCCGGAATTGTTGGGAATATTGGCGGCCGATCTGAAGGATCGCAACGTTCAGGACATGGCGTTAAACGGCATGGGCGGTTCGGCCGATGTCGGGGGAGGCTTTGCGGGCGATAATCAAACCTATACTATTAGTGTTGATGTTGAAATGGGCCAAGACGCGCATGCCGGGCTGGAGGCGGTGGTGCAATCTCAAGGCGGCGATAGTGCGACGGCCTTTGAAACCTTGGACTGGAAAGCAAACCTGATTACGTCGTCGTTATTTAACCCAACCATGGAATATTCCGTCATTACGATTCAAGATGAATTTAGATACGACGATAGATTTTGATGTAAAGAAATTTTTCAACTGGTGGAGCGGCGAACTGGCATTTTTAGTGCCGAAGGGTTTGCGGCAGCGCCTGCGCCAGCGTCACGGCAGCGCGGTGTTTACCCCTACGGCTCAGGGTTTCGAAGTCAGGCTGGTGGACGATGAGGAAAACCTCATTTTGCAATGCCATATCGATTTAAACCAGACAAACAGCTTTCAACAACTCAAAACCCAATATCCGGCGCTGGAAAAAGCCGATTTCGTGTTGCGCCTGCCGACTGAACTGGCCTTGCACAAGCTGCTTTACCTGCCCATGGCAGCCCAGGAGAATTTGCGGCAAGTGGTCGGGTTTGAATTGGATCGCTATACGCCGTTTAACGCCGAACAGGTTTATTTTGCCTTGGTGCCATTGGGCGCAACCGAGTACGCCCAGCTGCGGGTGTTGTTGATTGCGGCCCCCAAGTTGGGCGTGGACGAAGCCCTGACCAATCTGACCCTGTTGGGCGCCAAGCCGCATAAAGTCGATTATGCGCCGGTCGCCGCCGAGTTTTCGCATGTGCATAACGCCTATAATTTGTTGCCGGAGCGCTTTCGCCATCAAGAGAGCGGCTGGAGCCGATCCCTGCAATGGCTGCCGGGCGTCGGTCTGGCCCTGTTGATGTTGGCGGCGATGGCCTTGCCGGTTTGGCGGGAAGGGCAGGCGGTCGATAGCCTGCAAACGCGTATCCGGCAACTGCAAAAGCAAAATCGGGTGGTCGATGAACAGCAAGGCGAAATCGACGCCCTGCGTCTGGAGACGCAAAAGTTGATCGATATCAAGCAGCAATCGCCGGCGCTGTTGGCGGTATTAAATGAATTGAGTCGCCTGCTCAATGAAGACACCTGGTTGACCAATTTGCATTTTTCGGAAAACCAGATGCAGATTCAGGGCCAATCGCCGGCCGCCTCGGCCTTGATCAGTATGCTGGAGAGTTCCGATTTTTTCAGCGCTGTCAGCTTCGTTTCCCCGTTGACGCAGGATAAAACCACCGGCCGCGAACGTTTTCAGATCAGCATGACCGTCAGCATGCCACCCGCCGGGCCGGATGAACCGAATGAAGAGGCAGTCGACCGTGACGCGACTCCCGCGCCTGAAAATCAGCCGGGCGAACAGGAGCCGCTGGAAAGCGGCGGAGAGGTCGGCAATGAATGATCCGCGTCTGCAGCGCTGGCTGGCTGTCGGTTTATTGCTGTTGGTGGTGTCCGCCAGCGTGTTTGCGGTGTTCCTGCCATTGATCAGTGCGGGCTTGAGTTATCGCGAACAAAAAAACGATTTGTTGTTTCAGTTGCAACGTCAACAAACCATAGCCGGCCGGGAAGCCCAGGTGGCGGATGCCTTGGAAGCGATCAAGCAGCAAGTAGCGGAACAGGGCTATTTTAGTACCAGTACCACGGAAGCCTTGGCATCCGCCGAATTGCAAAACATCGTCAAAACCGCCGTGGCCGATGCCGGCGGCCAGTTGACCAGCACCCAAGGCCTGCCGGGCAAGGCGGGCGACGGCTTTTTCCGGGTGGCGGTGAAAGTGCGCATGACCGGCAGCATGGAAGCCCTGGTTGGGGTGTTGCGCGGCATAGAAAGCGCCGTGCCGGTTCTGATCGTCGATCAATTGGACATCAATCCGGTGCGGGGCGCGCGTAACCGCAAAACCAACAAAATCGAGCCCAGCGATCAGCTGAATATCAGCTTTCAGGTCGTCAGTTTTCTGAGGAGTCCAACTCATGAATAGCCGCTTGGTAAAATGGCAACTCATCGCTTGCGGCTGCCTGAGTCTGCTGATACTGGTCGAGTGGGGCATCGGCGAAGCCAGTCGCGCCGAGCTGCAAGCCATTCTGGATAAGGATGTTCCAAGCGAATATCAAGCCGAAGCCATGCCCGCCTTGAAGCAGACCCAGCCGTTCGGCGAGCATTTTAATGCCATCGTTGAGCGTCCCCTGTTTATAGAGGGGCGAAAACCGCTTCCGGAACAAGTCGTGGAGGAAACCGAGGCCGCCGACAACAGCCAGTTGGACGATTGGCTGTTGATCGGGATCTACAGCAAGGATAATCGAAAAATGGCGTTGTTCAGAAAGCGCAACGAAGCCAAAACATTCTTAAAACTCAACGAAACCCAAATGATAACCGGTTGGCAACTGATGCGGATTCTGGATGACCGGGTGCTTTTGCAACAGGGCGGCCAGCAAAAATCCATTATGCTCAGGAAGCCGAGGGAGCAAAATCCCCCGCCTCAGATGCCGAAAAGACCGCCGGTTCCGGCAAAACCCAAAATTCCATCCGTGCCGATTAATAACAATTCCGTAGAGAATATCAATAATGACAGTGAAATCCAGTAAAGCGCCGACAGTTCTGGCGCTGGCCTTGTCGATGACGGGCTGTGAATATATCGGTCCGCAACTGCATCAGAAAATGCCGCTGCCGCAAGCGGCGCCGATCAGCGACGATCAATTCGCCGTGGCGGAACATGACGACAACCAGGCTAAAACCGCCAAGGTGGAAGTGTTTCCCAATACCGAGTCCAGCATCAATACCGGCAAGGGCTTGACCGCCGCGCCCAAAACCGGCGGCAAGGGCGAATACAGCTTGAATTTCGACGACGCGGATTTGGGGGAAGTCGCCAAGGTGATACTCAGCGACATCCTGGGCAAAAACTACACCCTGAGTCCGCAAGTGACCGGCAAGGTGACCTTGCAGACCACCCAACCCTTGAGCAAGGACGATTTGATTCCGACCCTGGAGATGCTGTTGAGCGTCAATAACGCGGCCTTGGTGATCGAATCCGGCATGTATCTGATCAAGCCGTCCAATGAAGCCATGTACGGCAGTTCCTTTAAATCGCTGGGAACCTCCAGTCTGCCGTCCGGTTATCAGACCCGGGTGATTCCGGTGCACAATGTGGCGGCCGGCGAAATCGCCGAGATCTTGAAACCGCTGTTGCCGGAAAAGTCGCAGTTGTTCGCCGATCCCAACCGGAACATTCTGCTGGTGTCCGGTTCGGCCGGCGAATTGAACCGGATTATGGATGTGGTGCGTACTTTCGACACCGATGTGTTGCGGGGGCGTTCGTTTGCCTTGTTCACGCCGGCCCACGTCGATGCCGGCAAGATCATCGAAGAGTTGCAGCAGATTTTCGGCCGTAAATCCACTGCTGAAAAAGCCGAAGAAAACAGTTTTTTCAGATTTATCGAAATCGAGCGCATGAACGCCGTGCTGGCCATCACCCACAATGCCCGATATCTGCAGGATATCGAGAGCTGGGTGTTTCGGCTGGACAGAACCAATCCGGAAGCCAGCGGAGGCGTCAATGTCTATCGGGCTCAGCATGTCAGCGCGGCAGCCTTGGCGGATACTCTGAGTAATATTTTCGGTACCGGCACTGTGCGCAGCGGGCGTTCGGCGTCCATAGCCTCGGGGCGCCGTTCCAGCTCGGCCAGTAACAGAACCGCCGGCGTTACGGGAGGCAGCGGATCAACGGGTAGCTCCAGTAGTGCTTCAAGTTCCAGCTTAGGCTCTGGCAGCGGTTCTAGCGGCGGCATTATGGACAGAACTCTGGGCGATAGAAGTCAAGGCAGCACTAGCGGTGTTAATTCGATTTCCAGCAATGCTTTCGGCAGTGGCGGGGTTAACAACAATTCCGGCATGGCAAACGTCAAGATCATTCCCGATGAAGGTAACAACGCTCTAGTGATTTTGGCCAACTCGGAGGAGTACGCAAAAATTTATCGGGTTTTGAAACAGCTGGATGTGCTGCCGCTACAAGTGCTAATTGAAGCAACCATCGTAGAAGTCGATCTGAAAAATGATCTTCAATATGGCATTGAATGGTATCTAAACAAAGGGCACAGCGCGATTTCCGGTGGCGGTGTCGATCAGGGTGTTGATTTCACCAGTATCGCCACCGGCGTGGCAACCGGCGGTTTTTCTTATGCCTTCGCCTCGAAGAATATCAACGCCATATTACATGCGGAAGCCACCAAGGATAATATCAATATCATTTCGTCGCCTTCGTTGATGGTATTGAATAACCAGGAGGCTTCGATCAAGGTCGGCGACTCTGTTCCCGTGCAAACGGGGTCGGTAACCAGCGGTGTTACAAACAATCCCGGCGTTACCAGTTCCATACAAATGATGGACACCGGTATCAATTTATCCTTAAGGCCCCGGGTAAATGCGGGTGGCTTGGTGTTAATGGAGATTCTGCAAAGCTCAAATGATGTCAAAACGTCTGAAGCTACCCCGCTTAACCCAACTATCGCCAAGCGGGAAATCGAGACCAGCGTCGTCGTGCAGAGCGGCGAAACGATAGTGTTGGGAGGAATGATCAGGGAGTCTAGCGACTACAACCGTTTTGGCGTTCCGTTGTTGCATGAAATTCCCTTGTTAGGCCCTCTGTTTGGGAGTACCACCCGTAACAAGGACAAAACCGAGCTGGTTGTCTTGTTGACACCACGCGTCGTCAACAGTCGCCAGGATGCGCAACTGATCACCGACGAATTCCGTCGCAAGCTATCCTCGATTTACCTGGTGCCCGAGGAAACCCAGCCCGATACCCTGGAACAATAGGCCTAGGTTGGGGATGGCTGTCGGCGGTTTGTCACGCGCGCAGGCGCTCGGGACCACATGCGCATGAATCCGCGCTTCCGCCAATTGTTGCTCGACATTCTGCATGTCGACCCGAACAGGCCGACTCTTGACCAGTTGACCTCCCTATCGCCGGCAGACTGGCGTAACTTGGTCGACGAAGCCATTCATTTTCGCTTGGCCCATCAGTTACAGCATCATCTGCTGGCCGACACCCGAGCCGGTGCATTGCCGCCGGCCGACTGCCTGACTCGGCTGGCGGAAGCCGTGCGTTCGGTACTGGTACATAACCTGGGGCAGCAGCATCAACTGCATAAAATGTTGGCCGCCTGCCGGGACGCGGGATTGCCGGTGCTGCTGTTGAAGGGCTTGTGGCTGACCGAAGTCGTATATGGCGATCTGAAGGCGCGCAACAGCGGCGATATCGATTTAATGCTGCATCCCAAGGATATGCCGAAGTTTATGGCTGTTGCCCGCCAGCTGAATCTGACCGCGCCCGTGGCCGCGGCGGATATGGCCGATCTGCTGCGGGCGCAAAACGAGTTGCCGCTGTATGCCGGCGATAAAGCCTGTTTCGACATTCATTGGTCGTTTACCCGCCCCGGCGAAGAAACGCCGATTGACGAAGCCCGGCTGTGGCGGCGGGCCGAAACCGCTTCGGTCGCCGGCTTGCCTTGCCAGAGTTTATGTCTTGAGGATCATTTGCTTTATCTCTGTTTTCATACCGCCATGCACCACGGCTTTTTGTATGTTGGTCCCAGGGCGCTGTTGGATGCGGCCCGACTGATCGAGCATCCGCCGCGCGCCATCGATTGGGACGATTTTGTAAGTTCGGCGCAAACCTTGGGTTGGCAGCGCGGCGTCTGGCTGACGCTGGAACTGGCGCGTGTATATCTGGGTGCCAATCCGCCCGGGCCGGTCATGCGGGCATTGCATCCCGCGCGGGTGGATGCGGCAGTTGTCGAGGCGGCGCTGGCGGCGATTTTTCAAGGTCAGAACTATCGCGACGCCCTGACTCCCAATATCGTGCGCCTGTTGGAGCAGGGCGGCTGGCGGCAAAGGCTGCGTCTTTTGGCTGCTCGATTGTGTCCGCCGCGCGAGGTGATCGTCTCCCTGTTGAGGGAACAATATCCGCATGCCGACCTTTACGGCCTATATGTCAGGCATTGGCGGCGCATGATAGGCGATCATGCCGGCAAAATAGTGATGTTGCTATTCGGCGCGCGCCGGCAACGCGCGGAAATGCAAAGAGCGACATTGCTCAAGCGCTGGCTGGAGTCGTAACCGATTCCCGCGCAATTTGGCGGGATTAAAGGTTTGTGTTAGCATCCGCCACTCGGCGACGCAGCCGATTTGTAATAATTCAGCGAGAGTGTAGGGTGGATAAGCAAAGCGAGCCAAAAACAGTCGGTGTCGAGGATCAAACGGCCGGTTCGGACCTCGAATCGGTCAAGCAGGTTTGGAACGCGCCGGGAATCGCGGTTCTGGCCGTGAATCCCGGTACCGAGGTGGGGCCGACTTCCGGGCCTACGCCCATTTAGCGTTACGGTTACTTCGTTCCGGTTTAACGATGAATATCCAGATCCAGAACGATTCGCGCGCCGAATGCGGTCATGCCGGCGATAAGCTTATCGACTCTAACGGGAAATTGAGTTGGTTGCCTCCGGCAATGAAGGTTTTGATGGTCAATCGCGACACCGACGAGGTGTTGATCAGCGGCGATGTGCAGATCGAATAATCAGGAGTCTTTAGCGTGCAAAATTCCGACAACATGGCACATAACGAAAAAATCAGTCAAGCACCGGCCGACAATGTCCCGAAATTGACCTGGATCGATCCTGAAATTGAAATTTTGGCAATCAATTCCGCAACCGAAATCCCCGATGTATCCGGTTCCGGGCCGTTGCCGGTAGGTTGAGCAATGGTTCGCCGATGTTGCCGGCGAGCCTTTTTAGATAGAATGAGAGGGCGAATCGGCGGTATTTACTCTGAAAGTCACGCGGCAACCGCCCAAAATACTAACGACATAACGCTGTTGACTTTCATCTGCCGGGGCGATGCCTAGCCTTCATGAGCGTTACTCTGAAAGTCATGGTAGGAGCGACGCACAGTCGCGATTCGCAAGGCCATCATCGCGCCGGTTTCATGAGCCTTACGTTGATTCAGTTCAATGATGTTTTTATGGTTGATCCGAAAGGGGGGAATGTATGGTCTACGACGAAAAAAAATTGCGGGAAAAGACTGAGTCGGCCGAGCAAAAGCTTGCGGAGGCTGGCAATCGGGCTTGGCGGACGCCGGAGATGCAATGTTTGGTGATTAGCAAAATTACCGAGGTACCGGCACCGGTTTGCACGGGTTCCAATTGCCCAACCTGATGTCCGGCGGTTTACGAGGTGGTCCGGGCACCGGGTTGCGCGCCTAAGTACACAGGAGATTCAAGTTGTTGGATGATGAAAATACAGTGATTGAAACCGAACAGGTCGATGGACCGCAAACGCCGATTTCGCTCGGCAGTTGGCATACACCTGAACTGAAAAGCATACAGATCGGCGTGGCTACCGAGGCACTTTGCGATGCTTCAAGTCCTTGCACGTGATTAATTAAATCGAAGGCAGTTTCCGCGTTGATTACGCGGAAACGACCGAAATATCCCAATTCATCCAATCCCGTTTTTCCCTTACGTGCCTGCTATTTCCGTTACGGACCAAAACTCGGTCAAGTTTGCCACCCATCATGCCTTCGGGTTGCGCTGGCACATTCCATTCGAATTTCCAAACTTCGCGCCGGTAAACGACGCCTGCATGGCGGATGTGGTCGTCGAATTGGCCGAACTGCCCGCCGTGGCGGCCGATCCTGAAAATCAGGGACGATTCAGCCGTATTAGTGCCGACGGGGTGATTTTCAAGTTGGAAGGCGTTGCCACTTTTCAGGTTTGCGGGGGCCGGCGGGTGAGGGTGGATCCGGAAGCCGGCGGCGATATGCAGATGATGAAGTTGATCCTGATGGGGGCGGTAGCGGCTTTTGTCCTGCATCAGCGGGGGAGGTTGCCCTTGCACGGCAGCGGAGTCGCCACGCCGCAAGGCGCCAGATTGTTTGTCGGTCACTCCGGCGTGGGTAAATCCACTTCGCTGGCCGCCTTGGTCAAGCGCGGTTATCCGATGATTTGCGACGATTTGGCGTCCATTTGTCTGGATGGCGATGTGGCACCTCGGGTGTTTCCCGGCGTGCCCTTGTTCAAATTGTGGGCGGACAGCGCCCGGGCCTTGGGAGTGGCAACCGCTGTGCTGCCGCGCGTGCGGGAGCAATTGGATAAATTCATCGTTCCGGCCGCCGCCGGGTATCAGGTTGCCGACAGCCTGCCCTTGCACACCATCTATCAGTTGGAGGTGCACGATAGGCCGGAGATAGCTTTCGAGGTCTTGCGCAACGCCGCCAAGTTTCACGCCTTATTGGATCATACCTGGCAGAACCTGACCTTAAAGCGCATGGGCTTGCACCGGATACATTTTCAGCAACTGGTTAGCTTGGCCAATCGGGTCAGGGTGGTGGCGATACGCAGACCCCGCGAGGGTGCCGAGACCGGCGTGGCGCAATTGATGGAACGCCTGGAAGCCGACTTCCAGGCTTGACGGCCATGGCCGATATTGTCGTATAAAGTTGCTTGGCGGCTTCTGTTTGATGAGATGGCTGATACGATGCCTTTATGATCGTAAAGTTGATAGATGATGAGATAACAGGAATGGACGATAAACAAATTTTGACCCTGGAAACCCGCGTGGCCCGCTCCGAACGGCTGACGGGCAGTCAGGTCGACAACGAGTGGGTGATGATCGATCTGGAAAGCGGCGAATACTACGGTTTGAATGCCATTGCCAGCGACATCTGGCAACTTCTGGTCGAGCCGATTCGGGTGGCCGATCTGTGCGCGGATTTGCTGCGGCGCTACGATGTCGACAAGGAGCGTTGCGAGGGCGAGGTCTTGGTCCTGTTGCGGCAAATGCAGGAAAAACGCATGCTGCGGGTGGTTTAAGCGCTTTGGTTTTTCCGTTTAAAACGCTTGGCCGGCAAAGGTATCGGCGGCGACAAAAGTACTTACCACGGTAAACTCCGCAAACCCGTCGCCGCCGGTAACCGGCACCCGGTCCACCCGCACCCAGGCATGGGCCTTCATTTCGGTCGGGTTTTGCTTGTTTATGCCTAAAAACAGCGCGTATGGAATGCCGTTGATACCCAGTATGACGCGCGCCGTCATGGCTTGCGCCAGACATTTCGATTCCCACGGCGTGTAATTGGCGGCGGTTCGGATGGCGCTACCGATATGTTCGGCGCGCATGACTTGTTGGGCGCCGGCCAGCGGAATTACGCCCACGTTTTCAAGGTGTCGGCCCAGATATCGCGCTATGTTTCCAAACGGCACGAGCAACAAAATGGCTCTCATGATGCCCAACAGGCAGAAGGCCGGGCCCAACCAAAGCGTCTCCCGCCAGTGCCGGCGCCGCAGTGCCCTGAATTTACGTAGCAAGAGCTTGGGTTTGCGCAGGTGCATGGGCGAGTCGGATTTCAGCGCGGTTCATTGAAAGCGCACGTATTTTAAGCCATTTTAGCAGCATGATCATTAATTCATCCCTGACCCGGTTCTTGCGCGCATTGTGGCAATTCGACGCGGTTTCCCTGAGCTATAACCTGTTGCTGAACATTGCCGCCGCCGCTTTCGAAGGCATCGGATTCATGGCATTGTTGCCTTTGTTGAAACAGATTCATCAGTTTCGGGACGACAATTTACCCGCGCCGGATGCCTGGGCCATGCCGGCTTATTTGGCCGAATGGCTGCGGGCTTTGCCGGCCGACCAGCGCCTGCTGGCGATGTTGTGCGCATTCTTCGGTCTGATCGGCTTGCAGTCGTTGTTGGTGACTTACCGCGAACAGCATTCGCCGATTTTACAACTGCGTTTTGTCGATCATATGCGGATGGCCTTGTTCCGCGCGCTGGCCGAATCGCGCTGGCGGTTTTTAGCCCTGCACCACAGCAGCGAATTCGTCAGTGTCCTCACCAACGATTTACAGCGGGTCGGTATCGGTTGCCTGTTTTTCCTGCAGTTAATCAGTCAACTGGTCATATTTCCGGTGTATTTTACGGTCGCCTTTGCCATGTCGCCGGTTATTTCGGTCATGGCCATGCTGATGGGTGTTTTGATGTGGTGGGGATTACGTTCCTCCAGCCGGGCCTCCCGACAAAACGGTATAGAGATCAGTCGAGCCAATAAAAATTTGTCCAACGACGTTCAGGAATTCATGGGCGGCTTGAAATTGATCAAAATCCATGGCGAGGCTGAGGGTTATATGCAGCGGTTTTCCAATGTCATGGCTGATCTTAGCGGACACCTGCAAGCGTTTTACGTCATCAGAAGCCGGTTGCAATCTGTTTATCGTTTGGTAGGCGCGCTGGCTTTGGCGGTTCTGACCTATGTGTCCATAGTGTGGTTGCATAGTCCGCCGGAAACCCTGTTGGTATTGATCGCGGTATTCGCCCGCCTGCTGCCTCAGGTTGCCAAGGTACATGTGGGCTTTCAGCAGATTTGGAATATGCTGCCGGCCTTCGATAACTGGCTGTATTGGTTGGATGCCTGTCGGGAGCAACGCGAAAGCCTCGACGATAACAAGGCCGCGCGGACTTTGCGCGACGGCATCGTCTTCAACAATGTCCGTTACAGTCATCCGCAAAGCCGGCAAGTTTGCTCAGTACCGGCGCTGTTTATTCCGGCCCGAAAGACCACCGTGGTTACCGGCCCGTCGGGGTCGGGTAAAACCACATTTCTGGATTTGCTCAGCGGTTTGCAAAGGCCGGATTGCGGAAGCATTGCCGTGGACGGCGAGCTACTGCATTCGCAGGCGGGTTGGCGGCGCATGTTGGCTTATGTGCCGCAGGATTGCGCGATCTTTGATGGCAGCGTGCGCGACAATTTGAATTGGGGCGCTAACGATATGGCCGATACGGCATTCTGGCGCGCGCTGGAACAAGCCGCCGCCGGCGATTTTGTCCGTAATTTGCCGAAAGGATTGGATACCTGGGTTGGCGAGCGCGGCGTACGGTTGTCCGGCGGCGAAAAACAGCGTCTGGCATTGGCGCGGGCATTGCTGCGGCAACCGGAGTTGCTGGTTCTGGATGAGGCCACCAGCGCGCTGGACAGCGACAATCAACAGCTGATTTTCGAGGCGATTCGGGCGTTGAAGGGACAGTTGACGGTCGTCATCGTCACCCACCATTATTATGACATTCGCCATGCCGTGGACGGTTACATAAGGGTCGAGCAAGGTTCGGTCGGCACATGGCAAGCCGTCGATCCGTCAGCCGAGAACTATATCGAATGAAAGCGCTGGTCATCGGAACCGCCTTCTTCAACATGTTGTCGTTGCCCGCCCTGTTGCACAGGGCGGGCTTGCGCGTACATGTGCTGAGCACGGTGAAGTCCATGGCGTGGGTGGCATATATTGCGGAGTTGACCGTGGTCGGCGATCCGGATGAAATGATTGCGAATGCCGCCAAGCAGGCCGAGTCCGGTTTCGATTTGGTCGTCGTCGCGGACGACCTTACTCTCAAGGCCATTGTAAATTCCGGGTTGTCGCCCGAGGACAAGGTCAAACTGTTGCCAGTATTGCAAACCGAGGACTTTGCCCACCTATACAGCAAGATCGGTTTATCGAGAGTGTTGCAAAAAAACGCCATCGACACGCCTGATTTTGCAGTTGCCGAAACCGCCGATGAGTTGAAGGGGCGGGCCGAACGCATGGGTTTTCCATTGCTGGTCAAAACCGATAGTTCGGGTGGCGGCATTGGAGTATTTGATTGCGGCGACAGGGCGCAACTCGGCCAAATACTTGAAAGCTCGCCGGTTTATCCGGTTCTGTTGCAACGAAAAATCCCCGGCCGGTCATTCGATCTGAGCGGATTTTTTCGGAACGGAAAACTGGTGCAGTTCGGTTGTGCCGAGCAATTGGATTTTGTCGGCGGAGCTTTCGGTCCCAGCAAGTTGAGGCGCTATTACCGGTCAAGCCAAGTGGATGCGAGGGTGAGTGAAGAACTGAATCGGCTTGGCGCGGCGCTGGGAGCCGACGGCTTCGTCAATATTACCTGCATCGTTTCCGATATCGATCAAAAACGCTATTACATCGAGGCGGATATGCGGCCGAATGTTTGGGTCGAATATCCGAAATTTATCGGCGACGATCCGGCGGATAAAATTCGCGGTTATTTTCTGCATGGGCAATATTACCAACATCCGGACAAAGTGGCGGACGATTCGGCCGACGGGAATGTCTTGGCTTATCTGCCGAGGATGAATAACCTTGAAATTCTGACGAATCAATATGCTTGCATAAACTGTTTCGACAATTATGCGGGGCTCCCGCTGTACCGCTGGATGTTTTTACAGCGATGGCGCCTGTTCTGCGTGCAGTTTGTCAAACCTTATGTGTCAGCGCCCGTTTGGGGCTATATGAAGCGAATTTGGCAACTCGGCCGCAAAAGCACGGTTTGAAGGCGTCGCGTCATTTTGCCGACCTGGGTGCCGGCACCAGCACGGTATTTTGCGGCGGCCGGCTGTCGTCCAAGGCGGGGTAGTCCTTGGTGAAATGCAGGCCGCGGCTTTCCTTGCGTTGCTGGGCGCTACGGATGATCAATTCGGCAACGATGACCAGATTACGTAATTCCAGCAAATCGCTGCTGATACGGAATTTGCCGTAGTAGTCGCTGATTTCGTCTTTCAGCAGTACCAGGCGGTTCATTGCCCGTTCCAGGCGTTTATTGGTGCGGACGATGCCGACGTAGTCCCACATGAAGCGGCGCAGTTCGTCCCAGTTGTGGGCTATCACCACTTCTTCGTCCGAATCGCTGACCTGAGATTCATCCCAGGCCGGCAACGATGGCGGTTCCGGCAGATGCGCGAATCGGCGGCGGATGTCCTGGTTGGCCTGTTCGGCGAACACCAGACACTCCAGCAGCGAGTTGCTGGCCATGCGGTTGGCGCCGTGCAAGCCGGTACAGGCCACTTCGCCGATGGCGTACAGGCCGGGGATGTCTGTCCTGGCGTCCCGGTCCGTCATCACGCCGCCGCAGGTGTAATGGGCGGCGGGTACCACCGGAATCGGCTGCTTGCTGATGTCTATGTCCACTTCCAGGCATTGGCTGTAAATGGTCGGGAAGTGTTTTTGGATGAATTCCTTGGGTTTATGGCTGATATCCAGATACACGCAATCGATGCCGTGTTTCTTGATTTCGCTGTCGATGGCGCGAGCGACGATGTCGCGCGGCGCCAGTTCCATGCGTTCGTCATAGCGGCGCATGAAGCGTTCGCCGTTAGGCAGGATCAAATGGCCGCCTTCGCCGCGCACCGCTTCGCTGATCAAAAACGAGCGCGCCGACGGATGGTAAAGACAGGTGGGGTGGAATTGCATGAATTCCATGTTGCCTACCCGGCAGCCGGCCCGCCAAGCCAATGCTATACCGTCGCCGCTGGAAATGTGCGGGTTGGTGGAATACAGGTAGACTTTGTTGGCGCCGCCGGTGGCCAGTACCACCACCTTGGCGGCAATGGTTTTGATGGTGTCGGCCTTGCTGTCCAACACGTATGCGCCGCAGATGCGTTGCGGGGACAACTCCAGTTTCTCGGCGGTTATCAGTTCGACCACATTGTGATGTTCCAACAAGTCGATGTTGGGGTGTCGTTGGGCGCGTTCGATCAGCGACAGCGAAACGGCTTTGCCGGTGGCGTCGTCGGTATGCACGATGCGACGATGGGAATGGCCGCCCTCGCGGTTTAAATGCAATTGTCGGCTGCCGTCCAGGCTTTTTTCCTCGGTAAAATTGACGCCTTGGGCCCGCAGCCATTCTATGCTCTCGCGGCCCTTGGAGACGGTGAGTTGCACGATTTCCGGATCGCAAAGGCCGGCACCGGCAATCAGGGTGTCTTCGATGTGCGATTCTATGGAATCGTACTCATCGTCGAACACCGCCGATATGCCGCCTTGGGCATAATAGGTACTGCACTCGGTCAGTGCGAATTTGGCCAGTACCGCGATCCGGTAAGTGTCGGCCAGATGCAATGCCAGACTGAGACCGGCGCCGCCGCTGCCGGCGATCAATATGTCGTAATGTAGGTTGGAATGCGCTGTCAAGGTGGTCTGTTTTGGAGTGTGAAGGTTTTATGACGCTGGCTGAAAATCATAACTTGTTTTAAAGCGGCGGTAATTTTTTTTGTATTGCCAGAACTAATGATGTTTAATTCTGTCCATCCCACAACCGTAAAAGTTCAGTGAACGAATCAACAAGGCTCTCCGAAGATTTAGATCAGGACTTGGTGCGAAGAGTCCAGCAAGGCGATAAAGCGGCCTTCGATCTTCTCGTTATCAAGTATCAACACAGGATAGTGCATCTGGTAAACCGGTATGTTAAAGATCCCAGTGAAGCACAGGATGTGGCGCAGGATTCCTTTATCAAAGCATACAAGGCCTTGGGCGATTTTAGGGGGGATAGCGCTTTTTACACCTGGCTTTATCGAATAGCGATCAATACCGCCAAAAATTACCTGTTGTCGCGTTCCAGACGGCATTCCGATTACGAAGTCGATATGCAGGATGCCGAACAAATCGAGAACGCGCCGCAGTTGAAAGACATTGAAACCCCGGAGCATCAATTGATGAACGACCAGATTATCAGCGTAATCAAGTCGGCCATAGAAAAGTTGCCGGAGGAAATGCGCATTGCCATTACTCTGAGGGAGTTCGAAGGCATGAGCTACGAAGAGATTGCCGAAGCCATGGATTGCCCTATCGGCACCGTGCGCTCCCGGATATTCAGGGCCCGAGAGGCCATAGACGAAAAACTAAACCCATTGCTCGGTTAAAGGTATTACCATGCAAGCACAACAATTTGAAAAACTCTCATTACTGGTTGACGATCAACTCGACAAGCCGCAATCCGTACAGTTGTTAAAGTCGGTTAGGCACGATCCCGCGCTGCAAGCCAAACTGCAACGTTATGCCCTGATCAGTCAGGCCTTGAAGGGCGAACAAGCCGCGGTCGCTGATTTGGATTTTGCCGATAAGGTCAAACAGCAATTGAAATCGGAACCGGTCTATTTGATGCAGCGGAAAAAATCCGACGATCAGTTTAAAAAGACCTCCTTGGCGGTGGCGGCGTCACTGCTGTTGGCCGTGGTGGGTTTTTATGCCGGAAAAATGCACAATCAGGTCCAGACGCTGGCGCAAGCCACTACTACCGCGGCGGCGGAGCAGAGCCCGGCGGAGCAAATGAATGCCCAGTTCAAGGAATATTTACAAGCTCACGACAATGTTTGGTACGTTAACAATAATGCCGGAGTCAAATCCTACGCCCGCTTGGCCAGTTACCAATCCAGATAAGTTTGTCGATGCGATTTTTATTTGTTTTCCTGCTTTTAATATCCCGCGCATTTGCAAATGACGATCAGGCTTTAGACGGTCAGCAATGGTTGCAAAAGGTCAACCATGCGATGAAGAACATGAATTACCACGGTACCGTGGTATTCATGAAACATGGTCAGATCGACACCATGAAGTACCGGCACACATTCGAGAACGGCGTGGAAACCGAACGCTTGAGCTCGCTGAATTCCCCGCTACGGGAAGTGACCCGCCATTCCAATGAGATCAGTTGTTTGTACAAGGAAAGTCAACAGAAAGTCGAAACTCATCATCCGATAGATCGATCCTTCATCGTCAACCTGCCGCTGAAGCCCGAACGTTTGCACGATCAGTATCTGTTTGCCGTGGCCGGCCAGGAAATGATCGCCATGCGCCCCGCGCAGGTGATTGCGATTTTACCCAAGGACGATTTGCGCTATGCGCGTAAACTGTGGATAGATACCACCAGTCTTTTGCCGCTGAAAGTGGAAGTTTACGGCCAGGATGGTAAAACGCTGGAGCAAGTCCTGTTTACCGAGTTGAATCTGGAAGATTCGGCCGCGCCATCCGATGCGGCTCTTACGGCGGCCGAAGCGGAGGACGATTCCCATCAACATGTTTCGCAAGCCGAAGCCTTCGAAAAATCCCCATTTGAGTTAAAAAAATGGCCGGCGGGATTTGAAAAAATTTTTTTCATCCGCAATACCATGCAGCAGTCTAAAAAAACCGTGGATCATTTGTTGATCAGTGACGGTTTTTCCAGCGTATCGATCTATTTTGAAGCCAAGGGTGAAAAAAGTATCGAAGGCTTGCGCACACTGGGACCGGTTAATTCCTACAGCCGGGTGATAGACGACCTGCAAGTCACCGCGTTGGGTGAAGTCCCGCTGCAAACCGTGGAACTGGTTGCCAAAAGCGTATCGTTGCGTTGAAACATTATCCACTTTTAAGTATGAAATATATGAATGGAGAATTCATGGTCAATAAATTTGTAAATAGCGTATGGTTATGGCTTTTGCTGACATCGCTGGCTTTCGCGCAACTGCCGGATTTTACCGAAATGGTCAAAAACAATGGCGACGCGGTGGTCAACATTAGTACTACCCAAAAGGCGCCGGATATGCAGATGGATTCCGATCAGCAGCAGATTCCACAGGATATACCGCCCGAACTGGAGGATTTTTTTAGGCATTTCTTTCAAGGCCCCGGCCGCGGTTATGTACCCAAGGAAACCAATTCCCTGGGTTCTGGGTTCATTATTTCCAAGGACGGTTATATCTTGACCAACCATCACGTGGTGAACAACGCCTCGGAGATCGTGGTTAAGTTGAAAGACCGCCGCGAACTGCTGGCGAAACTGGTGGGTTCCGATGAAAGCACCGATGTGGCGCTGCTGAAAGTGGATGCCAAGGATTTGCCGGTGGTACAGATCGGCTCGCCGGAGCAATTACAGGTCGGCGAATGGGTACTTGCCATTGGCACGCCGTTCGGGTTTGAACAATCGGTGACCGCGGGTATCGTCAGCGCCAAGGGCCGTAGCCTGCCGGACGGTAATTATGTCCCCTTCATACAAACGGATGTGGCGATCAATCCCGGCAATTCCGGCGGCCCCTTGTTCAGCATGCGGGGCCAGGTTGTGGGCATCAACTCGCAAATTTACAGCCGTTCCGGCGGTTATATGGGCCTGTCCTTTGCTATTCCCATCGATGTGGCCATGAACGTCGCCGAACAGATCAAGCTCAAGGGTAAGGTATCCCGGGGTTGGCTGGGCGTACAAATTCAGGATGTGACGCGCCAGTTGGCCGAATCCTTCGGCATGGACAGACCGCATGGCGCCTTGGTCGCCAAAGTCATACCGGGCGGGCCTGCAGAGAAAGCCGGGTTGCAGGTTGGCGACATCATCGTGGAGTTCGACGGACACATCATAGAAACCTCCGGCGAATTGCCGCCCATCGTCGGCATGACTCCCGTCGATGAAAAAGCCGCGCTTAAGATCATCCGCCAGGGCGACAAGGAAGAGTTGTCGGTAAAAGTCGGTTTGTTGCCGGCTCAGGCCGTACAGTTAAGCCAGGGTTCCATGCCGGAAACCATGGTAAACAGGCTAGGCTTGGCGGTGGCGGATTTGACCGAAGATCAGCGTCAGCAACTACAGGTTGAAAAATACGGTGTGCTGGTGCAAAAAGTCGGCAAGGGCATCGCGTTGGATGCCGGCATTCAACCGGGCGATGTGATTTTGCGGGTGCAAAATGCGCCGGTAAAAGATGTTGCCGATTTTAATAAAATCGTTGCTAAACTGCCGGTGGACAAATCGATTGCCATGTTGATTCAACGCAACGGCAGCCCGGTCTTTTTGGCGTTTAAGATCGATAAATAACAGGTATCTTGCTATGACTAAGGCAATCAACATTACACAATTGATTGGTAATACCCCCTTAGTCAAACTGCAAAGACTCCCGGCCGACGATTCCGCCACCGTGCTGGTTAAGCTGGAATCCAGAAATCCCGGCGGTTCTGTTAAGGACCGCATTGCTCAAGCCATGCTTCAGGCGGCTGAAAAATCCGGCCTGTTGAAAGCCGGGGGCGCTATTGTCGAACCGACCTCCGGCAATACCGGAATTGCCTTGGCCATGATAGCGGCCGCCCGCGGTTATCGCTGCACTTTGGTGATGCCGGAAACCATGTCGGTCGAAAGACGGCATTTGTTGGCGCTATACGGTGCCGAGATAGTCTTGACGCCCGCTGGCGAGGGTATGAAGGGGGCAATCGACAAAGCCCTGCGCATCGCGGCGGAAACCGGCGCTTTCATGCCGCAGCAATTCGAAAATCCCGCCAATCCCGAGGTGCATAGACAGACCACGGCCCAGGAAATCTGGTCGGGGACGGATGGGCAAATCGATGCCTTTGTCTGCGGGGTGGGGACGGGCGGTACGATTTCCGGGGTTGCTGACGTGATCAAAAATCGTAATCCCAATTTCAAGGCCATTGCCGTGGAGCCGACCGAATCGCCAGTCATTTCCGGTGGCAGCCATGGCCCGCATAAGATTCAAGGCATTGGCGCCGGCTTCATTCCCAAAAATCTCGATCTCGATTTAATTGACGGCATTGAACTGGTCTCTACCGAAGAGGCCTTCGCGGTGCGCAAGCGACTGATACGCGAGGAGGGCATCATGGCCGGCATTTCCTCCGGCGCCAGTGTTTGCGCGGCCCTGCGGGTTGCGGCCCAACTGGGCGCCGGCAAGACCGTGGTCACCATTATTCACGATACGGGTGAGCGTTACCTGAGTATGAGTTAAACTCGGGGTTTTTTAGCCATTTTTCGCTGAATGAATGATTCGACATTAAAACCCCGCCCGTCCGGGTTGGGTTACCTTATCAATCGTATCCAGACATTATTTGTCAGCATGCTGCGCATCTGGACGATTCCAATTGTGTTGATGCTGAGCGTGTCGTCCGGCTTTACCACTTATTACGGCTTGTCGCATTTTATTACTCCCTGGATTGCGCTGATCATCACCATCGCCATTCAATCGATCATTGTGATTTGTTCGCTGGAAATGGCCGGGATACACTGGGCCGCCAATCGAACCCGGTACTTTTCCGTGCTGGCCTCGCTTTGCATTGCCGTGACGGCATCGATTACGTTTTCGTATTTCAAATTCTACGAAATTTCCGAACGGGAAACCCTGCACATCGATAGGGTGCAGCGGATCAGGCTGGACATCAAAACCTATCTTGCCAACGTACTCGAGCAAAAAGGTCAATTGCTGCAAAAACATCAACAGGCTCTGGAGCGGGCCTCGGCCGATGTTTCGCGGGCCTATTTCGGTACCCACGATCAAATTGCCCCCGCTTATAAAAATCAGGTCGGAGAGGGGCCTTTCTGGCGGCATTACAATCAGATTTATCAGGAGAAAAAGCAGGCCTTTCAGCTCCGGGAACAGGCTTTTCTGGAATTGGACAGCAAGATTCGTCAGCTGCAAGCCAGTTTGGGCGAGCTGGATATCGCCCAAAATCGGGAGACAGCTTATTACCTGATGCTGAAAAATTATCAGGACATACAACTGATAGTGAATCAACTGGCCAGCAGCGCCGGTTTAAGCTTGCCCGATGCGCCCATGTTGATGAGCTACACCCAATTCGCGGAGGATGTAAAGCCGTCCTTCGCCATGTGGCGGGGGTTTTCCTGGTTTGCTTTTGCTTGCGCGGCCATGGTGGATTTTTTTACCGTCTTGTTATCGTACCGCTTGGAATTTACCGCGCCCGGCCCCTTGACCGCGCAGGAAGAAGAGTTGATATTCGAATGCCTGCGGCAGTTTTCGGAATTTCGCATCAATCAAAACGACGAACTGGAGATGGTCATCGAAAAATCCGAGCTCGAAAAAGCCCGGCGTTATTCGGATTGGTCGCGGATGTTCGTGGTCGGGCTGCTGTTGAGCCGGGGGTTTTTAAGGAAAGTGGATGCGCGCACCGTCGAATTCGCCCCTAGTCTTTACCCGTTGATTGCCGAAAAAATGTCGGACAAGATAGCCGCTCTTAAAGCCAAATCGCTGGTTAAATTGCCGGCCGACCCGTCATGAACAACTCCGATGCCGAACTGGAAGCGTGGTTGGCGGGTGAGGATCTGTTCCTGCCCGCGCTTCAGGATCCCGAACACTGGGTTGCCGGTTTCGATCCCGACAGACAATTGGTGTTGCTTAAAATTGGTCCGTTCCAACGCCTGTTTTTACGCCCCCCGAAATTTACCAAGCGTTTCTATCACCAGCTATTCCCGCTAACTATCGAAACCTGGCCGTATCGGCGGCGGGTGCAATTATTCGACGACTTTTGCACGGTGGATATCACGCTGGATCTGCGCTTTCAGGCCACCTTGAATTATGTGCAAAAGAATACGGAAGTGCTGGAGGACATCAATTCGCATATTCAAGGATTGTATGCCGCCGTTATCGAAGACAAAATCCAGCAGGAGTTGAATAAACTGGCCGATGGCGCTTGGGTGCGGGATGGTTTAGCGGAACATGAGAAACGGATTGCCATTAGTGTTTGCGAAGTCCTGACCCAACAGCATATTCAGGCCGAAGCTATCTGCCGGATGAGCGTCAGCTTTATCGACTTCCCCGAGGTTCAGTTGGGCAAGGATAGCGTTTATCTGCATATGCTGAAGAAAACCTTTGAATTAAACCAGGAAAAAAATCTGGAACGCCAACGCCAACAGCGTCTGAACGAACAACAGGTCCTGTCCGAAAAACAGTTGGAACTGGAGCATCTGAAACAAGTGGCCGAAATGCAGCGTCAGTTGCAGTTGGCCGAAGCCGAAGCGCAAATCCGTTTGTTACAGGATAAGGAGCAACAACTTGCCCGGCAACTGGAAGTCGAAAGGCGCTTGCATTCGGTACAAGTCGAGCACGAGCAACAGCTTAAGGAAATGAGTTTTGAACTTGAATTGCGCACCCAGCAAGAGCTCGAAGCACGCCGCAGAGTAGCGGAAGCTGAGCAGATGACTGAGCGCCTGGCGCATCAGGCTGACATGGAAGATAAACAGACCCTGGCTGAAATTCAACGGCGGGAGTCTGCCCGGCGGCGCTGGTCGGAAGCTGATAAGGCCGAAACCGATTTGCCATCCGACAGAGAGATGGACGCATAGGCCGACTTTGTCGGACGTAAGCAAGGCCGTCTACCCACCGATACCAAAAGGGCACAAGAGCGGGCATTCAGTGCCATGGATGGCAAGCTTAGCTCCGTCCCTGGAGTCTGGGGAAGCCCTACCGAAATGACCAGCGCTATCGAGAATCCGACAAAGTAGAAATTGGGAATTTATTCCCGGAAAGCGCGGAGCTCTAATCGTTTAAGCCTTCGAGGTTGGATTTTAGCGCGGTGATTTCGGCGAGCTTGGCGTCGAAAAATGCCTCGGACAAGCCGATTTTTTCGCCAATCGCTAAGGGAAGCGCCGCCAAAATGTCTGCTTCGTTTCGTCCTTTGTCAACCGCGTCGCTGATAAATTGAGCCAAATGTAGGCAACAGGCGATAGGGGAGGGTTGCTGATAGGTCAAGGGCTCTCCCGAATGCTGAATGGCCTCAATCAATTCGTCGCCGAACTTCCAGCGTCGACACAATTCCGCGCAAACATCTTGGTTGGTAAAACCCAGACAGTTCCTTTCAAATGTGGCGCGCGAAGAATGCCCGGCCCGAGTATGTTGATCGATTTCGTTGGCTTCGCTGGGTAATCCGATGTGTATCAAAAGGTTGCCCAGGTTGCCGATCAGGCCGGCGGTATAGGCAATGTCGCCCGAGAGTTTTGACTGTTCGGCAAGCCATTTGGCATAAACGGCCGTTCTAAAGCAGTTGTTCCAGAATTTTCTCAGATCGAAGTTTTCGATCTTGGGCATTGAACAGACAATGCCGGACGTAATGACCAGCGTCTTCAATTGATTCATCCCCAGCATGACCGTGGCTTCATCGATCGAATTGATTTTTCGCGATAAGCCAAAATGCGCGGAGTTAACCAAGCGTAAAATTTTCAGTGAAATGACTTGCTCTTTTTCGACATTTTTTGCGATGTCCAGCATTTCCGCCTGGGGATCGTTGAGTTGGTTAATGATGGTTCTAACGACTTCCGGAATTTGCGGCAGTTTGGGAATGTTATCGAACAACTGGTTCATCTGAATCGGCATATGGGAGGCATCCTTGAAAAGTGAAAAGCCCCACCAGTTTAGTTGAATCCCGTGTTCGATCAATACGGCAAGGCTTAAAAATTTTTCTCCGTGCCTGATTAGGGGGTGTGCGATGTTCGAGGTATGCGCGGAATCGATTTTAATGCCGGGTAAATGTCGATAAAGCTGGATACTGGTGAGGATTTTTATAATAATCAGGATGGCGAAAACGGCGGGCGAGCGAGAGCCCCGTGGGCTTTCCGTCTAACAATAATAACCACAATGAGGTGATACCATGCTAGCTAAAATTGCAGTTGCCGATTACATGTCCAGACATCCCGTAACGGTCGGTCCGGACACGGAAGTGTCTCTGGCGTTCAAGAAGATGTTGGATCACAAGATCACCAGCGTGCCGGTCGTGGACAGTCACGGCAAATTGCTGGGGATTTTTTCTGAAAAGGATGGCATGAAAATTGTCATTGAGTCTGCGTATAACCAAAGCATGACCGGCAAGGTCAGCGAGTTCATGACGCCAACGCCGCTGGTGGTGGATGTTGAGGAAAGCTTGGTCGACGTTGCCGCCAAATTTCAAAATTCTCCGATCAGGAGTTTTCCGGTGTTTCAAGACGGCGCCATGGTGGGCATGATCAGCCGTGTCGATGTTCTAAGGGCATTGGTATCCGCTCATTGATGCGTTCGACTTTAAGATTGTGATGTAACTTAACGCCGTAGCAAGAATTTTTAACCAACAGGAACGTATATGCAGCATGAAAATCCCGACCAGGGTAGCAAGCGTGTCAAAAACATCGCGGCGGTATTGTATTTGTTATTGATGTTATTCGTGGTCGGCGGGACCTATTGGCATCAACAGCAAGATGGGTCGGAATCCGCAAACGCATCGGATGGATCCGAAGCAGTCCGATAGATTCTGTTGAATTTGTTTCACGCGAAACTCTTAATGTGGCATTACAAATCACTTTAACCATGTCCATTAATCAACATTAAATATATTTAATAACTATTTGATTATAATGATTTTATGTAATTTATTTTTTGATGATTTTGCAATGTTTCGCATTACCTGTTTTCCGAGCGCGGGAGGGATGGCATGCAAACGGTATTGATTACCGGGGCCAATCGCGGCTTGGGGCTGGAGTTTTGCAGGCAATATCTGCAGTCGGGTTGGCGGGTAATCGCAACCTGCCGACAACCCGCCGCGGCTAAGGCATTGAACGATTTGGCCCGGCACCATCGGGATCTACAGGTTTACAATCTGGATGTGGCGGATTTTTCCCAAATCGATGCATTGAGCGGCTCCTTGGCCGAATTGGACTTGGATGTGTTGTTAAACAATGCCGGAGTCTATAGCGATGTCTCCGAAAATGGCTTCGGCCGCCTGGATTACCCGGCCTGGTCGGAGGCATTTTGGGTGAACAGCATGGCGCCGGTTAAACTGGCCGAGGCTTTTCTGCCGCAAATCAAACGGGGACGGAAAAAGCTGATTGTTTCCGTCAGCAGTCTCATGGGGAGTATTACGGACAATACCAGCGGTGGCAGTTTGCAATACCGCTCCAGCAAGGCCGGGCTGAATGCGGCCATGAAAAGCTTGGCGATTGATCTGCGCCGACAAGACATCGCAGTGTTGATATTGCATCCAGGCTGGGTAAGAACCGATATGGGCGGTAAAAATGCGCTAATCGATGTCGACGAGAGTGTTGCCGGCATGCGGCGGTGTATTGACGAATTTACTCTGGCACAGTCCGGTAGCTTTCTAAAGTATGACGGCACGCCGTTGCCCTGGTGAATTTTACCCTCGGGCTTAAATTTAGTGGTTGACATTGCGGTTTATATTTCAGGTTATGCACAAACACTAATTTTGCTTAACGCGCAAAAAATGCTTGACAGGGCAACTTATTGAAATTCAGGTAAAAATGCGTAAGCTGTTGAAATAAAATGAATATATTGGCGTGGTCAAGTTTGATCCAATCTAAGGAAACATCAGTAAAATCAGGGCTTGTCATCCGTTTTTGACATTTAACCCACAGAGTTATCCACAGCTATTGTGGGTAACTCGAGCATGCCGGCATCAACAATTTCATGCCTTTTATCGCCAGTTTTCCGCCAATAGGTCCCTTGCCGGCACACCGGCGCGGAATGTGATCTAAGCTTTCATTCAAGCGGCCCGCGGGCTCATCCGTGCCGCCGATTAAGACCGGCCGCTCTATTTTCTTGGCGGTTTTGCGCGGCCTTGGCACGGGTCTATAATGCAATATAAAGGACACAGCTTTGGGGCGCTCCGTTAACGGCCCCGTCTTCTTCTCAGTGAAAAGGTTGTTATATGCAAATCCAGCAAACACTTACCATTGACGGTAATCAGGCAGCGGCAAGTGTTGCCCATAAATTAAACGAAGTGATTGCCATTTATCCAATAACGCCTTCCTCGCCCATGGGCGAATGGGCCGACGAATGGTCTTCGCGCGGACAAACCAATCTGTGGGGCACGGTACCGCAAGTTGTGGAAATGCAAAGCGAGGCTGGCGCGGCCGGTGCCATACACGGCGCGTTGCAGGCCGGCACTCTGGCCACCACGTTTACCGCATCGCAAGGTTTGTTGCTGATGCTGCCGAATATGTACAAAATCGCCGGCGAATTGAGTCCGACGGTGTTTCACATCGCCGCCCGCTCGCTGGCTTGTCAGGCCCTTTCCATTTTCGGCGATCATTCCGACGTCATGTCCGCGCGCATGACCGGATTTGCCATGCTGTGTTCCAACTCTCCGCAGGAAGTACAGGATTTCGCTTTGATTGCCCACGCCGCCAGCCTGGAAGGCCGGATTCCCTTCATGCATTTTTTCGACGGTTTCCGAACTTCGCATGAGGTGGCAAAACTGATCACTATCGATGACGAGGTGCTGCGCGGCATGATACAGCAGGAATGGGTCAGTGCGTTTCGTAGTCGAGCACTGACCCCGGAAAATCCGGTGCTGCGCGGCACCGCGCAAAATCCCGATGTGTATTTTCAAGCCAGGGAAGCGGTAAATCCGTTTTATCGGGATTTGCCCGAGATTGTGAGCAATGCCATGGACCGTTTTGCCGAGCTTACCGGACGCCAATATCGCTTGTTCGAATACCTGGGGGCGGCGGATGCGGAAAGGGTGATGATATTGATGGGGTCGGGCGCCGAGGCCGCTGAAGAAACCCTGGATTATTTAAATAGGCAAGGCGAATCGGTCGGCCTGCTCAAGGTACGTTTGTACCGGCCTTTCTCCGCCGAACATTTTCTCGCCGCCTTGCCGGCCGCTTGCCGCAAAATCGCGGTACTGGACCGCACCAAGGAACCCGGTTCCGACGGCGAGCCATTGTACAAAGATGTCTTGGGCGCCATTGCCCAGGACGTTTGCCGCGCCAACGGCAAATTCGCCGGCATGCCCAAGGTGGTGGGCGGACGCTACGGCCTGTCATCCAAGGAGTTTACCCCCGGCATGATCAAGGCGGTATTCGACGAATTGAAACAGGAGCATCCAAAAAACCAGTTTACCATCGGCATCGACGACGACGTTTCCCACACCAGTCTGCCTTGGGATGCCGGCTTCAGAACCGATATGCATCAGGGTATCTTCCAGGCCATGTTCTATGGCTTGGGCAGCGATGGTACGGTGGGCGCCAATAAAAACACCATCAAAATCATCGGCGAGGAAACGGCGGATTTCGCCCAGGGCTATTTCGTTTACGACTCCAAGAAATCCGGCGCCATCACGGTGTCGCATTTGCGCTTCGGCCCCAAGCCGATCAAGGCCACTTATCTGATCGGCGAAAACGACGCTAATTTCATCGGTTGCCATCAGACTATTTTTCTTGAACGCTATGACATGCTGGTCAACGCCGCCGACCATGCGGTGTTTTTGTTGAATACCCCCGAGCCCGCCGACAAGGTGTGGGACAGTTTGCCGAAAACCATGCAGCAACAAATGTTGACCAAAAACATCCGTTTTTACGTGATCGACGGCTATGCCGTGGCGGAAAAATGCGGCATGGGCAAACGCATCAATACCATCATGCAGACTTGCTTTTTCGCCATTTCCGGCGTACTGCCGCAGCAACAGGCTATCGAAGCCATTAAACATGCGGTGGAAAAAACCTACGGCAAAAAAGGCCGCCGTATCGTCGAGCTGAATTTTAAAGCCATTGACGAGACCCTGGCCGGCTTGCGGCAAGTCAGCCTGCCTAAACAAACCAGCAGCCAGTTCGATATTCAAGGCCACATCAATGAATCGGCGCCTGAGTTCGTCAAGCGCGTCACGGCGGAAATCATTGCCGGCCGCGGCGATTTGCTGCCGGTTAGCGCCATGCCGGTGGACGGTACCTTTCCAACCGGCACCACGGCTTATGAAAAGCGCAATCTGGCGCTGGAAATCCCGGTGTGGGAAACCGATTTATGCACCGAATGCGGCAAATGCGCCATGGTGTGCCCGCATGCCGCGATTCGCAGCAAGATCTATCCGCTGGAGGCGCTGGAGAATGCCCCCGAAACCTTTAAGCATGCACCGATGTTGGGCAAGGATTTTCCGGCCGGATTGGCGATGACCTATCAAGTGGCGGCGGAAGACTGCACCGGTTGCAGTTTGTGCGTGGATATTTGTCCGATTCGGGACAAATCCAATGCCAGCCGCAAGGCTTTGAACATGCACCCGCAAACGCCCTTGCGCGAACCGGAGCGGGAAAACTGGAATTTCTTCCTGTCCTTGCCGGAATACGACAGACGGCAGCTGAAGGTCAATACCATCAAGGGGGCCATGGTCCTGCAACCCTTGTTCGAGTTTTCCGGCGCCTGTGTCGGTTGCGGCGAAACGCCCTATGTAAAACTGGCCTCGCAATTATTCGGCGACCGCATGATCGTGGCCAATGCCACCGGCTGTTCGTCCATCTACGGCGGCAATTTACCCACTACGCCATGGACCAAAAATCCGGAAGGCCGCGGTCCGGCGTGGAGCAACTCACTGTTCGAGGACAATGCCGAATTCGGCCTCGGCATGCGGGTATCCATAGACAAGCAAAGCGAGTTTGCCCGCGAACTGCTGCAAGGCTTGCGCGCCAAGTTGAACAGCGAATTGGTCGATGCGCTGCTATCGGCCGATCAGTCCGACGAGGCCGGCATTTACGAACAACGGCAACGGGTGGCCGAATTGAAACAGGTTCTGCGGACATTGTCCGACCCGGCCGCGCAAAGCCTGCTGGAACTGGCTGATTATTTATGCAAAAAAAGCGTCTGGATCATCGGCGGCGACGGTTGGGCCTACGACATCGGTTACGGCGGATTGGATCACGTGCTGGCCAGTGGCCGCAACGTGAATATATTGGTGCTGGATACCGAAGTGTATTCCAATACCGGTGGGCAAATGTCCAAATCCACCCCGCTGGGCGCGGTGGCCAAATTCGCCGCCGGCGGTAAAGCCGTGGCCAAAAAGGATTTAGGCTTGTTGGCGATGGATTACGGCAATGTTTATGTCGCCCATGTGGCGTATGCCGGCAAGGATATTCAGACTCTGAATGCCTTTATCGAAGCCGAGGCGCATGACGGCCCGTCCATCATCATTGCTTACGCGCCTTGTATTGCCCACGGCGTGGATATGTCCAACAATCACCGCCAGCAAAATCTGGCGGTCAAAAGCGGGCATTGGCCGCTGTTTCGCTTTAATCCCAATCGCATCAAACAGGGCAAAAATCCCATGCAGTTGGATTCGGCGGAACCGTCCGTGCCTTACCGGGAATTCGTCATGAGCGAGACCCGCTTCAGCATGCTGTGGCAATCGCATCCCGATGCCGCCGAAGGCTTTTTAAAGCAGGCCCAGCAGGATGTGAAAAATCGCTACCGTTATTACAAACAACTGTCCGAACTGGAATGGAACGAAGCCACCAGTGTTTCGGCACTAAAGGCGCAACTGACTACCGACACTGCCAAGGAGACCGATCATGGTTGATTTAACAACGGAGTATTTGGGCCTGAAACTGGCTCATCCCTTGGTGCCTTCGGCCTCTCCGCTGGGAAAAAACCTGGATAGTGCTCGTAAATTGGAGGATGCGGGTGCCGCGGCGATTGTATTGCCGTCCTTGTTTGAAGAGAAAATTGAGGCGGAGTTGCAACAGATGTCGCGTTTTTTTTATGGGCAGGCTATCGGGCATGGCGAAGCGGATTCCTTTCACCCCGTGCCCGATCATGTGCTGACCTATCAGGAGCAATACCTCGAGCACTTGCGGCAAATCAAATCCGCGTTGACCATTCCGGTAATTGCCAGCCTGAACGGCACTTCGTTGGGCGGCTGGATAGAGTATGGCGTGGCCTTGCAGCAGGCCGGTGCCGATGCTCTGGAGCTGAATATCTATCATTTGGCGGCCAATGCGCATGAAGACAGTATCGCGGTGGAAAACCGCTATCTGGATATTCTGCGCGAATTAAAAAGTCAGGTCAGCATTCCTTTGACCTTGAAACTGTCGCCGCACTTCAGTTCCCCCATACATTTTGCCCGGCGCTTGCAAGATGTCGGGGCGGACGGCATCGCCATATTCAATCGTTTTTATCAGCCGGATATCGATCTGGAAACTTTGCAGGTGGTGCCCAGGCTGGAATTGTCGACTGCCCAGGAGGCCTTGCTGCGTATTCGCTGGACCGCGCTGTTATATGGCCGGGTCAATATGTCGTTGGCGGTGACCGGCGGCTTCCATGAAACGGCGGACGTCATTAAGGCCTTGTTGGCCGGGGCCGATGTGGTGCATCTGTGCAGCGTATTGCTGGAAAAGGGTATAGAGCGTTTATCCGAAATGCACACCGAATTGCTCGGCTGGTTGCAAGAGCACGAATACCAATCCATCGGTCAGTTAAAAGGCAGCGTCAGCCAGCAACACGCCATTGATCCTAGCCTGTACGAGCGCGCCAATTACGTGCAGGTTTTGGATAGCTACAGTTCCGCGCCAGGGGTGCTGAGATAGCGCCTACAATTTCGAGCTCAATCGGCGTCAGTGCACGTTGATTTTGGCCGGTCATTCGGCCAAATAGTTGGAATTATGGCTCCACCTGTCGGACGCTTGCGCGATTGTTACGGCGCAGTCACGCAGCGTTCTCTCCCCCTCCAAGATTTCTAGGTTTTTCTGGTATGTAAGCAAGCGCTAAATCAATGTGAGAAAATATCGAAGCGAAATGATAAGGCTGGTCACATTAAGCGGGAATTAGCTTGCATGGCCTCCTGCTTGGTGGTGACCGTATCGGTACGGATACGAAAGGCTGCCGGTACGTACCGCACCGGTTTTGGCGGATTTTCGGAACCACGAATGTCAAGGATTTAACCCTGACGCTCATGAAGGCTCGGCAATCGCCCCGGCAAATGAAAGACAGTCCCGTGGGAGCGGCGCACAGTCGCGATGATGGCCTTGCAAATCGCGACGATGCGTCGATACCACCATGAATTTCAGAGTAACGATCATGAAACTGGTGTATCGCCCCGGCAACTGAAAGACAGACTCGTAGCAGCGATGCACAGTCGCGATGATGGCCTTGCGAATCGGGACTATGCGTTGCTCCCAGCATGACTTTCAGAGTAACGTTCATGAAGGTCTGGCGATCGCCCCGGCAAATGAAAGTAGTGCAGTTGGGTACGGTTCCTCGCCGGACAGGACGCCGTAAATACGTCCGTGTATGCTCGACGGCAGCATCCTTGTTGCCGACGCCTGTCCAACAAGCAACCGTACCCGCCCGATTTTTTACTTTCAGAGTAATGAAATTACCGGCTTTTAACGCAATATATTTAAAGACAATTTATTTTAGCATCGAATGACAAATATCAGAGCTCACAACAATTTGTCTGACATACGCGTGTTATATGTCGAAGACGATTTGGAAACAAGGGAAGAATTACAATCCATTTTGGAATTGTATGTGGCGGAGCTATATACGGCGAAAAACGGCAAGGAAGGATTGGCTTTCTATAAACAATATAAACCGGATATTGTGGTTACCGATATTCAAATGCCGGAAATGAACGGTTTATCAATGGCGGCCGATATTAAAATCATCAATCCCGAGCAAAAGATTGTAGTTTTAAGTGCGTATAACGATGTTGAGTATTTGTTCAGAGCGCTGGAATTGGAAATTCAGCATTACATTACCAAGCCTATCAGCGTTGAGCGCTTGTTAAATAAGTTGTCTGAAATTACCGGTCAGATGAATTTGGCCCGAGAGGCCGAACAAAACCGTAAGCTGCTGGAGCAATATAAATTATTGGTGGATGAAAAAGCCATAGTGGTAAAAGTTGATTTAAACGGCAATATCACCTATGTGAATCAGCATTTTTGCGAGTTGTCCGGTTATTCGGAAAACGAATTATTGGGGCGGCATTATTTATTTGGATTCGAGGATGCCGGCCAACAGGATATTTTGGACGATTTGAAACAAACGGTAATGGAAGCCCGTAAATGGAAGGGATTGCTGAAAAAGAAGACCAAGGCCGGTGGCATTTACGTGGTGGACGCCAGCGTGATTGCCGTGGCGGACCCGGATAACGAGGTGGAAGAATTCGTGGCATTGATGGTGGACATGACTGAAGTCTACGAGAAATTCGAACGCCTGGCGCTCAATTTAAAACAGGATTTAAGCGAACAAAAACATTACCTGCGGGAATATGAACGCGCGCTGGAAGTGGGTACATCGCTATGCGTGATCGATACCGACGGCAAGATTATCAGTGCCAATCGAAATTTCAGCGCCACTTTGGATTACAAGGTGGACGAATTGATTGGGCAATCGCTATGGGATCTGGTACAGGATTGCACCGACTTTAAGGAGCGTATATTAAAAAAAGTCGGCGAGCAGGGGTTTAGTTCCAGGATTATGAAGATAACCGGCAAGGGTGGATTGTTGCGCACGCTAAGCACTGTCATCGTCGGCATACATAATCAGCAGGGCGATATTCATTCCTTGATGAGTTTAAGTCATGATATCAGCGAAGCCATTCAATTAAACGAAGACATTATAGAAAATCAAAAGGATTTGATTTATGTGCTCGGCGAGGTGGTCGAAAACCGCAGCCAGGAAACCGGTTCTCATATTAAGCGCGTGGCCTTGATCTCCGAGTTTTTGGCGCTGAAATACGGCCTCAGCGAAGAATATGCCGCCATGATAAAAGTAGCTTCACCGCTACACGATATCGGAAAAATAGGTATACCGGATAATATACTGAATAAGCCGGATAAATTATCTGATTCCGAATTTCAAATCATGAAAAAACATGCCGACTTGGGTTTTCAATTGCTGAATAAGTTGGACAAACCGCTGATTAAAATGGCTGCAACCATTGCCCATGAACATCATGAGAAATATAACGGTAGTGGTTATCCGGCGGGCTTGGTCGGCGAACACATTGCCATCGAGGCCAGAATAGTCAGTTTGGTGGACGTGTTCGACGCCTTGAGTACCCGCCGTATTTACAAGGAATCCTGGCCGGACCAGGAGATTATTCGCTATTTAATCCAAAATAAGGGTAGCCAGTTCGATCCGGAACTGGTCGACCTGTTCCTGGAAAATTTCGATGAAATCCTGCATATACGCGATCAGTTTAAAGAACTTTAACCCATGGCCCTAAAGCAAATTGCTCCTTCCTTGGTCTTGACGTTTTTAACTCTGTCCGTGGCGGGGGCGGAAAATGACCCGCAACGGCAATTAAGCCTGGACGACTGTATACGCATCGCCCTGGAAAAACACCAATCCTTGAATGTGTCCGCCGCCAATCTGGCCATGGCTGAAGCCCAGTATCAACAGGCCATGTCTGCATACTGGCCGCGAATCGCGGCCCAGGTCAATGCCTCGCGGGCGGACCAGGATAGGACGTTTGCCATGGATGGACAATTTAGCTTGCCTCGGAATATGACCGCCGCGTTGGGTGGCGCTCTGGGACCCCAAGTCGGCGCTGCCTTGGCGCAACCCATCCCCATCAATATGGACGTCAAACTGGCGGACAGGGATTTGATGCAGTCTTCCTTGAATTTGACCTATCCGGTTTTTACCGGTCTGAAGCGCGAAGCCTTGGTGGCGCAAGCCGAGAAGGGCGTCAAGCTGGCGGAACAAGGTCAGCGCAAAACCAACCTGGAAGTGGTGCGCGACGTCAAAAAATATTTCTATGCCGCGCAATTCGCCCGGCAAATGGAAAAGCTGGCCGACGATACGCTGGAGCGCTTCAAGGCATTGGAAGGCTTGACCGAGCAGCTTTACCAGCATGGATCGTTAAAGGTTAAAAAAACCGACTATCTGCGTACCAAGACCACTACCGCCGTGACGCGCACCTTGTTGAGCGAAGCCAGATATGCGCGCGAAATGGCCCATGAGGCGCTGGGTAACGCCATGGGGCAGGGATGGGACGAAAGCTTTATGCTCGCGGAGCCGGAAGCGGCCACGCCCGTCAATGCGGATTTACAACAGCTGGTGGAAGCCGCGCGTAACTTTAACCCGGATATTCAACAGCTTAAACTGGCTGTGCAAATCAGCGACGATCAAATTATCGAAGCGCGTAGCGGGTATTTTCCGCTGATAGGCGTCCAGGCGGAGGTCTATGACATTCAGACGCCGTATCATGGCGGCTTGACCAATGCCGCCAATCGGGACGGCTGGACGATTGGCGTTGGCATGCAATGGAATCTGTTTGACGGTTTTCAGACCGCCGGCAGAGTCAATCAGGCCAAGGCACAACAGCGCAAATTGGAAAGCCAGCAAATCTTGCTGGATCAAGCCATGGCCTTGCGGATCAAACAGCAGTTTCTAAGTATTCGCAGCGCCAATGAACAAACCAGGGATAGCCGGGAAGCCGTCGGCTTTGCCAGTGAAAACCGTAAACTGCATGTGCGCGCCTATCAGGATGAGTTGGTCGAAACCAAGGACGTCATAGAGGCGCAGATTGTGGAAACATTCGCCCAAAGCACCCACTATAGGGCCCGTCATGCTTTGGAAATGGGCTTGCTGGAACTGGAATACCTGATAGGACGAAATGCGCAATCGCTATAGGTTTTCGGCGTTATGTGATCAAAAATAGCGACACTTCACCTGCCGACTCCGGACAGCGTGGGGTAAGGGCCAGAGTGAAACTCGGCCTTACCCGTTTGAGAGGTTGGCACCAGGGGAGAATCGTGAGCGCGTTTCGTCGAGCATTCTCAAATTGATGTAAAGCGAGTTGAACTTTTGGCGCTGAAAATCGCTGCGTGGATTGAGCTCTCGTGTCGCCGGCAAATAATCAAAGCAACTAAAGCCAGCGGCAATTAAGTAGGCGTGCACCTCGTCGTCGGAGTAGCCATATAATCCGCCACTGCCATTGAGCTCAATTATGATTGCCGCCACGCTTGGCAAAAGAGCGCAACTGCCCCGCAACAGAGGCAACTCGAATCCCTCGACGTCAATCTTCACCACTAGCGGCGACAGGCCGGTTTGTGCGACCAGTTCATCAGCCGTCAGCACGTCGACTTCAATGGTCTCAGTATCTCTGGGCGTTGCGACACGATTCATTCCACCAAGGGCAAGGGTGAAGCCCAGTTTTCCCGCCGTGTGGGATAGTCCGCAACGAACCGCTTGGCCTTCCACGCAATTCAGTCGAAGGTTTTCCTGAAGTCGAGCATAGGTATCGGGGACTGGTTCGGCAGCCAGCACTGTCGCACCCAGCGAACCGGCAAGAACGCTGTATACGCCAACATTGGCGCCAAAGTCGCCAAATATATCGCCGGGCCGTAAAAAATCCGTCAGGAACGACATTTCATCAAAGTCGTACAAGCCGCATGTATATGCCAGCGTCGCGTAGTTTTCGCGATTGGACAGAATCACCCTGGCCTTGGGTGCAATATTTATCACATAGTCTGCTTGATCTAACAGGCGTCTTCCCACGTTCCATCCGAGGTACCGAAGAAACGCCGAAATGCGATCGTTACGGTTTGAGGGATGATCCAGTATCTCTTTGATTCGCCTTAGTCGATGTTTCATCAAAAATCTCTCAAGCGCCTTGGAAAGTCGCGGTTAGCGGTCGTGAACAGAGCGTCCTCTTCTTGTTGAATCGGACTACCCTGGATTTCCCATTCAAACCAATTGCTCCACTCAAAATACAACTCCTGCTTGCCTTTTTTCAAAGTGTAACTATCAAAATCGATACCCTTGTCAAAAGCAAGACGATTGTATTGATCAGATATTTTCCAGCCATCAATTTTTTAGCTTGACCAGAATTTCATTTCCTATCTCTGTTGCAATATTCTCAATCTTCATAATCAAGCCGTTTCAGATTCACACATAACGTAGAGTTGAGGGTCGCGACGGTAGGAGTGTCCGGGTCGACACAATGTTATACCTTGCGCACCTAATTGCATATTTCGGGTGTCGCTTGGTACAGGCAGAATGGGGCGTAGGGCGGATTCGCGATAGCAATCCGCCATGTCGAGGCCAGCACCTTGGTTAGCGCCATGGCGGATTGTCGCTACCGCTCCGAATCCGCCTTACGTGTTTAATTTTTAACAGAATTTAACGAACGTGCCTCACCTGCATCTTTAACTTTGGCATCACCATCATGTACCCAATCCGAAAGAGGAAAATCATCTGACAAAGGAACTTGTATGTCACCATCCCAAAGTCCAAAAAGTTCTGGGTTGTTGCTATTGTTGCTTTTTATCCAATAGCGCAACTGCTTTGAAGTCAATCGCTCAGTTTTCAACGTAAAGCTATCGTCTTTATGCTCCACCGCAACATTAACTATTTTCTGTGATATTCCGTCCGGGACAGTCGCGAGTCCACCAGGAAACGCTTTTTGTAACACCATCACCGGAATTCCCAAAACCATGTCCACAAATGCAAACGGATTTGCTGCCGGATTAGTTCTTGGAGAAATAATCGCTGATGGCTCAACACCAAAGAAAAATTCGGCGCGGTTTGCACGAAAAATATGCAGCCTTTTTGAAACGACTCCTTTTTCTTCGATTTCAAAGGCAGTATCCCCATCAAGGTAGCGAATAGCACGCAATCGCGGTTTTTGAATATTTTGCCCTTCCCCCTGAACTTCCAACACGCCGTAACATGCCCAAGGAAATTTAACACACATGTCTACAGTATTTAATGCAGCAGCCGCACCGGAGAAACTAAAGACTATCGCAAAGAATAGGACGCGTATCATAAGTTCACCCCAACTAACAACCTTTACCCTAGGAGCCTGTCCGAGAATAGGAAATAAGAAAAATGGATCACAATATATAGCGCCAAACACCAAATCCAAGCACAGCATATTGTGGCGAAAACTTCATTGACTACATTGTCGGACAGGCTCCTAGAAAGCCTAACGTGGAGTTCAGGGGCGCGGCGCCGTTAGGCGGAGCGTCCCTTGGAACGAATGGTTAGATAGCTTAGGCATTTTTACGGCGCTGAGTGGCTATAACGCCCCACGCTATCCAAATGACACTACCAAATACCGTGACAACGACAAGAAGGATGTCGAGGAGTAGGGCGCCGAATACGCCATCTCTATGTAAGCCACAAGCTCCCCACGGCCGAAATGATTCACCAAGGGCATCAACCCTAATTGCCAAATGTAAAGCCAGCACAGGCAACCATATGAGCAGAGAATTCCGAGATTTTGATGTGGATAGGAAAGCTAAACAGAGGAATGAGGGAATCCCAATGGCCAATAGCCACTCGAACACTCCGGCAGCAGCAAATGAATCTAAAACAGTAGGAATAGGTGGGCGGTTGCCAGGTTCACACAACCATTTATTCAAGGGTCCGCTCCAAGCACTCTGTCTGCCTAACGCGATAACTTCCATCATTGTGCTTATGACGAAAAAGAAACCGACAAAGAGACGTTTGGTGAGATGTGGCATCTAACTATTGATTATCAGGCAAATCTGCCCGATAAGTTGATATTACCCGGCTTTTCAGGCGCTTTTGCTCTGATAACTCCCAAACCTGGCAAATGTGCCTTGATAATCCGATATTAGCCATAAATTCGGGCAGATTTGCCTATATAATAGATTTTCGCCTGACTATAGTTGTTAATAATCTTATGTCAAGTCCAAAATCGCCGACGTTGTTGGAAGATGTTCGCCGCGTCATGCGGCTCAAGCATTATTCGCTGCATACCGAACGAACCTATTCCGAGTGGATCAAGCAGTTCGTGAAGTTTCATCAACTGAACGAGCGTGCTGGGCTGTTTGAAAACAGCGAGGCCAAGATAGAAGCGTTTTTGAGCTATCTGGCGACAGAGCGCAAGGTGGCATCGGCCACCCAAAATCAGGCGATGAATGCATTGGTGTTTTTATACAAACAGGTGCTGAATATGCCGCTGACCCGGCGCATCGAGGCTATCCGTTCCAAAACCAGTCGCCATGTGCCGGTGGTGTTGACGATAGACGAGGTCAAGCAGGTTTTGCCGCGCGTGGAAGGCGTGGCGCAGTTGGTGGTTAAGCTTTTTATACGGCAGTGGTTTGAGGATTACCGAGGCTGTCCGGTTGCGGGTGCGGGATGTCGATTACGGCTATAAGCAGATTACCGTGCGTTCCGGCAAAGGCGACAAAGATAGGGTTACCACGTTCTCGGCAAGCTTGATGCCTTTATTGCAGAATCATTTGGAAAAGGTCAAGGCGATTCACGAACAGGATTTGGCGGCCGGTTTCGGCGCGGTGTATTTGCCGTACGCCTTGGCTAAAAAGTATCCCAATGCCGAGCGAGAATGGGTCTGGCAATATGTGTTTCCAGCGCGTTCCTTATCGGTCGATCCCTTGTCCGGCGCAACTCGACGCCATCATATCGATCAATCGTTGGTGAATAAGGCTATCAAGGCCGCGGTTCGGCAAGCGGGTTTCCGCGCATACCTTTCGGCACAGCTTTGCCACGCATTTGCTGCAACGCGGTACCGATATTCGAACCATTCAGGCCTTATTGGGGCATGGTGATCTGGAAACGACGATGATTTATACCCATGTTTTGAATCAGGGCGGGCAGGGCGTCATCAGTCCGCTGGACGATTTGGCTATTTGATTTGGTTAGGGCGACGATTTAGGGAGAAAACTTGAACATTATTTTCGATTTAGCCGAGCGCTGTTTATTCGATGCCGACATTGCGCGCAAATTGGAAACAACCCATCAAGCCCGGCAGCTGGCGCAAGCAGGTCGGTTGTCGTTCGAGCCCACCGCCCCGCCCAAGCCGATTGCCGGCACGCTGTTTCCGGATAAGCCTCTATTGTTGATGCCGCGCGACATGCCGCGCCGGCGGCTGGATACCGTTGAAGGCAAGGCGGCTTTTTTTCATGCGCTGGCGCATATCGAGTTTATGGCGATTTATCTGGCTTGGGACATCATCTACCGGTTTCGCGGTTTGCCGGCAGCGTTTTATCGGGATTGGCTCAAGATTGCCGATGAAGAGGCGCTTCATTTCGAGTTGCTGAGACGGCATCTTTCCAGCTTTGGCGTTGGGTACGGCGATTTGCCTGCCCATAAGGGCTTGTGGACGCACGCCGTGGATACGGCGGATGACATTCTGGCGCGGCTGGCGGTGGTGCCGCGTTGCATGGAGGCGCGCGGGCTGGATGTGACGCCGGCCATGATAGAGAAGTTGCGCGCCTTCGGCGACGACGCCGGGGTGGCTATTTTGCAGCGGATATACCGGGACGAGGTAGGGCATGTCGAACGCGGATCGTATTGGTTTAACGTTTTTTGCCGGCAAGCCGGTCTGGAGCCCGAGCATATATATAAGGAAAAAATTCTGGCTTGTTACCAGGGCAAACCCAAGGGGCCGTTCAATCGAGAAGTGCGTATAATCGCCGGCTTCACGCATAACGAAATCGACTGGCTGGAGGAAAGGTTGCATGAATAACAAACCGGTTTTTGATTATCCGCTGTTTGCCATGGGGTTTAGGGTCTTTTTCGCCTTGGCCGGGCTGTCGGCCCTGGCTTTAATTGCGGTTTGGAATTCGCTGTCCAACGGTTCGTTGCATATCGATAACTATTTTCCGGCCACTTTCTGGCACGCTCACGAAATGTTGCTGGGCTATGCGACCGCAGTAATTGCCGGGTTTTTGTTGACGGCGGTCAGAAACTGGACCGACACGGAAACCACTCGTCCGGATCAGTTGGCTGCCTTGTGTTTTTTATGGATTTACGGCCGCGTGTTGCCGTTGTATTCCGAGTTGGTGCCGGACGTGTTGATCGCCGCCGTCGATTTTGCGTTTTTGCCGGCGTTGGCTTTTTTTGTTGGTAAGCCCTTGCTACGGACCGGTAACTACAAAAATCTGATTTTTACCTGCTTGTTGCTGTTAATGGCCGCGGGTAATGCTTTGATCCACGCACAAGTTTTGGGTTTCAGCGAAACCGGCGCGATGGTGGGCTTGAATCTGGTGCTGGCCTTGATCGTAACGATGATTTTGCTGATTGCCGGACGGGTGTTTCCATTTTTTACCGAACGCGGTTTGTCCGGGGTGATCTGCATCCGCAACCCGGGTTTGGATGCGGTCGCGGTGGCGGTAAGCGCGGGTGTGTTTATTTTGCTGATATCGGGTGTTTCCGGGCTGGTTTTGATGTTGGCCGCGCTGGCGGCCCTGGCGCTGAACGCGATGCGGGTATCGGCGTGGTACGACAGCCGCATCTGGTTCGTGCCCTTGCTGTGGGTACTGTATATCGGCTACGGCTGGGTCATTTTGGGTTTCGGCCTGCTGGCCTTGTCGGCCTACGGGATCGTGCCGTCGTCCTTGTCTCTGCATGCCTTTACGGTAGGCGGTATCGGCGTTTTGACCCTGGGCATGATGGCGCGGGTTTCCCTGGGGCATACCGGCAGAGCTTTGAAAGCATCTAATCTGATGGCGATTGCATTTGTGTTGATCAATCTGGCGGCTTTATTACGGGTGTTGTTCCCCGCGCTTTTACCTGGGTGGTACGGCGGCTTTGTTCTGGTCTCGAGTTATTGCTGGCTGGCGGCGTTTTCCTTGTTTGCCTATCAGTTTCTACCCATTTTAAGCGCGTCGCGTCCGGATGGGCGGGTGGGATAGATTTTTTTATGGGCATAAAAAAGGCGGCCAATGGC
>NZ_JANIBJ010000024.1 GCF_024505185.1 Methylomonas subterranea
GACATCGTAGGCGTAGGCCAGATTGAGTTGGTTGCCGACGCTTTGGCCGGCCAAGCGGTAGTCTTGGTCGTAGTTACGATTCAGGGTCAGGCCGTTGCCGTAGGTCAGACCGGTGACAGGGCCGAACGGCTGGCGGACAATATTATCCGCCAGGATGCGGGTGACATCGTAACCGCGGCGGGAAAAGTCGCCGTCGTCCCAGTCGTGTACCGATATACGGTCGACTTGGCCGGTTTGATCGTAGTGGTAGCGATGCTGGCGGTACCAATTAAATTGGACTTTGGTGACTTGATCGTCGGCGTTGTAAAGGTAATTGATCCTGTCGATACTGGTATCGTACCAAGGATGGGCCAATGCGGTTGCCGTTGTGTTGACCACATTGCCGCGCTTATCGTAATAAAAATAGAGCGGCGCGGCATTGCCTCGTCGGCTGGAGGTTAAACGGCCCTTATTGCCTACCAGCCAATCGTAACCGTAGCTAATATCAGCTTCGGTGCCGGGATAGTCGATACCAAGTAAACGATTGAGGGCATCGTATTGGTAAGTGGCGGTGACGCCGCCGGCAGCGATTTTTTGCGCCAGGTTGCCGGCATTGTCGTAGCTGTATTGGCTGATGCCGGTGTTGGGGCTGTCCAGTTGCGTGAGGTCGCCGAGGCCGTTGTAGCTGTAAACGGTGCCGTGGTTGTTGGCGTCGGTGACTTGTACCAGCCTGTCCAGGGCGTCGTAGTCGTAGTCGGTCTGGCCGTTGAGCGCGTCGGTGCCGCGGATCAGGCGGTTCAGACTATCGTATTGCTGTTGGGTGCTGTGGCCGTTGGGGTCAGTGATTTGGGTCAGGTTGCCGTTGGGATCGTATTGGTATTGGGTGGTCTGGTTGTAGGCGCCGATGTCCTGGGCCAAGCGGTTTAAGGCGTCGTAGACCCGGCTATGGGTTTTGACGACATGGCCTTCGGCATCTTTGATGTCTTCCCGGATACGGTTGCCCATGTTATCCAGGGTGTAATGAATGTTGCCGCCCAAGGCATCGGTGATGTCGGTCAGGCGGTGGGCGGCGTCGTAGCTGAAGCGGTAAAACACGCCGCTGGGCCGGGTGACCTTGATCAGGTTGCCGACATTGTCGTAGTCGTAGGTCGTGGCATGGCCGTCGACGGTTTTGCGGGTCAGGCGGCCGCGCGGGTCGTAGGCAAAGCTGACAACCAGGCCGTTGGGATCGACTAGCCTGAGCAGGCGGCCGTTGGCGTCGTAGTCGGTAAAGGTGGTGGTGTGGCCGAGGGCGTTGCTGACGGTATGCAGGTCGCCGGGATGGTGGTTGGCCGTGGTATCGGCGTAGTAGGTGTAGCTGGTGAGGTCGTTGACATCAGTGCGCGGGCCGTCGGCGGTTAATACTTGGCCGAGGGCGTTGTAAGTGTAAGCCCAGGTACGGCTTTGCTGGCTTGCGGTGTCGGTGAGGGTTTTGCTCAGCAGGTTGCCGTTGGCGTCGTAGCCGAAGGTGCTGCGTTGGTTGGCTTGGTCGATTTGGCTGGGCAGCCGGTAGCTGGCATGCCACTGGGTCGCGACTTTGCGCTGGCTGCCGCTCGGCGTGTAGACGGCCAAATCCGCCGGACAGGTCGAACCGGCCGGCAAGCCTTCGACGCGGACGCTTTCCAGGTTGCGGCTCAGGTCGTAGGCGTAGCAGCTGAGGTTGCCGTTGAAGTCGGTGCGGCTGGCGAGGTTGCCGTTGGCGTCGTAGCTGAGGTTGCTGGCGGAGGCCGCGCAGCCGGCGCCGCCGGGTTGGTCAACTCCTGCGCTTTTCTGAACTCCAAGTACAGTTTGAAAGCGATATTTTCGAGTACTGTTGAGAGGATCGGTGATACTAGTGGTCCCATCTGCATTGTAAATCAACGAGGTTTTTTCTACGCCGCCGGCATGTTCTGACGAAATTGCTTTGCCGGATGCGCTGTAGAACCAAGTCGCAAAGCGTTGATTGTTTTCGTCAATGATACCGGTCAATGCATTTGGTTGACTGACGTTCGCAGTGTTGGCCAGTTCGCCGTAAATGTATATCTTGTTGGGATTGTCAGTTGTCAGCGCCGGTGTTTCGTCGGGATAGGTTACGGAAATCAGATTATTCGCCGAGTTGTAGGCATACAAATAGGGATTGCCCGCAGGATCGACCATCTTTGTGATTCGCCCGCGGATGTCATAGGTAAAATCCAAGGAACGTCCAAAATTGCTTTGAACCCGTATCAGTAGGTTGGGCGAAGGGGCAATCGCAACCGCTGTGGCCGAAGTACTGTATGACAATGCTTCCTCCACACCATCCGGGTATTTGACTGACAATAATTTACCCGCGGCATCATAGTGTTCCGTTACGTTCTCTTGGGTGTATTGCCAGCCCGTGACTTGACCGTTACTGTCCGTAATACGGGTCAGAATTCCATTGATATCTGCATCCCCGATGAATTTCCCGTCGGCACCGAGATTGAAATAGTAACGATCTCCGTTGTCTCTAACTACACTCGCGGTACTCAGAACGCTCTCGACAAAAACAATTTTTCGAGCATAGTTATGGCGCCACTGTGCCCCAAGCCCTTCCAACTCGACACTGTTTGCACTGGAGTAATAGCGACTAAAGCGAAGCCTATCCGGAAAACTGGCCGAATAATCATTCTCTTGTTGGAGTTTGATGCCAAGCGCTGAATGAATCGGGTTGGAACCATTGGCTCCCGCTTTGCATATGTCATTGTTCTTGGCCGGGTCCACGCCGCTTAATCGACATACACCATTCGATAATTTCGAGTAACCCTGGGGACATACCACCGACCTGGAGCGTCTTGCCGTGGTCTGACCGATTGAGCCATTCTGCGTCACAACCTTGATTTCCATTACATTGGATGTTTCGATGCCGTTGCTATAAGTAGGCGGCCCTTGCCAACACCCGTTATATGCTGTTTTTTGACCGGGCCCCAACCAGCCATTCGACGAGGCAGCCACACCGCCATAAAAAGCAATCGATTTTGGAATCAAAAGTGATTCGGAATCCCAAGGCATCGGGAGTTTCATCTTAATGCAGCCGGTATTTATATCTACCCATTGCCCTTCCGTCCAGATTTCGCATTCTTTTTTCATGGCAACGACCAGCAGAGAAGGCTCGCATAGTGCATATTTATATGGAGCCGGTTGCGGTGCAATGTCTTTCGCGAGGACGACGCTGAATGCACCGCATAAAAGCAGTATCGAAAAGTGGATGAAGCGCATGGGGTTTAGAAAATAAACAACATCGCGTATATGCATCGCGAAAACTTCAACGTTCAAAGGTTGATACGGTTCGTTGTACACGCTATTGAACGCTCTGATCGTATTCACTGTTCCTTCCTTTATTTTTTGATATCGGACCATATCACTGAGAAGGTCATCTTTCCTTTGCCGGGATGACTCAGTCGTTTCATGATCGTTACTGTGAAAGCCGCGTAGCGTATGTACCGCATACCCTTTTCGATAATTTCCGCCGGACCCAATACCGGTCGCAAACAGCCTTTGTTCAGGCTCATGGCCGGATTGCAAAATACTCCTCGAACGCCGACAAAGCGGCTGGCGGCAAAACAGACGCGCCATTTTATCGAGGGTGAATTCTATAACCAGCGTAACAAGCGTTGCTGATCGACCACTACCGGCTTGACCGCGGTCGCGCGATTGGACGCCTTCATCAAGGCAATCCTCAAAACCCCGCTCAGACTGGCGCTCAAACCCAGGCGCATTGCCAAGGCCGGCACCAAAATCATCGAGGTCAACGCCAAACCCGCCCCCAACAACAAGGCGCCGGTATTAATTTGTTCAGCGGTTGCCGCGTAATTTGCAGTCATTAATTCTTGGGCCATTTATTTACCTCGGGGGCGAATTTTATACACTCAGAATTAAGATCAGAATGGATGCCAAAAACCAATACATTGAAATCATTGAATTATTCCCCCGCCTTCCTTCAATAACCGACAAAAAAAGCGGCATATCACAGCAATACACCAGGTAAATAACATAGTTTAATTATGGCGGGTAAAACCCTGCGCCTCAATCGAATCCAGCCGCGAAATGTGCCGCCGTAATTTTGATATACACTTAACGTTTTATTTTTCGAGAACCTGCTTTCGTGCGCTTACTGCAAAAACTACTGCGTAAACCAAGCGTTGCCCCCGGCATCGTTGCCTTGAGTTTTTTTCCGCACGGTTTTGCGCTTGCGGTGACCCGTTACCCGGATACGAATCGACCGCGTTTGCTGCATTGCGAATTTGTGCCCGTTGCCGAGCAGCAGCGCCAAAGCAAACTGCAAGCGTTGATACGGGACCATCAGCTGGAAGACTACGATTGCCATATACTGCTCTCGCCCGACCAGTACCGCTCGATCAGCCTGGAGGCACCCGTCGTGCCGGCGGAAGAACTCAGGCAGGCTATAAAATGGCGTATTGCCGACATGCTGGAATACCCGGCCGACCAAGCCGGTATCGATTACTATCCGCTGCCCAAATCCAATCGCGCCAACGCACCCGCCATGCTGGAAGCAGTAGCCTGCCGCGCGGAGATGAGCGAATCCCTGATCCTGTTATGCAAGGAAGCCGGCTTGAACGTCAAGGTAATCGATATTCAGGAAACGGCGCTGCGCAATTTAGCCAGCCTGCTGCCGGAAAACCCGCAAGGCGTCGCCGTGCTGCATCTGCACCAAAACAGCGGAATTATCATCATTCAAAAAAACGGCTCGATTTACCTTTCACGTAAATTCGATTACGGCTATAGCCGCTTGACCGAAGGCTTGCTGGTTGACAACCGGGAGCAACTGCAACTGGAACAAAATAATCTGGCGCTGGAGATTCAACGATCACTGGATTACGCGGAACATTTTTACGACATGCCGCCCATCAACAGTCTGGCGGTGGTATTAATGCCCAACGACTCTTACGGCATTATCAATTTTCTCAACATCAACTACGGCATCACCACCCGCGCCATGGATCTTTCCGCCATAATCGAAGGCGACATCCTGCTGAACGACACCACGCAAAACCTCTGCGCGCCCTGCATAGGCGCCAGCTTGCGTCGTTACCTGGAATTACCGAAATGATCCAGCAAGTCAATCTGCTCCGCAAGGACGGCCGGACCGATAAAACATTACTCACAAACCCTTATCTACTGGTCAGCGTATCGGTCTGCGCGATAATGCTGGGGATTTCCGCCTACGATACCTACCAGCTGCAACTGCAAAAACAACAGCACGAACAGTTGGAACAGCAACTTCTGGCGGCAACGACACGCTTAACGGAGCTGCAAGCCCGCTTTCCGCGCCGGACTATCGACAACACGCTGTTGCAAGCCTTGCAGCAAGCCACGCAGCGCCAGCAAAACCTTTCGCAAATTCTGGAGTTATTGACGGACGACCAATCCGATCAGGCGCTGGGTTTTTCCCGCTACCTGAGCGCGCTGGCCGAGCAGGCGCAACCCGACGTCTGGCTGAGCCGCATTCGCTTGGATAGCACCCGCAACAGCCTGGAGTTGGAAGGCGGCAGCTTCAAGCCGGAGCAAATCCCCGCCCTGCTGCAAGGCTTGCAAAAAAGCCCAGCCTTCAACGGCCGCCACTTCGCTCGTCTGCTTATGCAACAAAACCCGGAAAATAGCCCGCAAACCGACTTTAGCGTCAGCTCCAGCCTCAAACCGGAGCAGGAACAAGATCATGTTAAATAACAGCGATAAATTCAGCCAACGTTTCGACTCATTGACACCGAGGGAACAGCGCCTGACAGTCGGCACCTTTTTGCTAGTACTGTGGGCGGGCTGGGACAGTTTTGTTTATCAACCCCAGCAACGGGAAAGCCAGCGTTTGGCGGTGGAAATCCAGCGAATCCAGCAGTTATTGCTCGGCCAGGAAGCCTTGGCCGGCGAAGTGGAAACGGCGGGCAAGCTGGATCCCAACAGTCAAAACCGCGAGAATCTGGCCGCGCTGCAGCAATCCATTGCCCATTTGACCCAACAACTGGATGCCGGTGACAAACGTTTCGTACCCTCGCGGCTGATGGCAACCGCGCTGCGAGACATGTTGAAACAGCACGGTAATTTGCAATTGCTCGAGCTGAAAACCCAGCCGCCCAAGATATTCGGCAACGACGAACAACAAGCCTGGGTTTTTCGGCATACCATGAACCTGACCCTGCAAGGCGATTACTTCAGCACCCTGAACTACCTGAAGGCTCTGGAAAATCTGCCCTGGCGCATTCATTGGGACAGTATCGATTACAGAGTCACGGATTATCCCAGGGCGGAAACCCGCATTCAGGTGTATACCCTTAGTTTTGAAAAGGATTGGCTCGGTGTATAAACTAATTTTACTGCTATCCGGCTTGCTGGCGGCGCTTGCCGTCCGGGCGGAATGGCGCGACCCAACCACCCCAGGCAATTTGCCGGCCGCCGCCCCGCCGGCCAATCCCGCCGGCCCGGCGGCATTTCGGTTATCCGCCATACTGATCACCGATAACGGTAAGCGCGCCATCATCAACGGCCTGACGCTGAAAACCGGCGCCTACCTGGATGACGATACCCAACTGTTAAAAATACTGCCCGGCCATGTACTCATTCGCCAACATGACGCGGTCAAAAAACTCACACTTGTTCCTTCCGTAAAAAAGCCGCTGAAATGACACACACCTACCCACTCTCGGTTTTTCTGACTGCCGGCCTTATGCTGTTATCCGCCTGCGGCACTGCCACATCCCAGCGCACACCGATTACCGATAAAACCTATCCGCCCGCGCCCATGCTGGAAACAGACCCCAATTCCGCCCCACCCGCGGCGGTCACCGATGCACTGATTCCCGCGTTCGATCCTTCGCAATTGAGCGAGGCCCCGGCACCCGCCAGCGGCTTCAATATTTCAGTGCACGAGGTGGAAGCACGGGAGTTCTTCATGAGCCTGGTATTCGACAGCCAGGAAAACATGGTGGTACACCCGGATGTTACGGGACGCATTTCCCTGGAGTTAAAAAACGTCACCGTTCCGCAAGTACTCAGCGCGGTACAAAAAGTCTACGGTTACGATTACAGCAAAACCGACATAGGCTACATCGTTTACCCGGCCAGCCTGCAAACCAAAATCTTTAAGATCGACCGCATCGATTTGTTGCGCGAAGGCGTCTCCAGCACCCGGGTGTCGTCCGGGCAAATCAATACCGGCAACCGGCGTTTAGGTAACTTGAATCAGATGAATACCGGCGCCAATCCGGCTGTTCCGGGCGGTGGAAATTATGCCAATCAAAACAACAACACCTCGGGCAGCTGGATCAATACCACCTCCAAGACCGACTTCTGGGACGAGCTGCAACAATCCCTCGGTGCCATCGTCGATGTAATGCCGACGGCTAACAACAGCGACGAAATGCAAAACCCGCAAACCGGCGGCAAGGTGGTTCTAAACAAGCAAACCGGTATCGTGGTGGTCAGAGCCAATCCCGGCCAAATGCGGGAAGTGGAAAAACTAGTGGCCAGCACCCAGGACCAGTTGGGCCGGCAGGTGGTGATAGAAGCCAAAATACTGGAAATCGAACTGAACGACGAGCATCAAGACGGCGTCAACTGGGCCAGCATGGTGCGCGACGGCACCAATGCCTTTTTGATGGCCAGCAACCCAATCCCCGCCATGGCCGCCAATGCCATTTCCAGCTCGACGCAGGTGTTTACCGTCAGCGGCAACATCGGCGATTTTTACGCTTTCATTTCGCTGATGGAGCGCCAGGGTAAAACCAACATACTGTCCAGCCCGCGCATATCGACCTTGAACAACCAAAAAGCCGTCATCAAAGTGGGTCAGGACGAGTATTTCATCACCGACGTCTCCTCCAACAACATTCTGACCGGCGGCAGCGCCACCAACACCGTCACTCAGGACATCACCTGGACACCGTTCTTCTCCGGCATCGCGCTGGACGTGACGCCGCAGATCGCCGACAACAACAAAGTCACGCTGCACATTCACCCTTCCATCACCAGGGTCAGGGGCGAAGACAAGACATTCACCATCAATGGCCAGGACGGCAGCATTCCGATGGCTTTGAATACCGTCCGCGAATCGGACAGCATCGTGCATGCTGAAAACGGCCAGATCATCGTCATCGGCGGACTGATGCAGGAAGACAGGGAAGAAAACAAAAGCGGCGTGGCGTTTTTCTCCCGCATTCCCTATCTGGGCAACCTGTTCCGCGAAAACAAGGGCAACGGCAGAAAATCCGAATTGGTCATTCTGCTGAAACCCACCATCATCGGTAACAGTCAGGATTGGAACGCGCCGATGGAAGATAGCCGGCAGCGCATGGAGAGCCTGGAGAAAAAACAGCTATGGCGGTAATACAAGGCGCATGATAATTATTCAATCAAAACAGCGTAAAACAAACGTAGGCCGGATAAGCGAAGCGCATCCGGCAATCATGGTGGATGCGCGCGGCTTATCCACCCTAGCCTTCACAATCGCTGAATATTACGGCTCATGAAAGCTTGGCAATCGCCCCCGCAAATGACAGGCAGTCTCGCGGGAACCATGCATGATCGCGACGACGGCATTGCCAATCGCGAGCATGGGTTCGCTTCCGATGTGACTTTCTGAGTATTTTTCACTATGTATCTGCAACATTTCGGCCTCAGTCAGCCGCCATTCAATCTGACCCCGGACACCGAATTTTTTTGCGATTTGCCCAGTCACCGGGAAGCCTTGAACGTACTGCTGATCGCCCTGCAAAGTGGGGAAGGCTTCATCAAAATCACCGGGCCGGTCGGCGCCGGCAAAACCCTGTTGTGCCGCAAACTGCTGAACGAATTGCCGCCACCCTTTGTGACGGCATACCTCCCCAATCCACAGCTCAGCCCGGCCGGTTTGCATCGGGCGATTGCCGACGAACTGGGCATCGGCTATCCGCCGGACTGCGAACAAAGCCACACCTTGGCATTGCTCACTCGCCACTTACTGGAAGCGGCCAACCAGGGCCGGAAAATCGTCCTGATCATAGACGAAGCCCAGGCCATGCCGCTGGAGACTCTGGAAAACCTGCGCCTGCTGACCAATCTGGAAACCGAAAAACAAAAGCTGTTGCAAATCGTGCTGTTCGGCCAGGCCGAACTGGACCAACTGCTAGGGCAAAAATCCATCCGCCAATTGCGCCAGCGCATCACCTTCAGCTACCCCCTCAAGCCGCTCAACCGGCTCCAGGTACGGGATTACGTACTGCACAGGCTGCGCATAGCCGGCAACACCCACACCGATCTGATCTCCGTCCCCGGTATTTTTGCCTTGCATTTTTACAGCCAGGGCATTCCGCGCCTGTTGAACATTTTGACCCATAAAGCCCTGCTGGCCGCTTACGGCAAGGGCCTTAGCCGCATCGGCTGGCCGCAGGTCCGGCTGGCCGCGCGGGATACCGATGCCACCCAGGAACAGACACCCAAGCGACTTTTCAACTACCTGTTGCTCTGCCTGCTGTTGTTGGGCGGCGGTGTTTATTGGTATTTTTCTCCCTCGCTTCCGCTATGAGCTTGATCAATCAAATGTTGCGCGACCTGGAGCAGCGCAAGCATGCCGACCCGGCACATTCGCCGTCGCCGCAAACACTGGAAGTAAAACCCATCCGGCAAGCGCGGCGTAGTAGCTATCGCCCCATGCTCTGGGCGGCGGTTATTTTATCGACCGGCTTCATCTGGTGGCATTGGCGGCCTCAAGCCGTTCCGGCCGACGAACCCGCCGCATCGACCGAGCCAGCACCAACCCGGCCGGCTACGGCCGCCGAACCGGCGCCCTTACCCACCGCACCGCAAGGCGAAACCGCCGTTGCCGAGGCCGGCGATGCGGAAACAACACCCACGCCCGCCGAACCCGTCAGCACCTCGGCTGTTTTAGCTTCCGCGCGGCCGGAACCGGTCGCCCAACAGCTACCCGTGCCAAGCACGACTCAATCGCCCCATGCCACCCAAGCAAATCGGGCCGCCAAACCCAGGCAAACCGCTGCCGTCCCGCCGGTAAAACCCGGTCGTGGCCAGCCCGAACAGCCGTCCCGGCGCGCCGAAAGCTTGTTTCGTCAGGCCGAAAACAGCGCCTCGAATTTGATGCGGATGGAATATTTGCGGGAGGTTTTGCAACTGGAACCGAGGCATTTGGCGGCACGGCAACAGTTGTTGAGCCTGTTGGCGCGGGAAGGCGATACGCCGGCCTTGGAACAATTTCTGCGCGAAAGCCTGACCTTGTTCCCGGACCAGTTGATTTTCATTACCGCACTGGCGCATTTTCAAGTGCGGCAAAAGGATTTTGCCGCCGCCGTCAATACCCTGGAACGCATCGATCATCACAACAGCCACGATACCCGCTATCTTGGCTTGCTGGCTGCCGCGTATCAACAACAGCAACGCTGCGCCCAGGCGCTACCGATTTACCAAAAGCTCAGCCTTTTGCAAGCCGAAAAAGCCGAAAACTGGCTGGGTCTGGGTATTTGCGCCGAGCAACAGCAGCAGCCCGGTGAAGCGATGCGTGCTTATCAACAAGCTCTGAGCAAAAACAGTCTCGGCCCGCGGGTTGTCGACTATATTAAGCAAAGACTCAATGCTCTGACCCGTTGAACCCCATGGAACCGCAAAAGAAAATCCGCATCGGCGACCTGCTGGTACAAAACCGCATCATCAGCCACGAGCAGTTGATGAACGCATTGGCCGAGCAGAAAAAAACCGGCCGCAAGCTGGGTCGCACACTGATCGATCTGAACTACATCAGCGAAACCGATCTGCTGAATTTCCTCTCCCGCCAGTTGCAAATCCCGTTTCTGGACATAGCCCAGTACAAGCGCAAACCCGAGGTTTGCAAGGAACTGCCGGAAAACCTGGCCCGCCGGTTCCGGGTCATGCTGCTGGAAAGCAATCCGCACGATATCTTGCTGGCCATGGCCGACCCCACCGATTTGATGGGTCTGGACGAAATCAGCCGAGTACTGAAAAAACGCATCCGCCAAGCCGTGGTGCGGGAATCCGACTTGATCAGCGCTATCGACCAGGCTTATCGGCGTACCGAAGAAATCAGCAATCTGGCCGAGCAACTGAGCGACGAGTTGTCGGAAAACAACTTCGACTTCAACAATCTGCTGTCCAAGGTGGAAGTCAGCGACGCTCCGGTGGTCAAGTTGCTGCAATCGATATTGGAAGACGCGGTACAAACCAACGCTTCGGACATTCATATCGAACCGGACGAGAAAGTGTTGCGCATCCGCCAGCGTATCGACGGCGTGCTGAACGAGCATGTACTTGACAATATCAACATCGCCCCGGCCCTGGTGGTGCGCTTGAAGCTGATGTGCGGTCTGAACATTTCCGAGAAGCGGCTGCCGCAGGACGGACGCTTTTCGATCCGGGTGAAAAACAAAAATCTGGATATCCGTTTATCCACCCTGCCGATACAGAACGGCGAATCGGTGGTGATGCGTATACTCGATTCCTCCAAGGGTCTGCTGGATCTGGATTTGCTGGGCATGCCGGCGGAATTGTCGACGCGCTTCAAAGCACATATCCGTAATCCGCACGGTCTGATTCTGGTCACCGGGCCGACCGGCAGCGGTAAAACCACTACCCTCTACGCCGCCCTGTCGGCGGTGAACTTTCCGCAAACCAAAATCATCACCGCCGAAGACCCGGTGGAATACAGCCTGCCGCGCATCAATCAGGCCCAGATCAACGAAAAAATCGGCCTCAGCTTTGCCAGCGTGTTGCGCTCGGCCTTGCGGCAAGACCCGGATGTGATTTTGGTCGGCGAGATCCGTGACCGGGAAACCGCCGAAATCGCCGTGCGCGCCTCCATCACCGGCCACCTGGTCTTCTCCACCCTGCACACCAATGGCGCGGTGGAAACCGCCACCCGTCTGCTGGACATGGGCATAGAGGGCTACATTCTGGCCAGTGCTCTGAAAGTGATTGTGGCGCAACGTCTGGTACGTAAAATCTGCGACCGTTGCGCCGAAAGCGTCGCCATCAAGGAAGACCAAATCATCTGGCTAGAACAGAGTTTCGGCTTGAGCGCATCCGAAATTGATTTTAAAAAAGGTATCGGTTGCCAGCATTGCAATCACCTCGGCTATCGCGGCCGCATAGGCGTCTACGAATTACTGGAAATGCGCCATGAAACCCTGGATGCCTTGCGGCGCAACGACTCCGCGAGCTTCATTTCCGCCGCCCGCGCCACCCCCGGCTTCAAAACCTTTACCGAACAAGCCTTGGAACTGGTCAAACAAGGCACGACCACGCTGCACGAAATAATGCGCATCTCGGAAGTCTAAAATGCCCCTGTTCACCTACAAAGCCCGCAACGCCGACGGCAAACTGATCGGCGGGTCGCTGGAAGCGGAAACTACTAAAATGGTGGCGCAAAATTTGATCGGCCGCGGCTTGACGCCCATCAGCATAGCGGCCGCGACGCGCCAGGACGGCAGTCTGCAACAGTTTCTGCACTGGCGCGCGGTCCAACAGTTGGGCATCAACGATCTGATCCTGTTCAGCCGGCAAATGTACAGCCTGACCAAGGCCGGCGTACCGATGGCGCGGGCCATCAACAGTCTGGCGGAAAGTTGCCGAAACATTGCCATGAAGCAAGCTCTGTTCGGCATTAGCCGCAAACTCGAGTCCGGCCAACAACTGTCTCAGGCCATGAGTCAATACCGGGAGATTTTCCCGGTTCTACTGATCAGCATCGTCAATGTCGGGGAAACCACCGGCGGCCTGGAGCAGGCTTTTCAACAAATCAGCCACTATCTGGAACGGGAAAAGGAAACCCAATCCCGCATCAAGTCGGCGCTACGTTACCCTAGCATGGTACTCGTCGCCATCAGCGTCGCCATGGTCATTGTCAACATTTACGTGATTCCGGCCTTCAAGGGCGTATTCGATAAAATGGGCGCCCAACTGCCCTGGCAAACCCGCTTGCTGATGTCGATATCCGATTTCAGCGTTTCCTATTGGCCGACTATGCTGGGCGGCCTGCTGGTTTTGGCCCTGTTGATAGGGAAATATCTGGAAACCGCCGACGGACGCCGGCAGTGGCATAAAGCCCTGTTAAAAATACCCGTGGTGGGCAGCATCCTGGAACGCGCCACCATGGAACGCTTCTCGCGTTCCTTTGCCATGATACTCGATGCCGGAGTACCGCTGATTCAAGGCATTTCCATCGTCGCCCAGGCCGTCGGCAACGACTTCATCGGTTCTCGCTTGCACAAAATGCAGGTAGGCATAGAAAGAGGCGACAGCATCAGCCGCATGGCCCGCAGCATAGGCCTGTTCCCGCCGCTGGTGATTCAAATGATTTTGGTGGGCGAGGAGTCCGGCAACATCGCCGAAATGTTGCGGGAAGTGGCGGATTTTTACGAAGGCGAGATCGATGTGGAATTGAAAAACCTCTCCAGCGCCATCGAGCCCTTTCTGATCGTCGTCATCGGCATCATGGTACTGGGCTTGGCCCTGGGGATTTTTCTGCCCATGTGGGATTTATCGACCAATATGCAGCGTTAAAACAGATTGCCAACCCAATACGTGCAGACGGCAGTGCTGTTTTATCGGGGCTTGGGCGCTGCACAATAAACGAAACTTACGGCAATCCGGATGGATGACCGTTAAATCCCCTCGGTTATCCGCACCGAGCGAAAACAAGTTTCCGGCTTGGCATGAACCGGTGCTTGAAAGCCGAATAAATACCGGCAAAGTGCCTACACAAAACCCACTGGCAACAAAAAAGGCCTAGGTCGTTAAACCTAAGCCTTTGATTTGTCAGGTAGCGGGAGCAGGATTTGAACCTAGGACCTTCGGGTTACTAGCCCGAACAAAATTGCATTTATCGGCGTTGATTTGGATTTACGAAATCCTGTAAATAATTGCTTTTTCAGTGGTTATTTTGTAACAGTCAATTATTAGTGTTGATTGATGTTTACTGATATACCTATAACCTGCTTACTATTGGCTTACTGGCTTTTTTTGATAAGCACCTTCGGGCGTTTATTTTTAAACAAGAGAGTCAAGGCAAAATTTTTGCTTACTGATCAGCAAGTGGATGCGATAAATGCGCATTAAATTTACATTAGGCCGTATCGAGTCTTTTAAATGTGGCGAGGGAAAGCAATCTGATTTCATGTGGGACACTGAAATGCCGGGGCTTGGTGTTAAAGCTTCTGCTGGTGGATCGAAGCAATATGTTTTGCAAAGCCGTCTTGCTGACGGGAAACCGCTACGCTTAACAATTGGCAAGTGCTCGGCTTGGAGAATTGATGATGCCAGAGCCGAGGCACGACGATTGCAAGGGCTGATAGACCAAGGGCTTGATCCGAGGCAGCAAAAGGCAAATACGGCCGCCACGGAAGCGGCGGAGCGGGAGAAAGCCAAAACCGAAGCCATGCGCAACAGCATCACCGTCCAATCGGTTTGGAATGAATACCTAGCCCACAATCAAGGCTACTGGGGTGATCGTCATTACCGCGACCATTTGAACCTGTCACAAGCCGGCGGTCTGCAAAAAATACGGGGCAAAGGCTTAACTGTGCAAGGTGTTCTCTTTCCCTTGTTGCAAATGCGCATGGTAGACATAAGCGCCAGCGTGTTGGCCGACTGGCAAAAGCAGGAAGCCGCCACCCGTGCCAACAACGCCCGTCAAGGTTATGAGCTGTTCCGCGCGTTCTGGCGCTGGTGCGGTCAGCATAATGAATACAAAGCTCTGATCGATATTGCCATCGTCGAGAACCAAGACCTTAGAAAAAAAGTACCGACTCGCAAAGCCAAAAAGCTTGACGTGTTACAACGTAGCCAGATAGCCGACTGGTTTAAGAGGGTGCAAGGCTTGAGCAATCCCGTTATTGCCGCTTACCTGCAAGGCTTGCTATTGACTGGCGCGCGGCGTGAAGAGCTGGCCGAACTGAAATGGTCGGACATTGATTTCAAACTGGGCGCCATGTGGATTAAGGATAAAGTCGATGCCGAAGGCCGGATGATTCCATTGACACCCTATCTAACCAGCCTAATCAAGGCATTGCCGCGCCGGAATGAATGGGTTTTCAGTAGCCCCACGGCAGCCGATGGCAAGCTGGCAGAGCCGCGCATTGCCCATAACCGGGCATTGGATGCCGTCGGGCTCGATCATGTCACTCTGCACGGTTTACGGCGCACATTCGCATCATTGGCCGAATGGGTAGAAATGCCGGTCGGTGTTGTCGCTCAAATTATGGGCCACGCACCGAACGCCACAGCAGAGAAGCATTACAAATCCCGCCCGTTAGAGCTTTTGGCTATCTGGCACGGTAAATATGAGGCCTGGATATTGGAACAGGCCGGTATCGAATTTGCGCAATCTGAGCAAGCGCAAGGCTTGCGCGTCGTCAAATAGTTACCATAACCACTTGACAAGTGTTTCCTTTGGGATACAGTAAAGCATGAAATACGCATTGCAAAGCACCCAAACCTTTACGCGCTGGCTGTCCAGCCTGAAAGACCCAACGACCCGAAACAAGGTACTGAGCAGGCTCGACCGGGTAAGCAATGGCAATTTTGGCGACTGCAAAGCGATTGATGCCGGGCTGTTTGAATTGCGATTCGTATTCGGCGCCGGACTGCGTATTTACTACACGCTCAGAACCGGGCAAGTTGTTTTGCTACTGGCTGGCGGCGACAAGTCCAGCCAACAGCGCGACATTGAAACCGCGCGTGCCATTTTGAAAAACTTGGGAGACTAAACACAATGCAAACCGAAACCATCGCACCTTTCGACGTGGCCGAATACCTGGAAACAGGTGAAGACATTAAGCTGTTTCTGAAAGAAGCCGCCGAAACCGGAAACACCAAGGATTTTATCCACGCACTCAATACGGCAGCCAGAGCCAAGGGTATGACCGAAATAGCCAAGCAGATCGGCGTCACCCGCGCCAGCTTGTACAAGTCACTGGCCGACGACGGCAATCCACGCTTTGAAACTATCGCCAAGATTGTTGATGCCCTTGGTTGCAAGCTGATTGTATCCTGATGGCTATGCTTGCCCCGCTGCATCCTGGCGGTATTTTGAAAAATGACGTATTACCCGACTTGGGATTAGGTGTTACAGAGGCTGCTGCTCAATTGGGTGTATCTCGGGAAACGTTGTCGCGCGTTCTCAACGGACGGAGGGCGATCAGCGCCGATATGGCCATTCGTCTTGAAACTTGGATTGACGGCCCGACAGCAGAAACTTGGTTGCGATTGCAGGCGAAATATGACATCTGGGTTAAAAGAAAAGAATTCAAACTGTCGAACCGCAATTGCAGTATGGCGGGTTTGGGTTGGAGGCTTTGTGGGGCTTTCTGTTTTAGTGGCGTTGATTAGTATTGCTTTAATTTGCTTACCGGAAACCCACTGGCAACAAAAAAGGCCTAGGTCGTTAAACCTAAGCCTTTGATTTGTCTGGTAGCGGGGGCAGGATTTGAACCTACGACCTTCGGGTTATGAGCCCGACGAGCTACCAAGCTGCTCCACCCCGCGATTGATTTGGTTATTATACATCTATAATTTATTATGTCAAATCATTAGTTTAAAGATAGCGTTTTTTCCGCCGCAAGGCATTCCCCGGCTGGACGGATTGGGTATCAGGCCCGCGCGGTCAATACCGCCACCGCCGGCAGTTCCTTGCCTTCCAAAAACTCTAGGAAGGCACCGCCGCCAGTCGAAGTGTAAGACACTTTGTCGGCAATGCCGTACTTGTCGATGGCCGCCAAGGTATCGCCGCCGCCGGCAATCGAAAACGCCGGACTTTCGGCAATCGCCAACGACAAGGTTTTGGTACCCTCGCCGAATTGATCGATTTCAAACACGCCGACAGGACCGTTCCAAACAATAGTGCCGGCCTTGGCGACAATTTCCGCATATTGTTTGGCGGTTTCGGGCCCGATATCCAAAATCAGGTCGTCTTCGGCTACGTCAGCCACGTTTTTGACTGTTGCCTCGGCGGTATCTGAAAACTCCTTAGCGCATACCACGTCGACGGGGACCGGAATTTCGGCGCCACGCTGCTTGGCGGCGGCCATCAAGCGCTTGGCTTCGTCGATCAAATCCGCTTCATACAGCGATTTTCCCACCCCATAACCGGCAGCGGCAATAAAGGTGTTGGCAATACCGCCGCCCACAATCAATTGATCGACTTTTGTGGATAAGGACTCCAACACGGTCAGTTTGGTGGACACTTTCGAACCGCCGACGATGGCTACCAAAGGCTTTTGCGGAGTTTCCAAGGCCTTGCCCAGGGCATCCAGTTCCGCCGCCAACAATGGCCCCGCGCAAGCCACGGCCGCGTGTTCGGCAACCGCATGGGTGGAAGCCTCCGCTCTATGCGCCGTGCCGAAAGCGTCCATGACGAAAATATCGCATAGCGCCGCCATTTTTTGCCCCAGTTCGGCGCTGTTTTTCTTTTCGCCCTTGTTAAAGCGCACGTTTTCGCACAACACCACTTCACCGCGCTTTACGTCCACACCTTCCAGCCAATCCTTGACCAGACGCACGGGTTGACCCAGCAATTTGGAAAATCGCTCCGCCACGGGTTGCAAACTGGACGCTTCGTCATACTCGCCTTCCGTCGGGCGGCCCAGATGCGACATCAAAATGACAGCCGCACCGCCCGCCAATGCCGCTTCAACGGTAGGCACACTGGCTTGAATGCGTAAATCGCTGGTCACTTTACCGTCCTTTACCGGCACGTTTAAATCCTGCCGGATCAATACCCGTTTGCCGGCCAAATCCAGATCCACCATTCTTTTTATGGTCATACATACTCCCGATTGTGAAATAAACCCGTATTATAAAGCCTAATCTTTAGACCAAGCTTATTAAAGAAGCTGACGAAAGGCCACACACCCTTCGTAAAGGTTTCTATACTATGACAGCCGCCGGCATTGTCCCCGACAGTCGATATTTTCCGAAACCCGAGATAAACCACTCCATCAAACATAAAAAATGTTGTTAAAAAACGTTGACCCTTCGGAAAAAAGAAAAACAAGCGGGACAGCGACGTAATCCAATACAGCGTGCCGGAACGGGTTTATACGCCGGTCAACATGCGGGCCGTCGGCATGTATGTGATTGAACTGGACCGCCCCTGGCTGGACAGCCCATTTTTATTCCAAGGCTTTGAAATCAAAAACCAGGACGACATTGCGCAACTAAAGGACTGCTGCGATTACGTTTACATAGACACCACCAAAGACCGCAAGCGCCGCCCGCACAAAATAGATAAAAACCCTCCGCCCATTATCGATACCAATATCGATTTCGGCGCCCCGCCGCCCAAACTGAGCCAGTTCGAGAAGGAGATTGCCCACGCCGAGACCATACACAAACAGGTCGGCGAACTGGTATCCGACTTCATGGAACGCATCGCCAGGGGAGAAGGGGTAGACACCCAGGCCGCCAAGGCCGCGGTGGCGGAATGCGTGAACAGTATTCTGCATTCGCCAGATGCGTTTTTATGGCTCAACCAGCTGAAAAACAAGGACGAATATACCGCCCAACACAGTTTGAACGTCTGCGTGCTGTCCATCGTGTTGGGCAGGCATATCAATTTTTCCATGGCCAATCTGAATAACGTCGGCTTGTGCGGCATGATGCACGATATGGGCAAAATGCTGGTGCCGCTGAATATTCTGAACAAACCCGGCAAACTGGAACCGGACGAAATGGAAATCATGCGCTCGCACACCAGCCTTGGATACGAGCTATTGAAGTCCAGCCGCGACATGTATCCCGGCGCCATCGATTCCGCGCATGCGCATCACGAGACCTTGGACGGCAAGGGTTACCCGAACAAAATCAACCACAGAAAACTTTCCCTGTTTACCCGCATCGTCACGATAGCCGACATGTATGACGCCATGACCAGCGACCGGGTTTACCAAAAAGGCCGAACCCACCTGGAAGCCACCAGCATCATGTCCGATCTGTGCGGCAGTCAGCTGGACGGCAAGTTGGTGGTCAAGTTCATAGAAGCCCTGGGCGTTTACCCGCCCGGTTGCGTGGTAGCAATGACCAACGGTTCCATTGCCATCGTGGTCGAGGTCAACGAATTCGTTAGGCTGCGACCTAAAATCATTCTCCTGCTGGATGCGGATCTACAACCCATGGAAGAAAAAGTCATCAATCTGGCTGACATGGAACTGGATGACAGAGCCAATCTGTTGACGATTAAGGGTATTGTTAAAGCCCAGGATTACAACATCGATATCGGCGCGTATTACCAACGCGGCATCCTGCAAAAAGGTTTTGCACACGGCAAATCCTAGCGCCTCAGCCACTATCTTCCTAGCCGTCAACCTTGCAAGGCATCCAATTCATCCCAGCGGGCGTAGGCTTGCGCCAACTCCGCTTCCGCCATTTTCAATTGCTCCAGCGTGGCCGACACCACCTCCGGGCTCTGTTTATAAAACTCGCCGCCGCCGATTTTAGCGGCCAATTCGGCTTGCAGGGCTTCCAGTTGCTCTATCCGCTCCGGCAATTGTTCCAGTTCGCGCTGATCCTTGAAGCTGAGTTTTTTGCCGGCGGCGGGTTTTGGCTTGTCTTTTTTGACGACTTGTTCGGCGGCCTTGGCTGCTTCGGCTTCGGTCTTTTTTGCGCGCTCGGACAACGCAAACCAATCGGCATAGCCGCCTATATATTCGCCCACCTGGCCCTCGCCCTCGAACACCAACACGCTGGTAACCACGTTATCCAGAAACTCCCGGTCATGGCTGACCAGCAATAAGGTACCCTGGTACTCCACCAACTTTTCTTCCAGGATTTCCAGGGTTTCCAGATCCAGGTCGTTAGTCGGTTCGTCCATCACGATCAGATTGGCCGGCTTGGTAAACAAACGCGCCAGCAACAAGCGGTTTTTCTCGCCGCCGGACAAACTTCTGACCGGCGAACGGGCGCGGGCCGGCGCAAATAAAAAGTCCGCCAGATAACTCATCACGTGGCGTTTGCCGCCCGGTAAATCGATGAACTCGCCGCCGTCCAGCACGCTATCGGCCACCGACATTTCGGGATCGAGCTGTTCCCGCAACTGGTCGAAATAGGCGATTTGCAGATTGGTTCCCAACTCTACCGTGCCGTTGGTCGGCTGCAATTGCCCCAGCAACAGTTTCAGCAAGGTGGATTTGCCGGCCCCGTTGTTGCCGAGCAGGCCTATTTTGTCGCCGCGTTCGATACGGATAGAGAAGTCCCGAATGATGGGTTTGTCGCCATAATTGAAATTTACATCGACCGCTTCCACCACTTTTTTGCCGGAGGTCTCGCCCTTGTTCAGATTCAATTTGGTGGTACCCTGGGTATTGCGGCGCTCGGCGCGCTCCGAGCGCAATTTTTTCAAGGCCCTGACCCGGCCTTCGTTGCGGGTACGCCTAGCCTTGATGCCCTGCCGTATCCAGACTTCTTCCTTGGCCAGTTTTTTGTCGAATTCGGCATTTTGATTGGCTTCGTCTTCCAGCGCGGCAGCCTTGCGTTGCAGGTAATCCTGATAATTGCCGGCCCAGGACGTCAACTGCCCTCGGTCCAGATCGATGATGCGGGTAGCCAGTTTTTGCAGAAAGGCCCGGTCATGGGTGACGAACAGCACCGCGCCCTGAAACGCCATTAATTGTTCTTCCAGCCAGGCGATGCTTTCAAAATCCAGATGGTTGGTCGGTTCGTCCAGCAACAGCACTTCCGGATCGATCACCAAGGCCCGCGCCAAGGCCACCCGTCGCTTCCAGCCGCCGGACAGGCTGCCGACCTTGACGTCGGCCGGCAACTGCAGCTTGCTCAATACCGCTTCCACCCGGCTTTGAAATTCCCAGCCGTTGTCGGCTTCCAGTTTGTGCTGCACGTCGCCCAAGGCCTGCAGGGACTGCTCGCTGCCGTCCATGTGGGTTAGCAGTTCGTGATAACGGGCGATCAAGCGGCCCAATTCGCCCAAGCCGCCGGCCACGGCTTCGTAAATGGTGTGGTCCGCATCCAAATTGGGCTGTTGTTCCAGCCAGGCCAGCCGTAGTTCGGGCTGGCGCCAGATTTCGCCGTGATCGGCGTGAATATCGCCGGCGATGATTTTCATCAGGGTGGATTTGCCCTCGCCGTTGCGGCCCAGCAGACCGACCCGCTCGCCCGCATCGAGTTGAAAAGCGGCATTGTCGAGCAGTGCGTGGGTGCCGAAGGCGATGGAAACGTTGGTTAAGCGAATTAAAGGCATGGGTTTTGTAAAGTGCGTCGAAGTAAGTCCAGGCTCAAAAGCGCCGCCTGATTTTGTTTGATTTGCGCGCCGCCGCTGACGGTATGTTGACGGTGAAACACACCGGCGCGGCTTAGCAGGCAATTATAAAGGCTTATGCTCTTGTCCTTGTGCCGATAATCGTCTTGCGTCCCCTGAAACAGCTGAACCAGGGCAAAATCGGCGCTATGCAACTCTAATAAGCGCTTGGCGAGACGTTCGGCGGCTTTGGCCAAATCGCCCTCGCTATCCGGTTCAACAGCCAGTTGCCTGAACGCGCCGGCGGTATCCCTGGCGATAAACGCAGCCGCCAGCCAATCTCGCCCGTGGCATTTGGCCGCCAGCAAACCGCCGCTGGCGCTTTCCAATTCCGCCAGCCGATAATTCTTATTGCGCATGCCGCGCTCAATCACCGTCAGCAAATCGCCGCCCCGCCCGTCGTCCAGGCCATCGATGGCGAACACATAATCGCCGATCAGGCTTGCCGCCGTTTGCACGCAGTCGCGCATTTCGGACCGCGGGAAGTCGGCCGGAAACAACAACTTGGTCTGCACTTCATCCGGCGCGGCGCGAAATCCCAGTTGCACGCCGCCGGGCAAAGATAATGTTGCCAGGGCTTGCTGGATGGCCGACTCGCCGATACCGATGCTGCGCAAGCTTACCAAGCGGGCGGGCCGCAGGGTAAAGCGGGATAGCAACTGTTCGCGCACTGCGGAATACATGGCTTTCATCTCCGAAGGCACGCCGGGCAGGAACACGAACCAGCAGCGTTGAATCCGCAGGGCAAACCCTGGCGCGGTCCCGACGGGATTATCTATCCGCAGCGCCCGCGCGGGGAAATAAGCTTGTTTGCGGTTGATATCCGGCATCGGCCGCCGCCGGTTTGAAAAATAGGCCTCTATCTGCCGCAGGGCAATCCCGTCGAGTTGCAGGGCCTGACCGCTGGCGATGGCGACAGCCTCGCTGGTCAGGTCGTCGCAGGTAGGGCCCAAACCGCCGGTGCAAATGCAACAGTCGGCCCGTCCGGCAATTTCCCCGATCAGTTCCACCAAATCGTCCAGCCGGTCACCCACCGCCGTATGCCGCTTGACGGTAAATCCCAGTTCATTCAACTGTTGCGACAACCAGGCGGCATTGCTGTCCACGGTTTGACCGCTGACCACTTCCTCGCCCTGGGAGAAAATTTCGGCAAGCGGATTCATAACACCCCAAACCAGAACGGCAGACTCAGCAGACTCAGTAGCGTGGTGATGGTGACCGCCGTGGCATACAAGGCGCTGTCCAATCCATAGCGATCGCAAAACACCACCCCCAACACCATGCTGGGCATGGCCAAATCCAGCACGGCGGCCGACTTAAAAGGCGCCTGCAGTTGCACCGCATCGGCGATATGCCAAGCCATCCAGGGCAATAGCGCCAATCTCAAACCAACCACGGGCAAGATGTAAGGCAAATTGCGCCAATGTATGGCCCTCCAGCTCAAGGCCAAGCCCAACGAAAAGATCATCAAGGGCGCCACGGCCGCCGACATTTTTTGCAACAAACCCATCAACCAATCGGGAGCCACCAGTTGGTTGAGATTCAACACCACCGCCAACAAGGCGGCCCAGAATGGCGGTGTATTGAAAAAACCCAGCAAGGAACCGGTTTTGTCCTCCCGGGCGTCGCCGTAGTGGCGGGCCACCGCAATACCCAACGTAAACACCAGCGGCGCGGTGGCAAACAAATCGATCTGTATCACCACCGAACGCGACCAACTGCCGTAAGCCTGTTCCAACACCGGCAAGCCCAGATAGGTGACATTGGGAAACGCCGTCGCCAAAATCACGGCCCCGGTTTGCGGCCGTTTAAACTTGAGCAGCCGGGCAATCGACCAACTCAACACCAGGCCCGCAACAATGGTGGCACAACCCAAGGCGCTGAATTGGATGGACTGCCAGCCGATATCGGCCCGCCACAGTACGTCCAATATCATGGCGGGCAAAAAGACGTAATACACCACGCTGGTCAAGGCCAGCCGGGTTTGATCCGCCGACAGGCCCCGCAACGAAAACAAGCGCCATCCAGCTCCGCACAACATCATTAGGGTCATTTGTATCAGGGTGTCGTTCATGCGGGCGCTAAAGATGATTATATTTCGGCAATTATACGTGTTGCTCCGCGTTGCGGAGGCAACGGAGCGGGGAATATTCCCGGAGACTTGAACCAAGGCTGTCCGCTCAAGCGCGCCTGTCAGGCCACAACATAGCGGATGGCGTTTTTAGTGGATCTTTTCACCGCGTACATGGCGCTGTCCGCCAAGGCGACCAATTCGGCGATAGTGACCGGCTTGTCCGCCAGATAGGTCACCACGCCGATGCTAAAGGTGACTCGGGTTTCAAAACGACCAATTGCGGCCAATAAATTTTCCCGCATGCGCCGCGTAATGGTTTTGGCTTCCTCCCGCGACGTTTGCGCCAGCAAAATGGCAAACTCGTCACCGCCCAGACGGCCGAAAATATCGCCCTGGCGTAAGTTGGCTTTTATGGTGTCGGCAACCGCCACCAGCAATTGATCGCCGAGTTGGTGGCCTTGGTTGTCGTTAACTTCCTTGAAATTATCCAGATCGATAAAAACCAGGCAAAGCGGGGATTTGGAGCGAAAAGACCTGGCCAATTCGGCCGTGCCGAATTCATAAAAAAACCGCCCCCGCGCGGCAGCCGTCAACGAGTCTTGACTGGCCAGGCGATCCAGTTCGTTCAACAATTGCCGCAATTTCACCCCCAGCCAGGCGAAAACCAGATAGACGATCATTCTGGAGAAAAACTCCATCACAATCGGCGGCGTGAACGATGTCACGAACAATTGCGAGAGAACCGGGATGACGGCGAGCGCTGACAGCATGGCAAAAAAGTAAGCCCAGAAACTCCGCAGAAAAAATGCGGCCAACCCAATCGGCAACAGGAAAAAAAACTCGAAAGGCATGAGCGGACCGGTTAGGTAATCCGCCCAGGCAATCAAACATTCCAGGCAAAAAACCAATCCCAGCAATATCCTGGAATCGACCCCGTCCAGCCATTTCAGAACTTTATAACCCGTGAATTTAATTTGCATGGGGTAAGTACCGGCACCACCGGAAAAGAATCATTTGCTGAAAATGCCGGGCCAAGCACCGATAATCGAACTGCATGACAGTCATCCGGCAAAACCACCCATCGCCCCTCCCTCCAATACCCTTACCGTTTCGATACAAATCCGGCATTTAGTGCTGTAAACCCTGGAAACGCTAAAAACGGCTGCATGCCCGACTAACACCGCGTAGGGTTCAGCGGCAATACGCTAGGCGATCAGCGCATGATACCACTAGAGCTATCGCGGACATGACTCCTCGCACCGGCTCCAAATGCCAGCAATGCCAGGGCCGCCATCGGCGAGTTCTATCTCAAACTTCAGCCGCAACCACATCAGGCAGCCAAGGCAAATCATTGGGTAAATAAACCAATTGCGGTGGTGCATAAACCCCTTAGTCCCAAAACAACGCTCGGCCCAAGCTAGCCGAAACATCGCCGAGTTGTAGCCTATATCCATTGACTGAAAATTCCAAAACGCGCCGCGCCCCGAACGAAACCAGTGCGAAAGGGACTTGAAATGCCCAAGCCGCCTGACACGGATTAGCTAAATTCAAGCGGTAAGCATACCAGAACACTATTGGCGCAAAATCATGGCGCGTTTTTAGCTAATCCACGGAAACCGAGTCGTCGGTGGTTTGCCGCCGTCCGCAAATCAGGCAAGTTTGGCCTGCCCCCCCTATCCGTTTGAGCTTATGTTATGCAATATCCGCGCTCACAAAAATATTTAGCCAAGACATCAGCCATTATCTTGGCCATGTCGGTCTCTCGAGCGGTTCACGCCGGCGAATTGGCCGAAGACAGCGGCGCCTGGGTTCAAGCCATAGCCGAGAGCAGTTTAAAATTCATCGACCCATCGCTGGAAAAGGGCCGCATCTGGCTGGAAGGTCAAAGCCGTTTCGATAATGACTTAGGGCATTGGAATCAAGGCATGGCGCGCACGGCGGTCGGCTATTCGCTTAGCGACCGCGCCAGCATTTGGGCCGGTTATACCTGGCTGCCGACACAAAACATCGATAAACCTTATGTTTCGCAACAGGATGTCTGGCCGGGATTTCGCTATATCTTGCCGACCGAGATAGGCACGTTCACTTTCAGAACCCTGTGGGAAAGCAACTTTGTCTCCGGCGACCAAGTCAGGGAAAGGCCGCGGCGAATGATCAGATTCATGCACCCGTTCGATTTTGAACCCCAATTGAGCTTCATAGCTTGGGATGAAGCCTTCTATCGGATCAACTCCACGCGTTGGGGCGGCAAATCCGGCTTCGACCAAAACCGCGCATTTGCCGGTATCGGTTGGTCGTTCAATAAAAACATCAGGACCGAACTCGGTTACATGAACCAATATCTGGACGACGCAAATCACCTGAATGCCACCATGCGCCACTTGGGCATGGCTTCGGTCTTCGTTAATTTTTAGCCGTGCGTATTGCGGAATTTTTGCTCGAACTCAGAACACCGCGACCCGGCTTTAAAGGCCTGGAGCGGCAAGCAAAGACCAGCACTGGTGAATAGCCAACATCAGCCAGCCGGCGTGGCTGAAAATGATCCAGCGGTTTTTCAGCCTGCCGACCAATGACCGGCTTGCATCGACTTCGTTAAGCCGATATCCCAGCACCACCGCCGTCAGGTTGTCTTGACCAAACTGTTGTTTTTTTAACACGGCATCACACAGGCACTGGGCGGCCCGCATCGGCATATTGTCCAGGCAGGCCGCGATTTCAGCGGCCGACAACACGCCGTCTATGCCGTCGGAACACAGCAGGATTCTGTCGTTGTCCCGCAAGGCCAAGGGATTCAGGTTTCGCTCGACCTCGGGCAAATAGGGCAAACCGAGATAATATTCCAGCGCCCGCCGATGCGGGTGCCTGTCGGCCAAATCCTGGCTGATCAAGCCCTCGTTGACCTGGGCCTGCAGTTGTCTGGCGTAATTATGATCCGCGTTCAACTGACTCAAGCGCCCGTCCCGGCACAAGTATACGTGGCTATCGCCCACCGCCCGCCAGTAAAGGTGACCCTGATAAATCACCGCGGCCACCAGGGTAGTTCCCATGTCCCGAAAACTGTCGTACCAATGTCCCGCGTCCAGAACCGCCTGGTTTGCCATGTCCAGGGCCTGATCCAGGGCATGATCCACCGACTGAACGCTGGATTTGTTCAGATAGCGGGTTACCATTTCGGTAACCGCGATATTGGCGGCCTGCGCTCCATTCGACAGGCCGCCAATACCGTCGGCCAGCACGGCCAAATAACCGCCGTGGGCGACAAACTCTTCATCGTTAAAATCCGACAACGCAAAAGCATCCTGCTGTTGCGAGCGTTGTCCGATATGGCTGGCGTTACCGGGAATGATATCCATCGTCAAAATTCTATCCTTAGTTCGGTACGCCCCAACAACAACAAATCACCGCTACGCAAGGGATAATCGTTGTGTATCGGCACCCCATTGATCAGCGTTCCGTTGGTGGAATTTAAATCGCGGCTGATCAACTTGCCGTTTTTCATTTGCAACAAGGTGTGCTGGTTTGAAATTTCCACGTCGTCATTCAGGCATAAATCGCAATTGTCCGCCCTTCCCAGCGTGACTTGCTCGGCAATGTTCAATTGATACATTCGGCCTTTCCAGGCGCCCGCCACCACGGTCAATTTAACGGCCAAGCCCGCTACCGGCCTTGCCATGGGCACGACGGCGGCTGGCGGCGGAATTTCCGTTGCGGGCTTAAGCCCGGGTTGGGCCAGTCGCTGACGATAAACCAGTATCAGACCCAGCAAAAACGCCAATACGGCCAGCGCCAACAGTAAAACCGGCCATCTTCCCGCCGCAGGCGCCGGACCCGGCGCTTGCGGCGCGGCAAACTGCGCCGCCGGCAGCAGGCGCATATCCAGACTGTCGCTTAATGTTCTGCGTCCGTCGCTCCAGGTCAAATTGATATGCTGCAACTGTCCGTCGGCCACGCATTGCGGGCAGTCGGCACTCAAGCGATAGGCCCGGGCGATCAATTGCTGTTGTTTTTCGTAGGCGAGCTCGAGTTGCGCCGGGTCGGCCTGCACAAAATAGCCGCCCGATTGTCGGGACAACATGCCCAGCACCTTCAGTCCGTCACGTTTTTGTTCATTGAGGGGCGGTACGGCAAAACCGATGCTATATATCGGCACCCGGTATTCCCGACTCTGTTTGAACACTTCATCCACCGATACGCCCGCCAGACTGTCGTCCATGCCGTCGCTTAACACCACGATGGCCCGGCGCCCTGGTAAACCGGCCGATGGATTGCGCCCTAAACCGATCGCCTCCAGCAAGCCTCCGTACAAAGCGGTTTCCATATCCGTGGCGGCCAGTCCCTCAATGGCCTTGCCGAGACTGAAACGGTCGGCGGTAAAGTCGCTGACGCGGACAACCTGACGACCAAAGCTGATCAATGCCGCCCGATCTTCCGGCCCCATGCCTTCCAGCCAATGCAGCAGGGAGCGCTTGATTTGCTGAAATTCCCGACTGTGCAGGGATTTGGAGATATCCACCAGGAATATATAAGCCACCCCCTCGCCAGTATTTCGAAACGGCTCCACGGCCTTGACACCGGCCGCTTGCGGACCCACGCTAAGCGTGAATTGCTCGGGCTTTAATTCCGTATCGGCCGGCAAATTCAGCCAGACCCACAGCGATGGCATAGCCGCCCGAGCCTGGATCAGGCGCAATTCACCCGCATCCTGGGCCCTTGCAAGTCCGCAGATCATCCCCAGCAACAACACGGCAACATAACGCATGCCTTACTCCTCCCCGTTTTCCCAACCGAATCTTTCGCCGCACAGCGGAACGAACAGCAGATGAGTTTGCCCCAATTCGATTCGGTCATAGGCCTGCAAGGGCATGGGCACATCCACTTCCTCGCCGTTTAAATAAGTCATGCCGCGCCCGTCGCCGGGCGCAATTCTAAAACTGCCCTTGCGCGGATTGAAACTGATGTAGGCATGGTTTTCGCGGGAAATGGCCTCGTCGCCATTGATGCAAATCGCCATGTCGGCGCCGCGGCCGATAGCGTTACGCTCGCTGCGTACCCGGTAGTCGCGGCCTTTTTCCGGCCCCCGCACGCAAACCAGCCAGCCGACCACCGGATCGATACCGATTTTCTTGCGCACCATGGCTACCGTCACGCCCACATCGGCCACCGGTCCGGCCTGACCGCGCACTTGCGTCACCATGGCCTCCGCCGGAGCGGCGGAACCCTGCGCGGCGGCAACGTCCAGCCCCGCCACGCCGCAGGACGGACAACTGCTGTGTTGCCTGACATCGTAATAATGGCCGCGCTCACAACGTATCAGTTTCATAACGGTAGCCCTTTTCCGTAAATAAATTCACAGTCCATGCCTCATGGGCTGTTCCCAGGTTCCTGGCAGCCCATTGTAGCGCCCCATTCGGCACACAGGCTACGCATATGCTCGGCTGCGGATTCGGTTTGTTTGTCTGACTGTGCCGCCTGTTCCAGCCGCCGCCGTTCTTCAAAACGCTTCAGAGCCGCCTCCTGCTGTTGTTTCAACTGTTCGGCCTCCTGCCTTTCCCGTATTCGCCGCAAGGCCGATTGTTGTTCTTCCGCTGGCCCGTTTACCTCGGACCGCTCCTGCCCGGCTGGCGAGACGATCTCTTGAGATATCGCTTCTATCGGGCTGGAAGCGGGCATTCGTTCTCCCCTGCCGCGCAGGATTAAACTCAATAATAGAACGATACCCGCAACCAGCAACCAACGCCACCACTGAAATTGCTTTGGCCTGTCAATATCGGCGGACGCTAGAGCTTGACGATTTGATGGGGGCGTGTGCGCGATTGCGGTTTTCGCTGGCGCGGGCAACTCGGCTTGCGTGGCGAGAAATCGCTGTTGTAGCGCTTCCATGCTTTGCGGCCGTTGCGACGCGTCTACCGCCAATGCCGCCAGCAGGTTTCGTTCCGCCGCCGGCGGAAGCGCCGCTCCCAAATCCGCCAGGGGTTTGAGCGTATCCTGTTTCACTCTGTCCAGGGCATCCGGCGGCGCGATTCCGGTCAGACAATAATACATGCTGGCCGCTAGGCTGTAGACATCTGACCAGGGGCCCTGCCGGCCATCGTCGCGATATTGTTCTTCCGGCGCAAAACCGGGTTTCACCAGCACGGTTTGCGTATCGCCAGCCTGAAGGTTGCCGCCCAAGCGGGCCCGGGCCGCGCCAAAATCCAATAATTTCACCCGTCCGTCGCCGCACAGGTAGATGTTGTCCGGCGCGACGTCCCTATGCAGCAGGCCCGTACTATGCACGGCCCGCAGGGCGTCCATGATCTGCATGAAAATATCCAGCGTCCTGGCCCAATCCAGTCGTCCGCGTTGATCCAAATAGGCTTTCAAGGTGCGGCCTTCCACATATTCCATCACCATATAGCCGGTGCCGAAGGCGGGAAAAAAAGCCAGAACCGAAACAATGCCGGGATGTTGCTGAAATTTGGCCAGATTGCGGGCTTCATCGAGAAAGCAGTTCAAGCCGGCGGAAAATTCCGCCTCGGCCGAGGCATGCGCCAAAACCCTGCCGCTCAATGGATCGCGGCGGGCAAAGTCGCGCGGCATGTATTCCTTGATGGCCACCTTGATTTGCAGATTGGCATCCCAGCCCAGATAGGTAATACCGAAACCGCCATGCCCCAACACGCGGGCCACCCGATAGGGCGGATTGACCACCGTGCCGACCGGCAGATATTGCGCGTCCTGTTGCATTCCCCGGTACCAACCGCACTGGGAGCAAAACGACTGACCGGACAAGGGAGACAGGCAGGCGGGGCAAGACGGTTGGCTCATCGGGACATCTTCGGGGTTGCTCGCCGCGAATAAAGGGTACCTGTCCACTAGCCGGGTGTTCAACTACCCCGGACTTAAAGCGTCAGCATATCCGCCATGTCGGTGATGGCTATTAGTTCGTCCTGTAGACTATCGACGATTCTCAGGCCGGTAGCCGGTTCCAGGGCCAAAACGCTCCAAACCTCTTCCGGGCAGTTTTGATTGGCCGCGTCGCCGATACCGATCTGGCCCAGCAGATAGTCGTTCAGAAAGGTCAACAGGGTCAAGAGATGATGTTCGCCACGGTAGAAGGGGTTGTGGTGGTGGTAGACGATATCGGTTACCACGCTCGGCAGCGACCACGCACTCATCAGCCAGGCGCCGATCTGGGTATGGTTGACGCCAAACGCGAAGGTCTCCAGGTTATAAATCGACAAGCCGGGGTTGGCATTGATCAATTTGTTCAAGTACTCGAATTCGCCGGGAAACTGATGCCCGAGCAGCGGGAAACCGATATTGTGCAGCAAGGCCGCCAGAAAAACTTCGTTCGGGCTCACGCCGGATTCGGCCGGCATTTCCAGCGCCAGTTTTTTCATCAGCGAGGCACTGGCCAGTGCATGAATCCAGAACATCCTGATACCGATCACGCCTTCCTTGGGCGCGCGCAACGGCGCCAACACCGACAGCCCCAAAGCCAAATCCAGCACAAAATTAAAGCCCAACACCCGCACGATGGCATCCCGCACGCTGCAAATTTTGCCGCGATAACCGTACAGCGACGAGGTGGACCAACGAATGATTTGCGCCGTCAACAACGGATCCAGTTCTATGATTTCGGCCAACTTGTCGACGTCGGCCTTGGGATCGGAAATCAGATTGACTATCCGTACCGCACTGCCCGGCAATGGCGGCAACGCTTTGATACTGGAAATCGCCTCGCGCATGTCCATGGGCGGAGTGAACCCATTGTTTTGCGGATTGATCGCGTTGAGCGTCCAGTTAAATAACGATGACTGCATGAAAGTGCCTAGTTCAAATTGAGCCGGTTAAGCTTCCGGTATAAAGTTCTTTCGCTGATATTCATTTCGGCGGCGATTAATTTACGGTTTCCCTGATATTTTTTGATCAAGCTGCCGATAAAACTGGCTTCATATTGCTCCAGTGTAGACATATTTCCGCCATTGCCGGCCGGTGCCTGCTGCAAATCAACGTCTTCCATGGCTAACGACCCGGTCTGTTCCCCTATCATACGCATGAAATGAATATCCTGGGGCTGAATGATAGCCCCCGCGCACAAGCCGGTCGCCAAATGCAGGCAATTTTTCAATTCACGGATATTACCGGGCCAGCCATGTTGTATCAATTTGATCAGGCCCTCGCGACCGATTGTTAAATGTTGGCCTTTCAAGGGGCCAAACTGTTTTAAAAAATGTTCCACCAAAATCGGTATATCCTGTTTACGTTCGCGCAACGGCGGAATTTCGATCGGAAAAACCGACAAGCGGTAAAACAAATCTTCCCGAAAGCGGCCTTGCCTGACCATATCCGCCAGATTCCTATGGGTCGCGCACAACACCCTGACATTGGCCTTCAGCGTAACGGTGCCGCCCACCCGCCGAAACTGACCGCTTTCCAACGCTCGCAATAATTTGGCTTGTTGAGAAACCGGCAACTCGCCGATTTCATCCAAAAACAGCGTGCCGTTATCCGCCAATTCGAACAAGCCCTTCTTGCCGGATGCCGCTCCCGTAAAAGCACCTTTCTCATGTCCGAACAATTCGCTTTCAAACAAATCCTCGCCGAACACGGTGCAATCGGCAATGACGAATTCGCCCTGCGCATGTTGCGAATGGCGATGAATAAATTCCGCAGCAAGTTCCTTGCCAGTACCTGTCTCACCCAACAACAAAACAGGGGCCTGTATCGCCGCGGCCTGTTGCAACTGGGTTTTCAAGCGCAGGAAGGGCTCGCTTTTACCCACCATCCCGCTCTGGTGAACTTCGTCGCCCCTTTTATGCAGCAGACTTTGCGACTCGCCCAAATACAGGCGCCCGTCGGCATCCAGCAAGGGATAACCTCGCACATTCAACAGTTTTTTGTCCTTGCGCCCGTCAACTTCGAAAATTCCTCCATAGGGCTCAAGAGTTTGGAACAAGCGCTGATGCCGACATGCGCCCTGTTGCTCGCAACAGGGTCTGCCGACTTGAACTTCCCGCGCGATGCCAAACGCCGTTTCCCAGGCCTGATTGACCGCCAACACATGTAAATCGGCACCGATAACCATAAACGGTTGTTCATGGGTTTCCAGCAACGATTCAAGTTTAAAAACACTTTGCGGCATAATCCTTACATTCAATAGTTACGGCATTCTTGGGTTTTCATGACGTCACGTCGCCTCTGTCAGTCAGAACTGACAGTTTTGGCAGCCATGGGCCGTACATTTTAGCCACAATGCCGAATTTCCCAAGATTTAATTAAATTCCCGTCGGCTTAATTACCGATAGACGCGCTTTAAGCCATGGAATCCTCATAAGCGGCGCAAAACCCGCATCGGCGATCGATTCAGCACCTCGCGCACGCCCCAATAACCCGCCAACCCCACCGAGACCACGCCTATCGCCAACAGCGCCGCCCCCGACAACCAGGAAAGCCGATACGGAATATGCATGACCCGGCTGTAGAACACGTACAAAATCACTTGCTGCAGAATCGCCGCCATTGTGCCGGCCAGGGCGCCGAGAAAACCGAACTCGACCAAATGAGTGCTTGCCAGCCAGCCGCGCTTGGCACCCAGGGTGCGCATCAAGGCCGCTTGGCGGATCCTGTCGTCCAGAGTGGCATATACCGCCGCGAACAGCACCGCAAAACCGGCCGCCAAGGCAAAATAAAGCAACAGATCAATGGCTTGAGTCAATTGCATCAGTATAGTTTTGAACTGTTTCAAAACCTGATCCACATCCAGCACGGTAATGGCCGGATAGGTTTTCAGCAGTTGATTCAGCAGATCTTTACCGGCATCCGGCAAATAAAAACTGGTCAGATAAGTGAACGGAAAACCGTCCAGCGTGCCGGGCGAGAAAATCATGTAGAAATTGGGCTTCATGGTATCCCACTCCAGACTGCGGAGATTGGCCACCCTGGCACTAACCTGCTCGCTGCCGATGGTGAATTGCAATTCATCCCCAACCTTTATATTCAAATTGTCGGCCAGCTTCCGCTCCACCGACACCCAACCGGCTTCATTTTGCGGCCAAATCTCGCCGGCGGTCAGCGTATTATCGGCCGGAATCGCCGCCGCCCAGGTCAGGCTCAAATCGCGTTGGGTGGCGGCTTCGCCCTGACTGTCCTTGCTGACCCTTTTTTGCACCGGCTCGGCATTGATAGCCACCAAGCGTCCCCTGACCACCGGATAAAACGCACTACCCTCCATGCCCGCACCGCTCAGATCCAGCGCAAAAGCCGGCTGCTGGGCGGGAATGATATTGAGGGCAAAATAATTGGGCGCCCGCTCCGGCAATTGTTGTTGCCACTGATCGATCAAATCGTTACGCACCGTAAAGCTCAAACTCATGGCCGCCAAGGTGATACTGAAAGCCAGAATCTGACTGACGCTGGCCCGCCGGTTACGCAACAGACCTTGAACGCCAAAGCGCCAAATCACCCCCAGCCGAGGCAGCAGCGGACGCAACAAGCTAAGCGCGCAGGCAATCAGCAAACCGAGCACCAGCAAGCTCAGCAAGCCGGTACCGATGACACTGGCGGTCATTTGCCAATCGTTACTGTAACGCCCTATCAGCGCGGACATCACCGCAATCGCCAAGCCGTAAACCAGCCAGGCTTTGGCCGGCAAGGGCTCCAACTCCCGCCGCAACACCCGTAGCGGCGACACTTCCCGCAAGCGCAACAGTGGCGGCAAGGCGAAGCCCAGCAAAATTGCCATGCCGGTGACAAAACCGAACACCACCGCCAACAGGCCCGGGTCGGCCGGTTGTTGCGGCAACAAGGGCTTCAATACGTAAAACAAGCCCAGTTGCCCCAGCCAACCCAACAAACAGCCGGCCGCGCTGGCCAAGGCCCCCAGCAGTAAAAATTGCAGCGTATATAACCAGAGGATTTCGCCTTGCCGACAACCCAGGCAACGGAACAAGGCCGCGGCATTGAAGTGGCGCTCGGTATAACGTCCGGCGGCCATGGCAATCGCCACCCCGGCAATCAAAACCACCACGATGCTGGACAGCCCCAGATAGCGTTCCGCCCGTTGCAAGGCCGAACCCAGCTCCGGCCTGTCCTCATGAATATCCAGGATGCGTTGGGACGGATTGAGTTGTGGTTTCAGCCACTGTTTGAATGCCTTCAATTGCGGTTCGGCGCCGATGAACTGATAAAAGTAATGCACATGACTGCCCGGCTGAATTACTCCGGTAGCCTGAAGATCGGCCTGATGGATGACGACTCGCGGCGAAAAGCTGTAAAAATCGCCGCGCTTATCCGGTTCGTAAGTCAGGATGCGAGTAACCCTCAGCGGCTTTTCGCCCACTGTCAACAGATCGCCCAAGCCCAACTGCAAGGCTGACAGGATACGTTTTTCCACCCAGGCCGTGCCGGGTTCCGGGCCTTGACGGACGGTAACTTCCTCTCCCTCCTCGACTTCCAGGGTTTTTAAAATCCCCCGTAGTGGATAGGACTGACCGACGGCCTTGATCGCAGCCAACAACATCTGGCCGTTTTCCAGCAGCACGCTGCTGAATTCGGTGGTTTGCGACTGCGTCAAGCCCAAATCCGCCGCCCGAGCGCGCCAGCTGTCGTCTATCGCTTGAGAACCGGCCAAAACCAGGTCGCCGGCCAGAAACTCGGCCACCTGTACGGACAAGGTACGCTGCAATCTATCGGCGAACAGGGAAATCGTACTGGTGCCGGCGACAGCAATCAGCAGCGCCAGCACCAGCAAGGTCAATTCGCCGGAACGCCCATCCCGCCGCAACAGGCGTAACGCCAAATTGAAACGCTTCATACCATGCTCCCGGCATCCAGCCTGATCATGCGCCCGCAACGCGCCGCCAGGGATGCGTCATGGGTCACCAATACCAAGGTAGTATGGCGTTCCTGATTCAGTTCGAATAACAAATCGATGACATGGGCACCGGTCTTGCTATCCAGATTACCGGTCGGCTCGTCGGCGAACAATATCGCCGGACCGGCGACAAAAGCCCGCGCCAAGGCCACCCGCTGTTGCTCGCCTCCCGACAATTGCCTGGGCGTGTGCGAGAGCCGGCGACCCAGGCCCACCCGTTCCAGCAAAACCCTGGCGGCGGCCTCGGCCTCGGGGTCGCCGATCAATTCCAAGGGCAGCATCACGTTCTCCAGCGCGGTCAAGGCCGGCAATAATTGAAACGATTGAAACACAAAGCCGACCAATTCGCCGCGCAACGCCGCCCTGCCGTCTTCGCTCATCCGTGTAATATCGCGGCCCTTGATGACGACCGATCCACGGCTGGGCGTATCCAGGCCCGCCAGCAGACTCAACAAGGTGGTTTTGCCCGAACCGGACTCGCCGACTATGGCAATGCTTTCGCCCGACTTGATGATCAGGTCCACCGATGACAAGATATGCAGCTCGCCTTCCAAAGTCTGCACCGATTTGGCCAGATTCCGGGTTTCAATGATAGGAGTATTGCCTTGTTCACTATGAGTTCGCATGATGTATAGCCTTGTCCTTGCCGTAATTCTGGGGTTAGTGCCGATGGCCGCGACGGCCAAGTCGATTGTGGTATTGGGTGACAGCATCAGCGCCGGCTACGGTATCGATGTATCCCGGGGTTGGGTGAATCTGCTGCAACAAAAGTTCAACGACCAATCCAACGGCTATGTTATCAGCAATGAAAGCATCAGCGGCGATACCTCCGCCGGCGGGCTGGCGCGCATCGATCAAGTCCTGGCCCGCCACAAACCGGCCATATTGATATTGGAGTTGGGCGCCAACGACGGCTTGCGCGGTCTGACACCCTTGGCCATGAAAAGCAATTTGACCGAAATGATCCGGCGCTCGCAACAGGCCGGCGCCAAGGTGCTGCTGCTGGGCATGAAAATTCCGCCCAATTACGGCAAACGTTTCATCGAAATGTTTTACGACGTTTATCCGCAACTATCGAACGAACTCAACGTGCCGCTGGTACCGTTTATTCTGGAAGACGTGGCTCTAAAGCCCGAATTGATGCAAATCGACGGCCTGCACCCGAACGAACAGGCACAAGCCCTGATCGCCGAAAAAATCTGGCCGTATTTACAAGCCTTGCTGGACTAAGCATATCGTCTTGAACAACTTGCCGGAATTCGGCTTGTTGCCAAGCGCATGCTGATTATCCCCCGTTACTCTGAAAGTCACGCGGCAACTGCCCAAAATACTAACGACATAACGCCGTTGACTTTCATATGTCGGGGTGATGCCTAGCCTTCATGAACGTTACTCTGAAAGTAAAAAATCGAGCGGGTACGGTTGCTTGTTGGACAGGCGTCGGCAGCAAGGATGCTGCCGTCGAGCCTACACGGACGTATTTACGGCGTCCTGTCCGGCGAGGAACCGTGCCCAGCTGCACTACTTTCATTTGCCGGGGCGATGCCTAGCCTTCATGAACGTTACTTTTAGTTTGTCGGATTCCAGGTAGTTCGCGTCATTTCGGCGGGGATTGTCGAAATTCAAATTCCACGGACGGCTCGAAGCTTGTTATCCATGGCACTGGATGCCAACTCTTGTGCCCTTTGGGTATCCCTGCGGGCATCCCGGCGTCGTTTAAATATCAATTACCCAAAGGGGAAAATTGTTTGCCCCGCTCATCCCTGTTTTGGTGCGGCCGCTTGCGCGCCTGCCCCCAGCAGGCTTGTCGGGCAGGCAAGCGCGGCCAAGCGGTCTTATCTCGACGGGTAAAGACCCGATCGAGCTTGGGCAGCCGGGCAATATCCGGGCTTTTTCCAACGTCGGACGCATGCATGCGAATCAACTTGGTGCGCCGATCGATATTTAGTGCGGGCAATTCCCCGAATTGGTGCGCAAAATCAGGCGGCATCGGCCGGCGAATCAGGCCTGATCCAGATGGTAAGAATATTGCAAGCATTCAGCTCGATGATTCTTGGTCAACGAGATTAAAATGTTCGCTTCTTTGTTGTTTGGCTTCCTCGACAATTTTCGCCTGCGGCGGAAATTTGCCTTGCTGTTCGGCGCGCTGATGCTGCCGGCGGCGGCATTCCTGTACCACACCGGCCTCGGCCTGTCCGCCAACCAATGGTTGGTCCTCGCGGCCTGCCAGCTGCCCTGGCTGATACTATTCCACGGTTGCTATTTCAGCCAACGGGACGGTCTGGACAAGTTGCTGAGCGCGCACCGGCAACTGGCCGCCGGCGACTTCGATACCCGCCTGCACTTTTCGGGCCGGGACGAAATGTCGCAACTGTTCACGGCGTTTAACGACACGGCAAGGGAGCTGGGCCGCCGCATGAGCGAGGTACGTGCCTCAATTCAGGAAGTAAGCTACGCCGCCGACCAGTTGAATCAGGGCGCCGGATTGGTGGCCGAACAACTGGACAGGCAGCGACAAAGCACCACAACCATGGCCGCCGCCATCGAACAAATGTCCGCCAGCATATCGGACGTGGCCGGGCAATGCCGGGAAACCGAAAAAATCTCATCGACCACCCAACAACTGTCCCGGCAGGGGCAAGAATCCATCGACAGCTTCATCGCCGACATCAAGCAATTGTTTGAGGAAATCCAGGAATTGGCGGATTTGATGCGCAATCTGGAACAGCATTCCAGGCAGGTTTCCCAAATATCGGAAACCATCAAATCCATCTCGGAACAAACCAATCTGCTGGCCCTGAATGCCGCAATCGAGGCGGCCCGGGCCGGCGAATACGGTCGCGGCTTTGCCGTGGTGGCCGACGAGGTGCGTACCTTGGCGCAACGGGTTCGCCAGTCCGCCGAGGAAATTACCGGCACCACCGAAACCGTGCGGGAAAAAATCGCTCAAGCCGTGCATTCGATCACCAATACCCAGCAGCAAACCGAGCTGGGTATCGGCAAGGCTTACAGCGTGGAGAAAGTCTTGTCCGGCATCCGCGAATATGCCGACCATGCCCTGGACAACGTCTCCACCATTGCCCTCGGCACCGAACAGCAAAGCCAGGCAAGCCAGGAAATCGGCCGCAATGTCGAAACTATCGCGCTGCATGTCGAAGAAAACAGCAAAGCCGCCCAGGAATCGGCCGCGATAGCCCTGCATCTGACCAAACTGGCGCAAGTCGTCGCCCACTAACCCGTCCAGAGATTTGCGATGCCCCAAGCCCTAACCTTGTTACTACTGACCGCCGGACTGATAGGCGCGGCATGCACCGGCATGCTGTACTGCCGGCAGCGGGCCCGTCTCGGACAGATCAACTCGCAGCTGCTGCACATCACCATCAATCAGGAACTTAAGGAGTTCCTTGGCAATATCCAGCGGCACCGCGGCATGGTCAACGGCTATCTCAACGGCGACGCCAGCTTCAAATACAAAATTTCAGTCCTGCAAGCCGAAATCAACCGGCAGGCCGGGCAAATCGCCCGGCATCTGCAAACCTCCGAATGCCATCGGGCCGATTTCGAGACCATTCGAAATCACTGGCAAGAACTGTATCCCCGCGTGTTAAGCGGCAGCCGGGCGCAGAGCTTCGAGGACCATTGCCGATTGATTTCGACGGTACTGCACCTGATCAGGGATATTGCCGAACGCAGCCAGTTGCACCGCGACAGCGGCTGCCCGTTCAGCTTCGTGGAAATTGTCTGGCATTTGCTGCCCGATACGGCCGAGGCCATCGGCCAAAGCCGCGCCATCGGCACCGGCATCGCGGCCGCCGGCCGCGGCCTCGGCACCGAGCGGATCAAACTCGGCTTTCTGGTGACGCGTATTCGCGAAACCGTGGCCCGCCTCGAACAAGGCCTGACCAGAACCCCCGCCGACATGACCGGCGAAAAACTGCAACAGGTTCACGGCGAGGTAAGGAGCCGGATTAACAAACTGGTGACCGAGATCGAACGGGAGCTGCTGTCGGCGGATAGACCCAACATCAATCCGGGCGGCTTCTTCGAACACGCCAGCCGCACCCTCGACAGCGTGTTCGAATTCTACGACCAGGGCACGGCCATCGCCCGCCTGACATTGGAAACCCAACTGTCCGATACCCGCCGCGGCCGCAACCGCTCACTGACCACTGTAATCTCATCCCTAGCGTTAGCCACGATGGCGGCAACCCAGCTGAATCTTTAACCCAAAGAACCAGCTCATCATGGACTCCATTCTTCGCAGTCCGACGCAATTACGACCGACTTTGGCAAAGGCAAAGCTCCAAGCAGAAGTCAAAATGATCGATCCATGCCCACTTATGCCTCAACCATAAGATCAGACCTACAATAATGGCCCGCGACACTCGCTTTCAATGCGGTATAGTTTTATGTAATTCACCAAACTGAAGCTCTTGTAAAATCGGAACGAGCGAATAGAAAAAATGAATGATTCCATCCCAACACATGACAATTTGGATTTCCGCTTACTGTTCGAATCGTCCCCCGACCTCTATCTGGTTTTAAATGCGAATCTGGAAATCGTCGCGGTCAGTGATGCTTACACCCGCGCCACGTTGACCCGCCGGGAAGACATATTGGGAAAAACGATGTTTCAAATATTCCCCGATAATCCCGCCGACCCGACCGCCGAAGGCCAACGAAACTTGCGGGCTTCGCTGCAGCGGGTATTGCTGTCCGGCAAGCCCGACACGATGCCGGTGCAAAAATACGATATTCCCAGACCCGATAGCGAGGGTTTCGAGGAGCGATATTGGAGCCCGATCAATATTCCGATTCTCGACAAGGACGGCGGCATTGCCTACGTACTGCATCGGGCCGAAGATTTAACCGAGTTCATCCGCGTCAAACAGCTTGGCGTTGAACAAAGCCAACTCAACGACACCTTACGCGCCCAAGCCGTCAAAATGGAAGTCGAACTGTTCGCCCGCAGTAAAGAGGTTGCCTCCGCCAGCGCGGAGTTGAAGGCGGCCAACCAAGAATTGTCGCGCCTGTATGCCAAAACCTTGGAACTGGATGAGCTGAAGACCCGGTTTTTTGCCAACGTCAGCCACGAGTTTCGCACACCGTTAACCTTGATGCTGGGTCCACTGGAAGAGTTATTGGCCCGCTTTGCCCCGCAAAGCCAGCAGCCAGCCGCAACCGAATACGAGCAGCTTAGCCTGGTACATCGAAACAGCTTGCGTCTGCTGAAATTAGTCAATTCGCTGCTCGACTTTTCCCGCATCGAAGCCGGGCGGATGGAAGCGGCCTATGAAGCGACCGATCTGGCCGCCTATACCGCCGAACTGGCCAGCCTATTCCGTTCCGCCACCGACAATGCGGGTCTGCGGCTTGCCATATCCTGCCCGACTTTACCGGAACCGGTGTATGTGGATCGGCAAATGTGGGAAAAGATTGTCCTCAACCTGCTCAGCAACGCCTACAAACACACCTTTGCCGGCGAAATCGAGGTGGCGTTGCACTGGCGAGAAAAATCGGTCGAACTGGCCGTGCGCGACACCGGCGTGGGAATTGCGCCGGATCAACTTGAACATATATTCGACCGCTTCCACCGGGTGCCAAACGTGCGTGCGCGTAGTCATGAGGGTAGCGGTATCGGTCTGGCTCTTGTACAGGAGCTGGCCCGCTTGCATGGCGGCGAAATCAGTGTAACGAGTACTCCGGGTGTCGGCAGCACATTTACCGTGACTATCCTCGCAGGCACCGCACATCTGCCGGCGGAGCGCATTCGTCTGTCCCAGGCGGTGAATACCGCTCCGAGTGGCGCCAATTTTTTCGCCGAAGAGGCAATACGTTGGGAGCTAGGGACGGAACATGATTACGACTCGGGCCAGCAAACTGGAGCGGACAAATCGATAGCGCAAAATTCCGGAGCGAGTGCACACATCGTGGTTGCCGACGATAACGCCGACATGCGCGGCTATGTCGCCCGGCTTTTACGAAAACAGGGCTACGACGTGGCAGCGGTACGCGACGGCGAAGCGGCGCTGGCAGCGGTGCGCCAACGCCGGCCCGATCTGGTGCTGACCGACATCATGATGCCGGGCCTGGACGGCATCGGCTTGCTGAGCGCCCTACGGGAGGATCGAAAAACCAGCACGATTCCGGTCATTTTGCTGTCGGCGCGTGCCGGGGAAGAAGAACGCATCCAAGGCTTGAAACACAAGGCCGATGGCTACTTGACCAAGCCGTTTAGTGCGCGCGAATTATTGGCTCATGTTGGGTCATGTCTTGAAATTTCACGGTTGCGCAAAGAGGCTGAAACCCAGTTACGCATACAGGAAAACGAGCGCGAATTTCGCGCCTTTTTCGATCTGGCCGCCGTGGGCATTGCGCAAGTAAGTCCCGAAGGACGGTGGATGAGAGTCAACCAAAAACTGTGCGATATTGTCGGCTATTCTCACGAAGAACTGGCAACCAAGACATTTCAGGACATCACTCACCCTGATGATCTCCACACCGATCTCGGATACATGCAGCAGATGCTGAGCGGAGAGATCGATACCTATTCCTTGGAGAAGCGTTACCTGCATAAGGATGGCTCCGTCGTCTGGATCAATCTGACCGTAGCCCTGGTTCGTGGCGATACCGGGCAGCCGAGGTACTTCATCTCTGTCGTAGAAGACATCTCCGGACGTAAACAGCTTGAGATTGAGCGGCAGAAGTTCTTCCTGCTGGCTGAAAGTAGCAGCGAATTCATTGGCATGTGCGACCTGGATATGAATTTCCTTTACGTTAATCCCGAGGGGCGGCGCATGGTCGGTCTACCGGATGTGGCCGCCGCCTGCCGGGTCAAGGTACAGGACTATTTCTTTCCGGAAGATCGGCGTTTCATCGCCGAGGAGTTCTTCCCGCGCGTGCAACGGGAGGGGCACGGCGACGTGGAGATCCGCTTGCGGCACTTTCAGACCGGCGAGCCGATTTGGATGAACTACTATCTGTTCAGTGTCGATGACGCCGCCGGCATGCCGGTCGGCTGGGCAACGGTCAGCCGCAATATAACCGAACGCAGACAAGCAGAGGCGGCGCTACGCGAGAGCGAGTCGCGGCTGCGGTCTGTTACTGACAACATATCAGTCGGTATTGTCACGCTTGATCGCAATCGGCAATACAGGTTCGTTAACCCTGCCTATGTCCGTATTCTTGGACTTTCTCAGTCAGCCGACGAGCTGATTGGAAGTTCGCCGTCCGAGGTGCTGGCATCCAGCTATGCGACGCAGATTTCACCACACCTCGATCGAGCCTTCGCCGGTGAAAAGGTGATATATGAATTGATGCTGCCACTAGCCTCTGAGGCCGCGCCAAGACGATATTCAGTTATCTATGAGCCGATACTTAACGGCGACGAGATTGATGGAGTCATTGTCATCATACATGACATTACCCTGCTCAAGCAGACTGAGGATGCCTTGCGTGAGAGCGAGCGCGAATTTCGGGGACTAACCGAGGCCATGCCGCAAATTGTCTGGGTGACACGGCCTGACGGTTGGAATATTTACTTCAATCATCAATGGGTCGAATACACCGGGCTTACGCTTGAAGAAAGTTACGGTCACGGTTGGAATATTCCTTTCCATCCGGATGATAAGCAACGCGCATGGGATGCATGGCAACGCGCCACACAGCACAGGGAAAGCTATTCATTGGAATGCCGCTTGCGGCGAGCGGACGGCGTTTACCGCTGGTGGCTGGTCCGGGGCGTGCCGCTGCTGAACGAGCAAGGCCGGATACAAAAATGGTGCGGCACCTGTACCGACATTCAAGAATTGAAAGAAGCGGAAACCGCTATCCGTGAAAATGAAACAAGGCTGCATTTTGCTTTGGAGATGTCGAATACCGGCGCCTGGGAAGTCGACTTGGAAACGCACACGGCTTATCGTTCGATCGAACACGCCCGTATTTTTGGCTATTCCGACACAGCGTCGGCATGGTCCGTCGACAAATTCCTGGAGCATGTGCTGGCGGCAGACCAGGCCAGGGTCGTGGCCGTGCTGCAAGAGGCGTTTGCCAGCGGCGGCGAAGGCAAATTCGAATGCCGGATTCGGCGTACCGATGGCGAAATCCGCTGGATCATGGTCGCAGGCCGCTATCGCATCAACCGAACGGACGGCAAGAGCCAGGTTGCCGTGGGCGTTATCCAGGACATTACCGACAGCAAGCGTGCCCAGGAAGAGCTCAAGCAACACCGCGACCAGTTGGAAATGTTGGTCGCCAGCCGAACCGCCGAACTGGAAAAAGCCATGGCATTGGCGGACTCCGCCAACCATGCCAAGAGCGCCTTCCTGGCCAATATGAGCCATGAAATCCGCACGCCGATGAACGCCGTTTTGGGTTTCTGCTATCTTTTGGAACAGCGCCATCTGGACGGCGAATCGCTGGCCTTGGTGCGCAAAGTCCACAATGCCGGGCATACCCTGCTATCCCTGATCAACGATATCCTCGACTTTTCCAAAATAGAGGCCGGCCGAATCGAAATCGAACGAGCGCCGTTCAGACTGACGGAACTGCTGGACAATCTCGCATCTATTATGGCGACTGCGGCTCATAATAAAGACTTGGAATTGGTCATCACTCCACCCGCCGAAATCGACGCATTGGTTGGCGATGCCTTACGCCTCCAGCAAGTATTAATCAACTTGCTCAGTAACGCGATCAAATTTACCGAACGCGGCGAAGTCGAATTACGCATTAGTGTCGAATCCGCAGACAAGCCGCAATGTAAGTTGCGTTTTGGGGTGCGCGATACCGGCATCGGCATCTCCAGCGATCAACAGATGCAGATTTTCTCGGCTTTCGGCCAAGCCGATAACAGCATCAGCCGCCGATTCGGCGGTACCGGCTTGGGCTTGAGCATCAGCTTGCAACTGGTGGAACTGATGGGCGGTAATCTGCAAGTTATCAGTGAAGTTGGCCAAGGCAGCGAATTCTGGTTCGTGTTGCCGTTGCAGCTCGACCAGCGCGTGGAACGCCGGCCCGTCGAGCTAACCCGACTCGAACTACTGATCGCGGATGACCGCGCCAGCGTGCGCGAGGCGCTGGCCGCTGTGACAAAATCCATGGGCTGGCGGGCCGATACCGCCGATTCCGGCGAAGCCGCCCTGATGCAAGCGCTGGCCAGAATAGACGGCAAGCGTTATTACGATGCCATCGTGTTGGATTGGAAAATGCCGGGACTGGACGGACTGAATGCCGCTCGGGCCATACGGCAAGCGCTTCAGGACAAATACCGGGACCTGGACCCGCCGATACTGCTGATGGTCGCCGCTCATTTGCGCGAAGATTTATTAGCCCAGCCGGGTATAGAGGGAGTGGCCAAAGTGCTCAGCAAACCGGTCACCGCCTCGACGCTCTACTCTGCCGTCGCCGACTCGCTGAATCAACGCCGGCAAGGACATTTGCAACCAACCCCGGCGCCGGCCGCCACCGCGGGCAATCGCCGTATTGCCGGCGTGCGCGTGCTGGTGGTGGACGATAGCGATATTAACCGGGAAGTGGCAAAAGGTATCCTGGAGGCCGATGGCGCGATCGTCGATACCGCTTGCGACGGCCAGGACGCGCTGGAATGGCTGCAAGCCCATCCGGATGCGGCGGACATCGTGTTGATGGACTTGCAGATGCCGCGCCTGGACGGTTATGCCGCCACCCGCTTTATCCGCGAGGACGAACGCTGGCGGGAGCTACCCATCGTCGCGCTGACCGCCGGCGCCTTCCAAGAATTACGCGATGCGGCGCAGCTATCCGGCATGAGCGATTTTATCGCCAAGCCGTTCAACGTGGCGCAAATGATGGAAACCATTCAACGCTGGACCGGATGCTTAGCCGGAAAGGCCACCTCGGGCGCTAGCGGCGCAGCCGTCGACGCGGCAAGCGTATCGCCGCCGCTGCCGGCGACCGGCGCCGGAGAACCCGACTTGCCAGTTATCGATATGCCGGCAGTGCGTAGCCAGTGGGGCCAACTCGACGTCTACCGCACTTATCTTGAGAAATTTGTTGCTGCTTACGCTCAACACGGGACATCTATCGCAGCCGCCTGCGGCGAAGGTAACCTGAAAGCGGCGGCGGCTCTGGCGCATAAACTGTATGGCGTGGCGGGAACCCTGCGGCTACCTCAAATTGCGGAGTTGGCCGGCAAACTGGAAACACGCTTGAAAGGGGGCGAGGCAGCATTTAGACTAGCGACAGAACTGCAAGCTGCTATAGACCGGGTATGTGCGACAGTCGACGCTTGGACGGAATCCGATAAACCAACTGCCACGGTGAAACCAAGTTTAGACCCGCGCGAGGACGACGTTATTGCCTTGTTCGAGGGCATGTTGAAAGCGCTCGACCGTAACGATCCCGATGATTCCGAAGTCTGGTTGGGCCGGCTGCGGCAGCACCCGACCCCTATCCAACTGGCCGAGTTGGACGCGCTACTGGCCGACTTCGATTTCCGCGGGGCTGAAGCCGCTGTACGTAGTCTGTTGCAGAGCCTGAATTTATCGATACCGGAGTAAATCATGCCTTACGGTCCCGTCCTGATCGTTGATGATGAACCAGCCAATTTGGCCATCCTGCACCAAATACTTAAAGACGAGCACAGGCTGATGCTGGCTCGAAACGGCGCGGAAGCGCTCGAACTGGCGGGCAAGCACCATCCCTGCCTGATCCTGCTCGATATCCAAATGCCTGAAATGGACGGCTATGCAGTCTGCCGCGCCCTAAAAGCCAATCCGACGACCGAGGCCATCCCGGTGATTTTCGTCACCACACTGTCAGAATTGGAAAATGAGGAAGCCGGCTTCCACGCAGGCTGCGTCGATTATTTGATTAAACCGGTTTATCCACGGATCGTGCGGGCTAAGGGTGCGGACCCATCTATCGTTGGTTCAAGCCAAGCGGTTGGAGAGAACGTACGGCGAGGCCATCGCCATGCTCGGCAAAGCCGGCCATTACAACGACAGCGATACCGGCCTGCATATCTGGCGCATCGCGGCTTACGCCCGGCAACTGGCCGAGACCGTCGGCTGGCCCAAGCAGGATTGCGAAATGCTGGAGCAAGCCGCTCCGATGCACGACACAGGAAAAATCGGCATTCCCGATTCGGTGTTGCGTAAACCCGGCCAACTGGATGCCGATGAGTGGGCCATTATGCGCAGCCACTGCCGAATAGGCTACGAAATTCTGTCCAGCAGCGACGCGCCGGTATTCGTGTTGGCCGCCGAGATCGCGCTGCACCATCACGAAAAGTGGGACGGCAGCGGCTACCCGGGCGGCCTGGCTGGTGAAGCGATTCCGCAATCGGCGCGCATCGTCGCCTTAGTCGACGTGTTCGACGCATTGACCATGAAGCGTCCATACAAGGATGCTTGGCCGGTGGAAAAGGCCCTGGAAGCCTTGCGCGAGGGCGCGGGAGACCATTTCGACCCCGCGCTGGTTGACGCATTCGAATCCTGCCTATCGCGCATTTTGGAAATCAAAGCCGCTTTTGACAGTTCCGATGTACAGGAGGCTACCCAATTTAGCGGCGCAACTGCGCTAACTCTATAACAGCCGATACAAAAATCAGATAGCGGACACACGGCGACACCGACTTTCGCAACCACGACACCCCTTCTGCCGGTACTACGTCTGTTTGATATTTATACCTGGGAAATAGAAACCAAGCATTCCGCCGGAAACACCTATCGGCTTACTCCGGCCTACGGCTCTGAAAGTAAAAAATCGGGCGGGTACGGTTGCTTGTTGGACAGGCGTCGGCGGCAAGGATGCTGCCGTCGAGCCTACACGGACGAATTTACGGCGTCCTGTCCGGCGAGGAACCGTGCTCAGCTGCACTACTTTCATTTGCCGGGGCGATGCGCCGGTTTCATGAGCGCTAGGGAGGAACAATTTCGCCGTTTCAACAAACTCAGCGCATCCGCAAGCCACATCAGCCGGACTTGGGAGTCGAGCACTGCTCGAGCGCCGCCTTACCGGCATCCGCCAGCAACGTTTTCAATTCCGGCAGGCAGGAGCCGCAGCCGGTGCCGGCGCTCAGGCAGGCGCCTATGCCGGCCACGCTGTCGAGCTTATGCTCGGCTATGGTTTGCAAAATGGTTTTTTCGCCGACGTTGAAACACGAGCAGACCGTGCGCCCCACATCCTGTTCGCCGCGCGGCGGCAAGCCGCTGAGCAGGCTCAGGCGTTCCTTGCGGCTCAATTCGGTTTTGCCGAACAGGCCGCACAACCAGCCCGGCTCCGGCAACTCGGCTTGGGCGGTAACGAACAGGCAGGCGGACAGTTGCCCCGCCTCGACTCGCGCCAGCCGGTAATCGCCGGCGGCGGCATCGCTGTATTCCAGACATTCCGCCATTTCCGCCGAGCCGATATTTAAGCGCGCGCGGCACCAGCCGGGTAAATCGTCGAGGGCATCCCGGCCGGCCAAATGGTAACGCCAATACCCATCGCCCTTGACCTTGACCTGATATTCCACACCCTCGATCCGCGCCGGCTGCCTGGACAGCAGCAAGGCTTGCCAACGCGGCTGCCAGGCTTCGACGCGTACCGGGGTCTGCTTGCTTTCCGGCTGGCCGGACAATGGATCCACCACCGGATTCACCAAGGCGCCTACCCTGCCCCGGCTGCTGAGTTGTTCGGTCCAATGCATGGGAACGAACACGCTGCCGGGTTGTTGCGAGACGGTAATGTCCACCCGCGCCAGCATGCTGCCCCAACGCGAAGTCAATCTGGCCAAGCCCTGCTGCCTGAAACCCAGTTGCAAGGCGTCGGCGGGATGAATCTCCACGGTCGGTTCCGGCTTGTGGCTGTTCAATTTGGCCGCCAGCGCCGTGCGGGTCATGGTATGCCATTGGTCGCGCAGCCGGCCGGTATTCAAGGTGAACTGATATGCGGCGTCGGCGGCATGAACCGGCCCCCTCGGTACGATGGGAACAAAACTGGCCCTACCGTGGGGAGTATAAAATCCGCCGTCGCCGAACAGCCGGGCGGTTCCTTGAGTGGCCTTGGCGGTCACCGGCCATTGCACGGGTTGCAGCGCATCGAAGCGGACCTGATCGATATCGGCGAATGCGGAAATGTCGAACGCTCTGACGCCGTGCATGCTGTCGTTTTCAAACCCGGATAGCGCGGCGTGTTCCCTGAATATATCGGCGCTGGCTTGATAGTCGAAACCTGCAAAACCCATGCGCCGGGCAACCTGGCTGATAATCCACCAGTCCGGCCGGGCTTGGCCGGAAGGAGGGAACAGCGGCCGTTGCCGGGAGATGCGCCGTTCCAGATTGGTAACCGTGCCGTCCTTTTCGCTCCAGCCGGTGGCCGGCAACTTCACGTGCGCCAGCGCCATGGTATCGGTATTGGCGATGCAGTCCGACACCACCACCAATTCGCATTGTTGCAAGGCGCGCTTGACCTTGTCGGCGTCCGGCATGGATACCACCGGATTGGTGGCCATGATCCATACCGCCTTGACCCGGCCCTCGGCAACGGCATCGAACAATTCCACGGCTTTCAGGCCCTGGCGGTTGGCGACCTTGTCGCTGCCCCAGAAACGGCCGACCCTGTCGACATGCCGCGGATTTTCCAAATCCATGTGGGCCGCCAGCATATTGGCCAGCCCGCCCACTTCCCGTCCGCCCATGGCATTGGGTTGGCCGGTCAACGAAAACGGCCCACAGCCCGGTTTGCCTATTTTGCCGCTGGCCAAATGGCAGTTGATGATGGCGTTGCATTTATCCGAACCGGAACCGGATTGGTTGATGCCCTGCGAATACACCGTCACGACTTTTTTATGATTGGCAAACCAGGCAAACAATTGCGCCACGTCATGAGCTGTCACCCCGCAGCCGGCCGCCACTTCGTCGAGATCGAACGCGCTGGCTCTGGCCGCAAGCAAGGTAGGTACGAAGTCCTGGCAATGCCGGTCTATGAAATCCCTGTCCAGCGATTCGGTCTCGGCCAGATAGGTCAGCAAACCGTTGAACAGCAGGGCGTCCATGCCGGGCCGGATGGACAAATGCAGATCGGCGATATCGCAGGTACTGGTGGCGCGCGGGTCTATCACAACGATCTTCAGGGCCGGGTTGCTTTCCTTGGCGCGGCGGATGCGTTGAAAGGCGACGGGATGGCACCAAGCCGTATTGGAACCCACCAGCACGATCAGCTCGGCCTGCTCCAAGTCTTCGTAATTGCAGGGCACCGCGTCGGCGCCGAAGGCGCGTTTGTAGCCCACCACCGCCGACGACATGCAGAGACGGGAATTGGTGTCGATATTGGCCGAGCCGATAAAGCCCTTCATCAGCTTGTTGGCCACATAGTAATCTTCGGTCAACAACTGGCCCGAGACGTAAAAGGCCACCGCATCCGGTCCGTGTTCGGCGACGATGGCGGAAAAACGCCGCGCCACATGCGTCAAGGCGCTGTCCCAATCGACGGTTTGGCCGTCGATTTCCGGTTGCAACAGGCGATTTTCCAGACTGACGGTATCGCCCAGGGTAGCTCCCTTGGAACACAGGCGGCCGAAATTGGCCGGATGTTGCGCATCGCCCTTGATGTCGACAATATGGTTTTCCGGATCGATCAGTGTGGCTTCAATGCCGCAACCGACGCCGCAATAGGGGCAAGTGGTTTTGATACTGGTCGGACTCATGCTTTGATCCTCAAGCAGCCAATTCGACCGGACTGAAGATTAGTCGATCGCGGATGGCGGCGATGTTGGTGCGGTTTTTAATCAAATTCAAATACCAGCCGCTGTCGCTAGTATCGCCGTACATAATCATACCGGTGATGATATTGTCTTTTATGACGATTTTACGGTATACGCCCTCGGCATGATCCACCAGCAACTGTTGCTGGCAATCGGCACCGCCCTCAAAATCGCCCACCGAAAACAAATCGATACCGGTCACCTTCAACATGGTGGCCGACAGCAGACTTCTATAACCGCCGGACGCGCGGCCGGCCAGTTGTCGAGCGCACACCTTGGCCTGTTCGTAGACCGGCGCCACCAAGCCGAACAGTTCGCCGCGATGCTGCACGCACTCGCCCACCGCGTAGACCCTGTCGTCGCTGGTTTGCAGATGGTCGTCGACGATGATGCCCCGTTCGCAGGTCAAGCCCATGGCTTGGCTCAAGCCTATATTGGGCTGAATGCCGGTGGCCATCACCAAAATATCGGCCGGCAGCAAACTGTTGTCGCTGAGCCTGACCTTGCCGATGTGCCCATCCCGTCCCAGGACTTCGGCAACCGTCACCCCCAGCCGAAACTCAATGCCCTTGTCTTCCAGCTGCCGTTGCAAAAAACCCGCCGCCTGTCCGTCCAACTGCCGGTTCAGCAAATGCCCGGCCCGGTTCACCACCGTCACCTGCATGCCGCGCTGCATCAAGCCGTTGGCGGCTTCCAGCCCCAGCAAACCGCCACCCAGGATGACCGCGTGCTGCTTGGTTTGGGATTTTTCTATCATGGCTTGCACATCGGCAATGTCGCGAAACCCCATCACGCCTTCCATGTCACGACCCGGAATGTCCAGCATCAAGGGCAGCGAACCGGTAGCAATCAACAGGCGATCGTAATCCGCGCTGGTACCATCCCGGGCCGTCACACGCCGCTTGATCCGGTCAACCGACACCACGGACTTTTCCTCGCCGCAATGCAGGGTTATCCGGTTGCGCCGGTACCAGGCAAAGTCGTGGATCATGATGTCGTCTATGCTTTTGGCACCGAACAGCAGCGGTGTCAGCATGATGCGATTGTAATTGCCGTGCGGCTCGGCGCCGAACACGGTAATTTCGTAGCGTTCGGGCGCCAGTTGCATCAATTCGTCTACCGTGCGCATGCCGGCCATGCCGTTGCCGATGACGACGAGTTTTTCTTTCATCATGCTGATCGGAGATAAAACTGAATTTGTCCGCTGGGGATGCCGTCCCTAATAACCGGCCTATCTATACCCCCCACCCTCTCCAGCGGAGAGAGCAAACGGAATGCGGAAATTATTGCGGGCGGAATCCTTACCATTTTTTGTAAGGCAGAAATTTACCGGACATGCTGATGTGTACCCGATCCCCCTTGGGGTCGGATTGTTTTTCCACATCCATCGAAAAATCGATCGCGCTCATGATGCCGTCGCCGAATTTCTCCTGAATGATGGCTTTCAGCGGCATGCCATACACCTGCAGGATTTCGTAGAAACGGTAAATCAAGGGATCGGTCGGCACCATGGGCCCCAGCCCCTTGAGCGGATAGTCCTGTAGGGCACCGACCGCGCCGGCGTCTAAATCCAGCGCCCGCCCCAGAATTTCGGCCTCCTCCGCCGAAGCACTGGCCTGGCCGTAAAACAAGGCGGCTATCCATACTTCGTCCCGCCCCAACTGGGTTTCAAGATCCGCAAAACGCAGACCTTTTTGTTTTTTGGCGGCGAACAGTGTCTCCGTCAGCTGCTGTTGCGTCATACGACACCTCGAGAAAAAACCATAAAATAAAAATACGCGCGTCGGCCCGGGCCGACGCGTCAGACCTTAAAAATTGACGTTGGCCTGCAGCCAGATTCTTTGGGTGTCGGTGTACGCCGCGTTATCTGTGTTGAAATTGGCGTATTTGGCCAACAGGGAGTAATGCTTGCCGAATTTTTTCAGCACCGAGAAATCCCATTCCTTACCGTACTGAATCGAACCGGTGTCATCCTTGAAATCGTGATAAACGCCGGTGATGATCAGACTGTCGTTCATCATTTTGTAGCTGGCGGTAGCAAACACGTCGCGGATACCGTCCTTGGGCGTGACCAGGAACAAATCCGCCCAGCCCTGGAAGGCGTGGTTGGTGCCCAGCGGAGTCTGGAAGGCTTTGGTGGTTTTACCCGCGCCGCTTCCCAAACCGTTCAATTGTTCCACGGCGGCCGACAAGGTCAGGTTGTAAGCACTGGCGCCGGCCATCAAATTGATCCGGTCAACCTGATAACTGTTGGGGTTGTCGCCGTAATCGGCCTGGGTACTCCATTCGGCGGTATACACGGCATTGACCCGGTCGAAAAACTGCGGCGATTTGCCGTCGAAACGCAGGCCGTAGGTTTGCGAGGATTTGCCGAAGTTTTCCGGCTCGCGGTAGTCCAGCCAATAACCGTAACCGATCAGATTGCCCCAGTCGCCGACCTTGTAATTCAGGTTCAGAATCGGCGAGTTCATCGACTCCTTGGTACTGAAAATGGTCCGGGCGCTATCGATATAACCGGCGTTGACGGTCAAGCCGAAGATAGTTTGGTTTTTATGGGTGAACAGAACGGAATCGTAGGTCATCTCCATTTGCCGCCAGCCGACGTTACCGATGAAACGGTCATCGTCGAATTTGATGCGTTGACGGCCGACCGTGACCACGGTGTCCGGTATGCCTTTATAAGCCAGCCAGAACTGGTTCAATTCGCTCATGTCCGGATCGGCGATGACGGAATATCCGGTGCGGCCGTTGCGAGTACTGTTGTAATCCTCCTGCAAGGCGTAATTGCCCTCGTATTCGGCAAAGGCTTGAAAGTTGTAAAAAGTCGGCGACAGTAAACCCAGACGCAGGCGCGCGGTATTGGCGTTGGCGGTTTTGGGATTGCCCGCGCCCCTGTCCTGGTCGGCATTTTCCCAGCGATAGTTCAAATCCATTTTGACCGCGCCGTTGTTGCCGTAGTGGTAAAAATTCAAGGCATCTTCCACCTCCTTGGTGAAATCGGCCTGTACCGGCATGCCCGCCAAGGACATGGATAGCAAGGCGCCGGGCGCCAGGCTCGCGGAGAGTCGGGTGGTTTGCTTCGGCATAAAGCCCCCTTTACTGGATGAAAAAAAACGGTTGCTTGACATGGCTGGACTCTAATCGGGTTAATGGGTGTGGTCACATTCGGACAGGAAGGTCAATAGACTTTCCCGGTATTTGTAGTAATCGGGGTGTTCCAACAGCGCCTTGCGGCTGCGCGGCCTGGGCAGGTCGATTTCCTGAATTTTGCCTATCTTGGCGTGCGGGCCGTTGGTCATCATCACCACCCGATCCGCCAGCAAAATGGCCTCGTCGACATCGTGAGTCACCACAATCGCCGTCACGTGGGTGCGTTCCCAGACTTCCATCAGCACTTCCTGCAGCTCCCAACGGGTCAGGGAATCAAGCATGCCGAAAGGTTCGTCCAGCAATAATAATTTGGGCGACAAGGCAAAGGCGCGAGCGATGCCCACCCGCTGGCGCATGCCGTTGGACAGGTCGGCGGCTTTTTTGTACAGCGAGTCGGCCAGACCTACCCGGGTCAGATAATATTCGACGATGTCCTCGCGTTCGCTCTTGGAGGCGTGCGGATAGACCTTGTCCACCCCCAACATGACGTTGTCGAAGGCGCTCAGCCACGGAAACAAACTAGGGGCCTGAAACACCACGCCCCGGTCCGGACCGGCGCTATCGATTTCGCGGTTGTCCAGAATGATGCCGCCCTCGGAAATATCGTTGAGACCGGCTGTCATCGACAATACGGTGGATTTACCGCAACCGGAATGGCCTATGATGGAAATGAACTCGCCTTTTTTCATTTTCATGTCGAAGCCGTCCACCACCTTGACCGTGCTGTTGCCGTCCGGCGTGGGATAGATTTTCGACAATTGGCTGAATTCCAGATAGCGCGGCCGGCCCAGATCCGACTGGCTGGGTTTCAAGGCCGAGCTATCCAGCTTCCAGTCGTTGCTGGTGTTGGGGCGTACATCGGGCAGTTTGATTTTGTCGCCCTCCTCGGCCTCGGCTTTTTGCATGCCGATATTCATCAAATAGCGGGTGATTTCGGCCCGCAGACGCTTGAATTCCTCGTTATGGTTCAGCGCGGTGCGGTCGCGCGGCCGTTCCAGGTTGACATGAAAATCCGGACCGAAAGTGGCATCCGGCCCCGGATTGAGCGGAATTACCCGGTCGGCCATGTAGATGGCTTCGTCGACGTCGTTGGTGATCAGGATTACGGTTTTCTTGTCTTGCTCCCAGATTTGCAGAATTTCGTCCTGCAGATTGCCGCGGGTCAAGGCATCCAGGGCGCTGAGCGGTTCGTCCAGCAACAGAATATCCGGATTGGCGGCCAGCGCGCGGGCCACGTTGACCCGTTGCCGCATGCCGCCGGACAATTCGGCCGGCTTTTTATCCATGGCCCGGCCCAGATTGACCATATTGACGTATTTTTGGGCGTGGGCGCGGCGTTGTTCAGGCGTCCAGTCCTTGAAAATCGCATCCACCGCCAGCGCCACGTTTTCATAAACGGTCAGCCAAGGCATCAGGGAATAGTTTTGAAACACCACCCCGCGATCGGGGCCCGGTTCGCTGATGGGCTGGCCGTTTTTCAACAATTCGCCGCTGTCGGCCTGAATCAAACCGGCAATCAAGGAAACCAGCGTGGTCTTGCCGCTGCCGGAAAAACCGACGATGGCAATGAATTCGCCTTCCCGGATATTCAGGTTGATGTCCTTCAGAATCGAGGCCCTGTCCCTGCCCTCGCCGTAGGATTTGCAAACCTTGTGCAAACTCAGCAGGGCGGGTTGTTTGATATCGGCCAGTTTAAGCACGGCGCTTTCCTGTTTATGCACGGCGAGATCGATGATTTTTGCTGCGGCTACAGTCATGGTCATGCCTCAAATTTTGCTGAAGGAAAACACGGTTTGCAGCGATTGCATGATGCGATCGAGGATGAAACCGATGATGCCTATGGTAAACACCGCCACCATGATGCGGCCCAGCGAATTGGAGCTGCCGTTTTGGAATTCGTCCCAGACGAACTTGCCTAGGCCGGGGTTTTGCGCCAGCATTTCGGCGGCGATCAACACCATCCAGCCCACCCCCAGCGACAAACGCATGCCGGTAAAAATGTAAGGCAGCGCGGACGGTAGAATGATACGTTTGATTTGGGTCGGCCAATCCAGCCGCAACACTTTGCCGACGTTGGCCAAGTCCCGGTCTATGGATGAAACGCCCACCGCGGTGTTGATCAGGGTCGGCCACAACGAACACAGCGTCACGGTGACGGCCGATGTAATGAAGGATTTGGCGAACCAGGAGTCATCGGTGGTGACATACACGGCACTGACCACCAGTGTCACAATCGGCAGCCAGGCCAGCGGCGATACCGGCTTGAAAATCTGAATCAACGGGTTAATCGCAGTATTGATTATAGAACTCATACCGCACAAAATTCCCAAAGGTACGGCGATAAGGCTGGCAATTAGAAAGCCGGCAAACACCGTATATAAGCTGGTGATAATTTGATCCAGATAGGTGGATTTACCGGTATAGGGGCGCAACTTGATCTCGGCGGCGGGGTCTTCGGCAAGTTTCTCCCGGTTGCGCGCCTCCTGGCGTTTATAGAACTCGGCCATTTTGACTTTTTCAGCAAAGTGTTCGTCAATCAAGCCTTCCGCTTCGCCCCATACCGCCACGGGGCCGGGGATAGTGCCCAGGCTGGTGTTGATACGGGAGGCGGTCATGCTCCAAAGCCCCAAAAACAGCACAAAGGCTACGATGGGGACACCCATGATCAGCCACAGTTGGCGCAGTTGCTGGCCGGGATTTTCCCCGGCCGCGATTTTGACCAAGGGCACAAACCAGGTCAGACCTGTGATATTGAAAAATTTGATTAATTTATTGGGCATTGTCTTCACCTAGTTTTTCATCGGTCAGCGTTTCGATAGCCACTGTGTCGGGTTGCGGCTGACGCCTAACCCAACCAACATTTTTTAAAAAAGATGCGTCCCTGCATCAAGTGCCTTCCCTGTCGGAGCACTTACCAGAGACTGTTAATCGACCACTTTGCCACCGGCTACGGTTTGCTTGGCTTTTAAGCCGATGGCAAATTTGCTTAGGTAATCGTTCGGCTTACTGGCGTCGTAAACGATGCCGTCGATAAAACCGGATTGCGGCGGTTTGATGCCGGATTCGCTATCAGCCGGAAAATCGCCGGCTTTGGCCTTGCCTTCGGCAACCAATTCCTTGGCGGCGGCCATGTAGATGTCGGGACGGTAGACTTTTTTGGCGGTTTCAAGATACCAGTTGTCCGGTTTGAATTCGTTGATTTGCCCCCAGCGGCGCATTTGAGTCAGATACCAAATGGCGTCGCTGTAATACGGGTAAGTGGCGTTGTTACGGAAGAAGGTGTTGAAATCCGGCATGGGGCGTTTGTCGCCTTTTTCGTACTCGAAGGTGCCGGTCATGCTATTGGCCAAAACCTCGGCATCGGCGCCGACATACTGGGTTTGCGCCAGCATTTCCACGGCTTCCCTGCGGTTTTTATTGTTTTCCGCATCCAGCCACATCGCCGCCCGAATCAAGGCTTTTACGACGGCCTTGTGGGTGTTTGGATACTTATCCGACCAAGCTTGCGTTACGCCGAATACTTTTTCAGGGTTGTCTTTCCAAATTTCATAGTCGGTCACCACCGGCACGCCTATGCCTTTGAATACTGCTTGCTGGTTCCACGGCTCGCCGACGCAATAGCCGTAGATAGTGCCGGCTTCCAGGGTGGCCGGCATTTGCGGCGGCGGCGTCACCGACAACAAGGCATCCGCGTTGATTTGACCGGTGGTTTCCTGCGGCGGCGCGTAGTAGCCGGGTTTAATCCCGCCGGCGGCCAGCCAGTAACGCAATTCGTAGTTATGTGTCGATACCGGGAACACCATGCCCATATTGAACGGCTTGCCGGCGGCCTTAAATTGGTCGACCACGGGCTTAAGCGAATCGGCCTTGATCGGATGCGCCGGCTTGCCGCCTTCCATCGGCACATGCGGCTTCATTTGATTCCAAATCTCGTTGGAAACAGTGATGGCGTTACCGTTCAAGTCCATGCTGAAAGCCGTGATAACGTCGGCCTTGGTGCCGAAGCCGATTGCCGCGCCTAACGGTTGCCCGGCCAACATATGCGCGCCGTCCAGTTCGCCGTTGATCACTCTGTCCAGCAATACCTTCCAATTGGCTTGCGCTTCCAATTGCACAAACAAACCTTCCTCTTCGAAAAAGCCTTTTTCCGCCGCCACCGCCAACGGCGCCATGTCGGTCAATTTGATGAATCCGAACTTCAAATCCTCTTTTTCCAGCTTGCCGGCCGCCTGCCCGCCCGGAGCAAAGCCAAGGCCAGTGACAAGCAAACCGGCCGACAGGGCCAGCAGTAATTTCTTGGAAGTATGGCGAGTAATGTTTTTCATAACGAGTCCCAAACAAAAACGACAGATAAAAAAAAGGCGTCGCCGTAATACGGGTAAAACCCATACACGACAGACGCCTTTGTCCGGTTTGCTCTACTGTGAGCTTATGATGCGGCTCCTACATTGGAGCATTGTTTACAACAATGCAATAGCGATGCCAATCCGCAAAAACTCTTATAATTTTATATATTATCCATTAAAATCAATATTTTATAAACATGACCTCTTCGTAATTTCAATGCACCCGCACCTATACGATGTAGTAAAGCCTTCATCGCCGCACAAAAATGAAACGAAACAGCGCTTTTTGCACATCCGTGGTGCGAGTAACCGCGCCGGATGACGCCCGGATTGCACCGATCGGGTCCCTTCCTACCCGCCAGAAGACTCCGGATTTTAGGTCTGGAGAAAAATTATTTAATTAAATCCAAGCCTTATGCCTACCGTACCCACATAATCGGTCAGATAAGCGTGGCCCAGCAGCGCTTCAAAATTGACGTATGCCTGTAACTCGCGGGGGAAAACCGCGACAAGGCCGCCACCAACATGGAAAAAGTCCCGATCGGGCCTTTCGGTTTGATAGCTGAAGACAGTGGGATCCGGGCGAAAATCCTGAGCGAACCGCACCGAAACGTTACGTTGGCCGAGGGCGAACTCATGGGTCCAATCGGCACTGACTTGCGGGATCAAAACCGCAAAACTGGTACTGAATGCGGCGCTGGCCTGAATACCGGCCGAAGTCTGCAAAGAGTCGACGCCGTCTTTCAAATAGTGCAACTCCAGCCCGGTGTTGCCGCTTTCGGTGTATCCATTCAGTTGTAAACGCCGGTAATTGAAAGCAAGCCTCGGCCCTATGCTGAGATTTTTGATGGTCCAGTCATACCCGACCAAGGCGCCGGTTTCCAGTTCATCACCGCCGGATTTTGAAGTCGCCGTGCCGCTTGCCTTCAATACGCCGAAGTCGGTAAACGATACGCCCCGGGAGCGTTCGAAGCTTTTTGCACCATAACGGAAGAAAACATCGGTGAATAAACCGTCAAGCGGATAAAACGAAGCATAGACGGTGGGCCCGAATGAGTTCGTTCGAAAATCGCCACCGCCAACAAAGTCGCCGCTCCATTGGCTGAAGTTCAAGGCGACGCCGCCCAGCATCCAGGGTGTGAAAAGGTAATCGGCGCCCGTGGTTACCGCCCATTGAGTCGAGCGATAGCCATCTTCGAAGGTAGTTATTTTTCTGTCCAGGCCTTCGCCCTGCCCGGAAAAATACAGATTCAAGCCATCGACCAAACCGGTGGAAGCATCCGCGCTAGCGCCGCCGCCATTTTTCTTCCCGGCTTCATCGTTATCGCGTCGCTTATGGAAACGTTTGACGAACGCATTACCGGTCTGGGTACTGCCGGCGGCGCCTCCCGATACCGACGCGCCCCCCACCCCTGGAGAGGTAGGGGGTTCGAAACAAAGCAATTGCAGCTCGGCACCGAAATTCGGATTGGGGTTACTTGAATCTCCAGCCCTTAAGTTCTGGCAAAAATTCGCCAATTGATGGGTTAACGCTTGATCCAAAGTCTGGGCGGATGCCGTACCCACGCCAATATCACCGGCCGTAATACAAAGCACGACAACGTAAAACTGTTTGAGCAGTCGATGTGCCCGGCGTATTTTTGAATAAAATATATTCAACGAATGGAAATATTCGTACTTGTTTCGATCAACTGAACGCATCGATGAATTATCCTCGTAATCATAGTTTTCTTTGACAAAACCCATTTATTAATTTAACGCATTAATTTTTTATATCGAACTACTCTGTCAGGAAAGGGTTGTGCAGGTTGTCATTGAGATTGATTTTCAGCTGTTGGCCTCCGGGTACACCACCCGTTACAAATGGAAGCACGGCGGCGTCGTTGCCGCCACCGGCGCATGCGGGCGGAACGGCCGTGAAACTGTTCGCGGTAGCGTGTTCCAGAGCAGCGTTATCCCTCATGAATAAATGCCCCAGTTCATGCGCCAACACCACGCCCCTGGGTTTAGGGCAATCCGTATCTTCGGCCAGCAGGATTCCGCTTTCGGATAGCAAATTGGCAACATTGAAATCTCCCCTATAATCTTCCGGGGATACGGTTAAAGCCGCCGGTCTGCCCTGATTCAATAATTCTCCGACGTAATACAAGTTGACGTCTTTTGCGTCCGCGCTGCGATTAGTGGGGTTATTTAAAATATTTTTTATCTCACTGGTGCGATAAGGTAGATTATTCAGCAAAATAGATTTTGCATCGATATCCTGCTTGTTTACGTTAGCCACCAAATTATCGATCAATCGGACACCTCGAAGCTGAATATTCAAGCCGGCCTGAGACAAAATTTCATTGGCACCGTACCGGCGCAAATTATTTTCGCCAAAGCTGTGCAATTCTTTTAAAAATCTGTCGGTTACCGCCGCCAGTTGCGCATTGTCGTCCCCCGCAAATACGCCCCTGACGGCCTTGACGTCCACAAAAGCCGTATTGAAGCGAATATTATCCAACAGTACTTTTGTATTGTAATTATTGTCCCCCTTGTCAACCGCGGTAAAAGCCAAATCGAGGGTAACGGTTTTACCGGCAAACTCGCTCATATCGAAAGCGGCGGTCGCCCATTTCCGGATAGTGCCGGCTCGGTCACCCACCACGAAGGGTATTTTTCCGCAGGTGGCATCCCCGCCTGGAAATCCGCAATTGAACATGGCGACTTCCGGCAAGCAATTGGCTGATTGCCCATAAATATTCGTACAAGGCTGCAAGCCTTCAACCCCCGGATTGTCGACACCAACCGTCTTGATGAATTTTTGTACTCCATCGCTGGTAGTCACCGTGGCGTTGAAGGTATCGTCAAATTGCGTACCGGCAAATTCGTTGAATTCCTCGCTGAGGAAGATATAGTCGACGTAAAGAGTCTTGGAGCCCGCCGGCACAGTGAATCGTTGCGTCAGTACGGAACCGAGATCGCCGACATTCGTGACACCGGTGGTGATCCGTGCCATCCATTTGCCTTCGCTCGGCAAAATATTACCTTCGCTTGGCGAATTGGGAGCCGGACAGGGCAGGCCGGGGTCGAAATCGCCGGCAGCGGGAACACTGCAAAGCGGCACGCTTTGAACAATCGCAACGTCGCCTTTTGTTTCCCAAAAACCTTCGCAAAATGTGTTTTGCACCGCTCCGGTTACAGGGTCATTAACCTCTTTTACACACTCGAATCCGCCGTTACGGATACCCGCCAAAGCCGACTTGAACTTGGAAAACGCATAGGTTTTCGACAGCACGATATCCGTTTGTTGGACTTGGTTCGGCAGCGAGTATGCCGCCTCCCCGGAAAAACCGCGCATCGAATCGAAAGCCGTCAATGTGTATGGACCGGTACCGCTGATATAGAGTTGGAAAATGCCTTGAGAATTGCTGACGGCCACCAAACTGTTTGTATTGCTGGCGACCACGACGCTGGGCACTTTTACCGCGGTTGCGGGGCAGGGTGTCAGTTGCTGCGTCCCCTCGCAAACGCTCCCGGAAATATTATCCGAGCCAAAGTCAGCCAACAACGCATAGAGCCCGCTACCGAAAACCCCATCATAAAACGAGCCGTCGGTAACAATCCGGTTACTTTTAAAATCCACGACAGCGGTATCCACCGGCATCAGCCGCTTGAAAAAACCGCCCTCATCCTCGCCCATGCCGGGCAAGGGAACTTCAATTTCCTTGGCCAGTATGAAATTTTCAGTTTGCGGATTTGCCGGTACGGGAAAGGATAGCGACAACGGCTTTTGTAGCGGGGTGACCTCTATTTCAGCCTGAACCGGCTCAAGCAAAAGCTTCACGGTATCCATCAGCGGAATCGTGTCGCCAATCGGCGCTTCGATGTCCCCGGAAGCGGACGACACAATTGTCAAGCGCGCTTCGTAGGGTATTGCATCGGGCGGCACCGTAACCACAATGCCATCGTCCCCGGTTACGCTGCCGCCTTGATTGGGTTTGAATGTGCTGCCCGCCAATTTAGTAAAAACATCGGACAGCAACTTGACGCCACGATTTTCAGCCTTGATGCGAAATTTAATTTCGCCGGATGTTTTTTGCTGAATGGTCGCCATTCCGGCATAAATGCCATCACCGGCAATTTTGTCCCGCCCCTTGCCGTTATCGTGTAAGACGGCAACCGTGGTTTCACTGGACTTGCCGTTCGGAAGCGTTCGGATCTTTTGTAGCAGTAAAACGTTGGGCTTGTGTTTCGGCAAACCGCCGGCCAACTCCGCTGTAACGCTGACCAAATTGGGTTTCGGCCCAATTTGGATAAAATCCGGATTAAAGCTTGTTTCCTTTATTACCAATACTCCCTCGGGTTTCTTGGCTTGCACGTATCCGACCTGGGTCAAAAGAAACGCCAAAAATATTAGTTTTGCGAATAACATAATCTTCCCCTTATTTAACTGTACGCGATTACGTTCATTTTTAGCCGGCGTCCGCATCAATTATTGGTAAAACCGCGGATTGAGATTTCCTCCGCCCGACATTGAGGACATACCGTAAAACCACCTGGCAAAATCGCCAAAAAAAAGCCGGATTACCTGTCATGACGTTATCGATGTCATGTCGGCAATCCGGCTTTCCAGAATCTCTTTTATTCGGGATCCGCGATTTTCCGCGCCTACCTTCCGATAGGCTTGGCTAGTTGGTTAAATAAGCTTATAGCGCAAAATTGAGCGGGTTTCTACTGAGCGATTTTGTCAACATTTCAAGGCTAAGCAAACTCGAACGGAGGGCAAAATGATGCCCTCAAGCTAACGCGATTTCGGCAGTCGACAATTTCCCCCGGATAACTTCCGAAAACGGTTTTTCCATCAAACCGTTCGCGCGCGCCGCCAGAAAACAGCCTTTCCGGGCAAACAAATACGGGTTAATTGCAAATCATCTCTCCAACCCTAAATATGCCTTTAAAGCGTCTCGGTAAAGGGGGCCTTTTCGCTCCTGTCATGCCGCCGATGTACGTCGGCCACGCCGGCAAACATCACATACAAGCCGGGAATGACGATGACACCGAATACGGTGCCGAAAATCATGCCGCCGGCCGCCGCCGACCCCAGGGTGTTATTGCCGATTTCGCCGGCACCCGAGGCGAACATCAAAGGTATCAGGCCGGCGACGAAGGCGAACGAGGTCATCAGGATAGGCCGCAAACGCAACACGGCGCCCTCGATGGCGGCCTCGAACGGCGATTTGCCTTGCTTGTGCTTCAAGGCGGCAAATTCGATGATCAGAATCGCGTTTTTACCCAGGATGCCGATCAACATAATCATGGCGATTTGCGCATAGATATTGTTTTCCAGCCCCATCAACCATAGAAAAAACATGGCACCGAAGATGCCGACGGGCAAGGACAGGATCACCGGCAAGGGCAACAGAAAGCTCTCGTACTGGGCGGCCAGCAGCAGGTAGACGAACAACAGGCAAATCAGAAAAATAAAAACGGCCTGATGGCCGGCATTGGCCTCGTCGCGCGACGAACCGGCCCAATCGTAACCAAACCCTTTGGGCAATTTTTGCGCCGCCACCTGCTTGATGGCTTCGATGGCTTGGCCGCTGCTGTAGCCCTCGGCGGGCTGACCATTGACCATGGCCGAGGTATACATGTTGTAACGGGTAACCTGTTCGGGACCGTAAACTTTTTCCACCCCTAAAAATGCAGAAAACGGCACCATATGACCGTCTTTGTTTTTTATGTACAGCTTCAGCAAATCTTCCGGTTTTGCGCGGTATTCCGGCAAGGCTTGTACCATTACCCGGTACATCTGGCCGAAGCGAATGAAATTGGTGGCATATTCGCTGCCGATCAGTGCTTGCAAGGTACTCATGGCGCTCTCTGTAGTCACGCCCTTTTGCGCCGCCTTGTCGATATCGACGTGCAGCAGAAACTGCGGGAAGCGGGTATTGAAAGTGGTGAACGCGTTGCTGATTTCCGGCCGCTGGTTGAGTTCGTCCACAAAGGCGTCGGCGACTTTCTGCAAATTTTCCAGGCTGCCGCCGGTTTTATCCAGCAAACGCATCTCGAAACCGCTGGAATTACCGAAACCTGGCACCGGCGGCGGGGTAAAAAACTCGATACTACCGTCCTTGATGTGGCGGGTTTTTTCCTCCAGCAGTTTGATGACCTGCTTATCGGACAGGCTTCTATCCCGCCAATCCTTCAAGCTGACCAGATTCATGCCGTAGACCGCTCCGGTACCATCCGACAGCACGCTGAAGCCGGCCAGGCTGGACACCGAATCCACCGCATCCAGCGCCGTTGCGATACGCTGCACTTCATCCACCACTTTTTCGGTGCGTTCCAGCGTGGCGCCGGACGGAGTGGTGATGTTGGCGTAAATCGTGCCTTGGTCCTCCTGCGGAATAAAGCCGGAGGGAACCAGGTTACCAATCAAGCCCGCGCCAAATGAAAACCCCAGCAGAATAGCAAAGGTAATCAGTCTGCGATTGGCGATCAGTCCGATGAGACTTTTGTAACGCTCGGCCAGTCCGTTATAGCGGCGATTGAAGCCGGCGAAAAATTTGTCCAGGCCGGTTTTGTGTTGCGGATGATGGTGAACGGGCCGCAGAAAAAAAGCGCACAACGCCGGCGTCAGAGTCAGGGCGGTGATGCCGGACAACACAATGGCGAAAGCCATGGTCAAGGAAAATTGCCGGAAAAAAATGCCGGCCGAACCCTCCATGAACGACACCGGCAAAAACACCGCCGCCATCACCAGGGTAATGGCGATAATGGCACCGCCGATTTCCCGCATGGCTTGCTCGGTGGCCCGTTTCGGGCCGATATTGCCTTGTTCCAGCTTGGCATGCACCGCTTCAATCACCACGATGGAGTCGTCGATGACGATACCGATCGCCAGCACCAAGGCAAACAAGGTGATCAGATTCAACGAAAATCCCATCAGATGCAGGAAGAAAAACGTGCCTATCAGGGAAACCGGCACGGTGACCACCGGAATCAGCGTGGAGCGAAAATCCTGCAGAAAAACGAACACCACCAAGGCCACCAGCACAAAGGCTTCCAGCAAGGTCTTGACCACTTCGTGGATGGAGGCGTCCAAAAACTTGGAGACGTCGTAACTCAGGCTGTAGTCCATGCCGGGCGGAAACGACTCGGCCTTGATCCGCTCCATGGTGGCCTTGATGTTGGCTATCACTTCCTTGGCATTGCTGCCCGGCCGCTGTTTCAGCATGATGGCCGCGGAAGGCTTACCGTTTTCCTTGGACAGTACGTCGTAATCCTGCGAATCGAAAGCGACTTCGGCGACATCCTTCAATCTTAGAATTTCGCCGTCCAATCTACCGCTCAAGACGATGTTTTCGTAGTCTTGGACGGTGTTGTATTTGCCGGTGTATTTCAAAATGTACTGCATGGCTTGCGCGTCCCGCCCGGAACTTTCGCCTATCTTGCCGGGCGCGGCTTCCACGTTGTAGGCTCTCAATTGCTCGATGACCTCGATTGGGGAAATGTTGTACATCAGCAATTTTTCGGGTTTCAACCAAACCCGCATGGCGTATTCGCGGGCGCCCATGATGTCGGCAAAACCCACCCCCTCGATGCGTTTCAGTTCCCTGAGCACATTGATGTCGGTAAAGTTGTACAGAAATTTCTCATCCAGATTCGGGTCTTGGCTGAGAATATTGATGTACAGCAACATGCTGTTCTGCACCTTCTCGACGATAACTCCGGCTTTGATCGCTTCCTCCGGCAACTCGTCCAAAACGGACGCTACCCGGTTTTGCACGTTGACCGAGGCCACTTCCGGGTCGGTACCGGCATTAAAGATAATCTGTATCACGCTGACGCCGTCGTTGCCGGACACCGAAGACATATAGGCCATGCCCGGCACCCCGTTGATCGCCCGTTCCAGCGGCGTGACGACTGTCTTGACCACGGCCTCGGCATTGGCGCCGATAAACTTGGCGGTCACATTCACCTCGGGCGGCGCGATATCGGGAAACTGGGTGACGGACAACCGGGTCAGCGACAACAGACCGATCAAGATAGTCAGAATGGCCATAACGATGGAAAGTACCGGCCGATGGATAAATCTGGCTGTCAGCATGACACTGCCCCGCCGTCCCGGCAAATCGGCTTAACGGGAAGGGTTGTAACGCGGCGTGAAAACATGGGTCTCGACTTTTATCGTATAAAAGCCGGCAATTTTAAGCAGTCAACCTTACAACAACCTTTCATTTTTCTGACGGCCCCGGCGTCAAGGCTCGGCAAAACAGATTTCGACCCGGGTACCGATTTGGGCGGGCAATCCGCTGTGAATTTCGATCCGCGCCGCATGCAGATCGGCAATTTCCTTGACAATGGCCAGACCCAATCCGCAGCCTTCGCCGGGGCTGCCGGGAATCCTATAAAAACGCTCGAAAATTTTTTCCTGCTCGCCTACCGGTATGCCCGGTCCGTCGTCCTCCACGATCAACCTGACATGCGGCGCGGATTCCACGGTCACGCCGATATGCCCTCCCGCCTTGCCGTAATTGACGGCATTATCCAGCAGATTGCCCAACAGTTCGCGCAAGACGATGCCGTCGCCGTATATCTCCACGGCGGTAGCCGGCGCATCGAAACTCAGCTCCACCTTAAGCTCCAACGCCCTGGGCACCCAATCCATACAGCATTCCCGGGCCAGGCGAGTCAGATCGAGCAGGCGAAACTCCGGCGCGTTGCGCGAAATGGAGTCGGAGCGCGCCAAGACCAGCAACTGGGTGTTCAAGCGAGCGAGACGATTGCTGGCGTTCTTGATGTGCTCCAGCGCTTGCCGCATGCTATCCGGACTGTCCGCGCTCAACGCCCGTTCCGCTTGAATTTTTAATCCCGCCAGCGGCGTTCTGAGCTGGTGGGCGGCGTTTTCGATAAAACGCCGCTGGGTAATCAAGGTAGAGCCCAGTCGTTGCAGCAATGCATTGATGGTATGCGTTAAAGAGCGCACTTCAAGTGGAACGTCGGCATCCGGAATGGGATCGAAATCCCTAGCCGAACGCCGGGCAATCATGCCCGCCAGATCGTTGAGCGGACTCAATCCCCGGTTGACTCCGGTCCAGATGTGAAACCCGGTAATCAACACCAGCAAAATCTGCGGCAGCATCACCGCCAACAACAGCTCTCCCGTCATGCCGCGCCGCTTGTTAACGGTTTCCGCCACCGACACCAAAACCCGGTCGCCGCCGGATTCCGGCACCGTGAGCACCGACGCCACCCTGACCGGCCTATCGTCTATCCTGCCGTCGAAAAAATATGGCTTATTCTCGTTCAGCCCCGACATGGCCGGGCTGGGGAGGCCGTCATCGCCGGCCATGAAACCGGTCTGCTGCGACTCCACCTTGTAAAAGGTTTCGTCCATATCGTCCCAGCGGAACACTTCCGCGGCAATGGGCGGCAATTCGAAAGTGACGCGGTCTTGCTTTATCTTGACTTCCTGCAGCAAGGACTTGGCGGAATCGAGCAGCCAGCGGTCGTAGGCCTGATTGGTGAAATAGGTGGCGACATAATAAGACCCGGCCGCATCGAGCATGACGACAACCAGCAGGGGCAAGGACAGCTTGGACAGTAATTGCGTTCTGAGGCTCTTGGATTTATTCATCGCCACTGGTCTCCAGCAGATAGCCCAGTCCGCGCAGCGTCCGGATACCGATACCCCACGGCTCCAGGCGCTTGCGCAGCCTGTGCACATACACTTCGATGGCGTTGTCTGCCAGCTCCTCCGCACGCACCGCCAACCGCTGGGCAATGCTGTCCTTGCTGACCACCCGCCCGCTTTGCAGCAATAAAGCCTCCAGCACGCCGTATTCGCGCGGCGGCAAGGCCAGCGGCACACCGTTCACGCTGATGGTTTGTTCCAGCGTGTGCATGATTAACGGCCCCAAACCGATATTGTGATTAAGGCCGCCGCGGCTGCGGCGCAAGATTGCCCTGATGCGCGCCTCAAGTTCCCGCAATTCGAAAGGCTTGGTCATATAATCGTCGGCACCCAATTCCAGGCCGCCGACCCTGTCGTCGAGGCCATCGCGCGCCGTCAGAATCAATACCGGCACGGCGGATTTGCGGGCCCGCAGCCGCCGCAGCAGGTCGCGCCCGTCCATATCGGGCAAACCGAGGTCGAGAATCACCAGATCGTAGGGCTGCGTGGCCAACGCGCCGCCGGCATAACCGCCGGTCTCCGCCAGCGTAACGTCAAAGCCCCAATCGCGCAGACTGCGGGACAGACCGTCACCCAAAACGACATCGTCTTCGACCAATAGAATTCTCATTGCCTGGTTTCCGGGGCATCCTAAAATCGGTTAAGCCTGCTAATCCCGGTTCGCCTGGAGCCTAGTCGAAGGGTGAATGTAGAAGGCTAAACAATGGGTAGCGCGTAAAAAACCGTTCATGCTTCGACCGGCTCGGCGGAACGGTTATCTCACTCGCCAACTGATTTTTTTACAGTTATGGGTGCGCTGATCCCTTCGGCGGCAACGCCATTTCGAACGCCGTCATGCCGGCGGCTAGTTGAATCGATTTTAGCAGAACCGGCCCGCGCAAGGCGTGACGGGACTGATCCTCGCTAGCGAAGACCGAAGCGCTCGGAACCTCCGGCCTTGATTGCCCGATTGCGCCAAGCTTGATCGCACTGGAAGCCCGCGGCGGTTCGCGTCTCCGGGCGCGCGTTCTTTGCCATCGCTGAGGACCGAGCGGGTCGGGGTGATGAGGCAAAATTCATGCACGCTTGGCGTGCATCCGATTCGTGGGTGAAATATTCATTAATAACACTTACTACAGGCCAATAATTAAAATCAAAGCAGACTAGCCATAACCCTCAGCAAAAATCACTTGAACAACTCCGCCATGGCGATGACGTTTTTTGCCATTTCGCCCAGCGAGACTTTTCTGTCCATCGCCAGCTTGCGCAGAGCATGATAGGCTTGGTCCTCGCTGTAGTTTTGGGATTGCATCAGGATAGCCTTGGCCCTATCCACCAATTTGCGTTCTTCAAGCTGATTCTTGGCTTTTTGCAACTCGTCCTTCAAGGCTTTTTGTTCCCTGAATCGGGCAATGGCCACCTCTATGATGGCCTTGATGCGGCGCGGCTCCAGACCGTCGACAATATAAGCGCTAACGCCGGCCTTGATCACTTTGTTGATGGTCTCGGTCTGTTGGTCCTCGGCAAACACAATTACCGGCACCGAATGTTGTTGGTTGATGTTTAAAATCATTTCCAAAACCGTTTCGCACGGCGTATACAGGTTCAACACCACCGCGTCCGGCTGCAGGCTTTTCACGACCTCAAGCAGATTTAAAGCCTTTAACTTCAATGTGGCCACTTGATAGCCGTGTTGGCTCAGGGCCTGCCCCAACACCGGATCGGAATCGAATTCATCGACAACCAGAACTTTGAGTGGAGTCATGATTATTCCAGTTCGATTTTGATCACGGTGCCGTCGGGCAGGATCTGGCTGATAAAGTTTTTCGGCTCTTCCAGATGGACGATCAAGCCCAGCAGCAGCAGGCAACAGCCGCCCAACAGTAAAAAGAAGCCGGTGTAAGGCAAAAAGGTCAGCAGAATCAGAAACAGGATGGCGCCGGCATTGCCGTAGGCGCCGACGATGCCGGCCACTTCGCCGGTAATGGCTCGTCTGACCAGAGGCACAAAGGCGAATATGGCCCCCTCGGCCGCCTGCATGAACAGCGAACACACCAAGGTCACCAGCACGGCCAAGCCGATGGACCACTGCGCGGAGATCAATGCCATTAATAAATAGCCGCCCGCCAAACCGCAGATAAACAGCAGAATGGATAATTTACGCCCGATGCGGTCGCTCAGCCAGCCGCCGGCCGGCCGGGCCACGATGTTGGTGATGACAAAGCTGGAGGCCAACAGACCCGCATCCAGCATGGATATGTTTTGGCTTGCGCTGAAGGTGTGAAAGAAAAACATCGGCAGCATGGACAGCACCGCTAATTTGGAGCCGAAGGTAACCAGATAGGCAACGGCCAAAATCGCCACTTGCCGGTAACGGTAATGATGAATACTGGGAATCGGCTGGCTCAAGCGTTCGGCGTTGGTATTAACCAACTGGCGGGCGTGCCACAAAAACACCAGCCAGATGCTCACGTGCAATACCGCCGGCCAGTTGCCGGTCAGAATGGCATGGTCGGCGCCGCTCAATTTCCACACCAACAAGGATAGCGAGCCGTACAAGGGCAACAGGCTGAGTATGTAAAGGAACAAATCGTTGATGCTGGTGACTTCCATGCTGCTGGCCCGCTTGCTTTTCAGTCCGGCCAACTCGGGCGGAAAATTTTCCACATTGCGGTAATAAACCCAGGAAAACAGCAACGCCAGCAGCCCGGTTGCGGCAATGGCATAACGCCAGCCATGATCCGGGCTCAAATACAGGGCCAGTCCCGGCAACAATATCGCCGCCACGGCGGAGCCGAAATTACCCCAACCGGCATATATGCCTTCGGCAAAACCCATCTGGCTGGACGGAAACCAATCGCCGATAATCCGCACTCCCACTACAAAACCCGCACCGATAAAGCCCAGCAAAAAGCGCGACCAAGCCAATTGAGCAAAATCCTCGGCCAAGGCAAACATGAAACAAGGCAGACTACAGACCGCCAGCAGTACGCTGTAACTGATTCTGGCGCCAAACCGGTCCACCACCAAGCCGATGATCACCCGGGCCGGAATGGTTAGCGCCACATTCAGCAACAGGATGATTTCGACTTCGGCGTCGCTAATGCCCAAATCCTGCTTAATCAGCATCATCAAGGGCGCATGATTGAACCAGACCACGAAACTGATGAAAAACGCCATCCAGCTCATGTGCAAAATTTTGCTCTTTCCCCGCATGGACAGCAGTTCGAAGGGAGCGATAGACATAAAATTTCCTAGGGATATGGTCATAAATTACTGGTCGGCATCCGGATTGGCCGACTTCCGCCTTATTGTGTCTCGCCCTTGGGAGCTTGTCGTAAAAGCCTCTCTCCTGACGGAAAGGGTTGCAGTCAGAAGGGTGAAAACCAATAAACCTTAGTCATCGCACTGCAAATTTCAGTTTTTGAATCTCCTCACCCTAACCCTCTCCAGCAGGGAATTGAGCACCGAAATTTGATGTGCGAAAGGTAAATTGGTTTTTATACACTCATCCCAAGCTTATTCCGTCCGGAGAAGGGGCTGATCGGCTTTTACGACAGCCTCCCTTGGTAAAAGAATTGCTGGAGTTTAATTAATCCCCTTCGCCCATTTTTTTATTCAAAACGGCGGATGTTGTTGGTAACAAAATCCACAATTTGGCGGCGCCAAATCGCAAGCAAATTGTGTGCCATAACCGCACACCAAGGCAAGCCGGCCAACTCAAGCACATTTTATGCGCCAACATGGTGCATTTTTCCCATCCCGCCGCTTTATTTGGGTGCGGCGCGCTCATCCTTCGTCAGCCATTAATCAATAAACAACTGAATTAAATATGTTTTTTGTATTGGCACTTATATTGCTTTTAGTTGGCTTAAGTCTCCCGCTGAGCTTACCTTGTCATTGTTAGTTGGACAAAGGCGTCCTGATTGAAATGCATCCGTCATTTCAATTCAGGTCGCCTTTTTTTTTGCCCAAAAATTTTGACCAGCCCGGCGGGCAAGGATTGCTCGGCCCGCCCTTGGGGCGGAGAAACACATCGGTCATTTTATAAAGAGGTCAGGTATGAATACAAAACAAACCCTGGTGGTTATCGGTAACGGCATGGTCGGCCAGCATTTTCTGGCCAAGCTGGTCGAAACCGCCGCCAAAGATCAATTCCATATTGTCACTTTCTGTGAGGAACCCAGGGCCGCTTACGACCGCGTGCATTTATCGGAATATTTCACCGGCAAAACCGCCGAGGATTTGTCCCTGGTCGAGTCCGGCTTTTTCGAACAGCACGGCATCGAAATTCATCTGGGCGACCGCGCCGCCAGCATAGACCGCCAGCAAAAACAAGTCACCTCCGCCAAGGGCGTGGTGATCGGCTACGATAAACTGGTACTGGCCACCGGCTCCTATCCCTTCGTGCCGCCGGTACCCGGTCACGATAGAGCGCAATGCCTGGTTTATCGGACGATAGAAGATTTGGAAGCCATCAAGGCCGCCGCCGAAAAATCCAAAATCGGCACCGTTGTGGGCGGCGGCCTGCTCGGTTTGGAAGCCGCCAAGGCCTTGACAGATTTGGGTCTGGAAACCCACGTGGTGGAATTCGCCCCCCGGCTGATGGCGGTGCAACTGGACGACGGCGGCGGCGCCATGCTGAGGCAAAAAATTCAGGCCCTGGGCGTTAAGGTACATCTGAACAAAAACACCAGTTTGATCGACGACGGCGCGCACTGTCTGCATAAAATGAATTTTGCCGACGGCGAAGTTTTGGAAACCGATTTGATTTTGTTTTCCGCCGGCATCCGGCCGCGCGACGACATCGCCCGCGCCAGCGGCCTGGAAGTAGGTCCGCGCGGCGGCATCGTCATCGACAACCAATGCAAAACCTCCGACCCGGATATTTACGCGATAGGCGAATGCGCACTATGGAACGGGCAGATTTTCGGCCTGGTGGCGCCGGGCTACAGCATGGCCAGAACCGTGGCGGCCGATCTGACCGGTACGGAAGCCAGCTTTACCGGCGCCGACATGAGCACCAAGCTGAAACTGATGGGCGTGGACGTGGCCAGTATCGGCGATGCTCATGCCAGAACCCAGGGCGCCCTGGTATATACTTATCAAAACGGTTCCAGCGAAATCTATAAACGTCTGGTGGTCAGCCAGAACAAAAAGCAGTTATTGGGCGCGGTGCTGGTGGGCGACGCTTCGGGCTACGGCACCTTGCTGCAGTATTGTCTGAACGGCATCGAGTTGCCGGAAAATCCGGACTCTTTGATTTTGCCGCAACGCCACGACGAATCGGTCGGCTTGGGGCCGGACGCCCTGCCCGCCTCGGCGCAAATCTGTTCCTGCCATGACGTCAGCAAGGGCCAGGTCTGCGGCGCCATTGAAGCCGGCTGCACCACCATGGGCCAGCTAAAAGCCGAAACCAAGGCCGCCACCGGCTGCGGCGGCTGCGCCGCCTTGTTGAAATCGGTGTTGGACTGCGAACTGATCAAACTGGGCGTGGAAGTCAGCACCGACATCTGCGAACACTTTCCGCACACCCGGCAGGATTTATACAACCTGATCATGGTGGAACAGATCAAAACCTTCGACGAACTGCTGGATAAACACGGCCGCGGCCTGGGTTGCGAAGTCTGCAAGCAGGCGGTGGGCTCGATACTGGCGTCCTACTGGAACGACTATATTCTGGAAAAGCCGCACATCGGCCTGCAGGACACCAACGACACCTATCTGGCCAACATGCAAAAGGACGGCACCTACTCGGTGGTGCCGCGCGTCACCGGCGGCGAAATCACCCCGGACGGCTTGATCGCGCTGGGCCAAGTGGCGAAAAAATACGGCCTGTACACCAAAATCACCGGCGGCCAGCGGGTGGATTTATTCGGCGCCCGCGTCGAGCAATTGCCGCTGATCTGGCAAGAGTTGATCGAAGCCGGTTTCGAATCCGGCCACGCCTACGGCAAATCTCTGCGCACCGTCAAATCCTGCGTCGGCAGCACCTGGTGCCGCTTCGGCGTCGACGACAGCGTCGGCTTGGCCATAGAACTGGAAAACCGTTACAAAGGCTTGCGGGCGCCGCACAAAATCAAATTCGCCGTTTCCGGCTGCACCCGCGAATGCGCCGAGGCGCAAGGCAAGGACATCGGCGTCATCGCCACCGAGAACGGCTGGAATTTATACGTCTGCGGCAACGGCGGCATGAAACCGCGCCACGCCGACCTGTTCGCCACCAACCTGGACAAGGCAACCCTGATCAAATACATTGACCGGGTGTTGATTTTTTACGTACGCACCGCCGCCCGCCTGCAACGCACCTCGGTGTGGATGGAAAACATGGAAGGTGGCCTGGATTACCTGAAAGCGGTGATTCTGGAAGACCGCCTGGGCCTGGCCGCAGAATTGGAGCAACAGATGCAACATGTGATAGACACCTATCAATGCGAGTGGAAAACCACTCTGCAAGACGCGCAGAAACTCAAGCGTTTCCGTCATTTCGTCAACAGCGACCAAGCCGACGACAATGTGGTGTTCGTGGAGGAACGCGGCCAAATCCGGCCGGCCAATGCCGAAGAACGCAAGCATTTCAAACTGATCGAAGAGGCGGCATAACATGAGTACATGGATAGATGTCTGCCATATCGACGATCTGCAACCGGATTCCGGCGTCTGCGCCCTGGTACAAGGCCGACAGGTGGCGATTTTTTACCTGCCGAGATTGCATGCCGTGTACGCCATCGGCAATTACGATCCGTTCAGCGAGGCCAATGTGCTGTCGCGCGGCATGGTGGGCGATTTGGCTGGCCAGCCCATGCTGGCTTCGCCGATGTACAAGCAGCATTTCAACCTGCAAACCGGCATTTGTTTTGAAGACGCCAACGTCAGCGTGCCCGCCTACCCGGCCCGGATCGAAAACGACCGGGTCGCCATCCAGATGCCGGAGTAAACCATGAAATATCACTATTACATTGCCGACGTTTTCACCGACCGGCTGTTCAACGGCGCGCAAATTGCCGTGTTCCCCGCCGCCGACGGTTTAAGCGCCGACACCATGGCGGCGATTGCCAAGGAACTCAATCTGAGCGAAACCGTGTTTGTGCTGCACGAACCCGGCGCGGAACAGCGGCGGCGCATGCGGATATTTTCACCGTTGCGGGAAATCGATTTTGCCGGCCACCCCATCATCGCCACCGCCTACGTGTTGGCGGAATGCGGCGACGTCAGCCTAACCGGCGCGCTGACCAAGATCGTGCTGGAACAAAATAGCGGGCCGACCGAAGTCAACATATCCGGCGCGCAGGGCAAGCCCAGTTTCGTGCAATTCAGCCGCAGCGACAGCGCCATCATCGACCGCTTCGCGCCCACCGACGAGGAGTTATGCCAATTCCTGGGCCTGCAAATTGCCGAACTGGACCATAAAAAATACTCGCCGCGCCTGGTGTCCTGCGGCGTTCCATATCTGATCGTCCCGGTGTGGAATTACGAATCCGTGCGCAAGGCCCGCTTCAATTATCCGGCCTGGAGCCAGTCCGCCGCCCCGCAAACCGCCGCCCAGGAGATTTTGCTATTTGCGCCCAAATCGCCCAATCCGGACTCCGATTTCAACGCCCGTCTGCTGGGGCCGAATATCGGCCTACGGGACGACCCGCCGGTCGGCAGTGCCATGCCGGCGTTTTGCAGTTATCTGTGCTCGTTCGAACACACCCAAAAAGGCACCCACAGCTTTGCGGTGGAACGCGGCGAAATCGCCACCCGCCGCAGCCTGTTGCAATTGGAAATGGATAACAAACAACAGGAAAAACTGACCATCCGCATCGGCGGCCAAGCGGTGATTTTCGCCCAAGGCAGTATCAACTTGCCGGAGTGAGCCAAGGAAGAGGCCCCGATTGAATATCAACAGCCGGCTAAACTCACGGTTTTGTTCAGGTATTCCTGTACAAAAAGCTTGCCGTTTTGAAAAAGGCGGAATGGCGGGAGATTGATTTATACCTTTCGAGCTTCAAATTTCGGCACCTCAGTAGTGGGTTTAAAATTTCAAGCTGACTTTTGGGTGGATAAGCACGGCGGCGTGACTGGCATGGTAGTCACACCGCTTATCCGCCCTACTTCCCTGGTATAAAGGGAATCAATCCCTGTTCGTAGGCTGCTTGTTGTAATTCAAGCGATTCGTGCCGAATATCAACAATCAAACCATTGACCCGCAACATCCAAACCATGGGGTTATCAGCCAACCGGCTGGGAAGCGTCCAATCCGGCGACATTGGCCCCATGTTTAATGAATCGCGAATTTCCTTCGATTTGTTTTGTCCGGTGGATTCCGCAATCCCGAAAAATTCATAAATGACTTTCGGTTTACAGTGCGGCGATTGACTGGGATCATCCAAAAAATTGGTACGGCCAACCGCGTGAACGGCAGCGGCAGCCCAAACATTGTCTCTACCCTTCAGAAGTGGCGATGGCCGTTTCCTAGCCAACGCACCTAGCACTCGGTGGATGATTGACCGATATTCATCGTTCAAATGCTGTTCACAGAACGAATCCGTTAAAGCCGTGATAGCAGCAAATTTGTCTGCCATGGATTTCGGAATTTTTTCAGTCGTCATAACGAGGATATAGGGGGGATAAATAGCAGGTTGGATTGCTACGAAATAGCCATCTTCATTTATCAGCATGATAGTACAAATTCCCAAAAAGCTGGATCACCACAAAAACTGAATTTGCCTGACTGTCCGATGAGAAGAAACGCGACCGGCAAGAATGGATCGCCAAAGTAGCGTCTTCTCTTCAGATTCATTGCCGGAAAGCTGTCATTGAACGCCGAAATCTGAAAGCGGCCTTTCGCCACTGTGTCCAAA
>NZ_JANIBJ010000025.1 GCF_024505185.1 Methylomonas subterranea
GGCATGTCCGCCGCGCGCAAGCTTGGTGATGGTCAATTTTCAAACACATCCACCCCCTTGGGCGGTTTGAAATCAAACATGTCGTTCCGCAGCACCGGATTCAATTTGATATTGGAAAAATAAATCCGGGTCAGTTGACCGAAGTTATCGCTCAACTCCATCCCGCCCAGCTGACCGTGGCTCAAGCCTATCAATATATATTTGAAGCCGCTTTCCTCGTTTTTCGGCGACAGTCTGATCCAGTTTAAGTCGTCCTCGTTGCCCTGCTCCTCCAGCACGAATTTTTCATCGATATCCACTTGGCCGGTCAACAACAAGGCCGGGGTAGAACCCAGGGAGTCGTCCAGTTGCTTGACGGTCACTTGCTCGAGATCCGCATCGTAAAACCAGACCTTATCGGAATTCGAAACGATTTCCTGCGCAAACGGCTTTTGGTAATTCCAGCGGAATTTACCCGGCCTGCTCAAGTAAAACTGCCCCAGACTGGGCTGACCGGCCTGACCGGCCTTGTTGTAACTGACCTGTTTGAAATCCGCCGACAAGGAGGCGCTGGATTTCAAAAATGCTTTCAGTTGCTTGATGGGCGCTTCCTCGGCCCGGACAGGGCTTTGCAAGCCGGCCGCCAGAATCAGTGATGTTACGATTTTTTTTAGCATGGTTAGAAAGGATTCAAGTGGTTGAGCCAGGATTCGGCGGCACTCGGCGCCGAACCACAATCGGAGTATTCCGTGGGACCGGAGCCATCCACGAACGGATAAGCCACGGCGCCCGGACAATTTTCATCGGTCAGCCAGCCGGTCTGGGGATCAATCCATTTCATCCCTACATTATCGGGCGCCACCAGATTTACCGACTGTTTGGCAACCTGACGCATAAAGTCGCCCCATATCTGCAAGGCCCCGGTGGCACCGGTCAGGCCGGTGGGCTTGTTGTCGTCGCGCCCCACCCACACCACGGAAAGGTAATCGCCGCTGAAACCGGCAAACCAGCTGTCGCGCATTTCATTGGTGGTACCGGTCTTGCCGGCCAGATTCATATCGCCCGGCAGGTAATTATAAGCGGAGCGCCCGGTGCCGATACGCATCACATTCTGCAAGATCGTATTGGTCAGATAAGTCGCCGCCGGGTCGATCACCTGCCGCACCGTGAAGGGATAACTTTGCAGGGCCTTGCCGTCGGCCGCGTTTACCGCCCGAATCGAACGCAAGGGGGTTGCGTAACCGTCGCCGGCCAGGGTTTGGTAAATCTGGGTGACTTCCAGCGGCGTCAGCGGCGAGGCGCCCAACAACAGGGATGGATACAAATCCACCCGCCGGCTGACCCCCATGTTTTTCAGGTTATTGGCAACTCTGTTCAAGCCGATGTCCATGCCAATCCTGACCGTGGACATGTTGTAGGAATTCGTCAACGCGGTATGTAAAGGCACTACGCCATGCTCGCGGTTGTCGTAATTGTCCGGCGACCAGGTTTTGCCGTTTCCGGCCGGAATTTGCAGGCGGGTATCGCTGATGGGCGTGACAATGGTATAGCGGTCGGGATATTCCAACGCGGTCAGATAAACCACCGGCTTTATCAAGGAACCGATGGGGCGCACGGCATCCAATGCCCGGTTGAAACCGATATCCCCGCCGTTGCGGGAACCGACCAAGGCCACTATTTCACCGCTGTCGCGGCGGGTCACGATGGCGGCAGCCTCCAGATCGTTACTCTTGGGACTTTTTTCCAATTGCTTGAGTTTGCCGGCCATCGACTTTTCCAAGGCATCCTGCGCGCGGGTATCCAGGGTCGTGACGATGCGCAACCCCTCCGAAGTCAAATCCTCTTCCTTATATTCCTGCTTGAGTTGGCGCTTGACCAGATCGATAAAATCGGGATAGCGGTTTGCGGAACGATGCGTGACAGCGGCGACGCCCAACGGTTGTTTTTTGGCTTCCCCGGCCTGTACGGCGTCGATATATCCCTCGGCCAACATCGAATCCAGCACCAGATTGCGCCGATTCAAGGTATGTTCCGGCTTGCGGCGCGGATCGTATTCCGACGGACCGCGCACCAAGGCAACCAGAGTAGCCACTTGCGGTAAATTCAGGGTCTTCAGGGACTGGCCGAAATAAAATTCGCTGGCCAGCCCGAAGCCGTGCACGGCGCTACCGCCATCCTGTCCCAGAAAGATTTCGTTCAAATAGGCTTCCAGAATTTCGTTCTTCTGGTAGCGATATTCCAGAATCAGCGACATCAGCACTTCCTTGACCTTGCGCCGCAGGGTGCGCTTGGGATGCAGGAAAAAATTCTTCACCAGCTGCTGCGTGATGGTGCTACCGCCCTGCACCATACCGCCGGCTTTCAGATTCGACCACATGGCGCGCGCTATGCCTTTCGGCGAGATGCCGAAATGGTGGTAAAAATCGCGGTCTTCGGTGGATAGCAAACCCTGGATCAAGGTTTCCGGAGCGTCCTCCAACTTGATCAGCACCCTGTCCTCCTTGCGGGTGGGATAGAAACTGCCGATCTGAATGGGTTCCATGCGCACGATAGCCAAATCGCCGCCGCTGGCGACATCGATCAGACTGGTCAAGGCACCGCCGGCAAAGCCGATACTGATTTTTCGGCTTTCCTGCAATATGTCGCCGAAATTAAAGGCGCGGGTATTGACAATGACCTGGCTGCCCTTCATAACGTAAGAGCCCTCGCCTTTCAATTGCGGGTCCTGGCGATAATGCAATTGCAACAATATGTCTTCAAACTGCCTGCTGTCGTATTCCAAACCGACGTAAAGCTCCAACGGGCTGGCATAAACCCGGGCCGGAATCGACCAGCGCTTGCCTTCGAATTGTTCGCGCACGGTGTAATCGAGATAACCGATATACGATGCCAAGGCAAAACCGCCAACCAGCAGCAAGACTATCGAGGCTCTCAAAAGCCACGATGGTTTCGATGGTTTTTTTCTGCGCCGTGCATAAGTGGAGTTGGAACGGTTACGGGGTCTGGGTCGTCGTGCCATTTAAATAAGAAAGTGTCTGCAGTAAAAGCCGATAGAAAAATAGAATGCCGATCGGCTAAAGCCATCGCGCCGCGCTTATTATCCGCCAAACCTCATATTATCGCGATTTGGCCGCCGCTTTACCCGATAGATTTTCGCCAAAGACGGGAAAGCGGGTCCGGCGGGTTTGACAAACAGTGTTTTTTTCTTAACTATACAGGCAAATGTATTGTGAAGCGCGGCCTTGTTCGGACTATCCGGCCGGCCGACTTGGCAATCATAAATCAGCGGCATCCGGCTATCGGGCAGCTAATTCAATTTTAATATTTCTCGAGTGAATGATTTGACCGATTCGGATCAGCGCAGGCATCCGCGACTTAAACACCGCGCCAAAATCAAGGTTACGCTCTCCCGTTCTTCCGGCTTGTTTTTCGCCGATATGCGCGATTTTTCCGAAAGCGGACTGTTTTTGCTCTGTTCGGGCGAACTGATCCCGGAGCTGAACACCATGGTGGAAGTACAAACCACGGAATTCGAAGATGCGCCTGTCCGTAGCACGAAAGTCGTGCGCATAGAACCGGGCGTCGGTTTCGGGGTTGAATTTATTTAGGCCACCACGTCCAGCAGGGCGCCATGCGAACTTGCACCCCGCTGATGCGTTTTCAGCAACAATTCGGCGCTGGCTTTATTGGCCATGGCGGTGGCTTTACTCGCCACGCTTAAATCCTGAGCGGACGGCTGCGCCGGCGCCAAGGCCGCCCGGCGAATGGTTTCCGCCTTGAGCAGAGTGGCTTGCGGGTCGTTGGGCACGGCCGAGGTATCGATACCGACCTCGCCTCCCGTCGCATAACGCTGGCCATCCGGCCCGGTCACATATTGAAAATTAGCCCCACCCACCGCAAGGCCGCCGGCCGCGGCCAAATGGGCCTGCTCATGCGCGCGGACCTCGCTGTCCCTGGCTTTCAAGGCTTGAACTTCGCGTTGCTGGCTTTCGTCGAGGCCGCCGGCATTTCGGCCGGGCACATCGACTTGCCGCCCATTGTCGGAGGCGACTGGATCCCGGCGCTGCATAATGCCGGCATTAACAAGGGAGGAACTGCTTATCTGCATAGTGGCAACCCGAATTTTCGCTGCAACGAGCCGAGGTGGACTATAACGCCAATGCAGAGCTTTGTACAATATCCCGCATTAGAACTCCAAAGGTGAAACCGATGTCAGGCAAACGGCGCATGGAAATCAGTCAATCAGCCATCACCGGCATCATTGCCGAACCGCCCGCCGCGTCGGTTTTATCCCAGCCCATGCAAAAACCTTTCAAAATACAAAGCCGCTATCAACCTGCCGGCGACCAGCCCGCCGCCATCCGGGAACTGGTCGAAGGCCTTAAGCACGGCGAATTACACCAAACCCTGCTGGGCGTCACGGGCTCCGGCAAGACTTTTACCATTGCCAACGTAGTCCAGCAAACCCAGCGGCCGGCCATGATCATGGCGCCCAACAAGACGCTGGCTGCCCAGCTATACGGCGAAATGAAGGAATTTTTTCCAGAAAACAGCGTCGAGTATTTCGTTTCCTATTACGACTATTACCAGCCGGAAGCCTACATCCCGGCCTCGGACACCTTCATCGACAAAGACGCTTCGCTGAACGAGCACATCGAACAGATGCGGCTGTCCGCCACCAAGGCCTTGCTGGAACGGCGAGACACCATCGTGGTGGCGACCGTTTCGGCGATTTACGGCCTGGGCGAGCCTGAATCCTACTTCCAGATGGTGCTGCACCTGGTGCGCGGCGACATGATCAAGCAGCGGGACATCCTGCGCCGCTTGGCCGAAATGCAATACATCCGCAACGACACCGAACTGCGCCGCGCCACTTATCGGGTGCGCGGCGAGGTGATAGACGTTTTCCCGGCCGAATCGGAAGAACAAGCCCTGCGCATCGAACTGTTCGACGACGAAATCGAACGCCTGTCCATGTTCGACCCCTTGACCGGCGAGATCCTGCACCGGTTGGCCCGCTTTACCCTGTACCCCAAAAGCCATTACGTCACCCCGCGCGAACAGTTGCTGGCGGCGGTGGAAAAAATCAAGCTCGAACTGGCCGAACGCCTGGAACAACTGCGCGATAACCACAAACTGGTGGAAGCCCAGCGTCTGGAGCAACGCACGCTGTTCGATATCGAAATGATCATGGAAGTGGGTTATTGCTCCGGCATCGAAAACTATTCCCGCCATCTCTCCAACCGGGCCGACGGCGAATCGCCGCCCACCATGTTCGATTACCTGCCCAAGGATGCCTTGGTGATCATAGACGAAAGCCACGTCACGGTACCGCAGATCGGCGCCATGTATAAGGGCGACCGCTCGCGCAAGGAAACCCTGGTCGAATACGGTTTCAGGTTGCCGTCGGCGCTGGATAACCGGCCGCTCAGATTCGAAGAATTCGAAGCCATTTGCGGCCAGCGCATTTACGTCTCCGCCACGCCCGGCCCTTACGAAAAAGAGCACTCCGGCGCGGTGGTGGAACAGGTGGTGCGGCCGACCGGGCTGGTCGATCCGCTGGTGGAAGTCCGCCCGGCCACCACCCAGGTCGACGATCTGCTGTCGGAGTTGAACAAGCGCATCGCCGCCCGGGAGCGGGTATTGGTCACCACCCTGACCAAGCGCATGTCGGAAGATTTAACGGACTATCTGATGGAGCACGACATCAAGGTGCGCTACCTGCATTCTGACATTCAAACCGTGGAACGGGTGGAAATCATCCGCGACCTGCGCCTGGGCGTATTCGACGTGCTGGTGGGCATCAATCTGCTGCGGGAAGGCCTGGACATTCCGGAAGTCTCGCTGGTGGCCATCCTGGATGCCGACAAGGAAGGTTTTCTGCGCTCCTTGACGTCATTGATCCAGACCATAGGCCGGGCCGCCCGCAACGCCAACGGCAAGGTGATTTTATACGGCGACAAGATTACCCGCTCCATGCAACAAGCCATCGACGAAACCGAACGCCGGCGGGCCAAGCAAATCGCTTTCAACGCGGAACACAACATTACGCCCAAAACCATCTTCAAATCGGTCACCGACATTCTGGAGATCTCCATTCCAGGCGCCGGCGGCTCCATTTCCAGCGCCAAGGCCAAAGTCGCCGAACCGGCCCAGGAATACAAGGCCATGACGCCCAAGCAAGCCGCCAAAACCTTGAAACAACTGGAAGAAAAAATGTACCGGCACGCCAAAAATCTGGAGTTCGAAGAGGCGGCCCAAGTCAGGGACCAGATCAAACTACTGCGGGCGGAGTTGGTGGTTTGACGATGCGGGGGAAACCCGCGGGCGTGTCCATTATCGCCCGGCCATAGATCGGGCTTTTGCTGATCGTTTCAGCTGATTCAGGCTAAAGAGGCTGCCTTAAAAGCCGATCAGTCCTTCTCCCGGCGGGAAAAGGTGCTTTTATGACAACCTCTTAAACTTTGATGCGTAAACTGCAAAACCTTCCGGCAGCCGTCAGGTTTTTTGCCGCGTCGCTGGCGGGCTGGCTAAATTGGCGGGGACGGGGTGTAGGGATTTGCCGTACCAAGCCAAAATTTGCTTGACGTAATTTTGAGTTTCGCGATACGGTGGAATACCGTGATAACGTTCCACGGCGCCTTCGCCGGCGTTATAAGCCGCCAACACCAAATCCACCTTGCCGTCAAAATGCCTCATCAACCAATGCAAATAGGCGGTACCGCCCTTGATGTTCTGAATGGGGTCCCAGCTATCGGCCACGCCAAAACGCGCGGCGGTTTCCGGAATCAATTGCATCAAGCCCTGGGCGTTTTTATTGGAGACGGCGGAGGTGTTAAAACCGGACTCCGCCCGAATCACGGCCATTACCAGATCCGGATCGATACCGTATACCGGCGCAATCTGATTCACCCACTCAGCCACCACGCCCTTGGTCGGATTGGGGTCGGCGACCAACTTCAATTCCGGCTCAGCCGGTTTGCATGCGGCATCTTCCGCCGGCGTTAAATCGCTATAACGCGCCAGCATATTTTTGGCATGCGCATCGCCGGCATCGGCGGCCTGCTTAAACCAGCGCACGGCCAAACCCAGATCGCGCGGCTTACCCCGGCCATTGAAGTACATAAAACCCATGTTGTACGCCGACTCCGTGTCGCCCTTTAAAGCCGCCCGACAATACAATTCGAAAGCTTGCAGATAATCCTGCTTGACACCATCCCTGCCGTGCTCGTAGCTGGCCGCCAAAACACGCATCGATTCGGGAGAATCGGGTATCTCGATGGCCCAGCCATTCCGCACCAAAATGCTCAACAAGCAGATTACCAACGGTCGTTTCATTCGGCTCATAATTTCTCGACTTTTCTTCCGGCGTTTAAACGGGGGTGGACACCAGGGTAAATAAGGTTTGATGCATTAGAACCCGAACAAAAACATAAAACACTGCCTAAAAGGACAATTAACAAACATTGCCGCGGTAAAGCACTGGAATAAGCGTAGCGGACGTCAAACGGGCCGTCCCGATGACACTGTCGAAATAATTTACAACGGCTTTCTAGAAACCGCTGCTAATGTAATTCGCCGGCACACTCTGCAAAACGAGAAGCACATAGCGGCTTTCTGGGCACTGACTATCGTTTGTAGATCTGCTCTAAGGCCTATCGACCTATTCAAAGGGTTTATCGACATGTTCGAAACGCTTCTCCATTTGCTTGAAGCCTTCCTGCATTAGCTTCCCGCAGATATTTCAGCCCCTCTTACACGCATATTGACGTTCTGAGCCAACCAACGCAAGGCAATGCAGTCTCCGATAAGACTTGCTATCTGTTCGATATCTTCTTTGGTCAAAGCCATTTCAGGAGTCCAGTTCCATATCAATAGCGCGGCGAGGATACCATATTAATCCGAACGAACACTTAAACAACTCTGCCCCCCGCACCATTTGTCAGAGAATTTTACACCCCCATATTTAAACCTCTGGCGGCATTACCCAACGCAACGCAACCATCTAGACGCGCAATTGTCGCCAGAGTAGTAATACAGAGGCTGTTTAATTTTGTAATGAAACAGCGGAAATTTCGGCACGATAAAGAAATCAGACCTCTTTTATCTCTATGTGTCGACATTCTTTACACCTCGTTTAAGCTCCAGACACAAAAACATCAATAGATTTCACATGTCATTGTTATAACGTTATTTTTAATAACTGGCACGCTATTGGCTTTCACATGTAACGTAACTTTATAACTGGAGGATTTATGAAACATTCAACACTGCAAACAACCATTAAAAGCATAATACTCGGCATCTCAATTGCCGGTACAGCACAAGCCGGATCGTTGGCAAGCGCGGTCGTTACAATCGACAACTTCACAATCAGCAGAAACGGCACAGCTGTAGATTACAACCAATTCAGTAGCCTAAACTTTACCAGCAGCTCCGATGTATCCGCGACACTTGACGGTGTTAATTCAAACAATAGCGCTAGCAGCTCTAACGGCGGACTGATCGACCTTTATGCCTCACAAGGCACACCAGGCCCTGCGAACAACTCCTTCCCCGAGCTCACTGCAGGCTCTGGCGTTCCGGGACCTATTGGTTCGAATTATGCTGTAGCCGATACCTATGAATTTGGCTCCCCTATATCAGGCCTCCCCTCTGGCACACCATTGTTCACAGATGACACTGGCGCTCAAGCCACTTTCTTAGGAGTTGCCTCTTACGTGTCCTTAACCGGAACCGGCGATGGTAGCGCACAGTCTAATAATTCATTACAAGCCTTGTTTTCATTTTCTCTTAACGAAGGCGGAGCACTGGATTTCACATTTGACGTAAATCCTTTTGTGGAAACATATTTAGAAACCGGTGGAAATGGCAGCGCCGATGCATCTTTTTCGGTTGTATTTAGCCTGCTTGATTTGGCGGGCAACTCCTTGCTGGACGCAAGCTCCGCACCTTTCTTCATCAACCCGATTACTGGTGAATTTGTTTTTGGTTCCACCAGATCATCAGGTGCTCCTGGTACCGGCATCTCGAATCAGTTTGGCGCGGGCGGCCCAATAACGTTGTCGTTTTCAACTTTAAATCTGACAGCGGGCACACAGTATCAATTATCTGCCAGAATGAACGCCACAGCTGACGCGGTATTCATTCCAGAACCTGAGACATTAGCTCTGCTAGGCATCGGCCTGCTGGGCATAGCCTTCAATATCCGTAAAAAAGCGCCGATTGCAGCTTAAAAATTAAGCTCATTCTAGCCAGCCACTGTTCTTGATTGAGAGCAGTGGCTGTTTTATTAGCAGCATCTAGCGTCGCGTTTCTTAGGTTTATTTTCTCGTAAATTGAGATTAGATCAAAGGTTTTAAGCCCACCCAAATCCCAATTAATTTTTGATTTTGGCAACCTACCAAGAGCTTTTACTATCTCATGCCCAGCAAAACCGTAATAAAAACCTTCTGCCGCGAACTGTTGACAAAACAGACAGCCACGCGAAAAACAGAACCGGACTTAGTCATGGACGATCCGGAAAAAGTCGCCGCCTATACTCGGGCTGGCCGAGAAGACGGTGTCATGGCCCCCGTTTACCTTTTTCACTGCGCACAAATCTGTGAAATCATTAAACCTGGAGATACGGTATTAGACCTTGGCTGCGGCCCAGCAACACAACTTGCAATGGTCGCCCGCCTGAATCCGGAAACACATTTTATCGGCATGGACTTGTCCACCGAAATGCTCGATAAGGCACGAAACTACATAGCTCAACAACACTTATCCAACATTGAATTTCAGCAAGGCGATATCACGCACTTGTCTAATTTAGCGAATAAGAGCATCGATGCGGTCATGAGCACAGTTGTGCTACATCACCTACCTAATCTCGACCAGCTGGAAAACACTTTTAGGGAAATCAGCCGCGTCTTAAAGCCTGACGGAGGCTTATATTTAGTAGATTTTGGGCATTTAAAATCCGAAAAATCCATTCATGATTTTGCTTACCAATACGCGGGGCGGCAAGCCGAGCTATTTACCTTAGATTATCTGTATTCTTTGCAAGCTGCTTTTTGGCCCAAGGATTTTTATTCTCTATACCAAAAGCATTTATCACCTTTTGGAAAGTATTACCAAACTTTCATAATGCCTTATATGATGGTCGTTAAATCGCCATCCAGACGAAATATCGAGCCTGCTCTTACGAAACAATTGCGGACACTGAGATTTAGCATGCCAAAATATCACCAAACCGACTTAAAAGATTTGATATTATTTTTTAGGTTAGGGGGCTTACAGTCAAATTTCTTAAGCTAAGAATCAAATTCGACGACTTTCCTTAAAGTCTTTGTTTCCTGAGGCCGGCTAGAACCGATTCGAAATCCCACAATCAGAGTTTCTGACTTATCCATCCCCAAAAGATCAGCCAGCTTTTTTTGTGCCCGATCAATCTGACAACGATGTTTTTCGGAAAATTTATCCAAAGCATTCACTTTGGCTCGATATATCAATAATGGCAATCCAACAATGGGTTGAAACCCTAACCCCTGCCTTGCAGCCTCCAACCAAACTCGCTGCATCGCCCTGCCCGCCTGAATAAAACCATAACAGTCGGCATTTTTTACAACCAGTTGCCCAATCAATGAGACGTTTTGGCAGTTATACCAACATTTGACACCTATAATATGCGACAACCCCATATAATTGGCAAAATTGACAAACCACCAAAAGCGCAAAAAAGGGAAAAATAGCCTTTCAAAAGTATTTAAACCCAAAACGCCAACCGGCATACCATCCCGTGTTTCTAAAATTTGCTTTTTATTCCAGCGAATCTTGCTAAATAGAAAACCGTGAATATCTTTACGCTCAAATACCAATCGGTCATTTAGCGTCAGCACTTTTGCTAATTTTTTAATTGTTTTACGGTCATTTGCAAAATACGCTGAAACCCCCTCAATTGGTTTTATAGCCTCCACAAACTTCTGCAAATCCTCTACAAGCAATAAGTTATTTTGATAGTGTAACCGATTGGTCTCCCGGGCAAAAATAGCTGCATATAAGGAATTGTCGACGGGCTTCGCGGCGCCAAGCTCTATAGTAGCAACAAGATTCGCGTTATTTTGATCAGGAAATAAATTGATTTTAACCGTGCACCCTAAATGCCCGGAAGCGATGACTATGTTCTCAATTAACGCTCCATGAGCAATATAAGAGGCTACTTGTTGGTAATTATAATAGGAGTCATCCAGTTCTGGCCGGTTGTACAAATCTATTCGACAAAAATCATCGGAAACTTCAAATCGCCAAGGCTGAACATTATCACCAGAAGGAGCTTGCACGGCAGCTTCTAAAATTTTATTAATTAGTTGCTTATTCATATAAATAATCTTTTTTTATTTATTGGTCGCTCAGCATGCTCATAAACTGCTGCCTCGCCATATATACCCCTAACCGCTGAATCGGATTGCCATTACCTCTTGGCCGCCACGTTTTGATCATCTTATTGCAATAGGCATCAAACTGCATGCCCCAAGGCGCGGCAAGCACCTTGCCACGCTTCAGTAAAATCTTTAAAACTTGGGCACCGACCACGCCAGCACATAATTCACAAGCCATCGGCGTGGACGGCCCCTTATGATGAATCAAATCGACCGCTGTTCGATCCATCAAATAACCGCGCTGCAACATTGCGGGAGACAAGCCCAATAAAAAGTGCAAAATTTTATCGGTTTCCGATTTGCCGCTTAGTTGAAAGTATTGTTCAAAGGTCATCTTTCCCGGTAAAAAATTCAACAATGCCGTTCCCATGCCTAATGGAGCGGCAGTGACGGCCGGGATAGCGTGCTCCGCGCAATAGGCAAACACCATTTCCCTGGCTTCAAAGGCAAAAAAATCCAGCGCATCCACATACAAATCGACACCTGTAAAAAATTCCGACAGGTTATCGGCCGTAACACCCAACGGGAATTTTTGTATCTGTAACCCGGGGTTGATATCTTGCGCCATTTCGGCCAACACGTCGGTTTTCGGCCTACCCAAATGCGACACAGTAGCGCCGGCTTGCCGATTGAAGTTCGGCAGCTCGAATTTGTCGAAATCGGCAACATTGAAAGCGCCGATACCCAAACGGGTCAGAGTCAACAAATGACTACCACCCACCCCGCCCAGACCGGCAATGGCAATTCTTTTACTCTGTAAAATTGCCTGCTCTTCCGGGGTTACCCAGCCAATGTTGCGTGAAAACGCCTGCCGATAATCAAAGCCTGTCATGCCCATACTCCCAATGGAATCCCGCTCAGGTTGTACTGTGTTCTTTGCTATACTGTCAACGTCATTTTACGAGTATGCGTTATGAACGTCGCCTTACGATTGTACGAACAACTGACCGAAGCCGGCGAGGACTTAACCAACAAACGCGTCATTGCCGACGCGTTCGAACATCCGCAAAACCGCGAGTTGCCTACTCGGTGCCATGCTTGCACAGGCAAATTACGTGTCCGGATTGAGAATGTGCGACTGGAAGTCAAAGCCGTTGACATCAAAATAGCCGAAATCGCGGCCGAACCGGCACGGCTGCTTGTTGGGGCCTTGATCTTGCCAACCAGTCCGATTAACGCCAACACGTTACGGGTTCCACCCAAAATAACTTCAGTATTCTGTTCCCCCTCCCTCCGGGAGGGGGTTAGGGTGAGGGATATAACAAGGGAAGTTATTAGGGACGTAGCTCTAAAAACCGCCCATTCGATCTAACGCTACCGCACCTCCGTCATGAATTCAGTTGCCATACCGGTAGCCACCCAAATGCTGTTTCATAATCGTCCGCGCTTCATCATGACGGTTGTGGGTATCGCCATTGCGTTCTTTCTGGCCGCGGCACAAATCGGCCTGCTGGTGGGCTGGATCAACACCAACAGTGCCATCATCAAGCACGCCGGAGTCGACATATGGGTGATGGCGCAGGAAACGCGCACTCTGGATTACGGCACCGCCATTCCTCGCCACCGCATTCAACAAGTCAGTAGCGTACAGGGTGTCGCCTGGGCGGAAGGCATGTTGGTCGGCTGGGTCAATTGGCAACATCCTGAAGGAAAACATATCACCGTTGAAGTGATCGGTCTGGACAAGGCTAACGCGGGCGGCCCTTGGCTGATGCCCGAGGGCAACATCAGCTCGATTCATTTACCCCAAACCGTTGTGGTGGACGAATTATCCAAACAAACCCTGGGCGTCCGGCAAATTGGCGATGAAGCGGAAATGGAAGGCCGGCGGGTGATAATCGGCGGTTTTTCGCGCGGTGTTCGCACATTTACCGCTTCCCCCTTTGTTTTTACATCCATCGATAACGCCCTGGATTATGTGGCTTATTATCAGGATGACGAAATATCCTATGTGCTGGTCAGAATCGATCCAGGTGCCGACGTTATGCAAGTCCGCGATCGCATTGCCCGGGAAGTATCGCATGTCGAGGTTTTGACCACCGCCGAATTCGCCGAACGCTCGGTCAAATATTGGATGCTGGAAACGGGAGTCGGCATTACTGTGATCATTACCGCCGCATTGGGCTTGCTGGTTGGCGCCGTCATCATGAGTCAGACGCTGTTTGCCATCACTCAGGACCATATAGCCAATTACGCCACCCTGTTGGCCTTGGGCTTTCATCAGAAAACCCTACGCCAAATCGTGCTAACCCAAAGCTTGAGTCTTGGCGGGCTGGGCATCGTCGTTGGTTCGGTGTTGTTTTTCATAGCCTGTAATGCATCGGCGACCACACCCATACCACTCGAAACCACACCCATGGTATCCACAAGCCTGATCCTGTTCTCCCTATTATGCTGTATCGCCTCGTCCTGGTTTTCGATTCGCGCCATATTTAAACTGGACCCGGTGATGGTGTTTCACGGATGAAAAGCGTTATGGCCTGCCAAGGCATCAGCAAGAGCTACGGCGCCGGGGACATTCTCGAGCGCGTTTTAAAAAGGGTGGATTTGGAGCTTTTTGAAGGGCAGGCGTCGGTATTGGTCGGCCCCTCGGGCTCCGGGAAAACCACGCTGTTGTCGATTCTGGGTTGCTTATTAGCACCCAGCGAAGGTCAATTATTGATTGCGGATCAAACTGTAAATTTTTCCGACAAGAGCAGCCTGACCGAAGTCAGACGAAAAAAACTGGGCTTTATCTTTCAGCATGCCCAGTTACTGCCTTTTTTGACCATAGAGGAAAATCTGGCGATAGTGGGCCGCAACGCCGGCATGGAGGATATGGACATCAAACAGCGCCTGGATGGCTTGCTACAACGTCTCGAATTAAAGGTCATGCGCTATAAATACCCGGCGCAACTGAGCGGCGGCCAGCGTCAACGGGTCGCCATCGCCAGAGCCCTGTTGCATCGCCCGTCCATAGTACTGGCGGACGAACCCACGGCGGCCTTGGACTGGAACACCGGCAAAACCGTGGTTGAGCTGTTACTGGAGCAGGCCCGTCTGGAAAAAGCGGTGCTGGTGGTAGTGACCCACGACACGCGCATGCTGCCCCTGTTCGACCGCATCCTGACGATTGCCGACGGCCTGCTATCCGAGCAGCGACAGACAGCGGCGGTTGAAAATACCTTCTATACTCAGCCTTAACCCATCATTTGTCCGGATATTAAGATGCTACGCCTCGCTTACCTGTTTGTTTCATCGCTCATGCTTGCTTCCACCGCGGCTGCGGAACCACGCTGGATTCAGGGCATTGGTTATGTGGAGCCCACCAGCGAAATCCGCAGACTGGCATTCAAACATCCCGGTATCCTGGGCGAATACCACGTGCAACTGGGTCAGCAGGTCAAGGCCGGCGACATTCTTGCCGCGCAACAAAATCGCGAAGAGCAAACCGCGGTTGCGGTGGCGGAAAGCCAATTGCTGGCGGCACGAGCGGAATTGGAAAAAGTTTTGGCGGGTGTCAATCCCTATGAAATCGAAGCCAAAAAACACGCTCAACACTTCTCCAGCCTGGATGCCGAATATGCCCGCCGCAAACTGGATCGCATAGAACACTTGCGGAATAATAAATACGCCTCCGAAGATGAGCGCGATTTAGCGGAAACCAGTGCCAAACTCAAGCAGGCGGAAAGCCGGCGCTTAAACGCGGAAACGCGCTATTTGACGCATTTCGTGCGTGACGTCGACAAACAAGTGGCGCAAACCCAGGTTTCCGTTGCGGAAGCGCAACTACAGTCAGCCCAACGCCGCCTGGCGGAAACCTACCTGACCGCGCCCATAGACGGCACGGTTTTGGAGACCATTCTGCGGGTTGGAGAATCGACATTTTCGGTGGGCAGTCCCGAGCCGGCCGTATTGCTGGGCAACATGGACCAATTGCGCGTCAGGGCCGAAATCGACGAAAATTACGCCTTGGCGCTAAAAGCAGGTCAAAAAGCGATTATCTTCGGCAGGGGGTTGGGTGACAGGGAAATACCCGCCCATGTCAGTCTGGTCAAGCAAATCATGGGGAAAAAAACCGTTTTTGCCAAGACGGCAACCGAGCGCAAGGATATAGACGTAATTCAGATCTTTGTGGAACCGGATAGTGCGATCCAGGTTCCGGTCGGTCTGGAAGTCAACGTCAAAGTTGCGATCAATTGATCAGCGGGCGCCCTTGCCCCACAGCACCACTTCCACCGTGCTCATCATGATGGTCAAATCCAGGAACAGGCTGTAGTTTTTAACGTAATACAAATCGTATTCCAACTTATGCCAAGTATCCTGCTCGCTGGCGCCATAGGGATAGCACAACTGCGCCCAGCCGGTAATGCCGGGCTTCACCCTATGCCGTTCGGCGTAATAGGGTATGGTTTTCACAAAGCCTTCCACAAACTCAGGCCGCTCCGGGCGCGGCCCGACGAAACTCATGTCCCCTTTAAACACATTGAACAATTGCGGCAGTTCATCGATTCTGACTTTGCGGATGAATTTACCGACCCGCGTCACCCGATTGTCGGCCGCACTGGCGAATTGCGCGCCGTTCTTTTCCGCATCCACCCGCATGCTGCGAAATTTAATCACTTCAAAGGGTTTGTTACGGTAACCCACACGGGTCTGCCGATATAACACCGGGGCGCCAAAGCCGCTCTCCACGCTGATAGCCAGGGCGGTTATCAGCATCAACCACCAGCTCACACTCAACAACAGCAAGCTGGCAGTGACATCGAAACACCGTTTGACCACCGGACGCATGCCGTTGTTGACGAAGCCGTCGGAAAACACCAACCAACTCGGACTCAAGGCATCCAAAAACACCAAACGCTGTTCCCTTTCGTAAAATGTTTGTAAATCCATCACGATCACGCCCGACATTTTGATATCCAGCAACTCGTCAACCGGCAGCCGTTTACGCCTGTCATCCACCGCAATAACGATTTCATCCACTTTATGTTGTTTGACGACATCGGCCAAGGTCAGGTCATCGCCAAGTCTGATGGGGTCGACAACAGCGACCACGTCCTCATCCAACGTGATATAGCCCACTATCTCGAAACCGCGATAGACAAAACTGGAATTGACCACTTCCAGTTGTACGGCTTTTTCCCCGCTGCCAATCACCAACACCTTGCGTTTTAAGTTTTCCAGATTGATAAAGCGATAGAAGATGTACCGGGTCAATAAAATACCGATAAAGGAAAATATGATGGCGGAAACCAAAACACTGCGCGCCAGCATCAATTCGGGAACGATGTAGTAAATCAAGACCAGCGAGAATATCGCCACTACAAAACTGTAATTGATTCTTTCCAGCAGATTGTATTCTTCCCTGTCCAGGGTTTTCCGATACAAGCCAATCGACGAGCAACATAGCGTAAAAACAACCGAATACACCAACGAAGCCCAAATCATATCTTCCCTGGAATACCACGAGGAAGTGTACAAAAACCTGACGGCGGCCCCCCAATGCATGGCCAGATAAAACACAAACCATTCCACCAGCATTAACCATAGATAGGCTGTAGAAATATAATGCCGAAAAATTCTTATCATGCCGGAGTTCCCGTCTCAGTCCGCGTGGATGTTTTATTGAAGAGTTTTCTGATTCAAAAGCTGCTTGATATGTGCGGAGGGTATCGCATAGGAAATCCCGCTGGGGTTGCTGAGCGCATTCTCCTTGCTGCCTTGCACAAAGACTTTATTGATGATCCCCATCACTTTTCCGCTGTCTATGTCATACAAGGGGCTGCCGCTGTTACCCGGATAAGCCGTGGCATCCAATTGAAACACGTCATAAGGGGTTTCCAATTTTTTTAACATGCCGGCATTTAATTGTCGGCTGGCCAGCACTGGAATCGCATTGGGCGATATGGCGGACACAATGCAGCGGTGCGTGACGGGGTATAAACCCAATACCATACCGATCGGATATCCGGTAAAGGCAAACAATTCGCCCTCCCTGACTTGGCTGGAATCACCGATTTCCAGCACCGGTAATTTGCCTTCCTGCAAACGTAACAGGGCTAAATCGTGTTCCTGATCGCTTACCGCCAGATCCGCCAACACCATGTGCTCGTTCCTATCCTGGCGATAAAATACGGCAAAACGTTCCAGGTGGTCCACATCCAGTTCCTTGGCAATCACATGCGCATTGGTCACTATTTGGCGCCCATCACCCACGGCAAAGCCCGTCCCCAAAAAAACCGCGCGGGGATTTCGGGTCGGCATGAAGGTGCCCACCGCCACGATGGAGGGCTTGATATGCGGCACCACATCGGGCAAATTACCCTCGCCCCCCCAAACAGGTATATTGAACCCAATTGATATCCAGACTAAAAACAGTTTGTGGAGAGTTTTCATTTTTCCCGTCGCTTACCGGTTTTCAATGTCATTATTCGGCCGCAAGTTCGCTCCGGCGGAAGAAAGAGCCCATGGGCGGCCGTTTGCCATGCCGAAGATATAATCGCCATTTTCGCCGTCGGCTCCATCTCGGAACAAGAACTGGTATCTACAATGCCGCCACCGGACACCAGTATAGGCAAACCGTGCGGTCTTGCCAGTTTTGCGGCATGGCGAACGTGGAAATATACCCGTGGACCGACACCGGCGAGGGGTATGGCGAGCGAGTTTCGCGCCCCATACCGCCACCTGGACTTGCGTTTTAAAAGACTCGTTTGGTCTGCATACGACACCCTCCAATCGCGGAAACCGCCCCCAATTACGCGCCCAAGACATCACCACAACAATTAAACTCGGCACTATCAAAGCCGCTAAACTGAATTTTGCCATTCATGAATGGCATGGGCACTGCCAAATCGACGAATGTTTGAGTCACTACTGACCAACAACAAACATCAGCGTTGCCGGATAAAAAACCTGATTCCCTTGCCTGCGTATACCAACAGGATGATCGATAAGATTGCGGACAAAAAATTGTCGAGCGTCAGGTATTTCACTATCCGAAAAAAACTGCTTTGTCCCTCGAAGGTCTGCTTCATCAGCTCAGGATCGAGCGCCGGTTTCGCGTCGGCAGGAGAATCCTCCTCCATGCCTCGCCGGCTATCCATCCGCCCCAGCGACGAAATAGCGTGGCTGTCGGACTCCACCACGCCCCAAGAGCTCAACCGGGCCATCAGTTGATCGTTTAAGCCCACGATAAGCGAATCCCGCGCAAACAGCCCGGACTGATCGATAGTGGCAACAAGCCAGCTTTCCAGTTGCTTGGCATCCTGATAGGTCCAAACCATTTCCGCATACATGTCTTCCCCTATCAAAGCGCGTAATTCCTCATTCAACTGATCGAACGCATCGCTCCCCGTTGGCGCATGCTGATTGTCTCGCCAAGCCAGCGCCCAAGCCGAGTTGTCATTGCCAACTCCCGGCCACTGCAGGGTGGTTAAGGTGGGGTTCTGGATCGGTAGAAATCTGTTGTTCGACTCGGCGGGTTTTACCGCCGCCGGGTAGGCCCGCGATGCCGACTTCTCGCTCAAAGCCGGGCGAGCCGGCTTGTTTTCCGATACAGCTTCTTTTGGCGCCGAGGGCAACTCGACCGGCGCGGCGGCGGGCAGAGGAATCGGCAGCGGACTGCCGGGTATTTCCGCTGCTTTTTTTACAGGCAAGTCATCCAGCTCGCTCGGCGGCCCATCGGCGGAATTAACGATGTCTTGGGAAAAAGACAGTTTGAAGTCATCCGCCCAACTCAAGCCGATGCAAGCGCTTAGGATTCCGACCCTAATAACTTCCCTATTTATACCCCTCACCCTAACCCTCTCCCGGAGGGAGAGGGAACAGAATGCGGAAGTTATTTTGGGCGGAATCCTTAACATCATCAAACCAACGCGGATTCTCATGACTGCTCCAGGTGGGAATAATGTTAACCGGCCGTTATCGGTGCGATTCCCACCGCCTCGCGCAACTGCTTAATGAAGGGCCCGCTGATGGCCCGAGCTTTTTCGGCACCCAGCCGTAATTGGGTCTCGATATGCTCCGGCGCTTGCAACAAGGCTTCGTAGCGCTCGCGGGCCGGCGCGATTTCATCGTTGATTTTTTCGAATAACACCTGCTTCATTTCCCCCCAGGCGATACCTTCCGCGTAGCGCGCGCGAATCGCATTGACTTCGTGCGGGTTGGCGAATGCCTGATAAATCCCGAATAAAGTGCAACCTTCGGTATCCTTCGGTTCGCCCGGCTCCAGCGAATTGGTTTTGATCTTGTTGATCAACTTGCGCAGCTTTTTCTCCGGCTCGAACAAGGGAATGGTGTTGTTATAGCTCTTGCTCATTTTGCGCCCATCCAGCCCCAACAAGGTGGCGGCGTTGTCGGCCAACACGGCTTCCGGCAACACAAAATGTTCGCCGTAGATATGGTTGAAGCGGCTGGCGATATCGCGGGCCATTTCGATATGCTGTATCTGATCCTTGCCCACCGGTACTTTATTGGCGTTGAACATCAGGATGTCCGCCGCCATCAGCACCGGGTAACTGAACAAACCCATGGTAATGCCCTTGTCCGGATCGCTGCCTTCGGCTTCCCCGTTTTCCGCCACGGCCGCCTTGTAGGCATGCGCCCGGTTCATCAAGCCTTTCGCGGTCACGCAGGTCAACATCCAGGTCAGCTCCAGAATTTCCGGTACATCGGATTGCCGATAAAACACCGCATTCTCGGTATCCAAACCCAAGGCCAGCCAAGTGGCGGCAATTTCCAGACTGGATTGCTTGACTCTGGCGGGCTCGTTGCATTTGATCAGGGCATGGTAATCGGCCAGAAAATAAAACGGCCTGACCTGTTCATCCTTGCTGGCGTTGATCGCCGGACGTATGGCGCCGGCATAATTTCCCAAATGCGGGGTACCGGTGGTGGTAATGCCGGTCAGAACGATGGATTTACTCATAAATTTTAACTGTTTACCTGATATTGCCATTTATCGAAAACAGGATTCTACACAATTCATGCCTGATCGTCAGACAATAAAACCGCCAATCGCCACATCAAAACCATGCTTGTGATCGGATAACCGGGCGCTTGGTTTTTATAGTAAACTCCCGCCCGTAATTTTTTGTTCAAAACCTGATTTTTAAATCGGAGGAAGCTGATGCTGGCACACGATGAAAAGCGCGACTACATCCGCATGGAAGTGGATTGCGACATTACCTATAAACTCGCCAACTCGCAGGAGATAAAAACAGGCCGTTGCACGACCTTGAGCGGTGCCGGGGTGTCCTTTCTGGCCGACAGCTCCTTCGAAGCCGGCTTGGCAATGGAAGTCAGCATCATCCCCAAAACCTCCATCACGCCGCCGATGACGGCTTTCATCGAAGTGGTGCGTAGCGTCAAGCGGGATGAAAATCAATATGAAATCGCCGCCTCCATCAAAAGCATCAAGGGCAGTTAATGCCGAATTCGCCGACACAAGGACGCGTTAAATCATGTTCATAATCACCAAAGAAGTTTATTTCTGTTACGGCCACCGGCTGATGAATCATCCCGGTAAATGCCGCAATCTGCACGGACACAGTGTAAAAGCCGCCATTGCCATCAAAAGCGAACAACTGGACCAGCAAGGCATGGTGTGCGACTTCTCCGAGGTGCGCGATGCGGTCGAGTCCTTCGTCGACCAGTACCTGGACCACAATTTCCTGCTGCACAGGGACGACCCCATCATTCCGGCCCTGATTGCCAACAACGAGCGTTTTCTGGCCCTGGACGAACATCCGACCGCCGAAGTGCTGAGCAAAATGATCTACCGGCACCTCAAACAGGAGGGTTTAAACGTCGATCAGGTGGTGCTATGGGAAACCGCCAGTGCCCACGCCTGTTACCGGGAAGACTGACATGAGCCGGCTCAGGCCCATCAATACCTCGCTGTGTCTGGAAAAAATCTGCGAGACCAATTATCAAAAACTGTTTCGCCTGATACCCAATTTATGCGCACTGGATAAAACCTCGGTAGGCCGCACCGACAACCAACCGGCCCTGCATCTGGACATACTGGAACGCAATCCCTACACGCTGACCATTGAGCTCAGCCATTGCTTCAAACAGCAACTGTCCGAGCTCATGGCGCCCGCCGTGAAAATCCGCATTTATCTGGACGCGCAATTGGCGGAAGTAATACGCGACCATGACCGACCGGCGGTAGACCGGGTCTACCAAAATCCGGGACGGGCCCTGGAAATTCAAGAATATAAATGGCGGCTGAATTATTTTTTACAAAAATGGCTGGACCACTGTTTAAAAAACCGCTACGAATTTTCCAGCGCCAACCATTTCGTCACCTGAGCCGGCGTTGCAAGGCCGCCCTGACGCAACGCAACACGCCATAACCATACGCCCCGCCCAATTCCTCGAACACCGGTTTTAGGGCGTTGCGTTGCGCCTCCGGCAGCGCCAGCATGACCGCTTCGATATCGGCCACTTCTTGCGCCGACAAATCCAACACCTCCGCCAATCTCACCTCACCGGCCTCCAAACCCTTGGCCAGATGGGTATAGACCGTATCCGCTTTCAAGCCGCGCTGGCGGGCTACCTGTTCAATACCGTAACCCAAGCGGAATAAATCCAGGGATTCGCTAACGCTATCGTTGGCCGCGCCCTCATGCTCATCCCCGCCGAATTCCGCCAGCACCGCCAAAAATTGCTCCCCATACAAAGCCAGTTTGCGTTCGCCTATGCCGGAAATCGACCCCAGTTGCGCATGGGTGCGTGGCCGGCTTTCCACCATGGCCATCAGGGTGGCATCGTGAAAGATCACATACGGCGGCACATCCTGCTCATCCGCCAACTGGCGGCGTTTAGCCCGCAAGGCGTTCCACAAGTCGTTATCCGCGCCGCCGGGCTGGCGTTTTTCGTAACCGCCTCGGCCGGTTTTGGCGACTTGCACATCCTTGCGCAGCATCAAGGTCTGTTCTCCGCGCAATACCGGTCGGCAGGCATCGGTCAGTTTTAAACTGCCGTGTCCTTCAAAATCAACCTCCACCAGGGATTTGGCCACCAGTTGCCGGAACACCGAACGCCATTGTTTTTCGTCCAGCGCCTTGCCGATGCCGAAGGTGGATTGTTTGTCGTGGCCGAATTGCCGAATACGTTCGTCGTCTTTACCCCGCAACACATCGATCAAATACGACACGCCGAACCGCTGGCCGGTACGGTAGATACAGGACAATGCCTGTTGCGCGGCCACGCTGCCGTCCCAGGTTTCCACCGGCTCCAGACAGGTATCGCAATTACCGCAGCCGGTGCCCCCAGCGTCGGTCGCTTCGCCCGCAGCACTAGCACTTCCCTGTGCGTCGCCGAAGTAAGCCAGCAGGGCGTGGCGGCGGCAGCCTACCATTTCGCACAAGGCCAGCATGGCATCCAGTTTATGGTATTCGATGCGTTTGTGCGCCTCGTCGGCATTGGATGAAGCCAGCATCTGCCGCAAGGTCAGCACATCTTGCAAACCGTAGGCCATCCAGGCATTGGCCGGCAAACCGTCCCGGCCGGCGCGACCGGTTTCCTGGTAATAGGATTCCACGCTTTTCGGTAAATCCAGATGAGCGACGAAACGCACATTCGGCTTGTCTATGCCCATGCCGAAGGCAATGGTGGCGACGATGACCAGACCGTCTTCCATCAGAAACTGGTGCTGATTTTTCTGCCGCAATTCGTGGCTCATGCCGGCATGGTAGGGCAAGGCGCGGACGCCTTTTTGCCGGAGCCATTCGGCGGTGTCTTCCACTTTTTTGCGGGACAGACAATAGACGATGCCGGTATCGCCCGCGTGTTCCGCCCGAATGAAACTCAACAGCTGCTGGCGGGCATTGTCTTTCTGCACGATGCGATAGCGGATGTTGGGCCGGTCGAAACCGCTGACAAATACCCGGGCATTTTCCAGTCCCAGGCGGCTAATGATTTCCTGGCGGGTACGTTCGTCGGCGGTGGCGGTCAAGGCGATGCGCGGCACACGGGGGAATTGTTCGTGCAACACCGACAGCAACAGGTAATCGGCCCGGAAATCGTGCCCCCACTGCGATACGCAGTGCGCTTCGTCAATCGCAAACAAGGCGATATTGCAACGGGCGAACAAGGCCTGGGTACGACTGTTGCTGAGGCGTTCCGGGGCGATATACAGCAAGTCCAGCTCACCGTCCAGCAAGCGCCGTTCAATATCCCTGACCTGCTCCAGCGACAGCGTCGAATTCAAAAACGCCGCTTTGACGCCCAATTGGTGCAAGGCGCTGACCTGGTCCTGCATCAAGGCAATCAAGGGCGAAATCACAATGCCCACCCCAGCCATCACCAGGGCCGGAATCTGGTAACACAGGGATTTGCCGCCGCCGGTCGGCATCAAGACCAGGGCATCGCCGCCATCTATCAGCTGTTGAATGACCGCCTGCTGCTGACCGCGAAAACTGTCGTAACCGAATACCGAACGTAAAACCTGCAACGCAGCCGAGGGCGCCGGCATGACTGTCGGGACATTGGGAGCGGCATCGTCGCAAAAGGGAGTGGGATAATTTTTCTGCAATGGGGGTTCGAGCCTTTATAATGGCCCGGATTATACCAGCACCCACCCGCTGCTCACGCTCTATCCGCACCCCATTCATGATCATTCAATACGCCAACCTACCCAAACGCCTGCAATATCTGATCGACAACAACCTGTACCATCTGCTGCAGTTGGGTCTAAAGGGCGTGGAAAAGGAAAGCCTGCGCATCAACCGGCGCGGGGTGATTTCGCAGACGCCGCATCCCAAGGCCTTGGGTTCCGCCCTCACCCACCCCTACATCACCACCGATTATTCCGAAGCCCTACTGGAATTCATCACTCCGCCGTTTGCCGACATCAAGCAGACTCTGGGCTACATGCATCAGATTCACCAGTTCGTTTATTCGCACTTGGGCGAGGAAATGCTGCTGGCCACCAGCATGCCCTGCGGCATAGACGGCGATTTGAGCGTACCGATAGCCGAGTACGGCAGCTCCAATGTCGGCAAAATGAAACATGTCTACCGCAAGGGCCTTTGGCACCGTTACGGCCGCACCATGCAGGCCATTGCCGGCATCCACTTCAATTACTCGGTTCCACAAGCCCTGTGGCCCATGCTGCATCGGCAAGCCGGTAACCTGGGGTCGCTGCAAAATTTTATCGCCGACGGCTATTTCGGCTTGATACGCAATTTTCAGCGTAAGGGCTGGTTGATGCTCTATTTATTCGGCGCCTCGCCGGCGATTTGCAAAAGTTTCTTCAAAAGCCGTCCGCACTTAATGAACGAATTCGAAGAGTTCGATGCCCACACCCTGTATCACCCTTACGCCACTTCCCTGCGCATGAGCGATATCGGTTATAAAAGCAAGAATCAGGCGGGGCTGAAAATCGATTACAACTCGCTGGACGGCTATGTCGAAAGCCTGGGCGCCGCCATCAACACGCCGTACCCGGAATACGAAAAAATCGGCATCAAGGTCGACGGCGAATATCAACAGCTGAACGCCAATATTCTGCAGATCGAAAACGAGTTCTACAGTACCATGCGGCCCAAGCAAATCGCTGAATCCGGCGAAAAACCCACGCTGGCCCTAAAACGCCGCGGGGTAATGTATGTGGAAATGCGCTCGCTGGATTTGAATCTGTTCAACCCCATCGGCATCGATGAAAGCAGCGCGCGTTTCATTGAGGCGTTTTTGTTGAGCTGCCTGCTGCAAGACAGTCCGCCGCAAGCCCCGGAAGAACTTGAAATCAACAACCGCAACCAGTTGTTGGTCGCCAATCAGGGCCGCAAACCGGGGCTGGTGCTGAGTAAAAACGGCCAGGACATCGGCCTGCGGGAATGGGCTCACCAGATTTTGGACAACATGCAGCCGATATGCGCCTTGTTGGACCTGGGTAGCCTGGACAAACCCTACCAACTGGCCCTGCAACAACAACAGGCCATGGTGGACAACCCCTCGCTGACCCCATCCGCCCACATCCTGGCCTGCATGACCCACAACAGCCAGGAATTCGGTTGTTTCGCCAGCAACACTTCGGCCCTGCACAAGCATTACTTCACCTCGCAGCCGCTGGATTCCCAGGTGCAGCAACAATTTGACGACATGGCCGCCACTTCCCTGCGCAAGCAGGCGGATATCGAAGCGTCCGACACCTTGTCCTTCGAGGATTTTCTGACCCGTTATTTTTCGCAATCATGACCGCATTCGACTTAAACCAAGCCCAAACCGACCTGCAAGGCAAAAACCCGCGCGCCATTTTAAAAGCCGCGCTGGCCGGCTTCGACAACATCGCCATTTCCTTCAGCGGCGCCGAAGACGTGGTATTGATAGACATGGCCTTGCAAATTCGCAAGGATATTCAGGTATTTTCACTGGATACCGGCCGCCTGCATCCGGAAACCTACCGCTTCATCGAACAGGTCCGCAAGCATTACGGCCTGGAAATCGAACTGCTGACTCCGGACCGCGAGGTATTGGACCGCTTGGTAAAATCCAAGGGCCTGTTCAGTTTCTACGAAGACGGCCACACCGAATGCTGCGGCATTCGCAAGGTAGAACCCTTGCGCCGCAAGCTGGCCACCCTGGACGCCTGGATTACCGGCCAGCGCAAGGATCAAAGCCTGGATACCCGTGGGGACATTCCGGAAGTACAGGAAGACGCCGGTTTCTCCGGAGCGGGCAAACGCTTGATCAAGTTCAACCCCTTGCTGAACTGGTCTTCGGCGCAAGTATGGGACTACATTGAAGCCTATCAGGTACCCTTTAACGACTTGCATCGCCACGGCTATATCAGCATAGGTTGCGAGCCGTGTACCCGGCCGGTATTACCGAATCAACACGAGCGGGCGGGACGTTGGTGGTGGGAGGACGCGGCCAAGAAAGAATGCGGGCTGCATGCGGGAAATATCAACAAATAAAAACCGTCATGCGGGCAGGGCATCGTCCCGGCACATGAGAGGCTGCCCGCCGGGAGCGAGATATAGTCTGGAAATGGCCAAGCGAATCGCGACTATCTGTCGCTCCCGCCACGACCTTCAGAGTAAGCGCCCCGCGGACGCGGGGAGACATTCTCCGATTCCGCGGGGACTGGCGAATTTAAGCGGCTCTCTTGGCGCGCCCCATGACCAACATTCCGGCCAAGGCTGAACCCAACAGCCAAAATGCGCCCGGCACGGGCACTTGCGAAGGATTGCCGACACCGGAAATGGCATAAACCATGTAATGCGAAAGGCCTTGCGGGGTATTGGTGGCCCAGGTTCCGGCGCTGGCAAATTGTTCCAGTTCGAAGATCGCCCAATCCGGGGATTTTTGTGCATTACCGACTTTCAAACCGATGGCAATGCGCGAATACGTATTCCAGACGCTGCCGTCCAGAATGGAAAAACCACCCGAAGCGACCCCCATTCCCGATACCTGAAAAATATCGGTGGCATATCCGGCACTGCTGCCGTCAACAATCACCGACCAACCGGCGGGGATATTGCCGTTCTTGGCATTACCGCTGATATTGCCGTCGCCGTAAGCCACCAGGGCATCGGCATCATCGTCGGCACCGGCGAAAAAAGCGCTGGAATCGAAAGAAAATACCCTGGTCGCACCCGCGATGTCGGTATTGTATGCAAAAGCAAAACCACTGAACGGCACTGCCGCCACCAAGGTAATAATCTGCAAATATTTGATTTTCATACGCTCTCGTAAGAAATTGGAAATTAGGAGCATAGATGATAAACGGCCGCCGACCACCCCACTATTGCACCAATGTACGATACCGTCGACAGGGCCGGAGTTTATATCAATCGTTCTCCCCGACCGGATTAAACCGGCAGGAGCAATCCTGCTTGGCCATGCAATGAGTCTGCCGGATCGGCTTTTCCAGCAAGGTGCTGATCAAGGCCTGATCGAAATGGCATAGTTCCGGGTGTTTTTGCGCCAAATCGTGATAGACGCAATTAACCGCCTTGATAATGGGCAGACCATCCTGTTGCTCCAATTCGGCGTGATAGCCGAGACTTTGCATTAACTCGACCAAGACCTCCAGCTTTTGCCGAGAGTCTTTCTGGGCAAATTGCGGCGCCAGCGAATGCGCCAATTTCACGCCCATATTCCACATCATTTTTTCCAACGCTTCGGTCGTTAACTCCGCCGCCAAATCGTCGAGCAACAGGTTGCAAAACCAAGCGTATTGCTTGGGAAAACGGTTCAGGCCTGCTTCCGTCAAACTATAGCTGCGCGCCGGCCGGCCGCCGGTGCTGGTCAAAGCCGCTTCCTTGACCCATTGCAGTTTTTCCAGCCCCACCAAGTGCTGCTTGACCGCATTCCGGGAAATAGCCATTTGCGCCGCCATTTCATCAATGCTCATGCCTCCCGCCGAATTCAGCAGCAAAGTCATGATCTGTTCTTGTCGTGAACCGATAGGATTGGTCATAAGCGCGCAAATAGTCAGGCAGCGGAAAAATACAAAGATGTGCTTGCCGGCAATTTTAGCATAGGCAAGCCCTATCCCCTCTCAATACATAATATAAAATACTTTTATAATAAAAAAGTTGCATAAGTGGATTTTTTTTCTTACCCTATGCGCCGAGTTCAACCACTCACCCTAATTTTTCACACAACCAGGAATCCGATCATGACCGAAACCACCACTTCCCTGTACGAGCAGCTAGGCGGCGAAGCCGCTGTTAACGCCGCGGTCGATATTTTTTACCGTAAAGTTCTAAGCGACCACCGCATCAACCGTTTTTTCGATAATACCGATATCGAAAAACAAGCCGCCAAACAAAAATCGTTCCTGACCATGGCCTTCGGCGGCCCTAACAACTATAACGGCGCCGACATGCGTCAAGCCCATGCGCATCTGGTCAAAAAGCTCGGCTTGGACGACTCCCACTTCGATGCGGTCATGGAACACCTGACAAGTACCTTGGTTGAACTGAGCGTACCGCAAAATCTAATCGATCAGGTTGCCGCCATCGCGGAAAGTACCCGCAACGACGTATTGAATCGCTGATAGGAGCCAACGGGATGTCGATGAGAAAAATTACTTTGGATAATCATGAAGTGGTTTGCCAAAGCGGTGAAACGGTTCTCGATGCCTTGCTGCGAGAACATCTCGACATCCCGCACGCCTGCCGGGAGGGCGCCTGCCAAAGCTGCATGATGCGCAACTTGAGCGGCCCGCCTCCGAGCGCCGCGCAAAACGGCCTGAAGGATGTGCTCCGGCATCAAAACCACTTTTTGGCCTGTTTATGCCATCCGCATGAGGATATGGTTATCAGCCTGACCCCCCCGGCGGACTTTTTCACCGAAGCCAGCGTCACCGGCAAGCAGCTATTAAATGCGGAAACCCTGTTGCTAACCTTGCACTGCGAGGAAGCACTGGATTACTACGCCGGCCAGTTCGTGAATTTAAGGCGCGCCGACGGCCTGACTCGCAGTTACTCAATTGCCAACAACCGCATCCATAGCCACAAGCTGAGTTTTCACATCCGCCGGCTGGCCGGCGGACGCTTCAGCGAATGGGCGCACCGGGAGCTGAATATCGGCGACACGCTGCAGGTCTCCGATCCGCAAGGCCTGTGCTACTACCTGCCCAACCAAGCCGAACAAAACATGCTGCTGATCGGTACCGGTAGCGGCTTGGCGCCGTTGGCGGGCATCATCAGCGAAGCCCTGCACCACGGCCACGGCGGCGACATTCACTTATTCCACGGCAGCCGCGAAGTCGACGGCCTGTACTGGATAGACGAAATGCGGCAACTGGCCCGGCAATACCCCAATTTTCACTACACCCCTTGCGTATCCAAGGGCGACGCACCGGCAGGATTCGCGGCCGGCCGCGCCAACGACGTGGCGATATCCCGGCTCCCCAACCTGAAAGGCTGGCGGGTGTATCTGTGCGGCCACCCGGACATGGTCAACCAGACAAAACGCCAAACCTATTTGCACGGCGCGCAATTACAAGACATATATTCCGACGCCTTCCATGTGGCATCCAGTACGCTGGACTAGTGATTGCCATTGTTAAGTGTAGCGGCCCGATTACATCAATCGCGGGAACCGATTACATCCGTTTTTCGAGACCACATTAGCCGAGAATATCGGTGCGCGCCGGCCCGTACAAAAAGAGAATGAACCCACTTTAATTGAGAACGGCGGAAACATGTCGGCGCTTCCGGCCGTGGAGGTATATGTTATGAGCAAACCTGAGCCTATAGACGATTTAAGCGACGACGAGCGCAAACTGCTGATTGACGGCATTATGTCGGGAGCGTGGTTAGGCGTGGAATCAGGCCTGTGATGCTGCTGATGCGAATGGAAAGCGCCGACCTTCCTTGCGTCAGTTCGGTACCGATGACATTAAACGACTTGCTTGGCGAATTGGTGGTAGAACTGCCCATACTCACTGGCTTGAAGAGTACCGGCAAGTCGTTTTCTGAACGGTCCGACATACTCATCAAAAAATAAGTAAATCGAACGTAGTTTTATAGAACCAGTATTCTGTACTGAAAATAGGCCAATTTCGATGGAAAATGACCGCACTGCCGACGTTCAAAAAAACCAGCGTTTTATCGAACCAAGTCGGCGGTGCACATAGCTGCAAAAACGCCAGGCATTACGATCGCAAAGCGACCACCGGTTTTTCCGATACAAACCCAGCCAGATTTTGAACGCCTTGGATCGGCCAAAAGCGGTCAATTCAAACCTCGATTTGAATGACCGGTTTAAACCCTATAGCCCCTAATGACGCTTTACATCATCGGCAGTAAAAGCATAGAGAGGAACGGGCGGAGCTTTTACTGTCCAAGCGTATGGGGTGTTATGTGCTTTTATTTTCAATTTCTTTTGTGAAATTTGTTGTTGCCTCGATAACATGAAACTTCTGTAAATGGCCTTCTATAAAAGTCTGACCATGTTCTATTAGTAGATTAATGCTTTGGTTTAGTATCTTAATATCAGCATTAAGCTCTAACAGAAAATTGTGCGCGGTATCTATGATATTGGCTAAGCGCTTGTCAACTGCTTTGATTAAAATTCCTTTAGCTACTTCATTTTCCGCAAAATCTTGATATATTCTTAGTAGATCATCTGCCGCTTCATTTATAGCTTGATCCTGCAATGCTTTGTATTTAATTGTTTTATCATAAACTAACTGCTGTGCTTTTTCCCTTAATTCAAGTTGCATATTTCCAATAGCGTTAATAGCATTTACATTTAGCTTGGTTAATTCCTGTTGATATTTCATGACCGCCTCTGATACAGCAATCATTCTCTGCAACTCTTTGTCTTTTCTAAATTCTTCAATTTCCACAAAAATTCTTTGTATTTCCGTTTCTCTTTTTATGGAAAGATTAGTTTCAAGTTCCTTTTCTTTTGCCTTTATAGCTGATTCAGCTTCCATTTCCCTGATTCTATTTTTAGATTCTGCATTCAGCAGTTCTCGATCTCTTTCAACCCCTCTTTCATGATCCCATTTTCTTAAAGGCTCCTTCCCCCAGTCTGCTATAAGCTCTATTGGCTTCATAACAATATCACCGAGTTTTCCTAACTTTGAAAGTAAGCTCATTATAATTCTCCTTTTAACCGAATAATTTCTCTTTTAAATAATGCCCTATCTTTCTCATACTCCATTAATAATGCATTATAATTTTCGCTATCCTTAACCCCTGTCTCGATTATCTTATCCAGCAAGTCAATCTTTGATAGAATTAAATTAGAAAAGAAGTCATTGTTATTTTGTGAGATTTCATCTATACCAGTCACAATATCTTTTGCGAGTTTTCTTACAGCTGTAAAATATAAAATTTCTGATTTAAATTCAGGATATTGATTCCATATTTTAAAATGATAATTAACCCATGATGTAAAGTAGCTTTCAATTGCCAAGCACATTAACACAGAATCATTTTCATATTTATACATGGGAAAATAAATATCTTGCTCCTTGTTCTTAAAATCAGAAACTAGCCGCATTCTTGCGGATTTCAAAATATCTAAAATTGCAACTATTGATCTTAATGACCCGTTCTTATCCATTCTTTTCTTTTACTTCCCTAGCTTCTTTTTTTGCGTCTTGCCTTATCTCTCCAATCATATCAAGAGTATGTTCTTCAATTAATCCACTCGAAAGATCTAGACTTTTAGTGTAGCTATCTACTAATTCTTTAATCCAAATAGATGCTACCTTAGAATCAACTTGAGATTCTTTTAATGTAATAGATACCTCTTTTAGAGCCTCAGAAAAAAATTTCGTCCTTTCTTTCCTTAGATCTTCTTGAAGAGTAGCAGCGAACTTAATTTCTTCTTTATATTCCTTTATCAGTTCAAGATAATTCTTTTCATATTCATATAAAATCCTAAGTCTCTCTTGTAGCGTTAGCAATGACACTGTATTATTAACTTCTAGGTGTATAGCCTTAATTATCGCTTTTTTTACGTTGGCGTCGATTTCGATACTTGAAAAAATCTCCTCAAGTCCTTTGACAAAATTATTCATTGTCATATCTTCTGTAGGTTGATTTATTGCCATATTAATTCTCTCACTTCCTATTCTTAACGTTTTTGTTCGGCGGATTCTTATGCTGATGTATAGCTTCTGTTGCTTAAGAACTCGATCTTATCAAGGCTTCGGCAAAACACAAATGAGGAAGCTGAACTCATTATTTTTGTGTTTAGAAAAGCCACTTTTTCCTTTGTTAAATTAGCAGAGCCCCTGTCACGTTGAAGATAAATTGACGGACTCACCGGAACTAATTTTATCCTGTGATAGCAATCGGAAACCAAAAATTCAGTGTCAATGGCAGAGCGAATCAAGCCCCACCGCAGCTCTACTCTATTAGCTTGAGAGATGGCTAACCTTTGCGCTAGTCCTCTAACTGCTCTATCAAGTTGCGAGTCATCGCCAAAAAAAATGCCTTGGCGCTCCAATTTTTCTTTTGTCTCTACGGCATAGCCTGACGGGTGAATATCTGTAACCGCATTTATTCCATCAAAGACATGATCTTTAGCGAGGCTCCGCTGACTTAGCAAACAATAGAACTGTTCAATTATCAACAGTTGAGACTCATCAAATGACTTGAGTCCATTGCAAATACAGGTTACTAGCTTCTGAAAGGCCGTCTCAATCGTTGAAGCCTCTCGCTCGATCTGTTCGTCCCATTTTCTTCGCGCCACGAAGCATTTATTGTCTGCTTTCGCAAAAAAGCTCTTCCCTTCCTTGAGGCGGACTACACTTACATCACCTCGATTTCCATCGTAGAATCTTTCGATTGATTTACGAGGAAGTATGTGTTGTTTTTTTATTACCCCTTGCACCTTTGTAAACCTCGCCAGGCATACGTTAATCTCAGCCTGAAATCCTTATAGTTCTAAACGCGATAACATACATTTTCCCCATGATAATCTGGTCAAAATAAATTTGACAAACTAACTGATGGTCTTGAAATTCCTCAAAACGTTTTCAATGTCTGCTTTTTAGCCTTCTAGCGACATTCAGAAAATTTTTCGACAGACGGCTCAGGGTCGATTGCGACAATTCGCCACTTCCAAAAGACGTCATTCACTAATGGCGTAATCGTATCGGAATGGGTAAGCCATTCTCAGTTAATGTGGTTCCTACCCGATGTTATCGGACTGTTCTCAATTAAAGTGGGCTCATTCTCTTTTAATGTGGGCCGGCGCGCACCGATATTCTCGGCTAATGTAGTCTCGAAAAACGGATGCAGTTAAGCGCCGCCAGACAAACCCGTTCACTAATGCGTTCTCCGTAACTCGGCGTTTAAACCGGGTAAGTTTAAACGCCGAATCGGATTCACGGTTTATTGGCGGCGATAATCCGTCGCAGATGCGGCTCCACGCCGTCCAACTCGTGAGAATAGATGTCGGTTCGATAGGCGTCGCCGCCGATATTGACGTTGGACAGCAACACGGGTTCTCCGGGTTCGCCAGTGTTGATGCGAGTCACCGTCGAAAGCCCCGGTTGCAGCGGATTATCCGATAGCTCCTGGCGATTAAACCCTATCCGTACCTGCACCCGCTCGGCCACATGAATAAAGTTGCCGGTGGCATTGTCGGTCGGCAACAAGGCAAAAGTGCTGCCGGTGCCGGGTGCAATGCCTTGCACGATGCCGTGATATATCCTGGCATCGCCATACGCGTCGACTTTTATTTCCGCCGCTTGCCCCGGGCGAATAGCGGACACCTGGGTCTCCAAAAAGTTGGCATTTACCCACAGATCGTCCAGCGGTACTATCGCCAACAACGGCGCGCCGGCCTTAACATAGTCGCCCACTTGAACCTTGCGCTTGGCGACATATCCCGACACCGGCGCAACGATATTACGGCGGTGGAAGTCCAAATAGGCCGCACGCACCCGGCTTTTGGCCTTTTCAACCATGGGATGCCGCTCGAGCGCGATTCCGTTTACCTGAGCCTCCAGACTGATTTTTTCCGCCCGGCTTTCCCGTATGCCGGCTTCCAGCTCACGAATTTTGTCCCTGGCGTTTTGCACCTGCTGATCGGATACCGCGCCGTCGCGCGCCGCCGCCTTAAAACGTTCGAAATCGTGGCGGACCTGATCCAGAGTCGCCTCTCGGGCGACAATACGCTGTTCCAGGGTATCGACTTTGGCAGCCATGCTGACCAAATTGCGGACGATTTCGCCTAATTCGGCCTCGGCCTGTTGCAGGGCGAGTTCCGCGTGCGCGCCGTCCAGGCTTACCAACACCTGGCCCTTTTGCACGTGCAGGGTGTTTTCGGTGGAAATTTCCACCACTATGCCTTCCGTCTGCGCTTTCAACTGAATCAGATGCCCCGCTACAAAAGCATCGTCGGTACTCACATGGTTGCGGTTGAACACCCACCAATAGCCGGTGGCGCCCAAGCCCGCCAATACGAAGGCGAGCGTCAGGTATTTCATACGCCGGTTACGCTGCCGGAGAATTTCCCTGGGACGGATTTTAGTGTGCATGGCTGTCTTTTTGATCCTTGGTCTTCGTTTCGTTAAAGCCGCCACCCAACGCCTTGATTACTTGCACCGCAACTTTGAAATGCCGGCCTTGCAATGCCGTCAAGCGCAAACGTTGTTGCTGTTCCTCCAGGCAGGCCAGCGTTAAATCCGTATTATTGTTAAGCCCGCTGCGAATAAGGCTGACCGCCAAGTCTTTGGCCCGAACCGCTTCGGCAACACTCTGCGTCTGCTCGGCAATGCGCTTATCGATTTCCCGCCAGCGGGCCAGAGCGTCGGCCACCTCCTGAACGGCGCGCAACAGGCTGCCGTTATAAACCTCCACGGCGGTGTCATAAGCGGCTTCCCGGTAACTCAAATTGGCCCGCAAGCGCCCTCCCTCGAAGATTGGAAACTCTATCGACGGGCCCACCGCATAGGCCAGACTGGCGCCCTGCAACAACACATCGGTCATGCTGACGCTGTGCAAGCCCGTAAAGGCAATCAGATTGACATCGGGGTAGAAGGCGGTTTCCGCGACTTTGATCTGCCGCGCGGCGGCTTGCGCATGCAGGCGCGCGGCGGCCACATCTGGCCGGTGCGCCAAAAGCCGTAACGGTAGGTCAACGGGTACGGCGAATGACTTCGGCCGAACACCGCCCGCCATCGCAATACCGTGCCCCCAATCCGGACCTTGCCCGGCCAGAGTAGCCAACAGATTCCTTTGCAATGCCGCTTCGGCACGCAAACCCGCTGCCTGTTGTCTGGCAGCCTGCAACGCCATTCGGGCTTGCAATACCGGTGCTTCGGTCGCCAAGCCGGCCGCCAGGCGCGCCTGATGCAGCTTGAGCAAAGTTTCGCTCTCCGTGGCGATACGTTCCGCAATCAGCAGTTTTTCGCCGGTCGTCAGCAAATCGAAATAGCCGGCCGCGACCGCGGAGGCTAGCAACAATTTGGCATCGGCCAATTCGGCATCCACGGCCAGCGACCTGCCCACGGCGGCTTCCAATGCGGCTTGGTCGCGTCCCCAAAAATCCAGGTGATACCGTAAGATCAAGGGATTGATCAGTAGTTGGCGAAAATTTTCGCCGGCGAATCTGACTTGAGTGCTATTGGCCGAAAAGCGCTGCGCGCTGAAGCTGACGTTGGCGTCAACCGTGGGATAAAGCTCAGCTGCCTGCGCATCAACCATGGCTTGCGATTGCCGCAAACGCGCCGCCGCCGCCTGCAAATCGGGATTGCCCGCCAAAGCCGTTGTAATCAACCGAGTCAATTCAGGACTATTGAAACTCTCCCACCAATGGGCTTGCGGCCACGCGGCATCGGCGAATACCCGCGAACCGGCGTCGGCCAGCGTCAGCGACATGGCCGGCATCGTCATCATCTCCGCCCGCCGGGTCTCATCTCCGAACCAGGCGCAACCCGATGCCGCGATTGCCACGAGTAGCGAAAATAGTCGCGCCGGAACGCGCGCGGCCCAGGCCATTACGGTTCTTCTATCAGCATTTCTTGGGTTTCCAGGCGTTGCTGTTGTTTTAGCGTGCGTTGCGCGGACAACTTGGTGGGCTTGGCAAACCAAACCAGCACCGCCAAGCCCATAAACAGGCAACTCGCCAACCAAAACGCATCGTTCATGGCCTGAATTACCGCGTTCCGGCCCGCCAGCCTGGCCAGTTTGGCGATGGCGGCCGTCTCGTCAAAGCCCGCCGAAACCAGGCTATCCAGGGTTTGATCGAGTCTCGAGTCGAAGATCGTGTGGGATTCGGCGAAATGCGTCATATGCATGGGCGCGCGCCGGTAAATAACGATGCCTTGCAGGGCAATGCCCATGGCGCCGGCGGCGATACGCAACAGACTGGCCAACTCCACCGCGCGCCAGGTCCGTTCCGGCGGTAAGCCGTGCAGGAACAAAGCGGTCACGGGTACAAAAAAGCTGCCCAGGCAGGCGCCTTCCAAAACCTTGGGCCAGAACAATTGCGCAAAAGCGTCGTGGCCGTCGAACAGGCTCAGCCAATAATAGACCGCTGCAAAGCCCAGGCAATTAAGCGAGACCAGCAAGCGCGCATCGAAGTATTTAACGACTTCGTGGAACACGCTGGCGACCGGCTTGGCAAAAATCGCCATCGGTAGAAACACCAAGCCCGCCAATAAGGATGAATAGCCCATAGCCAATTGCAATTGCACAATTAACATCGACAACAAGCCTTGGAACATCAAAAAGCCCAGAAATAAAATGACCACGCCTATCGTGAAATTGCGCTGGGTAAATAAGCCGATGTCCAGAAAAGGCCGGCGCTGGCCGAGTTCCCAGACCACCCAATAACTCAAGGTCACCACAACCGATACCAGCAGGCCGTCGAGATAAAAAGAGTGAGTCCAATTCCAGTCGTTACCTTGATTCAGCAAGGTTTGTACTCCGAACAAAGCCAGTGTAATCAGCACGAAACCCAAGGCATCAAACCGCTGCCTAATGCGCGCGCTGCCGCGGCGATAAAGCAAGGCGCCGACGATACCGCCAATCAGCAGCGCGGCGGGAATATTGAGCCAGAATAACCAACGCCAGCCCAGTGTGTCGGCTATCCAGCCGCCCAGCGGTTGGGCAAAGGTGAATGGTGTCAGGGTAAACACGCTCCAAACCCCCATGCCTATGGATTTTCGTCGGTCCGGGTATTCCTTGATCAGCAGGGATTGCCCCAAGGGCAAGGTCAAACCGCCGGCGAACCCCAACACGATACGCCCGGCCAAATACGCGTAAAACGAGGTAACCCACGCGCAAATAACCGAGGCCAGCGCGAACGCAAAACACGCAGCCACAAACGGACGGTATTCGCCCAGCCGCCGGGACAGCCAGCCTCCCACCGGAAACGCCAATGCCAGCCCTATCATGTAATCCGTCTGGGTCCAGGTAGCGAAGCTGGGGGGAATGCCAAGACCGGCCGCGACACGCGGCAACATGGCGATATAGGCGCCGGCATTGAATGTCACCAGTGCATGGCTCAAGCCCAAGCACAGATTGAATAGCAAAAAATGCCATCCTTGCAGCTTTTGCGCCTCGCCGGTAGCTGGAGTCAAGGCCTTCATACGCGGGCCCTGTTTACCCGGTTTTTCAAAGCGGCCAGCCGAATTCATGCAGGCCTTGCGTTAACAGCCGCGAACTCATCAGCGCCAAACGCTGTTTAAAAACCTCGCTGTCCCGGTTAAGCGTGTTTTCGCCAACTGGCTCGGTGGTAAAGGCATCCGCGCGAGTGCGGGCAATCACCCGTCCGCTCTGGGGGTCTATCAACTTCATCAGCACCTGCAGCGACATCTGCCCGGCGAAAATCCGATAGCTGCCCAAGCCCAGTTCCAATACCGCGTCAATATCGGCATGGCGCCGATAATCGGCAGCGGCCGTATCGCGTCCGTACCAAGTCAAAGTGGCATCGTGCCAATGGCTCAGCTGCGCGTTTCTATCGGTATCCGCCATCGGCAGACCGTAATAATCGCGGCTCAAGCTTGCCTTGATCTTGTGCTCGCCCAATTTCCGCAGGGCCTGCCGTGCCAGTAGCAAGGTCGGCGTCCAGCTTGGCGCGGAACCGATTGCCTGGCGCGGCGGCATTGGCTCATCCTGAATGGCCACTTCGTCGGCATCGTCGCCCGGACTGACTAAGCCGGCCACGACGACATCACCCGATGTCATATACAGTTTTTGCCGCAGCGGAAAATCGATGGCCATATTGAGGTAATGCGCGTAAGCGGGAACGCGGGCCGCAATCGGGTCGGGACTGATTTCCAGCGGGGGCGATTCGACCGGGACGATCAGGATGCTGTTGAGCTTGGCGACGGCGGAAATTGGCGGTTTGATGGCGGGCGCCCAGCAGCCGCCGACCGCAAGGGCCAACGCAACGATAAGAGCGGGCTTTATTTTGCAGGCCTTAAAAACACCCCGGCGGTTTGTATTCACACGGATGTCGAACGACGTTTTCATACGCATGGACTCCTATAAAAAGTTGCACATTGCTAGCGGACGAATTCGTGATTCGTGGCTGGTGACAACTATAGGAAGTCAATTTATATAAGACAAACGATTTTTATTGGACTTTAATATCGACAAATCCGATACTAAGAGCCATGGACATCGAGCAGATCAAGACCTTTTTAAGCGTCGCCGCCAACGGCAGCTTTCTGGAAGCCGCCGCCAGGCTGTATGTCACGCAATCGACGGTCAGTACCCGCATACAACGTTTGGAAGCCTATATGGGCGTTACCTTGTTCGTGCGCAATCGTGCCGGCGCTACCTTGACGCTGCCGGGGCGGCGCTTTTTGCGTCACGCCAAAACGCTGTTAATCACCCTGGAACAAGCACGCCACGACATCGGCCTGCCCAGCCGCTATCGAGCCAGTATTACCCTCGGTGCGCGCATCGCCCTGTGGGAATCCTTACTACCGGAATGGCTAGGCATCATCCGCGGCCAAGTAGCGGATGTTTCAATACGCAGTGAAATCGGATTTGAAGAAGATCTGATGCGCGGCGTCATCGAAGGTTCGATGGATATAGGCATGATGTATACGCCGCAACACAACCCCGGCCTCAAGGTCGAGCATTTATTCGATGAAACCCTGGTGTTGTTAACCTCTGACCCGGCAAAACCCTGGCCTAACGACGATTACATCTACGTCGACTGGGGTCCGGGGTTTTACGCCCAACACAGCAATGCCTATCCCAATCTGGAGCGTCCGCCCCAGGTCGTCAATATCGGCTGGCTGGCCGTGCAATTAGTGGTATGCAATGGCGGCTCGTGCTTTTTACCCATTCGCATCGCCGCGCCGCTGATAAAAGAACGCAAACTGTTTCAGGTACCCGGCAGCCTGCAATTCAAATTACCGGCCTATATGGTATCATCACTTGATAGCGATTCAATCATATTGCAGCAGATACTGGATAACTTAAGGTCACTGGCCGCGATCGAGCGGCGGAAAAGCTACGGCTAAAGCCGGGTCTGCGGCGGACATATCCGCAACAAGCGGACGACGTTTTTACAGATAAAAAAGCCCCTTTTTAGAGGGGCTTATGTTCACATACTTTACAGAACAGTCTCAGGTAAGGATTCCGCCCCAAATAACTTCCCTATTTATATCCCTCACCCTAGCCCTCTCCCGGAGGGAGAGGGAACAGAATGCGGAAGTTATAGGGGCGGAATCTTATGTCGGTCAAAACGGAATATCGTCGTCGAAATCGTCGTAACTGGCCGGAGCGGGTTGCGAGGGCATGGACGAAGCCGGGCGGCTGTCATAATTGCCGGCGGGCGGTGCGTTGTCGGCATAGTTGGCGGTACCGCCGCTACGGCTGTCCAGCATGTGCATGTTATCGGCAACGATTTCGGTGGTGTATCTATCCTGACCGTCCTGGCCTTGCCATTTCTGGGTGCGAATGCGGCCTTCGACATAACACTGGCTGCCTTTCTTCAAATATTCGCCGGCGATTTTCGCCAAACCGCTGAAAAACACCACTCTATGCCATTCAGTGTCTTCCTTGCGCTCACCGGTATTACGGTCTTTCCAGCGGCGGCTGGTAGCCAGTCGAATGGTGGTGATGGCGTCGCCATTCGGCATATAGCGCACTTCCGGGTCGGCCCCCAGGCGGCCGATCAGCATGACTTTGTTCAACATGATTGTCTCCCTATAAAAAACTTAACCGCAACGGCTTATTGCCACTGCTTTAAAAAAATATTCAATTCGTTTTTGTTCAGCCGCTGGCTATCGACTTTCAGATAGGCGGTATTTTCCTCGAAATGCAAACGCACCTCCTCGACACCGTTGATGGCCAGCAACTGCCTGGAAAATTCCGTGCCCCGTTCCGGTTTGACGGCTTGCAGCGACAGCAGCAGATTGGCCAGATAACGCGGCGGCGACATGAATAAGGCGATCAGCGCCCAGCTGGCGGCAATGGCGGCGGAAAATATAAACACCGAGGTCGGACCGTATTCGCCGTATAGCCAACCACCGCTGGCACCGCCTAAAAATGCGCCGACGAATTGGGCGCTGGAGTAAATACCCATGGCGGTGCCCTTCAAATCGCCCGGCGCGGTTTTGGAAATCAATGACGGCAAGGTGGCTTCCAACAAGTTAAACCCGCAGAAAAACACCCACAGGCAGGCAATCAAACCGACCAACTGACCATGCAGCAAGGTGAAACCCAGATTGGCCAACACCAGCGAAACAATGGCGCCGACGAAGACGGTCTTCATGCGGCGTTTCTTCTCGGCGATGATCACGAACGTAATGATGGCGGCCATCGAAGTAACCAGTACCGGTAGGTAGACCAGCCAATGTTTGCCGGCCAGCAGCCCGGCATCCCGCATCAATAGCGGCACCACCACGAAGCTGGCCATCAGGATCAGATGCAGCGCAAAAATACCGTAATTGAGCCGCAGCAAGTCGGCGTTTTTGATCACCGAACTCAATTCGGACGGAATGTATTCGGCGTCGCGATGCACGCTGATTTTTTGCGGATTCGGCACGATGAACAAGACCACCGGCACCGCCAGCGAAGCCAGCAAGGCAATCAGCCAGAATATGCCGCTGATGCCGAAATGATGCGCAATCACCGGCCCCAAAGTCATCGCCACCCCGAAGGAAACCCCAATGCTGGCACCTATGGTCGCCATGGCCTTGGTGCGGTTGACTTCCTGCGTCAGGTCGGCCAACAAGGCCATCACCGCCGCCGAGACGGCTCCGCAACCCTGCAGGGCGCGGCCTATCAAAATGCCGTAAATGTCCGTGGCCAACGCGGCCACCACGCTGCCGGCCAAAAACAGCAACAAACCGATGACGATAATCGCCTTGCGGCTGAAACGATCCGACAACAATCCGAACGGAATTTGCAGCACGGCCTGGGTCAAGCCGTAAATGCCCATGGTCAAGCCGACCAGTTTGGGCGTCGAGCCCGGCATTTGTTCGGTAAACAGCGACAATACCGGCAATAACATGAACAAACCCAGCATTCTGAGCGAATAAATACCGGCCAGCGAAACCGTTGCCCGCTTTTCCATGCGCGTCATTGCACCCGAAACATCCTGAACCTGTGTCAAACCCCAACTCCTCTTTGCCTTGCGTCGTGAAAGGCACGTATAGTATCAGGTTCTTTAAATTGCAGGAATCGACACAGTGGACACCATCAGCATACGCGGCGCCCGCACCCATAACCTGAAAAACATTGACCTGGACCTGCCCCGGGACAGCCTGATCGTCATTACCGGGCTGTCCGGTTCCGGCAAATCGTCGCTGGCCTTCGATACCATTTACGCCGAAGGCCAGCGACGCTACGTGGAGTCCTTGTCCGCCTACGCCCGGCAGTTCTTGTCGATGATGGAAAAACCCGATGTCGATCATATCGAAGGCCTGTCGCCGGCCATTTCCATCGAGCAGAAGTCCACCTCGCACAATCCACGCTCGACGGTCGGCACCATTACCGAGATTTACGACTATCTGCGCCTGCTGTATGCCAGGGTCGGTATTCCACGTTGTCCGGAACACGGCGGTTCGCTGGAGGCGCAAACCGTCAGCCAGATGGTGGACCAGGTATTGGCGCAGCCGGAAGGCGAACGTTGGATGCTGCTGGCGCCGGTGGTCAACGATCGCAAGGGCGAACACGTGCTGCTGCTGGAAGACCTGAAGGCCCAGGGTTTTCTGCGCGCCCGCATCGACGGCGAAGTCTACGAACTGGACGAGCCTCCGGCGCTGGATTTAAAGAAAAAACACACCATAGAAGTCATCGTCGACCGCTTCAAAATACGCGACGACATTGCCTTGCGGCTGGCGGAATCGTTCGAAACCGCGCTACGCCTGTCCGACGGCCTGGCGATGGCCGTTTCCATGGAAACCGAACAAACCCTGCTGTTTTCCGAACGCTACGCCTGCCCGCATTGCGGTTACAGCTTGAGCGAACTGGAACCGCGCATCTTTTCCTTCAACAACCCCAAGGGCGCCTGCCCCAGCTGCGACGGTCTGGGGGTGCGCCAGCATTTCGATCCGCAACTGGTGGTGCACAATCCGGACATCAGTCTGGCCGGCGGCGCGGTGCGCGGCTGGGACCGGCGCAACGCCTACTATTACCAAATCATTTGCGCGCTGGCCGAACGTTACGGCTTCGATCCGGAAATGCCGTTCTCGAAAATTCCCAAACAAATACAGGCGGTGATTCTGTACGGTAGCGGCGAAGACAGCATCACCTTTCAATTCCAGATGGGCCAGGGCAAACCCAAGATCAGTCGCCATCCTTTCGAGGGCATCATTCCCAACATGGAACGCCGCTATCACGAAAGCGATTCGCAGATGGTGCGCGACGAGCTATCCAAATATCTGGCCCAACAAACCTGCGAGGTCTGCGACGGCGCCCGTTTGAACCTGGGCGCGCGCAATGTGTTCGTGGCCGACCAGCCTTTGCACCACGTCACCCGCCAGCCTATCAAGCAGACGCTGAGCTTTTTTCAGCAATTGTCCATACCCGGCCACCGCGGCGAAATCGCCGCCAAGATCAATAAAGAAATACAGGAAAGGCTGGAATTTTTGGTCAACGTCGGCCTGGACTATCTGACCCTGGACCGCAGCGCCGACACCTTGTCCGGCGGCGAAGCCCAGCGCATACGCCTGGCCAGCCAGATCGGCGCCGGCCTGGTAGGGGTAATGTACGTGTTGGACGAGCCGTCTATTGGTTTGCATCAGCGCGACAACCAGCGGCTGTTGAATACGCTATTCAGATTGCGCGACTTGGGCAACACCGTCATCGTGGTCGAACACGACGAGGACGCCATTCGCGCCGCAGACCACATCGTCGATATCGGTCCCGGCGCCGGCGTGCACGGCGGCCAAATCGTCTCGCAAGGCTCGCCCGCGCATATTCTGGCGGACGCCGCTTCGTTGACCGGCCAATACCTTTCCGGCGCGCAAACCATAGATGTGCCGAAGCAAACCACAGCCAACGACGCGGCCCGTCAATTGACCATCCGCAACGCCCGAGGCAACAACTTACAGAACGTCACCGTGAATTTTCCGGTAGGCTTGTTGACCTGCGTCACCGGCGTGTCCGGTTCCGGCAAGTCCACCCTGATCAACGACACCCTCTACAGCCATGCGGCACGCATCATCAACGGCGCCAGCTGCATTCCGGCACCCTGCGACGCCGTCGAGGGCCTGGAACAGTTCGACAAGGTGGTGGACATCGACCAAAGCCCGATCGGCCGCACGCCGCGCTCCAACCCGGCAACCTACACCGGCATTTTCACGCCGGTGCGGGAGCTGTTCTCGGCCACGCCGGAAGCCCGTTCGCGCGGCTATACGCCGGGCCGCTTCAGCTTCAACGTCAAGGGTGGGCGCTGCGAGGCCTGCTCCGGCGACGGCGTCATCAAGGTGGAAATGCATTTTCTGCCGGACATTTTCGTGCCTTGCGATATCTGCCACGGCAAGCGCTACAACCGGGAAACCCTGGAAATCCGTTATAAAGGCAAGACCATCCACGAGGTGCTGGAGATGACGGTGGAGGACGCCGCGCAGTTTTTCTCCGCGGTACCCAGTCTGGCCCGCAAGCTGCATACGCTGATAGAGGTTGGCTTGAGCTATATCACGCTGGGTCAAAACGCCACCACCTTGTCCGGCGGCGAAGCGCAGCGGGTCAAACTGGCCAAGGAATTATCCAAACGCGATACCGGCAAAACGCTGTATATTTTGGACGAACCCACCACCGGTCTGCATTTTCACGACATCAAGCAATTGCTGTCCGTGCTGCACACGCTGCGCGACCATGGCAACACCGTCATCATCATCGAGCATAATCTGGACGTGATTAAAACGGCGGACTGGATTGTGGATATGGGGCCGGAAGGCGGCAATGGCGGCGGCAGGCTGGTGGCCGAAGGTACGCCGAGACAGATTGCCCAACATGCCGAATCGCATACCGGGGTTTATCTGCGGCGCTTTTTCGATTGAAATCTGGTGGGTGCTGAGGGGTTCGAACCCCCGACCCTCGCCTTGTAAGGGCGATGCTCTCCCAGCTGAGCTAAGCACCCGACTGCAACCGGCGGGCATTCTATCCAAATTGCCCGGCAATGCAAGACGTTTTTTAGCGCCGGTTAAAAAATCTCTACAAACCTTCCCATAAAAACGTGAAATCCGGCACGGAACAAATATCGTTTTGCCTATAGTTGTAAAAAATCATACTTAGCATATCTTTATGTAATTAGACGCTTACACTTTGAAGCAGTTATCTGTCCCAATGTCGGAAGCGCGAGCTGTTGGAAATATCCGGCTAGCTCGTCAAGCAAGGGACTCCCCGACTGGCGCACCTGAAAAATCAATATTGCAGCCCAATCAAATACAAAGATATGACCAACAGCACAGCACTATTACCGATTTACGATTTTTCCCATGCCCTGAACGCCAACTACCTGAACAAAATCATTCCGCTGTTGACTCAGCATCAAATTGCCGCCAATCCAATCAATTACGCCATTTTTTACGATTACGTCAGCGAGCTGAATCCGGCCTTGAACTCGGCCGTCAGCCGCCTGCTGAGCCAAAATGCGGCATTCGATTGCGAGACCAGCCTTGGGCTGTACGGCAACTTTATCAGCAACGCGCCTTTAAAATCCTTCGACACCATTCAACAAAAAATCCATAAGGTGATACGTCAGGCAACCGATGCCATCAACGACACCTGCCACAAGGCCGAACAGACTAACGACAGTTTCCGCAAAAAATCGGCGATATTGGAGAAAAAACCGGAAATTGCCACCACCCAATCGATTTTGCAGGAAATCATCCTGGAAACAAAATCGCTCGCCGCCACCAGCTATGCGATGCAGATGCAGCTAAATCAGGCTAAATCGGAAATGGAGGAATTGCGCAACGAGTTGATCCAGGTCAGGCAAATGGCGGTCACCGACGGCCTGACCGGCTTGTTGAACCGGCGGGCATTCGATCAGACTTTACACGAAATTATCGAACAGCCGATCGGCGAATCCACCTGCCTGTCCTTGCTGGACATCGATCACTTCAAGCGTATCAACGATACCTTCGGCCATACCATAGGCGATAACGTGATCAAGTTTGTGGCGTCCTTATTGAAGAAACATGCCGAGCAACATCATCATGTGGCGCGCTACGGCGGCGAGGAACTGGCCATCATCATGCCCAATACGCCCAAGCGCAAGGCTATCGAGATCGCCGAAAACATTCGCCTGGACATGGAAAATAGCCGCTTGAAACGCAAAACCGATAACGCAACCCTGGGCCAAATCACACTTTCGGTCGGTATCGCCGAACTGCAAGCCGACGATAACCCGGAAAGCTTCATAACCCGCGCCGATACCGCCCTTTATCAAGCCAAGGAATCGGGCCGCAACCGGGTCATGCATTAACTCATCGAGGTAGGGCATCGGCAGCAAATAAAAGGCTGTCGCGATTGTCGCCCTCATCATGGCAACGAGAGCGTAGCTGCCAATGACCTTCAGCGTAACGTTCATGAAGGCCTGGCGATCGCCCCGGCAAATGAAAGTAGTGCAGCTGGGTACGGTTCCTCGCCGGACAGGACGCCGTAAATACGTCCGTGTAGGCTCGACGGCAGCATCCTTGCTGCCGACGCCTGTCCAACAAGCAACCGTACCCGCCCGATTTTTTACTTTCAGAGTAAAAAAACCGGCGTCAGCCGAAGTTGACACCGGTTTTCGGCAAACCATCCGTTTGCCGATCCTCAGGGCATATACATGCCGCCGTTCACATGCAAGGTCTCCCCGGTTATATAAGAAGCCTGTTCGGAAGCCAGGAAAGATACCGCATGGGCGATTTCTTCCGGCCGGCCCAGCCGGCCCAAGGCGATGGAACCCAGCAGCGCGGTTTTAATCTCTTCCGACAATTCCTTGGTCATGTCGGTATCGATAAAGCCCGGCGCCACGGTATTGACGGTAATGCCGCGCGAACCGACTTCCTTGGCCATCGATTTGGCGAAACCGACCATGCCGGCCTTGGCCGCTGCATAATTGGTTTGACCGGCATTACCGGTGGAACCGACCACCGACGAGATATTGATGATACGGCCGTAACGCACTTTCATCATGCCGCGCAACACAGCCTTGCTCATGCGGAATACCGAAGTCAGATTGGTGGCGATGATATCGTCCCATTCTTCATCCTTCATGCGCATCAACAAATTATCGCGGGTAATGCCGGCGTTGTTAACCAATACCGCCGGAGTGCCGTGCGCATCGCCGGTAATTTTGATGAAGTTTTCGATATCGGCGGCATCGGCCACGTTCAATTTATAGCCCTTGCCGTTTTCGCCCAGATAGACGGAAATTGCTTCGGCCCCGCTATCGGAGGTGGCGGTGCCGAGCACAAAGAAGCCGTCGGCCGCCAGTTTTTCCGCAATGGCGCGGCCTATGCCCCGGCTGGCGCCGGTCACAATGGCCAGTTTTTTATTAATGTCCTTGAGGGTATCCATGCAATTGCTCCAACACACTATTTAACGAATCCGGGTCGAACATCGTGAAATGCGCCGCATCGGGCGCGATACGCTTATTCAACCCCATCAACACCTTGCCCGGCCCGCACTCGACGAACTCGGACACGCCTTGCTCGTGCATGAATTTGACTATTTCCACCCAGCGTACCGGGTTGAACAGTTGTTCCTTCAAGGCATTGCGAATCACTTCGGGCGAACCGTGCGATTTGACATCGGCGTTGTGAATCAGGGTCACAACCGGCATCTCCACATTGATACCCTGCAAGACCTCGTTCAACTTGTCGGCGGCCGCTTCCATCAACAGGCAATGCGACGGCACGCTGACCGGCAATTTCAAGGCCCGCTTCGCTCCCAAGGCTTTCAGCGCGTCGATGGCTCTATCGACGGCGGCTGTATCGCCGGCGATGACCACCTGGCCGGGAGCATTGAAATTAGCCGCGGCAACCACCTCGCCTTGCGCCACCTCGAGACAGGTGTTGACCACTTGATGATCCTGCAAACCCAGAATCGCCGCCATGGAGCCCACGCCGACCGGCACGGCGCTTTGCATGAGTTTGCCGCGGGTCGCCACCAGCTTGACCGCATCCTCGAAGCCGATGGCTTCCGAGCAAACCAACGCCGTGTATTCGCCCAGGCTATGTCCAGCCATCCAGGAGGGACGAATGTCGGTTTTATCGCACCAGACTCGCCAAAATGCCACCCCGGCGGCCAGCATGGCCGGTTGGGTGTTTTCGGTTTGATTCAAATCCGCTTCCGGGCCGTTTTCAACCAGATTCCACAGATCAAGCCCCAAGGCATCGGAGGCCTGTTCGAAGGTCTGCCGCACTTGCGGAAATGCCGCCGCCATGGCGGATACCATGCCAACCGATTGCGAACCCTGCCCCGGGAACACAAAAGCCAAATTATAATTTTGTTCGCTCATAGCCGTATTTAGTATTTGATTAACGCTGAACCCCAGGTAAACCCTGCCCCAAACGCTTCCATCAGAACCATCTGACCTTTTTTTATTCTACCGTCGCGCACGCCTTCGTTGAAGGCCAACAAACAAGATGCCGACGAGGTGTTGCCTTGGGTTTCCAAGGTCAATATTACCTGATCCATATCCATGCCCAACTTTTTCGCCGTCGCCGCGATGATGCGCGTGTTGGCTTGATGCGGCACCAACCAGTCTATATCGCTTTGCCGCAAATCGTTGGCTTCCAGGGTTTCATCCACGATACGCCCCAATGTATTGACTGCAACCTTAAATACTTCGTTGCCGCGCATACTAATATAACCGGGCTCGTCTTGCTTGGCGGCCGCGGCAACTTGCGGATTGGGACAGTAGAGCAAATCCTCGTAGCCGCCGTCCGAATGGATATGGGTGGACAAAATGCCGGGCTGATCGGAAGCGGCCAATAATACCGCTCCGGCGCCGTCGCCAAACAGAATGCAGGTGCCTCTATCCGTCCAGTCCACGATACGCGAACATACTTCGCTGCCGACCACCAGCACCGTTCGGCAGAATCCGGTTTTGATATATTGATCGGCAATACTCAGGGCGAATACGGAACCCGAGCAGGCGGCCTGCACGTCAAAAGCCACGCAGTGCTTGATGCCCAAACGTTCCTGCAAAAGGCAGGCCGTGCTGGGGTAGACTCTGTCGGGGGTGCCGGTGGCCACCACAATCAGGTCAATTTCATTCGCGTCGATACCCGCCATGTCGAGAGCCTGCCGCGCGGCAATTTCGGCCATGCTGGACGATGTTTCGTCGGGCCCGGCGATGCGCCGGCTTTTTATGCCCGTGCGTTCGTAAATCCAGCTATCCGAAGTATCCACCGTGGCGGAGATATCGTCGTTGGTGCGAATAGTGGCGGGCAGGTAGCCGCCGGTGCCGATCACATTACTCCAGCGGCTCATTCTGCTTCCTTCCGGGCAAGTGCGATTTCCAGCTTTTCGCCGATTTTACGAATAACATCTTTCTCAACCTCAAGTTCCGCCAAGCGGATGGCTGTTTCAAAGGCCAGGGCATCGGCGCCGCCATGACTTTTGATAACCAAGCCACGCAGTCCGATAAAACTGGCTCCATTATATAGTCGCGGATCGATGCTATCTTTAAATAATTTTAGTACCGGGTATGCCAGCAAACCGGCAAGTTTTGTCAGAATATTTCGGGAAAAGTTTTCCTTCAGCTTGACGGCAATCATTTTTGCCGCGCCTTCAATCGATTTAAGCGCGACATTGCCCACAAAGCCATCGGTAACGATCAAGTCGACCTTGACGCTGCCGGCATTGATGGAATTGCCTTCCACATAACCGATATAGTTCAAGCCTGAATTTTCCAACAGCTTGGCGGCCGCCTTGACTTGTTCGTTACCTTTCATGTCTTCTTCGCCGATATTCAGCAAGCCAACCCGCGGACGCTCGATATTTTCGACCGCCTTGACCACTTCCTCGCCCATCACGGCAAATTGGTACAAGTGCTCGGCGCTGGAATCAACATTCGCCCCTAAATCCAGCACATGGGTATGACCAAAGGTCGACGGCAGGGTCGAGATGATGGCCGGGCGCTCGATGCCGGGAATCATTTTCAACACGAAGCGCGCGGTCGCCATCAAGGCTCCGGTGTTGCCCGCGCTGACACAAGCGTCGGCCCGGCCTTCCTTGACCAGATTGATCGCCACCCGCATTGAAGAATCTTTTTTATTTTTCAAGGCTTTTTGCGGCGGCTCGTCCATTTCCACCACTTGCGTGGCATGTTGAATACTGATTCGATCCTTGAACTCCAGCAAGGCGTCGGACAACATGTCCCGAAGCACGGCCTCATCGCCGACCATGATCAATTTTAATTGGGGATTTTTTCTCAAACAGGCCAGTGACGCCGGAACTGTCACTTGGGGACCGAAATCCCCGCCCATGGCATCAATCGATAGAGTTGAGCTCACGCTTAGGACCTAACCCTTGAAGTTGAAAGGAGGAGACACGCCTAATCGAACGTGCCGTCTTTGAAAATGAGCAAATCCGCCCTCGCCTCGAAAACCATGTTCAAGCAGGGCTGAAAAAGCGAAAAGCCGGTTTGACCCGGTCTTTTCGCTAAAAAATCAGCCGCGCGACCAAATCATCGGCCACGGGCGGACGACGATTGTTACTCTTCGTCGATGTTGCCGGCAATGATTTGGCGGCCCTTGAAAAAGCCGTCGGGCGTCATGTGGTGACGCAAATGCACTTCGCCCGTCAAGGGATCATTGGCCAGGGTTTTGGCTGTTAATGCGTCGTGCGAACGACGTTGACCGCGTCTTGAGCGCGATACTTTGCTCTTTTGTACTGCCATTTTTACTCTCCAGTTTTTTTAAGTTTGGCTAAAACAGAAAAAGGGTTATTCGTTTGGGTTTGGCTGTTATCGTCAAAACCGGGGTCTTTCGACTGCTGCCGCGCAATACAGTCATATCCATGCTTGGGATAGTCGGGTATGGCCAGCAATATTTCGTCTTCTATCAAGTCGTTCAACGAGACTTTTTCGCCATCCAACAACAATGGCTCGCAATCAAGCTCGAGCTGATCCGCCTCTTGCAGCGAAGACACAACCGCCAGCTTGAATGAAAGCTCAATCGGCCATGCCAAGATCTGCAAACAGGATTGGCATTCCAGTTCCAGCAGGGTTTTGATCGAACCTGAAACCACTGCTCGCTTACCTTGCTTGGCAAACCGAACATCGACCTCGATATCAGCCTCGGTGTTCGCGACCATGCCGGACAAACGTTCAAGCGTACTTATTTTTAAGCTACCCGCCAGGATGCTCCGCCTTTCGGCGAACAATAACGGATCAATAAGATTGGGAAGTTTGTCTGACATAACTGTACAATCATACAGATAACTCACTGTTGCGTCAAACCGACAACTTTCCCCGCTCACTAAAGACATGCAAAATCTTGTTCTGGCCTCGAGTTCGAAATACCGCGGCCAAATTCTGGAAAAACTGCAACTGACGTTTCATTGTTGCGGCAGCGACGTGGACGAAACCCCATTTCCCGGCGAAGCGCCGGCCGATCTAGCCCTAAGATTGGCGACGGCAAAGGCGCAAGCGGTGGCGAAAACCTACCCCCAGCATTTGATCATAGGCTCGGATCAGGTGGCGGATTGCGACGGCGGCATATTGGGCAAACCCGGCAACAGAGAACGGGCGCTGCGGCAGTTGCAACTTCAGGCGGGCAAGGAAACGACTTTTTATACCGGCCTTTGCCTGCTCGATAGCAATACCGGAAATCTCAAAACCGATCTCGACATTTGTCGGGTCCATTTTAGAGATCTCGGCGACGAGCAATTGAAGCGCTACCTGGACAGGGAACAACCCTACCAATGCGCCGGCAGCTTTAAATCGGAGGGCTACGGAATTGTGTTGTTCGACAAAATTGCGGGCGAAGACCCTAATGCCTTGGTCGGCTTGCCGTTAATCAAATTGATCGGCTTACTGCATCAATTCGGTGTGCACATCCCTTGAGACAGGGATTATCTCGGCAACAGCTGTTCGAAAACGTCGAGAAACTCGACGGCGGCCTGCTGCATAACCTGCTCGATCTGCTCCCGACTCAAGCGCATCAGAGCCAGAGTCTGGTCCGATATTTCGACCAGGGTTTGCTCGATAGGCCTGCCGAACTCCCTGTCGTCGATCAGACGGGCGGCCAACCACAACAGTTGCGCGTCCAGTTTATACGTCACAACAGACTCGGGATTCAAAACGCCGCCAACAACCTCGTGCAACGACTCCGGCAACGCCCAGGACTTAAGCAACTCGCGCGCCACATCGGCATGGGTAAAGCCGATGATCTCATGCTCAAACCCAGCCAACAGCCGCCTGTCCTGCCGGATCGACAGCAGGACCTGGGAGGCCTGCTCGGGCATGACCTGATAAATGACCAACGAACCCAGATCGTGCAGCAAGCCGGCCAAAAACAGGCGTTCGGTATTCAACGGCATGCACTGCTTACCCAACAACTTGGTCACCACGCCGCAATGAACGCTACGCATCCAAAATGCCGTCATGTCGACCAAATCGCAAGGAATTTTGCTGAAACGGTCGACCACGCAAGTCGCCACCACCAAGTTATATAAATCGTCGATGCCGACAATGGCAACCGCGCGTGAAATTGTGTCTATCCGGGATTGAAATCCGTAAAAAGAGCTGTTCACCAAACGTAACAGACGGGCGGACAGAGCCGGATCCTTGCTTATTACCCCCCCCATGTCAGCCATGGAGTAGCGGGGATCCCGCACCATCTCATTCAGCTGAAAATAAATATCCGGCAAGGAAAACAAGCCCCCCACTTCCGCAACAACCGCTTGCGCGTTAGCAAATTTCATCATCAACTTTTTCCATAAAGACTGAGCACGTGTTGCACGTAATTCTGGGTTTCCCGATAAGGCGGCACGGTGTAATTGTATTTCATGACAGCCCCCTCTCCGGCGTTGTAACCAGCGACGGCCAATTTCAGATTGGAATTGAACATGGCCAATAAATCCTTCAGATAACGCGTTCCGCCATCGACATTCTGTTCGGCGTCATGCCTGTCGGTCACTCCATAGCGTCGCGCCGTATCGGGCATCAGCTGCATCAAGCCGACCGCGCCGGCGGATGACACCGCGTGGGGATTGTACGCGGACTCTGCTTGAATCACGGCATGCAGCAGCTTGGGATCCATTTGGTGCTTGGCCGCCGCCTTGGCAATCAAATCCTGATACTTAAGCCTGTTAACCGACATGAACTTAACATCGTGGGTATAGGTTTTGGGCCGGGTTCGAATAATCAAGCGATAGTTAAAGCCTTTTTTGGGTTGATCGGTGTAATACACCCGGCCGTCGGGCGCCACGAATTTATAAATATCGGCGGAGGCAAACGATGAAATGCTCAGCAAGACTATAAAAACTTTAAGCGATTTCAACGTTTTCCCCTTATTCGCTAAATTAACCCGCTTCGACGACCCTGATCGAATTTGCCGCCGACACGGCTTTCGCCCTGGCTTCGTCCACGCTATCGGCGGTTGCCAAAGCCACGCCCATGCGCCGCGCCACGAAAGCTTCCGGCTTGCCGAACAGGCGAATCTCGCTATCCGGCACGGCCAGGGCGCGATTCAAGCCTTGATAGGCCACGGCCTTGGCATCGATGCCGCCCAGAATCACCGCGCTGGCCCCGGTTTTGCCCAGCGCCGTGTTGACCGGCAAACCCAAAATGGCGCGAGCATGCAGGTCGAATTCGTTTTGCACCTGACTGACCATGGTCACCATGCCGGTGTCGTGCGGACGCGGACTGACTTCGCTGAACCAGACGTCGTCGCCCTTGACAAACAACTCCACCCCGAACAAACCCAGCCCGCCCAAGGCTTCCGTCACTTTAGCGGCAATCCGTTGGGATAATTGAACGGCTTTTTCGCTCATGGGCTGCGGCTGCCAGCTTTCCCGATAATCGCCATTCTCCTGCACATGGCCGATGGGCTGGCAGAAATGAGTGCCGACCTGGCCTTCGGCGTCCATGGCCCGCACGGTCAACAGCGTAATTTCAAAATCGAACTCTATTTTGGCCTCGACGATCACCTTGCCGGTAGCGGCGCGACCGGCGGCTTGGGCATAATCCCAGGCGGCCTGTAACTGGTCGGCGCTTTTAACCATGGACTGGCCCTTGCCGGAAGACGACATGGTCGGCTTGATGAAACAAGGATAACCGATACCCGCGTCAACCGCCGCCTCCAGTTGCGCGTAGGTTTCTGCAAAGGCGTATTTTGAAGTCGGCAAGCCCAATTCCTCGGCGGCCAGCTGGCGGATGCCCTCGCGGTTCATGGTCAGCTGGATGGCCCGCGCATTGGGCACTATTTTTACATCTCCCGCCGCTTCGATTTCAGCCAACGCGGCGGTGGCAATGGCCTCGATTTCCGGCACCACCCAGTCGGGCTTTTCGGCGGCAATCAGCGTTTTGACCGCATCGGCATCGGTCATATCGATGACGTGGCTGCGATGCGCCACCTGCATGGCGGGCGCATGGGGGTAACGGTCCACGGCAATGACTTCGACACCGTAGCGTTGCAGGGAAATGGCGACCTCTTTACCGAGTTCGCCGCTACCTAACAACAACGCCTTGGTTGCGCTCGCACTGCCGGGGGTACCTATTTTCATCATGATTTGGCCAAATAATTTTCGATATCCTGCTTGGAAAAGCCGATTTTCTTCGCCACCCGGTCGGCATGGCTGACTCTGGAAATGCCCGGCACCAATCTGAAGGTCGGTAACTCGTCGGCGAATTCCACTTGTTTCGGCGTGGCAATGCCTCGCTTGACAAACACATCGACCAGTTGGTGGTTATGGGTAATCAGAATGGTACTGTTGCCCTTGCGGTAAAACCCGTCCAGCACGTCGATGGACGACTGCATTTTCTCTTCAAAGGTAGTGCCTTCCGCCATTTCGTCAAGCACCAGCAAGCTTTTTGCCGTGGTGGCCAGAAATATATCCCGGGTGCGTTTCAACTCGGTACCGAAACGGCCCTCGCCGTCGTCCAGATGACTGATCTCCGGCGCCTGATAGAAAATTTTATCGGCCACGCTCAAGCGGGCCGCGCTGGCGGGCACATAACAGCCGATTTGCGCCAGCAGCTGGATCTGGGTCACGGTCTTGCAGAACGCGGTCTTGCCGCCGCTGTTCGGCCCGGTCACGCACACCAGCCGCTCGTCGCCCATGGCAAAATCGTTGGCGACGTAAACCGGATTCTTATGCCCCAGCACCGGATTTTTGGCGCCCTCCAGTTGTATCGCATGCCGTTCGGTGGCCCGCATCTCCGGCAGTACGGTATCGCTGCCGTAGGCCTCGGCGTATTTGATGAAGGACAGCAACTCATCCAGTTCGCCCAGACCGTCCAGCATCTCGCCCAGAGCCGCCGAGTTGCGAAAAATATTGCGCAACGGAATGATGCAATTATCCCTGTCGTAGCCGCCTATCACCGGAATGTAAGCCAGCATCAACGGCAGGAAAAACACCGATGCCACCGAAATGCCGTCCTTGGAAAACTGGAACATATCGGTGGGGAAAATCGTTACCACGCCCCAAATCGCGGCCAGCAGCAAACCGATCAGCAGCGGCTTGAACAGCGTGGGCCGAAAAATCGTGGCCGGCGCGAAGGAGTTCTTGCGCTCTTCCTTGCTTTGCAGGCCTTTTTCGCTGTTGTAAACCGGCCCGACCATCAGCGAATAATCGTTACTTTGGGCAAATCCGCCGATCTTGTTGAACACGCTTTGCAGATAAGGCGTTTGCGGCGTGCCGGAATTGTGGATGGCCGCCACCAAATTCAGCGCCGCGTTGATACCGCGCCGATATTGTTTGTAGCCGTAGCCTTCGATTTGATTGTCTTCCCGCGCGGTACCGAAACCGCCCAGAAACTCGCCGAACAACAGCAGATACAAACGATTTTCGCTGGCCGCCGCATTGGCGACGATGTTTTCCACATTGGCCCGCACATCTGGGTTATCGCGTATCTCCCGAACCGCATCCTGTTTGGCGGCAATGGCTTCCAGGTCGGCCAGCGGCCGGGTCAGGGAACGGTATAGCACGGACTGGCCGGCAATGCTGACGGCGTAATTGACCGTATCGAACAATTCGTCGACTTCTATGCTGTTGAAGGCGCCTTGGTCCAGCACGCCCTCGCCGGTCGGCAGCGGTCGGCTTTTACGCACCACCGGCCATGCATCGTCGCTCCAGCTTTGTAATATATTTTGTTGCATGCTGACTCCCCCGCTTATTTTTGCCCCGCTCAGGTGGCGGATTTTATTAATTCGGCCATCAGCTCGACATGGGCGTCGCAATCGTTCAAGGCCGGAATGTAACGATAACTCTTGCCGCCCGCCGCCATGAAAATCTCTTTATTGGTCATGGCAATCTCTTCCAGGGTTTCCAGGCAATCCACCGCAAACCCCGGACACACTACGTCCACCTGCTTGATATCCTGCTTGGGCAAATCCTGTAACACCTCGACGCAATAAGGTTTCAGCCATTCGGCGCGGCCGAAGCGGGATTGAAACACCAACTGCCAATGCTTGTCGTGCAGACCCAGTTCATCGGCCAACAAGCGGGCCGTGGTCCGGCAATGATTGAAATACGGATCGCCCCACTCGGTCAACTTGGCCGGCAAACCGTGAAAGGACATCACCAACACGGCGGCTTGACCGTGATTGAGCCAATGCTGACGAATCGAATCCGCCACCGCCTTGATATAGGCGGGCTTGTGGTAATAATCGCTGACGAAGCGCAGGGACGGCATATGCCGCCAGGACATGAACTCAGCGGCCACCACATCGAAAATCGACGCGGTGGTGGTGGACGAGTATTGCGGATACAGCGGCAGGATGACGATATCTTCCACCCCCTGTTTTTTGAACTCGCGCAATTTTTCCCGCAAGGCCGGCTTGCCGTAGCGCATCGCGCAATCGACCAGCAGATTCTCGCTACCGTAACGCTTGGCCAGTTTAGCGCTCAGTTGCTGAGTGAAGACGATCAGCGGCGAACCTTTTTCGGTCCAGATAGCTTTATAGGCATGCGCCGATTTGCGCGGACGAAACGGCAGGATAAACAGATTCAGAATCAGCCACCACAAGGGCCGGGGCAGATTGACCACCCGCGGATCGCCGAGAAATTCACCCAAAAACGCCCGGACATCCCGCGTATCGGTACTGGCCGGCGAACCCAAATTGACCAGCAAAACGCCGGTTTTCTTCTCCAGGTTTTCGAACATGGCGGCTTATTTACGATTTATCAGATTCAAAAATTCGGAACGGGTGCTGATCTCCTCGCGAAAAATACCCAACATTACCGAAGTCGTCATCACCGAGTTTTGCTTTTCCACCCCGCGCATCATCATGCACAAATGCTTGGCTTCGATCACCACCGCCACGCCGCGAGCGTCGATGGCGGTTTCCACCGCCGTGGCGATCTGGCGGGTCAATTGCTCCTGGATCTGCAAGCGGCGGCCGTACATATCCACGATCCGCGCCAGCTTGGACAAACCCAGCACCTTGCCCTGCGGCAGGTAACCGATATGGCATTTGCCGATAAAAGGCAACAAATGGTGTTCGCACAGGGAATACAACTCAATGTCCTTGACGATGACCATGTCCTCGGTATCGGCCTGAAAAATCGCCCCGTTCAGCACTTCGTCCAGGGTTTTCTCGTAACCGTTATTCAGAAATTTAAAGGCCTTGGCCGCCCGTTTCGGCGTATCGCGCAAGCCCTCGCGATTGACGTCTTCACCTATTGCTTGAATGATTTTGGAGAAATATTCTTCCATCGCCGACCCCGGGTAAAAAAATGTTGTGAGTATACAGTATCAATCCGTAAATTCTAAGGCGCGCAACAGCACCTGTTCGTCCGCGCCGGGTTTATTGGCGTTCTCGCTGATATGCCGGCGCCAGGCCCTTGCCCCCGCCACGCCGTGAAACAATCCCAGCATATGCCGGGTAATATCGTGCAGGCGCGTGCCTTGCCGCAACTGTTGCCGAACATAGGGCAGCAGGGCCAAAACCAGCTCCCGCCGGGTTCTCGGCGGGCGGCTATCGCCATACAAGCAACTATCCACCTCGCTGAGCAGATACGGGTTGTGATACACCTCGCGCCCCAACATCACCCCGTCGACATGCGTCAACAAGTCGCGCGCCGCATCCAGGCTATTAATGCCACCGTTGATGATAATGTCCAACTCCGGAAAATCCTGTTTCAACTGAAACACCATATCGTAACGCAGGGGCGGAATGTCTCTGTTTTGCTTGGGCGACAGGCCGGACAGCCAGGCCTTGCGGGCATGCACGACAAAGATATCGCAACCGCCGGCCGCCACGACGCTAATGAACCGCGCCAACTCTTCATAGGAATCCCTGTCGTCGATACCTATACGCGACTTTATAGTGACCGGTATCGAAACCGCTTGCCGCATGGCGGCCACGCATGCCGCCACCAACTCGGGTTCCGCCATCAGACAGGCGCCGAAGCGACCGTTTTGTACCCGGTCGCTCGGGCAGCCGACATTCAGGTTCACTTCCGCGTAACCGTAGTGCTGGGCGATTTCGGCGCAACGGGCCAAATCGGCGGGATTGCTGCCGCCCAATTGCAAAGCCACTGGATGCTCTTCCGGGTTGAATTGCAAATGCCGTTGCGGGTTGCCATGCAAAATGGCGCCGGTCGTCACCATTTCGGTATAAAGCAAGGCATGCCTGGACATTAGACGATAAAAATACCGGCAATGCCGGTCGGTCCAATCCAGCATGGGGGCTACGCTGAATAAATGATTGTTTTCTTTATGTTTATACATATTGCAAGATGCTTATTTTTCTTGATTTGGGTTTTAGTGCGGACCTCTCCACAATCCGTACTTACGCATTAATACTCATGAAGGCGGCCGAAATACATGGTATCTAAATTACGGTTGGCAACCACTAATGGTAAAAAGCCCACCCCATCATCGTTACTCTGAAAGTAAAAAATCGAGCGGGTACGGTTGCTTGTTGGACAGGCGTCGGCAGCAAGGATACTGCCGTCGAGCCTACACGGACGTATTTACGGTGTCCTGTCCGGCGAGGAACCGTGCCCAACTGCACTACTTTCATTTGCCGGGGCGATCGCTCGGCCTTCATGAACGTTACATTGTAAGTGGTATGGAAACAGCTTTTATTTTAGCGCCACTTACAATTGCCCAAGCCCTAATGCGATTGCGCGATCGTTTGACAGCAAATTTGCGAGAATGACGTATGTAGCCGGTGACCGCTACAATCTCACTTAATATGCGCCATACGGGGCAATGGTTTGAGGTTGCCTCCGACTTGACAAGTGATCGATGTTTAAAAGAAATTAAAGAAAACGAGATTTTTATACCCTAGCAAAGACTACTTCGACCTTTATACCGCGCGCAATCGCCGATACCGCCACCCAGGAGAGCCGGGAATGAGTTGGTTTACCAATCTGAAAATCAGCCGCAAAATCATGCTGTCCACCAGTTTGCTGATGGTGTTGATCGCCTTGACCGGCGGCGTTGCCTTATATGGCTACAACAACATGCGCGCGGCGCTACGTAGCGTTTATGCCGAAAGAATGGTGCCGTCAATCGATCTGGCCGAAATCAGAAATCTGATGAACAGCAATTTGCGGGAAATTTTGCTCGCCGTGCAGCACGATCCCATTCTTCCGATTGCCAAGGTGCATGAGAGCACACATCACATCAGCAGGCACACAGACACGGTTAAAACCAATATCGGTAAAATCGATAAGCTCTGGCAAACATATACGGCAAACGAACTAACAAGCGAGGAAAAAGCGCTGGCAACCGATTTCGAAACCAAGCGGAAGGCGTTCGTGCGGGAAGGTTTGCTGGTTGCGATTCGCTATCTGGAGGCTGGGGAATACGAAGCCGCCGCCTTGCATACCGTCAAAAACACCTTGCCGCTGTTTCATGCGGCAACGGCGGCCCAGGACAAATTGCTTGAATTTCATAAACAGGCTGCCGAGGCGGAAATGAAGCATGCCGCCGAGATGAACGAACAGTTTATCGAACTGATGATTTTGGTTGGCATTTTCACCGTCCTGGGTTTGCTCGGCGTCCTGTGGATAGCCCGCCGGATAACCGGACCGCTTCAGGAACTGGTGGAAGCGCTTGGCCGCATCGCCGACGGCGATTTGAGCGTAGCCGTCGAGGTGCAAAGCCTGGATGAGGTCGGCCAATTGAGCCAATCGCTGCAGGACATGTTGACGCGTCTGAACGACGTGGTATATCGGGTCCGGGCCAATTCGGACAATCTGTCCAGCGCCTCGCAACAAGTCAGCGCCACCGCGCAGTCGATGAGCCAGATGGCTACCGAGCAGGCCGCCAGCGTGGAGGAAACCACCTCGTCCATCGAACAATTGAATGCCTCGGTGCAACAAAACACCGAAAATGCCCATGTCACCGAGCAGATGGCCACCCGCTCGGCCGGCGAAGCCAAGGACGGCGGCAGCGCGGTTGACGAAACCGTACTCGCGATGAAACACATTGCCAAAAAAATCGGCCAGATAGAGGACATCGCCTACAAGACCAATCTGCTGTCGCTGAACGCGGCCATTGAAGCGGCATCGGCCGGCGAACACGGCAAGGGGTTCGCGGTAGTGGCGGCGGAGGTGCGCAAACTGGCGGAAAGCAGCCGCCTGACCGCCGAGGAAATCAACGAATTGGCCGGCAACAGCGTGGCGATTGCCGAAAAAGCCGGCCGCCTGATTGCCTCCGTGGTACCCAATATCGTCAAGACCTCCGATCTGGTGCAGGAGATCAATGCTGCGTCAAGGGAACAATCCAGCGGCATCAATCAAATCAACGACGCCATGCGGCAACTGGATAAAGCCACCCAGCAAAATGCGGCCAGCGCGGAGCAATTGGCCGCCACAGCGGAGGAATTGAGCGGACAGGCCATTCAACTGCAACAGGCGGTGGCCTTCTTCAAACTCGACGAACACAAGGCCCAAGCCCCGCGCGATCGGCGCGGCCGGATGTAATCCCGCCAAGCCGGACCGAGGGCAAAAGCGAACGGCGGGCCGGAATGCATGCGCTGGAGCGATTGCCAACCCGGCTCGATCACGGGGACTGTTTACGGCAGCCTTTTACAAGCCGCTTGAGATCGGCGGAGAGGGTGAATCATTGCTCAAGCCCCCAAGCCCGCGTCCCGGCATTCCCGGCCCGCACACACATTCACTTCAACGGTGATGTGATTGAGATGCGCGAAATCCGCCAACAAATTTTTGTAGTAAGCCGGCGACTTGGGCGACTGCGTCACCAAACCGATAATCGCCGCGTAATGCGACGGGCTGACGCGCCAAATATGAATATCGCTGACCCGGCAGTCGCCGTCTTCTTCCAGGGTATCCTGAATCGCCCGCAGGTAGTGCCCGTCTATACCCTGATCCAACAACACCGGGCTGGTTTCCTTGATCAAGCCCCAGGCCCATAGCAAAATCACCACCGCTCCGACAAAACCCATAACGGCGTCCAGCCAACTCCAGCCGTAATATTTACCGGCCAAAAGAGCCACGATGGCCAACACCGAAGTCATGGCATCCGCCATCACATGCAGGTAAGCCGCGCGCAAATTATGGTCGTGGTGATGGTGGCCGTGATGATCGTGGTCCGCATCAGGGTGATGGTGTTCGTGATGATGATCATGATGGTGGTGGTCGCTCAACAACAAGGCGCTCAGCAAATTGATCACCAAGCCGGCGACCGCCACCCAGATGGCCTCGTCAAACTGAATGGTCTGCGGCGAGACCAAGCGCTCGGCCGACTCGGCCACCATCATCATCGCCACCATGGCCAGCGCCACCGAACTGGCAAACCCGCCCAACACACCGACCTTGGCGGGGCTGAAGGCAAAAGTCTGATCCTGTTCGTGAATGCGGCTGTAGCGGTAGGCAAATATCGCAATCATAAAGGCCATCACATGGGTAGCCATATGCCAGCCGTCAGCCAGCAAAGCCATGGAATGAAACCGCATGCCGGCCACGATTTCCACCAACATGGTGGTAAAGGTCAACAACAGCACCCATTTGGTGCGCCGCTCGCCCTTACGGTTGATGCGGGCAAAATTATGCGAGTGTTGCCAGTTACTCAATTGATGTTCGTGCATGGTGCTCCTGTTATCCGGGTCATTGCGCGGTAGCCGTGGAGATTTTAACCCAAGCCGCGGCTTCAGCGGACAGCAATCTGAAATCGCGCCGCAAGGGTTATCGAGCCAGCGTAACGTTCATGAAAGCGGGCATCGTCCCGGCCCGCGAACGGCAGGCGTCGCTCCTAGCATGACTTTCAGAGTAACGTTCATGAAGGCCGGGCGATCGCCCCGGCAAATGAAAGTAGTGCAGCTGGGCACGGTTCCTCGCCGGACAGGACGCCGTAAATACGTCCGTGTAGGCTCGACGGCAGCATCCTTGCTGCCGACGCCTGTCCAACAAGCAACCGTACCCGCCCGATTTTTACTTTCAGAGTAAAATAAGCCTCTTTAAAATATTAACGAGTAACGAAATTGCAAAACTTCACTCCCGTGTCCGCCCTGCTGGGCGGTGCGTTGATAGGCCTGAGCGCATTCATATTACTCCGGCTTAACGGCCGTATCGCCGGCATCAGCAGCATCATGAGCGGCGTATTCACGGCCTCCGGCCCAAACCGGCATTGGCGCCTGGCTTTTCTGGCCGGTTTAGTCATGGGCGCGGCGATTTGGCGTGCGTTGGCGGCCGAGCCTTTCGCGCTTCGGCAAGACCATCCGCTATTTCTGCTGGCCGCCGGCGGATTTCTGGTGGGATTCGGCACCCGCATCGGCAACGGCTGTACCAGCGGCCACGGCATCTGCGGCCTGGCCTTGCTGTCTCCCCGCTCCATCGCCGCCACCCTGACCTTCATGGCCAGCGGCATGGCCACCGTCTATCTGCTACGGCACGTGTTGCGGGTCGGCGTATGACTAAAACGATTTCCGCCTTGCTTGCCGGCACGGTTTTCGGCCTGGGTCTGGCTGTCTCGCAAATGCTCGATCCGAATAAAGTACTGGCGTTCCTGGATATCGCCGGCGCCTGGGACCCCAGCTTGGCACTGGTGATGGCCGGCGCGCTGGCGGTGGCGGCGAGCGGATTCCGCTGGACGCTCACACACGAAAAACCCGTTCTGGGCAGCCGCTTTCACCTTAGCCGGAAAACCGCCCTGGACAAACCCCTGCTGGCCGGCGCGGCCCTGTTCGGCGTGGGCTGGGGCATGACGGGATATTGTCCCGGCCCGGCCTTCGCCAGCTTGGCCCTGGGCAACCGGGAAGCCGTCCCGATGCTGATCGGCATTTATGCCGGCTTTCTGGCCGCCGGCCTGCTGCAAGACAAAAATTAGTTTATGAGCACGGCGGAATCCGTCTACAGCGTTTCCCAACTGAATCGCGAAGCCAAACGCCTGCTGGCCGCCCACTTCATGACCGTGCGGGTGGAGGGCGAAGTCTCCAACTTCAGCGCGCCTTCTTCCGGTCATTGGTATTTCAGTCTAAAGGACGCGCGGGCGCAGATTCGCTGCGCCATGTTTCGCGGCCAGCAGCAAGGCCTGGGCTTTAAACCGGGTAACGGCGATCTGGTGGTGGTGAGCGCGCAAGTCAGCCTGTACGAACCGCGCGGCGACTATCAACTGGTGGTCGAACATATGGAGCGGGCCGGCGACGGCGCCTTGCGGCAGGCTTTCGAACGCCTGAAAAACAAACTGCTGGCGGAGGGTCTGTTCGACGACAGCCGCAAGCGGGAAATTCCGCTGATCCCCAGGCAAATCGGCGTCATCACCTCGGCCGGCGGGGCCGCCATCCACGATATTCTAACGGTGTTGCGGCGGCGTTTTCCAGCCGTGCCGGTGCTGATTTACCCGGTAGCCGTGCAAGGCGATGCGGCCCGGTTCGAAATCAGCGCCGCGCTGGAGCAGGCAAATCGACGCGCCGAAGCGGACGTGCTGATTCTGGCCAGGGGCGGCGGCTCCCTGGAAGACTTGTGGGCCTTCAACGAAGAAATGGTGGCTCGGGCCATTGCCGCCAGCCGCATACCGGTAATCAGCGGCATCGGCCATGAAGTGGATTTCAGTATCGCCGACTTTGTGGCGGATTTGCGCGCGCCTACCCCGTCGGCGGCGGCCGAACATGCTGTACCCAACCAAACCGAATGGCTGAGCGGGTTTCAGTTCATGGAAAATCAGCTGCTCGAAAAACTGCGCGGCCAATTGGCGCAACAGCGGCAACGCCTGAGCTGGCTGGATAAATCCCTGCAACGGCAACATCCCGGCGAAAAACTGCAACGCAACGCGCAACGGCTGGACGAACTGGAGTTGCGCCTGCAAAAATCCGCCCGGCGGACCTTGCTGCAAGCTGAACAGCAATTGGCCCTGAACAGCCAAAAGCTGATGCAATTTCAACCCACGGCCAACATTTTTCAACACCGGCGCACGCTGGATTTTTACCGTCAGCGCCTGGAAAAAGCCATGTCGGCAAAACTTTCCAGCTTGAGACAGCGACAGAGCGGCATCGGCCAGACCCTGCACGCCGTCAGCCCGCTAGCGACACTTGAGCGCGGCTATGCCATCGTGAAGCAACAAAGCAGCGGCCGGATCGTCAAATCGGCCGCCGACATCGCCGAAAACGAACTGCTGGAGACCCGGCTGGCCCAGGGCCGCATTGTCAGTTTGGTCAAGAAAGTCATCCCGGATTGAGCCGGAAGTTCGCTTGGCGCGCCCATTGGCCACCGATCGGGCAATGGTATGTTTTCCGGCTACCGGTTTTCATGCCGTCGCGCAGGCGGTAAGATTAGCGCCCCCAGCGCAGATCCACTTGCGCCTGGCCAACCCTCCTAAGCTTACCGGTAATGCCGTGACCACTTTATTTCAAATCCCGCCCAATCATCCGCAACGCTTCGTATTGCATAACGAAGTGCACGCCCGGGCCTCGTCCATCCTGAAATTGCCGGTCCGGGCCAGTTACCTGGCCTTGTCGCTGTCAAACGAGGAAAAATTGCGGGAACGCCGGCATCTTGCCAGCCTGTGCGAACGCTTCGGCGCGGTACCGCCGGAACACGAGGCCGACCATTTCAGCGCCAACTTCGATACGTTTCAAATGAGTTGGGAGCAACATGGCGAGTTCAGCTCCTACACTTTTTACGCCTACGATAGCGTGGCGGAACCGTTTGCCGACCCCGCCCTGACAAAAGTCCCCGTCGACTGGCTGGCGCAAATAAACGGGCAGGTAATAGTGGCCGCCCACGCCAATGTGGTGTCGGCGGCCGATATCGATTATCGGGATGAGGCCGATTTATCGCCGCTGTCGGTCCACTTTGCCGGTAATCCGATTGTGGGTTCCAGAGTAACCGGCGGCGCGGCGGCGGTATTTACCGATTTTCGGATACACGTGGATGGTTTCAGCCGCTTTCTGGTAGTCAATCACGACTTGAGAACCGCGCAGGCGGGGCGCTTGCTGCATAGGCTGTTCGATATCGAAGTCTACCGGGTCATGGCCTTGCTGGCCTTCCCGATTGCCCGCAAATTGTATCCGGAGCTGAAAAAGGCCGACCGGCGGCTGTATAGCATTACCAATTCCATGACCCAGCCGGATAATGACGACGCCAAATTGCTGGATGAATTGACCGCCTTGGCCGCCGAAATCGAAAACCACATATCCAGCCACCAGTTCCGTTTCGCCGCCGCCAGCGCCTATTACCGGCTGGTCGGCCAACGGCTGGAGGACTTGCGCGAAGTGCGTATTCAGGGCATCCAGACCTTGGGCGAGTTTTTGAAGCGGCGCCTGGAACCGGCCATGAACACCTGCAATTCCATATCGCACCGCTACACGCTGATTTCGGAACGGGTCAGCAATGCCAGCCAGCTATTGCGCACCAAGGTCGACATTCTGATCGAAAGGCAAAATCAGGGCCTGCTGTCCTCGATGGCCTTGCGGGCCAAAATGCAGCTGCGCATGCAACAAACCGTGGAAGGCATTTCCATGGTGGCCATCACCTATTATGCCGCCAACCTGATAGGCAAAATCGCCGAAGCCCTGCATAGCCTGGGCTGGCATATCAACGTGGAACTGATCGAAGGCCTGTCCATTCCGTTCATTTTCGTCATCATCGGCATCGGCACCAAGCGAATTCACAAAATCATCGCCAATACCACGGAGTAAAACACGGCAACGGCCGCTCGCACCGCTTCGGTGTAAAAACGACCTATTTAGGTGCAAAACCTGCGGCCGGTTTACCGACCTCTCCGGCCAGACCCTTTAAAACAGCGACATCCGGCGGATTGGCACAATCACTGCTGAAAAATAAAAGCCGATGCAATGACGCATCGCATCTTCCCTTCAACAACGGCGTTGAACGGTCGCGGGTTTTAAACCGGCGGCCCGGAGTTTATTCGTCTGTTGTCCTGTCCCGTTCGGCCATCCAATCTACGAATAAACCGCTTGAGTCCGGGGAAAAAGCCGGCCTGCCGCGCAGGCCGAATCGACCGAATGAGCGTGTTATCGATCCGACACCTGATTCATTGTGTTCCTAATTTTTTAAGGTGAATTATGTCCTATCTGATTCCTTCGGAATTTGTCGCCAAGATGGTGGATGCGGGTGAATCCAAAATCTTCATGTCAACCAGAGATACCTTGATCAGGGCCTACATGGCCGGGGCGATTTTGGCGCTGGCCGCGGTATTTGCGGTATCGATTACCGTCCAGACCGGTTCGCCGATCTTCGGCGCCATTATGTTTCCGGTCGGTTTTTGCATGCTGTATTTATTGGGCTTCGACCTGTTGACCGGCGTCTTCGTATTGACGCCGCTGGCCTGGATAGATAAACGGCCGGGCGTGACCCTGGGCGGCATTCTCAGAAATTGGGGCCTGGTTTTCGTCGGCAATTTTCTCGGCGCCTTGACCGTGGCGGTGATGATGTCGATAGTGTTTACCTACTGTTTTTCCGTGGAACCCGACGCGGTCGGCAAAAAGCTGGCCGGCATCGGCGAGGCTCGTACCCTGGGTTATGCAAAATACGGCATCGCCGGCTGGCTGACAATCTTCATCCGCGGCATGCTATGCAACTGGATGGTATCGACCGGCGTGGTGGGCGCCATGATTTCCACCTCGGTCAGCGGCAAAGTCATCGCCATGTGGATGCCCATCATGCTGTTTTTCGGCATGACTTTCGAGCATTCGGTGGTCAACATGTTTCTGTTTCCCTCCGGCCTGATCATGGGCGGCAATTTCTCGATTGCGGATTATTTCATCTGGAACGAGATTCCCACCGTGTTGGGCAATCTGATCGGCGGCTTGGCCTTTACCGGCTTGACGCTGTATTCCACCCACGTCAGAACCGCGCCCAAGCGCGCCTATGATTAACCGGAACCGTGAAGCATCGGCCGCCACCCCATAAGCGGCCAGTCACATGACCCGTCAATTGAGCGTATCGATCGGCCAGTATTCCGACAAAGGCCGCAAAGCCGTCAACCAGGATTTTCACGGCGCTTATATCCCGCCGCCAGCGCTGCTGGGTTCGAAAGGCATTGCCGTCGCGCTGGCCGACGGCATCAGCAGCAGCGACGTCAGCCACGTCGCCAGTCAAGCGGCGGTGATCGGCTTTCTGGAGGATTATTTTTGCACGTCGGAAGCCTGGTCGGTCAAAAAATCGGCGCAACGGGTTTTAATCGCCACCAACGCCTGGCTATACGCCCAGACCCGACAAAGCCAGTATTGTTACGAAAAAGACAAAGGCTATGTCTGCACCCTAAGCGCTCTGGTGCTCAAATCCGCCAGCGCGCATATTTTCCACGTCGGCGATTCGCGCATTTATCGGCTGCGGAACCGAGAACTGGAACAACTCACCAACGATCACAGACTGTGGATTTCGCACGAAAAAAGTTATCTCAGCCGCGCCATGGGCATGGATTCCCATATTGAAATAGACTATCGAAACCTGAGCCTGGAACAGGGCGATACTTTCATGCTGGCAACCGATGGGGTTTACGAATACGTAGCCCCGCGTTTCGCCGCCGATGCCATCGAACGGTTTGCGCGGAATCCGGACGCCGCCGCCAAAGCCATCGCCGACGAAGCCCACCGGCAAGGCAGCAGCGATAACCTGACGGTTCAGATCGTCACCATCGAAACCTTGCCCGCCCCCGACGCCAAGGAACTCTATCAGTCCCTGACCGAATTACCCTTTCCCCCCGTCCTGGAAGCGCGGATGAATTTCGACGGCTACACCATCACCCGGCAATTGCACGCCAGCAGCCGCAGCCATGTCTATTTGGCGGTCGACCGGGAAAACGGCGCGCCGGTGGTGTTGAAAACACCGTCCATCGCGCTGCGCAACGATCCGGCCTATTTGGAAAGATTTCTGATGGAGGACTGGATCGCCCGCCGCATCGATAGTCCGCATGTGCTGAAACCCTGCGCGCATACCCGCAAGCGCCATTATCTGTATATCGCCACCGAATTCGTCGCCGGCCGCACCCTGAAGCAGTGGATGATAGATCATCCAAAGCCCGATATCGAAACGGTACGCGGCATGGTCCAACAAATCGCCAAGGGCTTGCGAGCCTTTCACCGCCTGGAAATGCTGCACCAGGATTTAAGGCCCGACAATATCATGCTTGACGGCAGCGGCACGCTGAAGATCATCGATTTCGGCTCCACCCGCGTCGCCGGCCTGATCGAAATGAACGCCGGCGGCAGGGATGAGATTCTCGGCACGGCCCAATATACCGCGCCGGAATATTTCCTCGGCGAGCCGCCTTCCCCGCGCTCGGACATGTTTTCGTTGGCGGTCATTACCTATCAAATGTTGACCGGTGCCTTGCCTTACGGCGCCGAAGTCTGCCAATGCAGGACCAAGGCGGCGCAAAACAGGTTGGTTTACAGACCCATGCGGCAATTGAATCCCGCCGTACCGGCCTGGGTCGACGACGCCGTCAGAAAAGCCGCTCACCCCAATCCGTATCGGCGTTACGAAGCCATGTCCGAGTTCATCTTCGACCTGCGCCACCCCAACCCGGCCTTTCTTCGCAAGACTCTCCCGCCGCTATTGGAACGCGACCCGGTCGGGTTCTGGAAGGGTCTTTGCTGCCTTTTGGCGCTGGTCATCATGGCGCTGTTGTTGAAATGACGCGGGCTTTGCGGCCGGGATTTCGGATGGCCGGGGACACTCGCCGGCGTCCGCCCGAGGATGCGCGTAAGTTTGCCTGGGGATGCCGACATAATTCGGGAGGCGGCCCGATAAGGCATGACCAGAGGTGTTAGCGCATCCAAAGCGATTGATTTGCCCGGCCGGTCCATTGCGGCGAGCAGTTTGGTCCGCATCGCGAAAACAAACATGATCGGACAGGCCGAGGCGCGCTAATAAAAATCCTGGTATCGAGCCTGAATGGCTTCAACTTCTTGAACATTGCTCAGGATGGCGGCGACGCAAGCGGCCTCCAATTTGCCGGCGGCTACCATCTTATTAAGTTCATCGCAGGCGTTCAGGGTGGTCCAGACCGGTTTATAGGGCCGTTTGCTGGTGAGGGCGTCGAAAACATCCGCCACGGTGACGATCCTGGCTTCCAGCGGAATCCGGTCGCCTTTTAAACCGTGCGGATAGCCGGAGCCGTCCAGCAGTTCATGATGGTATTTGACGATATTCAACATTAGTTTGGAATCCGCCAAATGCTGGATGGCAAAATCGCCCAGAATCTTCAGCACGATTTCGCAACCCTTTATTACATGAGATTGCATGATCTCGCGCTCGTCTTCATTCAGTTTGCCGGGTTTTAGCAATACGCTGTCCGGTACCCCGATTTTGCCGATATCGTGCAGCGGTGCAAATAAAAACACATGTTCGACGAATTCGTCGCTCAAACCGTAATCCGGCGCAATGGTTTTGGCGATAATTCTCGAATAGCGCGCCATGCGCTCGAGGTGGACACCGGTTTCAAAATCGCGCAAATGCGCGAAATCGCGGGCAATTTTGGCCGACGCCACAATGGAGCGAACCGCGGAAAATTCGTTGGAAATGCTCATGTTGATCAAGCCGGCATATAAGCTTAAATCGCGCTGCACCTCCTTGTTGAATGCAGCCGGCTCAACCGAGTCGAAAAATATGAAGCCGATAAATTCGCCGTTATCGTAAATCGGTATGGTAAAGGACGAGCGATAACCTTGTTGCAACAACCAATTCGAGTGCGGGGTATTCGACTTGATGGCCTCCTGAATTTCGTCGATGACGCGTGGCTCGCCGCTGGCGGCCAGCTTGTAGAGCGACGGGCTGTCGGAGAGCTTGAAGTCGTAAGCGCTAATCGCTTCGCCTTTCCGGGTACTGTTGATAAAGGTTTTCAGCTTGCCGTCCGCCGCATCGTAAATTGCCACCGCGATCCGGTCCATGTTGGGGACGGTAGTCAAAATCCGTTCGTGCAAAACACCCAGTCTTTGGGTAAGCGTGGAATCGTTTTCAAACAGACGGAGCGTGAAGGGCTGCGACAACGGCATAATCACCTATCCATTGATTCAGTTAATAAACTATTCGGTTCGACGTCGAGCCCCGTCTTGCGGGCGAGAAGGTCGGGCTTGGGGCGGGAAAAACCGGCTTCCCATCCGATCATTATGTAATATTTTGATAAGGATTTTTAAATACCGCAAATCCCCCAGAAAAACTGTCTATACTTGGCCGGAAAGCGCACACTCCGCGCGCTAGCCGTGCAGCGCTTCAGCTGTTTTTTGCCTCACCCGAGGGATCACTTATGACACAAGATTTTGAGAAATTGACCGGTTACGCCAAGCAGTTTAGCGGCCTGACCCCGGAGCTGGAAACTCTGTTACAGCAAATCGGCGGCCAAATCAAACCGCGCCTGGCGCAGGTTACCGAAGATTTTTATGGCCAGTTGGCAACGATTCCGCAAGCCGCCGCCTTTCTGGAAGGCCGCATCGATACCCTGAAGGCCGCGCACATGCGCTGGCTGGAAAGCCTGTTCAGCGGCCGGTACGATCAAGCTTATGTTGAATATATGTACAAGGTCGGCAATGTTCACGTAAAAGTCAATTTGCCGGTTGAGTTTATGGCCGGAGCGATGACGCTGATCAACAATCGTCTGATCGGAACGCTGGTCGAAACATACGGCGGCGACCAAGCGCACTTGGCCAAGGTTCTCGAGGCGGTCAGCGCCATCACCGGCATGTCCTTACTCGTCATGCAACAGTCCTACCAAGAAGCGAGTCTTGCCGAAGAATTGGAAAAATTTCTCAAGATTTCAGGCATGAGCCGGACTCTATTCACCAACCTGGCATTAGCCTACAAAGACAAATAGGGGGCAAGACATGCGCGCGCAAATGTTGACATCAATTCTGTCGGAACTGAACGGCTCGTCGGCCGACATCGAAGCCTCCGCCGTCATATCGACGGACGGCCTGACCATGGCCTCCCTGTTACCGGCTTCGTTGGACGAAGACCGGGTCGGCGCGATGAGCGCGGCCATGCTGTCGCTCGGCGACCGCACCGCCAGCGAACTGGCGCGCGGCGAATTGGAACAGGTATTAATCAAGGGCGGCAAGGGTTATGTGTTGATGACCTATGCCGGACGGGAAGGTGTATTGACCGTATTGGCCAAACCCAATGCCAAGCTGGGACTGATTTTCCTTGACGTCAAAAGAGCCGCCGGCAGTATTTCAAGTCTGCTTTAGGCCGGCCTTAAACGAAACTCTCTAAAAGCCGCCGGTTTTTTGAGAGTTTCCATTTATTCGCGACAGCTTCACCTCCGGCGCCGGGATGGAATCGGACCGCCCGTCAGGACAGCTCCATCTCCCCGGCATAAGACTCGGCGGAGTTGCTTAACGCCGCCATCTCAACCACCGACAACACTTTGCCAACATTCAGCAGAATGATGAAACGCTCATTTCTCTTGGCCATGCCGTTGATGAAGTCCGGGCGGATACCCGTACCGAAGCTGGGCGGCGGCTCGATATCCGGCTGCGCGATATCTACCACCTCGTTGACCGCATCGACCATGATGCCGATGTCTTGCAGACCGTCGGCGGCGGTTTCCACTATGATGATGCCGGTGCGTTTTGCGACTTGGGTTTTGCCCTTGCCGAATCGCGCATTCAAATCCACTACCGGCACGACACGGCCGCGCAAATTGATGACGCCGCGCACGAAGTCCGGCATCATCGGCACCTGCGTTAAATTGCCGTAATCGATTATTTCCTTGATGTTCAATATCCCCAAGGCATAAATCTCTTTGGCCAGCACAAAGGTCAGATACTGACCGGCCTTGGCGCCCCCCTTGTCCGCCGGGAGCGCCGGCAATTGATCGCTGCTTGCCGCAATGTCTGCCATGACCCCGCCCCTAAAACGGCTGAAATTGACTTGCATTCACACCACTGCCGCCGCTTCCAATCGGAGATGCCGCTTTACCGAATTTGTCCATTTTTTGCGCGGTTTTGGCGACAAATTGGCCGGGCCCGGTACTGGCGCCATCGCAAATTTTGAAAAAGCCCATCAACGACTTCAACTGCTCGGTTTGAGCGGCCATTTCCTCCGCCGTAGCCGCCAATTCTTCACTGGCCGAAGCATTTTGTTGGGTAATCTGATTCATCTGGGTCATGGCGGTGTTGACTTGCAGCGCCCCCGCCGATTGCTCCTGCGAAGCGGCGGCAATTTCCTGCACCAACTCCGAGGTCTTTGTAATGCTGGGTACGATGGCATCCAATAAATGACCGGCACTTTCCGCGGTTTTGACGCTGCTTTCCGCCAACTGCCCGATTTCCTGCGCCGCCACCTGGCTGCGTTCCGCCAGTTTGCGCACTTCCGCGGCCACCACCGCAAAACCTTTGCCATGGTCGCCCGCCCTGGCGGCCTCGATTGCCGCATTCAGCGCCAACATATTGGTTTGATAAGCAATGTCGTCGATGATGCCTATCTTGCCGGCAATATCCTTCATGGCCGCCACCGTTTGCTTGACCGCCGCGCCGCCCTCGCCGGCTTCCTTGGAAGCCTTGCCGGCCATGCCGTCGGTAACCTTGGCGTTTTCGGCGTTCTGGCCGATACTGGCCGACATTTGCTCAATACTGGCGGTAGTTTCCTCGACACCGGCAGCTTGCTCGGCGGATGCCTGCGACAGTGCTTGCGAGGTAATGGTGATCTGCGTCGATGCACTGTTCAATTGTTCGGCGGCACCGATCACTTCCGCGATGGTTTGCGAAAGCTTGGCAATGGTGTTATTGACCGTATCCTTGAAATCACCCAATTGGCCCTTGTAGTCGCCCGTGACCGTGCGGGTCAGATCGCCGCGCTCCACCAGCGCCAACACTTCGACGACTTCATTGATCGGCAGAATCACGCCATCCAGCGTATCGTTGACGCCCTGCACAATTTTACGAAAATCGCCCTGGTGCTTGCTCGCATCCGCGCGAGTCGCCAAACGGCCTTCGACGGCGGCTTTTGCCAGCATATCGGCGTCGGTAACCAGCGCTTGGATATTGCGTTTCAACAGCATCAACCATTCGTGGATTTGGTCGTCATTGGACGCTTTCGCCATTTCCGCCGTCATATCGCCATTGGCAATTTTGGTAACGTAGGTTATCAGATCGGATAGCCAGCCATGCACACCGTTTACGGCCTGCTTCATTTTGTCGTGATCGCCGCGGCAGTCGATCTCCACCCGTTGCCGCAGACCACCTCCACGAATCAGCGTCAGAATCCGGTTGCCTTCGCCGATAGGCAGCAATATGGCGTCCAGCATTTCGTTGACGCCGGCGATGACGTCGGCATAGGCACCATGGAACTGTTCCGGTTTGCCGCGTTCGGACAGTTGGCCGTCCCTGGATGCCGAGGTCAGACGCTGTAGTTCCTTCTGCAAGCCCTGCAAGGTGACGGCAACATTGTTGACCGCCTGCTTCATGTTCTCGTGGTCGCCCTTGTAGGTCTGCGTGATCAGCTCGTCGATTTTGCCGGCGGAAATCCGCGCCAGAATCCGATTGCCCTCGCCTATCGGCAACAGGATGGCGTCCAGCATTTCGTTGACGCCGGCGATGACGTCGGCATAGGCGCCCTGAAACTGTTCCGGTTTGCCGCGTTCGGACAGCTGGCCGTCCCTGGATGCCGAGGTCAGGCG
>NZ_JANIBJ010000026.1 GCF_024505185.1 Methylomonas subterranea
CGCCATGCCGGCGCGCACCTTGCCGTATTAATGAATACCCAGTTTCTTTTCCAGATAATGGATGTTTTGGCTGCCCAAGGCAAAAGCCGAATCGGCCATTATGCTTTGTTGCAGGGGGATGTTGGTTTTAATGCCGTCGATCACCATTTCGCTGAGGGCGGTTTTCATGCGGGCAATGGCGCTATTGCGGTCATCGCCGTGCGCGATCAGCTTGCCAATCATGGAATCGTAATAAGGCGGTACCTTGTAACCGTTGTAGATATGGGTTTCGCAACGGATGCCCGGTCCGCCCGGCATGTGGAACTGCTCGATCAAGCCGGGGCTGGGCATGAAGGTTTTGGGGTCTTCCGCATTCAAGCGGCATTCGATGGCGTGACCGGTGAAGCGCACCTGATCTTGCGTGACGGACAAGGGCAGGCCGGCGGCAATCCGCAGCTGTTCCTTGACGATGTCGAAGCCGGTAATCATTTCGGTGACGGGATGTTCCACCTGTACTCGGGTGTTCATTTCGATAAAGAAAAACTGGCCTTTTTCATATAAAAATTCGAAGGTTCCCGCGCCCAGGTAGCCGATCTCGACGCAAGCTTGCGCGCAACGTTCGCCCATCTGTTTGCGTTGTTCGTCCGTAATGCCGGGGGCGGGTGCTTCTTCCACCACCTTTTGGTGACGGCGCTGCATGGAACAGTCGCGTTCGCCCAAGTGAATCGCGTTTCCGTGCGAATCGGCCAGCACCTGAAATTCGATATGGCGCGGGTCTTCCAGGAACTTTTCCATGTAGACCGTACCGTTACCGAATGCCGACATGGCTTCCGCCTTGGTCAATTCGATGGCATTGACCAGCGCCGCTTCGGTATGCACCACTCGCATGCCACGGCCGCCGCCGCCGCCGGCCGCCTTGATGATGACCGGATAACCGATTTCCCGGGCCATTTTCAGATTGGCGTCGTCATCGTTGGACAAGGGGTCGCCGTTGCCGGGCACGCAGGGGATGCCGGCTTCCAGCATGGCTTTTTTAGCGGAGATTTTGTCGCCCATCATGCGGATGGTTTCGGGTTTCGGGCCGATGAAGACGAAGCCGCTCTGGCTGACTTTTTCGGAAAAATCGGCGTTTTCGGACAGAAAGCCGTAACCCGGATGAATGGCTTGGGCATCGGTCACTTCCGCCGCGCTGATGATGGCCGGTATGTTCAAATAGCTATGCGAGGACTGCGCGGGACCGATGCAGACGGCTTCGTCCGCCAGACGCACGTGTTTCAAGTCGCGGTCGGCCTCGGAAAATACCGCGACGGTTTTAATGCCCAGCTCACGGCAGGCACGTAATACGCGCAATGCGATCTCGCCCCGGTTGGCGATGACAATTTTTTCAAACATAAGCGTCACCCGGCCCGTTATTCAATGATGAATAAAGGTTGGCCGTATTCAACCGGATGGGCATTTTCAACCAATATTTGTTTGATCGTGCCGCTTTTGTCGGCCTCGATCTGGTTGAGAATTTTCATCGCCTCGATGATGCACAAGGTTTGTCCGGCCGAAACGGATTGTCCGATTTCCACAAACGAAGGGGAGCCTGGCGATGCGGAACGGTAAAAGGTGCCGACCATGGGCGACTTGACCACGTGGCCGCTGACTTTTTCCTCGGCGGGTGCGGCGGCGGTGGGGGCGCTGGCGGGGGCAACCGCCGCCGGAGCGGCAACCGGCGCGGCGGCATATTGGATCGGCGCGGCGGCGGAATATCGGCTGATTCTGACCGATTCCTCTCCCTCGCTTATTTCAATCTCAGCAATATCGGATTCCTCGATAAGATCGATGAGCTTTTTTATTTTTCTAATATCCATTGTTCTGAGTTCTCTCTTGTAAAATCTGATGAGCGGCTTGTAAAGCCAGTTCGTAACCGCGGGCTCCCAGGCCACAGATAACGCCGACGGCGATATCCGAGAAGTAGGAATGTCGCCTGAAGGCTTCGCGGGCATGCACATTGGACAAATGTACTTCAATGAATGCAATTTTGGTGGCCAACAGGGCGTCGCGTATCGCCACGCTGGTATGCGTAAATGCCGCCGGATTGATCAGGATGAAATCGACACCATTGCCGTAGGCTTGGTGGATTTGCTCGATGATTTCGAACTCGGCATTGCTTTGAAAAAAATCCAAATCATGGCCGAGCGTCGCGGCTAGCTGTTCGAGACTGGTTTGAATATCCCGCAGGGTTTTATTGCCATACAGACCCGGCTCCCGCACGCCTAACAGATTCAAATTGGGGCCGTTGAGAACGGAAATGGTCGCCATGCAAATATAAAACGGTCAAGAATTTTGAAGCGCGAATTCTGCCTAATTTGCGGGTTTTTGTCCAGATAAACCCGCTTTTTATGGCGATTTCCGACTTGTCGAATTTTCGGGGGCCAGCAGCGGCGCCACGGTCTCCGAAAACAGCGCCTCGGTCAGTTCGCCGGGTTGGCGATGCACAATCCTGCCTTGCCGGTCGACGACGACGCTAAACGGCACGGCGTTGATAATGTTGCCCAAGCGATAGGCCAAGGCGCCGCCTTCATCGCCGGCGATCAGCATCGGGTAATTGACCTTCATCTGCCGCAGATATTCGGCAACGGAAGATTGGTCGTCCAGGGCGATACCGACGATTTGCAGATCCCGGTCGCGATATTCCCGCTGCCACTTGATGAATTGCGGAATTTCCCTCAAACAAGGCGGGCACCAGGTGGCCCAAAAGTTGACCAGCAAAATTTTGCCGCGCCACTGCGCCACGTCTTGAATTTGCCCGTCCAGGTCGGGAAAGCCGAATTGCAGCGCCGGACTCCGCGCGTCGGCCGCGCCGGCAAGCTTAGCTTTTTGTTGCAGCAACATTCCGGCGCTCAACGCCAAGGCCGCCACCAGTAGCATGGCTATGGTGGATTTCATAAGCGATTTAAGGTGTTGACGAACGTGGCGGCATCTTGATAACCGATCACCCGCTTGTTAGCGCGCTCCAGTCCCGCCGGATCGAAGAAAATGATGCCCGGCGGGCCGACCAGACTGAAGCGTTTCAGCAAGGCCTTGTCGTCGGCGTTGTTGGCGGTGACATCGGCCTGAATCAAGACAAAATCCTTTAACTGGCGCCGCACTTGGGCATCGGTAAAGGTGTAAGCCTCCATTTCCTTGCACGACACGCACCAGTCGGCATAGAAATCCAGCATGACCCATTGATTATTGGCCTTGGCTTGCTGAAGCGTCTGTTCCAATTCCGCCATGGTGCCGATGCGCTTGAATTGAAGGCCCGTCCGGGCGGGCGTTTCACCGCCAACCGCCAAACCGATCAAGGGTTGCAGGGGATTGGTGTTGCCGGCGCTTAGGCCGATCAGCTGTAATACGCCAAATAGCAACATCATCAGGCCAACGCCCTTCCACAATTTTTTCCAGCCGGAAGCCGGCTGCGGCAATGGTTCCAAGGTATTCAAATAGATGGCAGGAATGATCAGTAACATGGCCGACAGCAACATGGTGACGGCGGCCGGTAAAATCCGCGACAGCATCCACACGGCCACCGCCAGCATGATGACGCCGAATACCGCCTTGGTGGCGTTCATCCAGTCGCCGGCCTTGGGCAGCAATTTGCCGGCGGAAGCGCCCACCAGCAACAACGGCAAGCCCATGCCCAAGCCCATCGCGAACAAGGCCGAACCGCCCAGCACCACGTCGCCGGTCTGGCCGATATAGATCAAGGCCGCCGCCAACGGTGCCGCCACGCAAGGACCGACGATCAGGGACGACAGGGCGCCCATGATGCCTGCTCCCCAATAGGAGCCGTCCCGGTGCAGGTCGCTGGAGTTATGCAATTTCGACTGTATCGCCGCCGGCATCTGCAAATTGTAAAAACCGAACATCGACAGCGACAACAGCACAAACAGGCCGGCAAACACGGCAATCACCCAGGGCTCTTGAAAAGTGGCCTGTAAATTACTGCCGAACAGGGCCGCCAAGATGCCGAACACGGTGTACATCAGGGCGGACGCGAATACGAAGCTGGCGGACAGCAAAAAGGCCTTGCGGGTACCGATTTGGTGGCCGTGTCCGACGATGATGCCGGACAAAATCGGTATCATCGGAAACACGCAGGGCGTCAGCGACAACAACACCCCAAAGCCGAAAAAGCTGATCAGGGTCAATATCAGGCTATCGCTTTTCAGGGCGTTGACGATTTGGTCCTGCTCCGATGCCTCGGCATTCGCGTCCGCGGAAATAACCGGCGCGGGGTTTTTGCTTTCAGGCAATTGCAACACCACTTTGTCCGTCATGGGCGGATAGCACACCCCACGGTCCGCGCAACCCTGAAATTTCGCCGTCAGCTCTATGGTTTCCGCCGCCAGCGTTTGCCTTTGCAAGGGCAGGTCCAGACTCAGTTCATGCCGGTAGACCTCCACCCGACCGAATTCTTCGTCCAGATGCTCTTCCCCCGTCGGTAACGGCAATTTGGCCAATTGGGTCTTGGTCGTATCGTCCAGACGCAAATCCAGCTTGTGCCGGTAAAGATAATAGCCGTCGGCAATCAGCCAACTGACATGCAGGGTATGTTCGTCTTTCAGGCTGGCGAAAAATTGAAAGGCCTGCTCGGGCGGCAATAATTCGTCCGTAGACAGGCTGGAAGCGAGATTTTTCAAACCGCCGAAAAATTGCTTGACGGCATCGGGCGCGCCGGTCGCCGGGGTTTCCGGCAATTCCACCACGACGCGCTTTTTTTGCGGCGGATAACACACGCCAATATCCGCGCAGCCCTGGTATTTCACCAACAGCTCGACGCGGGGCAGGTTGGCGGGATTGTCCAAGGGCACGGTGAGTTTGAGGCTGTCGCGGTAAACGCTCATCTCGCCGAAAACCGCATCATGCTCCACGGTGCCCGCCGGCATTTGCAGGGCGCCTATTTGAATGCCGGCGGATTCGGATTCAACCTTGGTCTTATCGCTATACAGGTGATAACCCGGTTCGATTTGCCATTCCAGTTCGAGTTGTTGCCGGGATTGTCCGGCGGCGCTTAATTTAAAAACCTGGTCGGCCGGCAAAATCTCCTCGCCGGTCAAGGCCAGGGCCGGCTGGAAAATCAGCGACAACAGGCAAAACAGAATCAGTGGGTATGCAGACATGAGTCTATCCATTTCAAATACTCGGCGGAGCCGCGTTCAATCGCGACTGCAATGATTTCGGGAAGTTGGTAAGGGTGCAGGGTTTTAATGGCGGCTTCAACCGCTTCGTAGCGGGCCTCTGGACTTTTGATCAGCAGCAAATGTTCCCGCGCGGTTTCGATTTGCCCCTGCCATTGGTAAATGGAATGCAAGCCCGGCAAAATATTCACGCAGGCCGCCAGCTTTTCGGTAATCAGGTGGCGGGCTATCCGCTCGGCGGTTTCCAAATCCGGACAGGTACAATAAATCAAATGGTGCATGCGGCTCTTCTCGGGTCGTTCAAGGGAATGCGGGGCTAAGCAGACCGAACATTATCGCTCAATCGGCGTAAACCAGGAAAACGCAGCTTTAAATCGGTTAAACTGTTGCGTCAGCCACCCCTTAGCATCCCCTCATGAAAGCCATGCGCATACTGTTTTTGTTTTTTTTGCTCGTTCCCTTCGTGGAGATTTACCTGTTGTTGCAGGTCGGAGGAATAATCGGCGCGTTGCCGACCGTTTTTCTGGTGGTATTTACCGCCGGGTTGGGAGCGTGGTTGTTGCGTCGGCAAGGTTTCGCCACCTGGCAGCGTTTTCAGGCCAATCTGGCCCAGGGTGCGATTCCCGCCTATGAAATGATAGAAGGGCCGATTTTACTGGTCGGCGGCGCCTTGCTGCTGACGCCGGGTTTTTTTACCGACGCGTTGGGCTTTGCTTGCCTGATTCCAGACCTGCGCCGTAAATTTGCTCAATATGTGATAGAAAATCATTTATTGGTGACGGGAGCCGGTGGCAACTTCCGGCAATCAGGCGGTCCGGAAGCGGACGTCATTGAAGGGGAATATAGAAAGCAAGACAGCGATTGAAAGTCGGCCATCCGGATTGCCGACGAAAATCCGGATGGCCGAACGATTTTATTCGCTGTCGCTTTCGGACTCGGCCGGAGCGGCTGCCGCCTCGGCCTCGCCGGCTTCCAGGCTGTTTTTACCGAAACCGGAATAGGCAGGGCACCAGCCGAAATAGCTGGTGGCCACCAACACCAGACCTACCAGCAGCAAGATGATGCTGGCGGTAAATAAAGACACGGCCAACAATGCCACGCCCGCATACAGGCGAATTTTCTTGTCCTTGGCCCCCACGTTGTGTTCAAACTTAATCATGCGTTTATAATCGAAACTCATTTCCAACCCTCTCTGTGTACTATTGTTTTTATTATCCTGACTTAAGGCTTTCCTTTATATAGAGGCCGCAAATATACACAGCTGATTGAAATCTGCAAACAAAAAATGGATGTCTCCTCAATTATTGCCTCATTAAACGACGCTCAGCGGCTGGCGGTGTCCGCCCCGGAGCAAGCCATGCTGGTGCTGGCGGGCGCCGGTAGCGGCAAGACACGGGTACTGGTGCACCGTATCGCCTGGCACATAAAAATCAACCGCATTTCGCCGCAAAACATTCTGGCGGTAACATTCACCAACAAGGCCGCCAACGAAATGCGCGGTCGGGTGGAAGAGTTATTGAATATTTCCGCGCGCTCCATGTGGATAGGCACTTTTCACGGTCTGGCGCATCGGCTGTTGCGCCAGCATGCCAAGCAGGCCAAACTGCCGGACAATTTTCAGGTGATGGACAGCGACGACCAATTGCGTATCGTCAAGCGCCTGCTGAAAGCGATGAACATCGACGACAGCAAATGGCCGCCCAAGCAGGTGCAATGGTTCATCAATGCGCAAAAGGAAGAAGGCATACGCGCCCGCTACATGGCCGAAAGCGGCGATTTTTATCAGCGGCAAATGCTGGCGGTGTACAAAGCCTACGAAGAACTTTGCGACCGTTCCGGTCTGGTGGATTTTGCCGAACTGCTGCTGCGCGCCCACGAGCTGCTGCGCGATAACGAAGACTTGCTGAGCTTTTATAAACAACGCTTTCAACAAGTGCATGTCGATGAGTTCCAGGACACCAACACCATACAATACGCCTGGCTGCGGCTGTTGACCGAAGGCAACAACAATCTGTTCGTGGTCGGCGACGACGACCAATCGATATACGGCTGGCGCGGCGCCAAAATCGAAAACATTTTCGCCTTTCAGAAACATTACCCGCAACACCAGGTGGTGCGGTTGGAACAAAATTACCGTTCCACCGGGCATATTTTAAAGGCCGCCAACACCCTGATTGCCAATAACGAAGCCCGCATGGGCAAGGAACTCTGGACCGAGGCCGGCGAAGGCCATGCCATATCGCTATATTCGGCCTTCAACGAACAGGACGAAGCCTACTTCGTGGTGGAAAAAATCCGCCAATGGATCAAGGACGGCGGTTTGCGCAGCGACGCGGCGATTTTGTACCGTTCCAACGCCCAGTCCCGCCAATTCGAGGAACGTCTGATGACCACCGGCGTGCCCTATCGGGTATACGGCGGTTTGCGTTTTTTCGAGCGCATGGAAATCAAAAACGCCTTGGCCTATTTGCGCTTGGCCAGCCATCACGATGACGATGCCTCATTTGAGCGGGTGGTTAACACCCCAACCCGCGGCATCGGCGCCAAAACCCTGGACGACATGCGTCTATTGGCCCGCGAGCAAAGCCTGTCCTTGTGGCAAGCTTCGGAAAAAATGCTGGCGGAAAACCGTCTGCCGCCGCGCGCCAGTTCGGCTTTGAAAGGTTTCATGCAATTGATCCTGCAACTCGGCGCGGATACACAGGATTTGGCCTTGTACGAAACCGTCAAACTGGTCGTCGAAAAAAGCGGGCTGATCGAACTATATAAAAAGGAAAAGCAGGACAAGGGCGAAACCCGGGTGGAAAATCTGGAAGAGTTGGTCAACGCCGCCCGCCTGTTCGACTACGACAGCCAAAACGACGAAAATCTCGGCGAGCTGGATATGTTCCTGACCCATGCTGCCCTGGAAGCCGGCGACATGCAAGCCGATGTGGATGAAGACTGCGTGCAATTGATGACCTTGCATTCGGCCAAGGGCCTGGAATTTAAACTGGTGTTCATGGTCGGCATGGAGGACGGTCTGTTTCCCTCCCAGCAAGCCACCGACGATGCCGGCCGTCTGCAGGAAGAACGCCGGCTGTGTTATGTCGGCATTACCCGCGCCAGGGAGCAGCTTTATCTGACCCATGCCGAATCCCGCCGCTTGTACGGCAAGGACAATTACCCGGCTCCGTCACGGTTTTTGCGGGAAATTCCACCGGAGACCCTGCGGGAAATCCGCCTGCGCGCCAATATCAGCCGACCGGTTGCCGGCAACAGCGCCTCCTTGAACAGTTTGCATGCAAAATCCGCCAAGTACCGCATGGGGCAGTCGGTCAGGCATGAGAAATTCGGCGAAGGCGTGGTACTGCAAACCGAGGGCGACGGCGACCAGGAGCGGGTGCAAATCAACTTTCGCAACGCCGGCATCAAATGGCTGATGCTGTCCTATGCCAAGCTGGAGGTGGTTTAGCAGTTTGCCTCCCATCGTCGCCAGCCGTATCGGCGGCATTTTGGCCGCCAGGGAGTACACGGTGCCGCGCGGCAGAGTCTTTACTAATGCGCTTGGCACAAGATACTGGGATTTTTTTCCGCGCTTAGCGCCATTTTTTCCAGATTTGCCAGCACCAAAAGACTGGCTTCCTCCATATTGCCGATGTGCGATAACATGGAAGCCGTGTCGGCCTCGGCGTGGGCTTTCAGCGCGCCAAGGGCGGATGCGTGAACCGCGATGTGCGGTTGTTCGATATCGCCGTAGCCGGGCAGTTGGGAAAAGCAGCTTTTGCCTTCGCCGCCGTAATACCACTTACCCAGCCGGCACTCGGTATGCTGGGCAAAGTCTTGAGCGGTTTTTGGCGATAAATGAAACAAAACCTTATAGACCTCGAATTTGTAGATCAAATGATCGACCTTGGCCAGTTCGCAAAAACTGCGCAGCGACGAGGCGGCAACCACTTGTTCCATGACGTGGGAAAAATCCACCAGTTGCCGCATGGTGGCGGTCGCCCGGTGCCCCTCTTCGCTGAACATCCGTGATTGCTCGGCCAAGGTGTACATTTGTTCGCGAGTGTTGCCGCTGCCGATTTGTATCGATTCGGCCAGATTGGAAATCTTGTCGGTGGCCTCGGCGGTACGTTTGGCCAGCGTGCGCACTTCATCGGCCACCACGGCGAAACCGCGGCCTTGTTCGCCGGCCCGGGCGGCTTCGATCGAGGCGTTTAAGGCCAGCAAATTGGTTTGATCGGCGATGCCGCGAATCAATTGCACCACGCCTATGATTTCCCGGGAGCTTTGATCCAGCGTACCGGCCTGCAGCGCCGCATGGCTGGATGAATCCGCCAGATTGGTTAAATTATTCGCGATGCGTTCTATGGCCTGACTGCTGGTCAGCGAGATGCCTTGCGCTTCCACGGCGTTATTTTTTTCGTTCCGTAATTGATTGGCCAGGGTTTGGAAACTGCCCTGGGTATTCAGCAGAGACTGGCCGAAGTTTTGCAGATAACCGATAGTGTCGAGGTTGAGCTTCAACGCGGTTTCCGCCGCGCACTTGGCCGCATCGCTTTGTTTTAACTGCTGTAACAGCTGATCGCGTTCGTTCTCCAGTTGCCGGTTGCGTTCCCGCGCGCTTGCCAGTTCCTGTTGCAGGGATTCCAGTTGCTTATTGTTGAAAAATGAAAACGCCATAATCAAGGCTCCGCCAGGTTCGAATGTTGCGCAAAAGCGGCGAAAGCCGAGGATTCTGAAAATGTTGAAAACATCAAGGATGACAATGGCGGCAAGGTGGCAAACACGGCTGGCTCCGAATTACAGATTGTAATAATAAGCTTACATCAGGAGAGCCGAAAATGACATTTTTTCGAGGCCGATAGCGCATCGAGTCGGCGGGAGTTTTGGCCGCGTCACAAAAAATTCAGGGTCCGGCAAATCCCTCCGCGGCCACCGACCGTGTTCGGCGCAAGCGGTCTTGCGTATGGCGGCAAATGACGCGGATCGGCCAGGGTGGCCCGAGCCCTAAACCCGTACCCGTAAAATCAGATCTTTGCTGTGTCTGCGCATTTCCAGAATTTTTTCGATCTGACCCAGGCTTAAAATTTGATCCTTTAAATACAACATGCCGTTGTGAATGATTTCCACCGCTTCCATGCCCGGCTGTAGCTGAGTCCAGGAGATTTCGATAACCGGTCTTTCATCGGCGGATTCGGATTCGGCCAACAGGGCTAGAAACTGGTCAACCGCCTCGGGATCGTAAAGGCTGCCTTTTTTGGCCAATAAGCGCTTTTTGGCGTTATCGGTATTCAGTACGCTACCGTTGATAAAGCCGTCCAGGCTGCTGATGTAGTCGCGCACCACCGCCAAGATTCGCGAGCCCAACGGTATCTGGCCGCCGCGCAAACCGTGCGGTTCGCCGCTACCGTCGAAATTTTCGTATTGGTAGCGGATAAGTTCGGCGGCATTTTTCAGTTGATCTATGCCGCTCAATAAATTCCAGCCTTCCTGGCCGTGGTTGAGAAAGCGCTTTTTACCGGCCGTGCTCATGGCGGTTAGGGGTTGTTTGAGCAAGTCGTCGGGCAGGCTGATTTTGCCTATTTGCAGCAGCAGGCCGGCGTATAAAATATCCTTGACGTCATCGTCCGGCATGTTTAGGCGCTGCGCAATCGATCTGGCGTTTTCGGCTATGTATTTGGAATGGCCGCTTTTAATGCCTGGACGCATTTCGATGATGCGGGCAAAGGTTTTGACGGTGTTGGCAAACTGTTTTTTCAACTCGTTATGGGCCAGGTCTATCTTTTGCAGCGAAAGCCTGATTTGTTCGGTGCGCAGCTGCACCTTGTGTTCCAGTTGCTCGTTAAGTTCGTTCAGTTCCCGGTTGCGTTGTTCGATAATGGCAAACAATTGCTGGCGCTCGTCCCGCAGGCGCTTTTGTTCCAGGGCGTTTTTGACCAGGATTTTAAGTTCGTTGTCTTCCCAGGGCTTACTGCAATAACTGTAGATTTTGCCTTTGTTGACGGCGGCGATGGTGGATTCCATGTCGGCGTAACCGGTCAATAAAATGCGAACCGTGTCCGGCCAGCTTTCGGCGGCACGGGATAAAAATTCCGCGCCGTCCATTTGCGGCATGCGCATGTCCGATATGATCAAATCGACCGCGCTTTCGCTCAGGACTTTTAAACCTTCCTCGCCGTTTTCAGCGGTCAGAATGGTGAATTCCGGGCCGCGAAACAGCCGTTTCAATGATTTGAGTATGTTGGGTTCGTCGTCGACAAACAGCAGCGTGGCCGGCGATGTCTGGAGGGTTTCGCTCATGTCGTTAGCCCCGGGATTGAGTTAGATATTGGGCAGGTAGACTCTGAATTTAGTGCCTTTGCCCACGGTGGATTGTAAATCCACTTCGCCTTGGTGATCCTGGATTATTTTATAGGACAGCGACAGACCCAGTCCCGTGCCCTTGCCGACCGGTTTGGTGGTGAAAAAGGGATCAAATATTTTGCCGCGGATCTCTTCCGGAATGCCCTTGCCGCTGTCTTCCACCTCGAACCACACCCTGTCCTCTTCCATGCCGGTGCGTATGTGTATTTTGCCGAACTCGTCTATCGCCTGAGCGGCATTCACCAGCAGGTTCAAAATCACTTGATTGATCTGGCTGCCGACGCAGACAAAGGGTTTCAAGCCGGCATATTCCTTGACGACTTCCGCCTTGTATTTGATTTCGTTGTTGACGATGTTCAAGGTGGAGTCGATGCCGGCCTCCAGATCGAACGGACTTTTGTCCTGTTTGTCGATGCGGGAAAAGTCGCGCAAATCCTGTACGATTTTTTTGGCCCGGGTTGCCCCTTCCATGGCTTCCTCGACCAGCTCCGGAATGTCGCCCTTCATGAAGTCCAGATCGGCGGCTTTTTGCAGTTGTTTGAATTCCAGCACCGCCGGGTCGTCGGCGGGTAGATGATCGGCCAGCCGTTGTCCGGATTCGACGATATTCAACAAATCCTGAATATATTCCTTCAGGGTGTTGAGATTGGAATAAATATAGCCCAGCGGATTGTTGATTTCGTGCGCGACTCCGGCCGCCAACTGACCCAGGGAGGCCATTTTTTCCGATTGTACCAGATGGCCTTGCACTTCCTTTAATTGCTGGTTCAGGGCAATTTGTTGATTTTTTTCGTCTTCCAGGTGTTGATTGACTTCCCACAGTTGTTGGGTGCGTTGGGCAACCAAAATTTCCAGTTGCGATTCCGCCTGCTTCTGCAGGCTGATATCCATGCCGAAACCCATCAAGCCGGCTATATGGCCGTTTGCCCGGATACGCGGAACGATTTTCTCCAGCATCCAAAAGGTGCCGCGCTCGCCCCGGTTCAGGCGGTATTCGATTTGCTGCTCGCAATATTCGGTGCTCGCCTTCTGGTAAGCCTGTTTCACCAACTCTATATCGGCCGGGTGAATGGCGCTATGCCAATTGTCCATGGTGATCTTTTGCTTGGGCAGGCCGAAAGTCTCCACCCAAAACCGGTTGCAAAAGATGGGTACATGTTGGTTGTTGGTGATCCAGATCAGGGCCGGCAACTGGTCGGCCAGTTCCTTGAAGCGTTTTTCGCTCTCGCGCAAGGCCGCATACAAGTTGCTGTGCATGATGTCGGCCTGTTGTTTGCGCAGCTCGTCATCTTTAACGTTCGGCGCCCGGTTCAACGCCAGCGCCATTTGTTTGTCCGAATACAAAATGTGGTCCATGATCCAGGCGACCAAAAAATCCAGCAACTCATTGGAGACCGCATCTGGATTGTCGATTGCCGCTTCCCGCTCCCGGACGACTTTACGGATGAATTCGTCATGTTCGGATTTATGCTTTTGATACATGGCCGCATCGTATGCCGGCTGCAACATCAGACCTTCTTCCTCCTGAAAGTGGTAGCGGGTGTAATCGATCAACTCGTCCACCAGTTGCAGGATTTTTTTGTGTTTGTAACCCAAGGCCACGGCCTCATCCAGCTGATTGAGAATCTCAACCAGTTTTTGATGTTGTTGATCGACGGTGGCTATGCCGACGTTGAGTTGGTCATTCCAGGTAATGATGCTCATAGTACTAACTTTGAAAATGTGCGGAATTCGGCGGAACAAACAACGCATGCCCATGCGAGATTGCCGTTAGACTCGGATCATACACGCAAGTGGCACAACTTATAAACCAGGATGAATTAAACTGTTTCGCCATACGGTAATTGACAGCATTAGGTAGCTTGGCAATACTGCGGCAACCGCAGTCGCCGCATATTGACTCAATGAGGAGTGTCGTTTCATGAAAGTAGGTCTGATCAAAGAGATCAAAAGCGAAGAATACCGGGTGGGATTGACCCCGGCCGGCGTCGCAACCCTGGTTGCCCAAGGGCACCGGGTGTCCGTTGAAACGTCCGCCGGCGTGGGTTCCGGATTTAGCGATCGGGATTATCAGCGCGCGGGCGCTGATATCGTCAGCGTCGAACAGGCCTGGGACAACGAATTGGTGATCAAGGTAAAGGAACCAGTTGCGGCTGAATATGCTTACCTGAAACAACAGATTGTGTTTACTTATTTTCATTTGGCCGGCGTGCCCAAAGCGCTCACCGAGGCCTTATTAAGCGGAAAAACCACGGCGGTGGCTTACGAGACCCTGGAAGACGAACACGGCCGCTTGCCCTTGTTGGCGCCCATGAGCGCGGTGGCGGGCAATATGGCGGTGCAAATGGGTTGCCATTATCTGGCCCGCTGCAATGGCGGCAAGGGCGTGATGCTGGGTTCGGTGCTGGGCAAGCGCCATGGACATGTGTTGATTATCGGCGACGGCGTGGTGGGCAGTCATGCGGCCCGCACCGCAATCGGTCTGGGCGCCCATGTGACGGTAGCTGGCTTGTTCCCGGAAAACGCCGCCAGATTGCAGCGCGAAATCTCCATCGACATCGACTTTATCGTCTCCGAGCCGGCCGCCATTGCCGAGCACGTGCGCAAGGCCGATCTGGTGGTGGGGGCGGTATTGATACATGGCGCCCGGGCGGCGCACGTGGTGACCGAAGCCATGGTGCAAACCATGCAGCCCGGTTCGGTGGTGGTGGATGTCAGTATCGACCAGGGCGGTTGTATCGAAACCGCGCATGCCACCACGCATGTGGCGCCGGTCTACGAAAAACACGGCGTCATTCATTACTGCGTCAGCAACATGCCGGGCGCTTTTCCCCGCACCTCCACCATGGCCTTGACCGATGCAACCTTTCCTTATGTGCTGAAGTTAGCGAATCTGGGTTTGGCGGCCCTGGACAAGGAACCCGGCTTCGCCAAGGCGTTAAATACTCGTGGGGGATTTATCACCTGCCGGCCGGTGGCGGAAGCACTATCCCTGGCCGATCGTTACAAATCCTATCCGGAATTGTCGGCCGCCGCCTGAGCCGCTACATGGCTTATGGCTGCCGCGCGCTGAATAGAGACCTCTTGTAACTATTCGGCGATTGCCGAGAGTAGGGGGATAAGCCCCGCGCATCCACCGTGCTTACCGGAAGCGTGTCGCATCTAAGCCTACGCTTGTTTTACGCTTTTTGACCGAATAATTACCCCCCACACTTTTTTAAGGATGACAGAGGGTTTTTTATAAATCCCGGCGATTCGGTCTTTCCAAGGAGAAGCTTACTTTTAACGCAATTCCTGTTCAGTTCGCCTAAATCGACAAGTTCGGTTTGTTTCGCCGCATCATTCGCGCGGCAGTCGTCGGTAAGGATTCCGCCCCTAATAACGTCCCTATTTATATCCCTCGCCCTAGCCCGGCGGGAGAGAACAGAATGCGGAAGTTATTTTGGGCGGATTCCTAAGTTGATATGATAGCCGCCCCGATGGCGGTTCGAGCCGTCCTTGCCTTATGACTCCGGAGAATGCGATGTCCGACCGACCCTTCTGTATTTTTGTAGTGGATGATGACAGTTTGCAGCGTCTGATAGTGTCCGATCATTTGCAGGGTCACGGCTATCAGGTACACGAATTCGACAGCGGCGCGGGTTGTCTGGCGGCCATGGACCTGCGGCCCAATCTGATTTTGCTGGATATTGAAATGCCGGGACAAAACGGCCTGGACACCTGCCGCCAACTGCGCGCCGAAAACTACGATGAGGTTCAGGTGATTTTCGTCTCGGCCCATGACGACCTGGAAACCTTGCTGGCGGCGTTTGAAGCGGGCGGTAACGATTTCATCCCCAAAAATGCCGCCAAGGATGTATTGTTGCGCAAGGTCGAAATCGCCATCGAGGCCGAGGAACAAAAGCGCCAATTGCAACAACAATTGTCCTATGCGCAAAAGACCGCCTTTACCGCCATGTCCAGCCTGGGAGAAACCGGGCTGGTTCTGCAATTTCTGCGTTCATCGTTTCAGTGTCTGTCGCTACAGGCGCTGGGGCAGTTGTTGGTGGAGACCATGGATCAATTTGGCCTGCATGTTTTGATAAAACTGCATTGTGCCGGCCAAGAGTGTTTTTTTCGTTCCGATGCCAACTGCACCGAACTGGAGAAGTCGATTTTAAGCTATGCCGCCAAACTGGGTCGCATCAGCCAGACCGGTGACCGCCTGGCCCTGAATTATCCCAATATTACCCTGTTGGCTACCGGCCTGGATGTCGAAGATGCCGAATTGATGGGACGATTGCGGGATCACTTGGCCATCATCGCCGAAGGCGTCGGGGTGAGGATAGATGCCATGGTGATGGAACAGGAGCGCCTGCAACAGGCCAATGCCCGCATGGCGGGCGTCAAGGAACTGGTGGATTTGATTGCCGAAATCGAGGCCAATCAGGCTCGAAATTACAGCCAGTTGGAACATTTGATTGAACAACATCGGATAGAAATGGAAGACGCTTTCGTGTTTTTGGCGCTGACCGACAGTCAGGAATTGCAGTTGCACGCCATTGTGGACCGCTTGGTTACCCAGGTTGAAACGCTGTTCGTCAAGGACAACCATTTGGCCTTGCGCCTGCACGGCATTGTGGAAAAACAAAGACAATTGCTGCGGACAGCATGACGCAGTCGTTTTTTTGTTAGCGGGGTAAGCGGATGCAGGGTCTATTCTCTCCGGCCGTTGCCGTGATGGATCGTTTGAGTTTCGGCAAGAAAAACCTGTTGCTGTCCATTCTGTCGCTATTGGCCATCCTGGCGGTTATCGCCGTCCTGGCACAAAGATTGGACCACATGGTGCAACAATCGCGATTGGAGTTGCAAGCGGTGCGGCGCTTGGAGGAATCAGTCCGCCTGGTGAACAAACTGCAAAAGTATCGCGGCCTGTCCATGGCGGTAAGCGCCGGCCCGCGGCGGATGGCGGAGAACAAAGCGGCCACCGCGGCCGAGGTCGACCGGGCGCTGCGGGACTTTTCGGCGCTGCTACCGACCGACTTGCGGGAACGCTTCGACTACGCGGCGATTTTGTCGGCCTGGCGGCAAATCCGCCAGGCAGGGGCCGAGCTCGATGCGGAAGCGATTTTCGCCGAACAGAGCCGATTGGTGGCGCGCGTGTTGCAACTGCATAAAGACCTGACGGACCATGCGCTCCTACCCGGCGCCGATAGCTATTTTCTGAAACGCCTGTTAAGCGAAGAACTGCCGGAGTTTTTGGAAGAAATCTGCCAACTGCGCGAGCGTGGCATCATGGCGCTGGCCTCCAAAAACCTTGGCGACGAACAGCGTGCCGCAATATTGGCGGCAAAAAACACCGTCGAAGCGCATGCCGACAGAATCGACGGCATTTTGTCGCGGGCCGGCCGCGCCAATCCCGCGCTTGAAGCCGCGTTCGCGGCCATTCGCGACAGCTTGCGCGACAGCCGGCACTTGTTCACCGATTTGGTGCTGCCGGACATTTTGTCGGGGCAGTTCGGTACCGATGCCGATGCCGAATATTTCGTTTCCAGTGCCTTGATGCTGGTGGATACCAGCTATCGGCGGATATTCGAACATTTGTTTCCGGCCACCGTTTCGCAAGTACAGAGCCGCATCGATCAAGCCTATCGGGCGTTTTGGTCCAGCGTGCCGGTCCCCTCGCTGCTGTTCGGATTATGGGTTTATCTGGCGGTTGGCGCCCACCTGTCGGCATCGCGCCGGATGGCGGCCTTGGTGCGCTCGACCCGAGCATTTGCCGGCGGCGATTTTTCCCACGCCTTGCGGATCGACAGTCGTGATGAACTCGGTCAAATGGCCGACGGTTTCAACCGGATGGCGGCCGGGTTTAAGGAATTGTTACGGAGTCGGGAGCAAAACGAAAAAAGGCTGCAAAGCATCATCAACAGCGCACTGGATGCCGTGGTGCAAATGAATGCGGACGGCGTGTTACAGGCTTGGAATCGTCAGGCCGAGGAAATTTTCGGTTGGAAAGCCTACGAAGTAATCGGCAAGGAATTACACGGCATCATCATTCCGGAACGTTTGCGCGAGGCGCATCGTAAGGGCTTGCAACATTATCTGGCCGGCGGCGGCGCCAAGCTGATCAATCGGCGCATCGAAATCGTCGGTTTGCACAAGTCCGGGCATGAGTTTCCCATTGAATTGACCATAACCCCGAACCAAATGCGGGAGACCGTCGAATTCAGCGCCTTTATCCGGGACATCAGCAGTCAAAGACAGGCGCTGAAAACCTTGCGGGACAGCGAGTTGCGTTATCGCCTGTTATTCGAATCCTCTCGCGACGCCATCATTACCCTCGGTCCCGCCGGCGGCATCCTATCCGGAAATCCGGCGGCCATCGGCTTGTTCGGCTGCAAGGATGAAGCGGAGTTGATCAGTCAGGACCCGGTAAGTTTGTCGCCGCCATTTCAGGCCGACGGCAGATCGTCGGCCGACGCCGCGCGGTCGAAAATTCGGCAGGCGATGGCGGCCGGCTTTATTCAGTTCGAGTGGCTGCATAGACGTTTGAGCGGGGAAAACTTTGTCGCCGAAGTACAGTTGAGCCACTTTGCCATCAATCAGGATAGCCTGTTGCAGGCCACCGTCAGGGACATTACCGAGCAAAAACGCGCCAAAACAGCGCTGCTGACCAGCGAATCGCGCTTTCGCGGCATATTGCGTACCATGGCGGATGCGGTCGTACAAATCGATGCTTTCGGCCATATCCTGTTGGTGAATGACGCCACCCTGGAGTTGTTCGGTTATCAGGAAGACGAGTTGATGGGGGCCAATATCAACTTGCTGATGCCGGAACCGTATCGCTCGCGCCATGACGAATATCTCAAGCAACATAGGGAAACGCGCAACCGGGTCATCATCGGCCGGCGGGTCGAATTTGACGCCAAACACAAAAACGGCGACTTGATTCCGATCGAATTGTCGGTCAATGAATTGATGGATGACGAGGGGCATACCTATATCGGCGTCATTCAGGATATTCGAAAGCGCAAGGCGTCCGAACAAAGCCAGGAAATAGCCCGCCGGGAAGCGGAACATCTGGCCCACGTCAAATCGGAGTTTTTGGCCAATATGAGCCATGAAATCCGCACCCCGCTGAACGCCATTATCGGTTTGGCCAAAATCGCCTTGCGCGAGCGGGCCGGCACGCCGGCGGATCTTGTCAACAGTCAGCGCATCCACGATGCCGGCATGCATCTTCTGAACGTGGTCAACGATATTTTGGATTTTTCCAAAATAGAAGCCGGCAAAATGACCGTCGAAAGCCATCCCTTTCATTTGTCCGCGTTGATCGAGGATGCGTTGAGCATGGTGGAATTGCGGGCCAGGGAAAAGCAATTGCAACTGGTGGTGGAAAAATCGCCGCAATTGCCGGCGTGGGTGGCCGGCGATGCCTTTCGCATCCGGCAGATATTGGTAAACCTGCTGTCCAACGCGGTCAAGTTTACCGAGCAGGGTTATGTCAGCCTGAGCGTCAGCCGCGAGCGCGATCTGACCCAGTTGACGGTTAGCGATAGCGGCATAGGTATTTCCGCCGAGCAAGCGCAACGGCTGTTTGCCGCATTTGAACAGGCCGACGGCTCTACGACGCGCAAGTTCGGCGGTTCCGGCCTGGGTTTGGCCATCAGCCGCAATCTGGCCAAAATCATGGGTGGCGATATCACGGTCAGAAGCCAGTTGGGAACGGGCAGCCAATTTTGTTTAAGCCTGCCGTTACCGGCCGCCGAGCCGCCGACCAACCAGCCTAGCGAGCCGTTGGCGGCCGGTTCCCGCTTGGCGGGTCTGCGTATTCTGGCGGCCGACGATGTGGAATTGAATCGGCTGGTGTTGGAGGATTTATTGGTTCACGAAGGGGCGCATGTCATTTTGGTGGAAAATGGCTTGCAGGCCCTGGAACGGCTGGAGGAAATAGGTTGGTCGGAGTTCGATATGGTATTGATGGATATACAGATGCCGCTGATGGATGGCTATCAGGCGACGCGAAAAATTTTGAGCATGGCGCCCGATCTGCCCGTTATCGGTTTGACGGCTCACGCCATGCCGGAAGAGCGGCAACGCTGCCTTGAGGCGGGCATGCGGGAACGGGTCACCAAGCCCATCGATGCGGAATATCTGCTCAAGGTGATAAGGCAAAATATAAGCAATCCGCCGCAAGTCCAGCCGCTGCCCGCGCCCGATGCGCAAACAGTTTTGCCGGACGCCCGGCCCGCCCCCGAGTCCACAGGCTTGATAGACTGGAAGGCAGTCCGACAACGTTTCGACGGGCGGCGGGAGTTTATCCGGCGCCTGATAGACAGCGCGCTGGATGGCACGCAACAAGGCAATCTGCAAAAACTGCGGCAGGCATCCTTGGAGAGGAATTTCGCCGATATCAAATTTTTGGCGCATGGTGTGAAGGGCTTTGCCGGAGTGTTTCAGGCGCCTGTGCTGATGGAACTGGCGCAGGCGACCGAGAAGTCCGCCAAGGATCAAGACCCGAGTTGTCCTCAATTGGCCGACCAATTGGCGGATTGTCTGACGGTTTTATTAACGGAGTTACAACAATGCCGGGAGACGGATACCGACCATGAATCTTAATCAGTTGGAGCTGTTACGGCTCTTGCGGGAAACCGATTACAACCTGAGCAAGGCGGCGGAAAAAATGCATGTGGTGCAATCGGCGGTCAGCCGGCAATTGCAATTGCTGGAGGCGGAACTGGGCAGCCCGGTGTTCGAACGCCATGGCAAGCGGCTGCTGGGCTTGACCCCGCTGGGCGAACACATCATGCGGGAAGTGGAGCAGATCCACCAGGCCAAAAAGAACATTCAGAGCATGGCGGACGATTTTCGCGCCAATCGCAACGGTACCCTGCATATCGCCACCACCCATACCCAGGCCAAATATTTATTGCCGGTGCCGGTACAAAAATTTCGCCGGCAATATCCCGGCGTGAAGATTTATATGCTGCAGTCTTCGCCGGATAATCTGATCGATTTGCTGCATCAGCACAGGGCGGATATTGCCATTTGCACCGAAAAACTGGCCGAAGACGACAGATTGATTCTAAAGCCCTGTTATCGCTGGCATCATGTTGCCGTCGTGCCCCAAGATCACCCCTTGACCGGCGGAGACGTGACATTGCAACGTTTGGCGGCGGAGCCTATTTTGACCTATAGCCCGGGTTTTACCGGTCGTTCGGCCATTGAAAAAGCCTTTCACGATGCGGAATTGCAGCCCGATATCATTTTGGCGGCGGCGGATTCCGATGTGATCAAAACTTATGTCAGATTGGGCTTGGGCGTGGGCATCATTGCCGAAACCTCTTATGAGCCGGGCAAGGACAGCGATCTGGTCGCTCTGGACCTGAGCCGCCTGATTGCGACTTCGGTCACCAAAATTGCCTACCTGAAACAGTTATATTTGCCGTCCTACTGCCGTTATTTCATCGATGCACTGTTGGAACAAGCACAACTGAAACATCTTGGGCATTGCTCCGGCCAATGAAAGACAGTCGCTCCAAGCATAACTTTCAGGGCAGTTTAATCGGCGCGGAGCAGGTTGGTCGGCTTGGAATAGTCTTAAGGCATTGATTTTTCCAATTGTTCAGCGCAGCGCATCCACCCTGCTTGCCGGATGCGCTACGCTTATCGGCGGAGGTTTGCTTTACACCGTTTTGACTGAATTATCACGATTTCTTTTAAATGAGTTGCCATGACCCAAGCCGCCATGGCCCGTGCCGAAGGTATTCCAACGTCGGTATTGGCCGACAATCAACAAGCCATCTGGTATGACCAAATCGCCCGGGCGGATAGCCCGGTGTATAACATTGGTGGCCGTCTGGCGATTTACGGCGAGGTCGATCATGCCTTGTTGCGGAAAGCCCTGCGGCAATTGGTTGCGGAAAATGCCGCCTTGAGATTGAGCATCGGCCAATGCGGCGACGGACCCAGGCAAACGGTGCGCGGGTATCTGGCGGTCGAGTTGCCGTTGCTGGATTTTTCACGGGCCGAGCGGCCGGAAGCCGCCGCGGAAGACTGGTTGAAAGAGCAGTTTAAACAAGCCATTTCTTTCGAAGAACACGGCATTTATTGGCAATTCGCCCTGCTTAAAATCAGTGACAGTCATTACGCCCTGTTAACCAAATATCATCATCTGATCGCCGACGGCTGGTCGACCAAAATTGTCATCCATCGTCTGGCCGAACTGTATAACGCGTTGCTGACGGGGATGGAGGCGCCGGCGGCGGAAACAAACAGCTATCTGGATTTTGTGGCGGACGAAGCGCGCTATTTGAACTCCAGGGCTTTTCAGGACGACGCCAGATTTTGGCAAGCCGCCTTGCCGAGCTTGCCGGAAGCCTTGATAAGGCGAAAATATCCCGGCAACGGCCGCGCCGGGGCTGCCCGAGCTCATATTCATCGGGCCAGTCTGAGCAGGGCATTCTATGATAGCCTGCGGCAATGGGCCGGCCAGCATCGGGCCGGCATTTATCATGTTTTGCTGGGCGCATTGGCCGGTTATTTTGCCAGGGTCCAGCAGCAAGACTGCATCACCGTTGGCTTGCCGGCCTTGAATCGCAGCGGCGCCCGCTATAAAAACGTGGTGGGCATGTTTGCCAGCCTGTCGCCGTTGCCGATTCAAATCGACAGCGAACTTTCCTTGACGGCGCTGCTAAGACATACCGCCCGGACGGTCAGGCAAGTCCATAAACATCAGCGCTACCCCTTAAGCGCCTTGCATCAGCGGCTGCAATGTTTGAAAAATCAGCGCGAAGGCCTGTTTGACTTGGTGTTGTCTTTTGAAAAACAGGATTACACGGTCCGTTTCGGTGATGCCGAGGTAAGCGCTCGGCAATTATGCAGCGCTTATGCGCTTTATCCGCTGGCCGTGACGGTCTGCGAATTTAACCCGACGGACGATGTCGATTTGATTTTCGAGGGGGCGGAAACCTGCTTTACCCCTGTCGAACTGGAGTTGCTGGCCGGCCGCTTACAGTGGGTTTTACAACAGTTTATCGACTCGCCGGAAATGCTGGTGCGCGATGTCGATCTGGTTCCGGCGGCGGAAAAGCAGCTGATCTTTCAACGCTTCAACGCCGCCGAATCGGCGCCCGGGTTTAACGGTGTCATCCGGCAATTTTCCGCCTGGGTCGAACGGACTCCGGAAGCGATTGCGTTGAGCCAGCACGGCCGTTGCCTGACTTACCGGATGCTGGACCGGCTTGCCGATCGGCTGGCTGGTCAATTGCAGCGGCGGCATATCGGCGCCGGCGATATTGTGGCCGTCTGCATGCCGCGTTGCGTGGAGTCCATGCTGAGTTTGCTGGCCATTTTTAAACTGCGGGTGGTTTATCTGCCCGTCGATATCGACAGCCCCGGCGAGCGTATTCAAGAGATATTGCGGCAAAGCGGGGCCGCCGCTTTATTGACCATCGGTTCGGAAAAACAACTGTTTCCGATGCATCGCGTTTGTTTGTGCGTCGATAGGCTGGAGGGCGAGGCCGGCACCGGCAAAATAGCATGGCCCGAGCCCAGGGCGGACGATCCGGCTTATCTGATTTATACCTCGGGCAGCAGCGGACAGCCCAAGGCCGCGCAAATTCATCACGGGGCGCTTTCCTTGCGCTTGGCTTGGCTGCAACAGGCGTTCAAAATTCAAAACCATGAAAGAGTGGGGCAAAGCATGCAAACCCATTTCGATCCTTCCCTGATTGAAATAGGTTTGGCCTTCACCCAGGGCGCGCAATTGGTGTTGCCGCCCAAACAACATCTGACGGCGGCGGAGTTTGCTGATTTCGTTCTGACGGAAAATATCAATGCGCTGGCCTTGGTGCCCGGCAGTTTAAACCAGTTGTTGCAGGGCTTGCCCGCATCCGGCCCCGTGCCGCTCAGAGTGGCTTGCTGCGGCGGCGAAACGCTGCCGGCCGCATCGGCCAAGGCATTTATCGCCCGTACCGGCGCGCAATTGTTCAATGTCTACGGGCCCACCGAGACCGCCATTTTAGCCAGCGCCTGGCAATGCGGCGTGGACGACGGCGATGTGCTGCCCATAGGTCGGCCGCTGAGCGACAGCCGGATTTTGATTGTGGACGCGCAATTGAAATTGCTGCCGCTGGCCGTGGAGGGCGAAATCGTCATCGGCGGCGCCTGCGTGGCCAAGGGCTATTTAGGGCGGGAGGACCTAAGCCGGCGGGTCTTCGTGCCCGACCCCTACGGCGAGCGCCCCGGCGCCACGCTCTATCGCAGCGGTGACAGAGGCTATATCGGTACGGACGCCGAATTATATTTTGCCGGGCGTCTGGATAGGCAGCTGAAAATCGGCGGTTACCGCATCGAACCAGCCGAAATCGAGCAGGCGCTGTTAAGGCATCCGGCGGTGGCGCGCGCGGCGGTGGCGCCGCAACAGGCTGGGCGGCAAAAATATCTGGTCGCCTATGTTCAAGCGGTTACGGAGCAGCCTGACCTATTGCGGGCCGAATTGGCCGATTTCCTGCGCGGACGCCTGCCGGATTATATGCAGCCGCGCGCAATAAGCGTCCTTGATCAATTGCCGCTGACCGCCAATGGCAAGATTGCCTACGAACGTTTGCCGAGGCCGGAGCTACCGATTCAAACCGCCGCGCCGCGCGGGCCGGACTCGGCCCTGGAAAGCAGTCTGCTGGATGTGTGGCGGCGGATTCTGAAAAAGCCGAATCTGGCTGTGGAAGACAGCTTTTTTGCCCAGGATACGGACTCACTGACAGCCATAGATCTAATCGCCGCCATCGAAAAGGCCACCGGCGTCCGCCAGTCGATTGCATTTTTGATGGCCTATCCCACGGTGGCGGAGCAGGCCGCGCAATTGACGAACACCGTGGGGCCCCAGTTTTTTGTAGCAGATGGCGCATTCGAATCCGAACGACATGGCGCAAACGATTTATTGCGCAAACACGAGGCCGGCGAAATGGGGCGAACCCTCGGCCTGGAACCGAATTCGCCCGACTCTCGACTGTGTTTTTATTTGGCGGCCTCGGGGCACGGCGATAGCATGCGTTTTCAGGCCCTGGCCGACAGCCTGTCGGCCCATTGCTGTCTGCGAGTGCTTTATCCGCCCGGCAATGCACCTGAAGCGGTCGGTATGGAATGGATTGCGCGGCAATACGCGGAACTGATTCGGCAACAGGCTCCGCAAGGGTTCTACTTGGGCGGCTTTTCGATAGGCGGGGTAACGGCGTTGGAAACCGCCAGGCTGCTGGAATTACAGGGTTTGCCGCCTATCAAGCTGATTTTGCTGGACACCGTTTATCCGCGCTGGCCGTTGCGGTCGGCCTGGGTATTCAGGCTCTTGCAAGCCTCGTCCGGCCTGTGGGGCTTGAATGAAATCTCCGTCAACGGCCGCAAGCTGCGGGCCATGCTGACGGATCCGGGCATCATTCAACAATTGGCGGCCTTGAGTCGGCACCAGATTAAGCCGTATTCCGGGACGACATTGTTGATCATGTCCAAACGGATGAGTTGTTTTCGATATTGGTGGTTTGCCGGTTGGCGCGGCTTGTTCGGCGGCCGGCTGAGCGTGGATTACGTACCGGGTTTACACGGCGCCATGTTTAATCGAAGGTATTTGCCCATCCTGGCTCGGGTGATATTGCGCGGCTTGCAAGTAGTTTGACGGCGGTGGCGGGTCGTTGTTCGCTTGCCGCCAGGCATGCAGCCGTTCAAGGGCATATCGATAGCCGGCGTCGGAGATGGCCTGGGCTTGGTTGTATCCGGTCAGTGGAAAGCCGCTGACCGGCGGCTGCAAATATAAATCGGCCAAGCCTTCGCGCATCTTTTTCTGTTGGGCCAAGCCGCCAATCATGCTGGCGCGGGTCAATATTTGCACCATGCCCGGCATCTGAATGCGCGGTGCCAGCGGATTCAGGCGATGCCATAACAGGCGCCACCCGCTGATACCGCCCAGATGGTCGGTGTTGTTCAGCAAGTCTTCCCGTTCGTTGACATCCACCGCAATGACTCGGCCGCCTTGATTCAACTCCCGCATCACATCGACCGGCAGGTTGTTCAACAGCGCGCCGTCCACCAGTAAATCGCCGTCGCGCACTTGAGGCGGAAACAGGCCGGGCGGCGCATTGCTGCTGAGCAGGGCCGCCAACAAGGTGCCCTGACGGTGCGTCATCAGCGTGGCCCGGCTGATGTTGCAGGACACGCAGAAAAACGGCATCCATAAATCTTCGATGTAAATATCGCCGAACAATTTTTGCAGGGCATCGGTCATGGTCTTTCCGGAAAACAGCGATACCAAGGGTAGGGTCATGCGATCACCTTGCAGGCAAAGTTGGCGGGTTTTTTCCAGCATGCGTTTTTCATCCCACTGCAAGGCGAATTCGGCGGCCAACACCGCGCCCATGCTGTTTCCGCCCACCATATCCACGGCGATACCCAGTTCTTTCAACGCTCTGAGCACCCCGATATGCCCAAAGCCCCGGGCGCCGCCGCCGCCCAAAACCAAGCCCAGCGCATTGCCGGTCAGAAAGCGCGCCAGTCGATCGAAGTCGCTTTGTAGAGATTGTCTGACATGGTAATGCGCGTCCAATGCTCTGGATTTTAACCAGCTGGAGGTGGCCAGCGGGGTTTGAGTGGCGCCGGGATGCAGCAGAATCAACGAGCGTTTCACCGAACAGCCGTTCAGTTCATTCCGTATCTGGGCTTCAAATGCCGTGATGTCGGGTCTGTCCCGCGCATCGACCAAAAACAATACCTGGTCGGCCTGACGCAGGCAGCGGCGGGTCCATTGGTTCAGTTTGGGGTCGGCCAGATAAACGATGTGTTCATGCACCAGCTCCTGCTCGGAAAGCCACTGTACCAGACTGGCATTGTCCAGATTGCTGAAGTCGCATTGGGCCGCGCCGCTATGCATGAATGCCTGATCGACGATAGTACTGGTCAATATGCTGGCCAAGCCGTGGTTTTGCAGGCCGTCCAGTAAAGCTTGGCAAAATCCGAACGTATCCAGCCGCGGGGACAGGCTGATCAGGGCAAAGGTATTGGCGGTATTGGTTTTAACCCGCGAATTCTTGTCCAGGTGCTTGATCAGGCTTCTGACGAAGGTTTGGTTGATCTCCAGCGGATGCTGTTTCAATAGGTGTTCGAATGCATTGCGATTCAGATAAGCCACGGTCGAATCGCGCATGGCAACCACGCTGGCGCTACGTTTGCAGCCGGACATCAAGCCGATTTCGCCCACGGTTTCGCCGCGGCCGATCAAGGCCAAAATGTCGTTCTGGCCGGCGGCGTTCTCACGGCTGATCTGGAATTGGCCGTTTATAACGATGCACATATCCTCCGCCGGGTCGTATTGCTTTAGTAACAAGGTGTTGGCGGGTATGGGTTTAATGATCAATTGATTGATCAGTTCGCGGACGATTTCCTCGTTCAGGCCGATGAACAACGTGGACAGGCGCAATGCCAGCATGGTCTGGTTCCAGCCCAGACGTCTGACCAGACGAGTGGTGATAGGCGTGAAGTCGTCGGGCTGTTGCAGCAGCAGGCTGCCGAAGGTTGCCATGGGCCAAAACAATAAGCGGCAATCGGTCAAGGCCTGCGCGCTGGTCGAGCGCATGCTATTGCCGCATAACAGAAATTCGCCGAACAGATGACCACGGCCGGAATGGGAGATAATTACCCGGTCGTTGTCGTGTTCGCAAAAAATCCGCACCGTGCCTTCAATGACCAGATATAAACCGTCGGCTTCCGCGCCCTGCTTGAAAATCAGCGTGTCCCGCTCGAGCGCAACAAATTGCAGGCATTCGGCAATGGTATTCAACAGCTCGCGGCGCGCGCCGGCCACCAGAATGTTTTGTCCCACCAGTTCGATCAATTGCTCGCGCGAAGGCGGGGATGAAGGCATGCTGACCATTCTCAATAGCCCAGACTGGATTTGAGATATAAAACCGCCAGAACCAAATAAACCAGAAAACTGAGGCCCAATAGCCAGGGCCGCCGCTTGGGACGGGCCCATTCGGGCAAATGCGGCGGCAGCAGTTTATGGTTCAGAATATAAAGCGCCACTGGAAAAATGATGGTACCGACAAAGCCGATCAAGGCGCTGGTCAAAATCAAGGGGCCCGGCGCGTCCAGTAGCATGGTAAACGAGGTGATAGCGGTCAGCAGCGCCAGGAAAATATAATACCAGCGCCGGGCAGGCAGACGGCGGCTGGCCGGAAACAGCGTCATGACGATGTCGGCCTGAATGCGGCTGACGGCGTCGGCGGTGGCCAGCCAGGTGTCGGTCAGGAAGGCGGCGGCAATCACTAAAAACAGCAGTCGGCCAAATTCGCCCCAACTTACCGCGAAAAACTGGCTTTGCACCACGGCCAGTTCGTATTCCCGCGGCAGCAAGCCCTTGGGAAACAGCAGGGCATAAGCCAACAGGCAGGTCATCAGGGTGGTGAATAAATTACCCAGAATGCCGACCATAATGTCGGCGCTCAAGAATTTCCGCCAGATCGACCAGTTTGCCGCGCTTTGTTGGTCTTCATCGGGTAAAAAGCCGTCGCTGTGCACCGCTTCCTCGGCGCCGCCCAAGCCGGTGATACGGCCGATCAGGCCAGCCATGCCGGCGCCCTTGTCGCGCAGCCAATAGGAATAAAACAAAATCCAGAACCCGCCCAGACCGGCGAAGGTAATGGCGGTCAGCAGTTTGCTGGCATCGGCCGCCTCCCACGGACGCGGGATGGCTTCGCTAGGCCCGAGCAGACCGCGCATAAAGCCGGGCAGGCTGGCCAGCACCTCGGTTTGCATGCAGGCCGACAGCAGGCCGATGACAGTCACCAGCGCCACCAGTTTCATGAAGCGTTCGATCAGGGTATACACCACCCCGCTGGCCAGAATGGCGCTGACGAACACCGCAATCGAGGCATAACCCCAAAACAGGCTTTGGCCGCGCTGGCTCCAACCCTCCGGCCAGTGGGTCAGTTCGGCCATGGCGGTGCCGCCGGCCGAGGCAAAGGCGCCAAACCATAAAAAAGACACACTCATCAACAACCACAAGAATATGCCGAAGCCGCGATGCAGGCGAATGAAGCCGTGAAAAATGCTTTCTCCGGTCAGCATCGTGTAACGGCCGATTTCCAGATTCAAGGGGTATTGCAGCAGGCAGGCGGGGGCCAACAGCCAGATAAAAGTCAAACCGTATTTGGCCACCATGTACGGCCACCAGATCAATTCGCCGCTGCCTTGGGCCAGCGCCATCCAGACCACGCCCGGTCCCAGAGCGGCCCACCAGCCGGGAAATGCCGGGACGGGGCGGCGTTTGAGTTGATGTAAATCGGTGATGTTCATGGTGTTTGGCGCGGTTGGGACAAAGTCGATGACGGATTTGTTGCCTAAGGGTTTTACTCTGAAAGTAAAAAATCGAGCGGGTACGGTTGCTTGTTGGACAGGCGTCGGCAGCAAGGATGCTGCCGACGAGCCTACACGGACGTATTTACGGCGTCCTGTCCGGCGAGGAACCGTGCCCAGCTGCACTACTTTCATTTGCCGGGGCGATGCGCCGGTTTCATGAGCGTTAGGGCGGAGGATATAAATAGGAATCCTATTAGGAGCGGAATCCTATGCCTGGTTGGCCTCCTTGGCTTTTTGCAGTTTCTTCAAAATGCTTTTGCCGATGGCGGCGACGAATTCGTCCGGATTATCGTAGTCCCGCGCCTGAATAAAGGCCAGCGCCGCTTGCACAATCTGCTTGGTGCCGGCGATTTCCTCGTGCGACCGGCCGCAGCCCGCGCAGTGCGTGCCTTCCTTGGTGCATTGATCGATACAGGGATTGAATTTCATGGGCTTTCCTCGAATTTAAGCTGTGAAGGTTTGCCGGCTATTGTATGTCGGCGGATCGGGATTCGGCAAAGGGCAGGTTTTTGTATCGACGTAGAACAAAGCAAAGGCTGATCCCGGCATGAAATACCGTGGCGCAATCGGCTTTTTGTTGGGCTGAATCGCCAGCGTTTAGCAGTACAATTCCGGGCTGGTTTTCCAATGGGTAACACAACAATGGCCACGATTAAAAGTTTATGCGTGTATTGCGGTTCCAGTCCCGGGCGAAGCGAAGTCTATGCCGATGCGGCGCGGGCGCTTGCCGGGGCGCTGGTGGAAAGAAACATTCGCTTGGTATACGGCGGCGCCGGTATCGGCATCATGGGAATACTGGCCGATAGGGTATTGCAACTGGGAGGCGAGGTAATCGGCGTTATACCCAAGGCCCTGTCGCATAAGGAAGTTGCCCATGCCAATCTCAGCCAAATTATTGTTACGGCGTCCATGCACGAACGCAAGATGCGGATGGCCGAGTTATCCGACGGTTTTATCGCGCTGCCGGGCGGCATAGGCACGCTGGAGGAATTGTTCGAGATATGGACCTGGGCCCAGTTGGGTTTTCATCGAAAACCCTGCGGCGTGTTGAATGTGGCCGGCTATTACGACGGCTTGCTGGCTTTTCTGGATCATGTGCTGGCCGAGCAATTCGTCAGCCGGCGGTATCACGGCTTGTTGATGGTGGAAACCGGTCCGGATGCGCTGTTGGAACGCTACGTTGCTTTTCAAGCGCCCGAGGTAAAACGTTGGGTTGAAGAGGGCGAAATTTAAGAACTTGCGCCTTCTGTTTCCTCTCCCTCCGGAGAGTGTCGTAAAAGCCATAACAGAACCCTCTCCCTCCGGGAGAGGGTAGGGTGAGGGTATAAAAATCAACGCCTTGCCTTGTTATTTCCCCTCTCCCCAGCCCGCGAGGAGAGCTTTAAGACACCCTCTGTTGATTGTCGGAAACGCCCGCCCTTGCTGTCGCCGGGCAGGCTTATTCCGGCCTACATTTCGTTTCGATGTTTACCAACCTCTTCAAGGGGACGGCATTGACCATGTGATACTGAACAATATTGATTCCGGGAAGTTTATCAGCAGATTCTCAAGCATTTACCAACAATCCTCGGTATTTCCGTTGGCGCCGTCAAAGCCGCGGGCGCCGGTATTGGTTAAGGTCAGGTTGCCGCATCTGTCGTTTGCCTGGGCGCCGGTGGGGCTGGCCTCTAGCGTGAAGGTGGTGGCTGTTACCGAGGTGATAAACAACTCATAGGCGGCGGTTCCGCCATCGACCGGGCTTTGGATGGCAAAGATGGTCGGTCTGTCATTGGCATCGGCTGAACCCGCATAGCTGTTGGTTTCCGTGAAATGCCTTTCCATGGCATTGGCCAGGCCCACCAAGGCGCCCTGGGCATCCCGTCTGCGCGATTTCATGACGCTGTCCTGATAACTGGGATAGGCGATACCGGCAAGAATGCCGATGACCGCCACGGTGATCATTAATTCAATCAGAGTGAAACCCTTGGACGATTTCATGGTTTTGTTTCCTTAAAAAAATACTAATTATTCAGTTAAAACAGGGTAAAACGGACCTGGGCTGGAAAAGCGAAGCGCATCCGGCTGTCATGGTGGATGCGCTTCGCTTAGCCATCCTACGCTTCACCATTGCAGAACAGTTACAAAAGATAACGCTATATCCGAAATAATCGGTTGAGTATGTTAAATCCCGTTTAATCCTGCTTCAATTGTAGGAGCGACGCATAGTCGCGATTTGCAACGCCATCATCGCGACTGTGCGTCGCTCCTACAATTTGCCGCGCCATTTGCGGCTTTTAGGATACCGCCCCTAAAAACTGCCCTATTTATATCCCTCACCCTAGCCCTCTCCCGGCGGGAGAGGGAACAGAATGCGGAAGTTATTGCGGGCGGAATCCTTAACGCAATTGCCGCCAGGACATGCGTCCGGCGCCGCTTTCCACGGATTCCACCGTGGTTTCGAGTGCGCCGGTGGAGCCGCTGGTGTATTTGTACTCTTTTTCGCCGGCACTGATGACGCCGGGCGATTTGATGATGCCGACGCGGGATTTTTTGCCGGAGGCGGCGAGTTTGGTATCGGAGGCGTTAATGACGTTGTCGTTATTGGTGTCAACCAATTGCGTCATGTCGGCGCTGTTCATCAGTTGGTCGCCGTTCAGGTCGAACGGGGTTAAATCTAGTCTGTTGCCCGTCAAGGCTTCCATTTCCATCAGCCAACTGGTGCCGCCGAATGAGCATTGACCGGTCTCCGGAATAATGGTGACGAAAATAATGCGCCCCGCCCGCAATAAGGCCTGACTGACTATGCGTTCTCCGACTCCCGTGCCGGGTAGTGGCGGGGTCAACAGGTCCATGTACCAGCCTTTTTTATTGCTGTAAAAGGTGGTTTTGTTAGTGACAGCGGCGCTGGTCACTCGGACATCGAAATCGCCGAAACTGCCTTCGGCAATGATGGATTGTTTTTGCAAGTTGGTATCTCTGTTGGAACCGGTACTTATGGCTGGGTCGCTGCCGCTGCAATTGCTGGTGTCGCCGGCCGCCTTTACGCAGGTATCGCGAATGCCGTAAAAGCTTTGGGTTTGCGGGCTGGCCGCAGAGTTGTCGCCTACCTCGAAAAATTTACCGGTGCCGAAATATACCATCACCCCGCCGTTGGGGTGCTTGCCCACCTGCGGTTTGGCGGTGATGGGTTGAGTCTGATTACTGGCATTTTTGGCCGTGAACAGCGGTTTGGGCGTACTACCCGATTTAAAGGCCACGTCCCATGAGCCGGGATTGGAGTTGCTGACATCGAATTTCCACATATTACCCCGCAAGTCGCCGGCGTAAATGGCATCGACGATACGGTCGCCGTTGATGTCTATGGCAATCGGGGTGGACAGGCCGTTGGGGTTGCCGGAGTCGCCCTCACCGGTAGTGATGGATTTGATTAAGGCGCCGGTGCCGATGTTGACGATGTAGAGCACGGCTTTATGATTGACGCTGTTGTAACCGTTGCCGAATACTGCGGCGAATTCGCCGTTGGCCATGCGGACGATGGAAGCCTGCCCATAGGTATGGCCCAGATGATTGGTAAAACCGTAGCGTTTGGGGTTGCCGCTCAAATCATCGGTCAAATCGGTGGCGACCGGTGCCGACTGGTTGTTGATTTCCCATAGCACCCGTTGGCCGGAAAAAGCGGTTTCCGCCACGTTGCTGGTGTTCAAAAAGGTCACGTCCAGTGCAAAAACGCCCTTGCCGCCGGCCGCCAGGGTGCCCACCAATGCGGTGCGCCATTCCTTGACGGTGTCGGCGTTGGTGTCGAAATAAGCGTCCGCCGCGATGGGCGAGCCGTCTACATAATATTGGTGGTTGCCCGAGTTGTTGTAAGACGGTAGCGTCAAGGCGGGCAGTTTGGACAGCAGGGTATGCGGTACATAGGCGAATACTTCCTGGCCGGCGCCGGTGCCGCTGATGTTGGCATTAAAAACATGCAACATGCCGTCGTTGCCGCCCACGGCGACCAGCGGCGTGCGGGCTTGATAGCCAGTGCTGGCGCGGTAGTCTAGATAGCTGGAGCCTTCCGTACCGGCCAGCAGACCATAGCCGAAGTCGTTCCTGCCTATGAACCAGGGGTCGGAATTGATCAAATCGCCCAGCAGGGCATTGGTACCGGAGCGCTTGCGAAAGGTGCCGCCGGGTTGTTCGTTGCTTTGATCGCCGCGGATGTAATTAAGCTGCGCTTCGTTGATGAGGCCTTGTTGCGCGGTGTTTAAATTGCTATGCGCAAAGGCTATGCCCCTGGTGGTGGCCGTCGGGTTATAACTGAATATGGAACGGCCGTCGGCACCCTGTGTCGTTACTTTTTGCCCGGCATCCCAAGACGGCAAGGTCGCTATCGAACCGTTGGCATTAACCGTAAAGGCCAGCAACTGACCGGTCCAGTCGCTGCTGTTGAATTTGGCCTGATAAATGACGGTATTGGTGTCTAGGCGGGTGGAGTTGGTGGCTACCGACGCGGATGAGCCGGCGGTGGCAATCACGTCCGCCATCGCATTTCCCAGTGAAGTAGCCAGTTCGGCCGGATTGGTAGCGAAAAAGTAACGGTCCGGCAGCCCGTTATTGTCTTTATCCCATTCGCTTAGTTGATCCGGCCGGTCGTTGTCGTTGCCGTCGTCGAATCCGCCCCATTTGGCTGCGTACCATAGCGGTTGTTCAAGGCTGTCGGCGTCGGATGTGCCGATGTCATAAGTGACACCGGTGGCTGCGTCTCCGACTGCGCAATTAACGCAACCCGTCACCGATGTCGGGTCGGTAAAGGCGTAATTATTGATTCCGGAATGCGCGTGAAAGCCATCCTTAGTCGTGCCGTTGATGATATAGCCGAAACCCATGGCGTAAGGGGTGGATTGGGCAATGGCATCGGTTGTCACCGTAATTTGGCTTGCGGTGGCGCTATAATTGATAACGCCCCACATGTCCTGATCGAAATCGCCGCCCTGTTCGCTGTCCTCCCAGTTGACATACAGGCTGCCGCTGGCTGTGGTTGATGTTACCGTTTGACTAATAATTTTAAAATCCACGATGGCGCAGTTGCCTCCCACGCTGCTGTTACGGCAGGCGGGCAGGATGGTGATTTTTTTGCCGGCGTCGCCGGGAACCGGAATCACCACTTTCGGCGTGCCGGGAGACAAGGCCACCCCATACGTAGTGACCAACTGATCGCCGGTACGGTCGGTTCTAATGCTATTGGTTTTGGCATGGTGGGCCAGACCGGCGATTTGATAGGAGCCGGAAAGACGCGGTGCGTCCGGGCAGGTGCCGCGCACGCTACTAAGCGCGCTGACGGATTTGGCGGTACATAACTGGTTGTTGTCGGTGCCGTTTTCGCCGACGAAATAAGCGTTGCCGTGTATAGCTTCACCGTTGGCACCGCCAATGAAATCGGTTTTGCCGTTGAGATCGGACAGGCCTATGTCGGCGGCGCCGCTCAACTCATCGGCATCGTAGGAACTGGTGCTGGCATTGAATTGTATGGTGTTGATTTTTGCGCACCATTGATCGGTGGCAATCGGATCGGACCAGGTGGCGGTGGTCAAATTGGCGATTTTGCTGGTGTCGTTGGCGCTGAATGCGGTTGAAACGGTTTTGCCGGCCAGATATCTGAGGGATTCCAGAAATATTTCAGATTGCGGATTGCCCCAGTTGCTGCAATTTCCGTTGGTAAAAGTGTTAATGCCCCAGATGCAGTTGTCCGAATTGGTGGCGGAATGATAGGTGCCGTCTTCGTGACGGTAACCGTAGATACGCAAACGATTCAGGGTGTTGATGATGCCGCCGGCGGCGGGAGCGGTTTTGAAAGTGCCATCGGTTGAAATGTTGATTTCGTCGCTCATGGAGCCGACATTTTTCCGTAATACCCCGCCGGATTTATTTTTTGCATAGGAACCGGTCAGCAGGCCGAAGCGAACTTTGTCGTCGTCGCCATAGGTTTGCAGTAAACCTATGGGTTTATTGCTGCTGGTGTAGGTTTTGCAGTTTTCCGTGCCTACCAGGTTACTGACGCAGGCTTTAACGCGAGCAGTGTAATTTTTGCTGCCTAAACCATGGGTGCTCTCGCTGGGATTGCTGCTAGATGCGCTAATACCGGAAGAAGCGGAAACGTTTCCATTGCCATCGCTCTTTTCGCCGGACCAGCGACATTGCCAGCGTTCATTGGCTGCCCATAGCGAATAGTTGCCTTTCGCCACCCGGATCAAAGGTACATTGGTAACGTTTTGCGACAAGGCATTGTCGTTATTGACGGTGGTATTGCACAAGGTGATGCCGCTTGCCACCTCGGTGGAAGTAAATGGCGTCAGTTGGGTCAGGTCGTTGCCGCTGTAAAACTTGGCGAAGCTGTGGGCGTCGTTGGGTAAATAAGCCCGTTGCAGGACGGTTTCCGTGGATGAGTCGGTGGAACGCATGCCGCCGTAGAGGATTTTACGGATGGTGTCGATACGGGTCATGCTGGCCCAGTTCAAAAAATTGCCGCTCCATTGGCTGGAGCAATATTTGTCGGCGGTGGTCGATGCCGGGCTGAACACGCCGCTGCCATAGGTGTAACATTTGTAACTGTCGAAATAGCCGTAATAATCGAAACTGTGCTTGTAGGTGGTTTCGGGTATGCCGTCGTGATCCAAGTCGGAAAAATCGTCATAGGCCTTGAAAAACAGCTGATGGTCGTTGGAGACGTTCAGCATGACGATGGGCTTGGCCGATTGGGTCAGAAACAAGGGTGCTTGCGATAAGGCCAAGTCGGCCGCCACCGGCAGAGAAATCAGCAAACCCAAAATAAGGCCGGCGTATATTGGCAGATAGGTTTTTAGGATTCCGCCAATAATAACTTCCCTATTTATACCCCTCACCCTAGCCCTCTCCCGAAGGGAGAGGGAATAGTGTGCGGAAGTTGTTTTGGGTGGAATCCTTAGTGGACAAATCAAGTTGTTCATATCCGTGCTCCTGTTTGTAGCGGCAGCGTCTTGCTATGGGCGGCGGCTTTTATCTTCTGTAAGTGGTTTGGATCACCACGACGGCGGTGTCGGTGCCGCCGACCCCGCGGGCGGTGACTCGATACATTTCGCTTTGTCCGTAAGAGCCGGCATCCAGGCTGGAGCCGCTTTCTATGTCGCGCATGCGCTGAATCACGTATAGCGGCGCGGAGGCAACCTGTTCGTTGTCATAGGCATAGGCTACGGTACTGTAACTGGCCCAATTGGCATCGGCGCCGGGCGGAGCGCCGTTTTGGGCGTAAAGACCGTTATTGCCGTTGAAAGTGGGCAAGGTGGCCTGGGTGAGAAAGTTCTCCCCGGCCCGAATCGCCGATTCCGCGGCCTGAAAGGCCAGATTGCGGTCGCGCTGGTTGCCGGTCATTTTTTCTTCCAGGGTGGTGGTCTGCATGCCGGCCACGCTGATGATGCTCAGCAACAGCAGCATGACCAGACTCACCACCAGTACCGCGCCGGATTGATACTTGAATGTTTGGCTCATGAGGTTTGTCCGGTATTTAAGGCAGCCGATTGCGCAGGGCAATGGTGGAGGTAAACACCCGGCGGATGCGGCGGTCGGTTGGGGTTACCGTGGCACCGTTGTAGGTGTAATCCAGTACTTGCGAGGCGATGTTGTTGTCTATGGTGCGGGCCAATAAGCTGATTCTAACGCTGGAGACATTATTCCAGTCCGCGACGTTATCAGCTGTCAGATAACGGTCGGCAGTGCTGTCGCCGTCGGTATCGATGCCATATAGAATTTGCATCTGTTCTATGCCTTCCACTAATTCCTCGGCGTCGGTTCTAATCCTTCTGCGGTACAAAGCCGGTATCCCGCCGGGGTTGCTACGTATGTAATAGCTGGTGGTCTGGGCCAGAAACAATTCGCCACCCTTGTAGTCCTTATTATTATTGTTCGCCGCGTTGAAGTTGGTGATTTGAAACACGGCTGCGGCTTGACAGTCGGAGACAATGGCGATGTCGCAGTTGTTGATGCCGGAATGGGATGTAACCATAGTGCCATTGGGGTTGACGCTGCGGATGGTGATGATGTCCGAACCGTTCAGCGGCGACGTGATGCTACCGTCGGCGGCCGGCAACCAGGTCGAGGTGGCGGTATCCCAGTTATTGCCTTGAATGGGGATGCCGAAGTTGAATAAATAGTTGGTGGCGTTATTCAGGGTGTTGGTAACGCTGGTGACCCGGCTCATGCAGCCAAGGAAACCCGCCATGCGAATATCGTAAGTCAAAAACTCCATCGCGAAACGACCGTTCTCCTGTAGACGCGACAGACTTTCCTGCATCCTGTAGGTCTGTTTGGTGTTGACGAATATCTGAATGACGCCGCCCAGCAGGAATGCGCCCAGCAGCATGGCAATCAGAAGTTCGATAAGCGTCATGCCTTGTTGGCGTTTGAGAGGCGTTTCTGCCTGTTCGGGGGCGTGAATGGGATGCAGGGCGGATTTGATGGTGTTGTCGAGTTCATCCACCGATTGACAAGTCAAAATGTCGTAAGGTGCTCTTAAACCAGCCAGTTTGTCGCATGCCAGGTTATAGGCTTGCCTGGCCTGTTGTTTTGAAACCAGGATTACCAAGTCAATATCGGAATAACCATGGAAGTTGCCGTTGGCGAAAGAGCCGAATAAATACACGGGGTAAGGAAAGTCCGAAAAGGCTTGCTCCAACGAGCGAATCACTTCTGCCTGTTTTTTGGCGCGCGCGGCATGAATAAAATTAGTGGGTTTCATAAACATTTTCCAAAAGCAATAATGTTTCGGTCAAGGTTTGCATGGCGGCCTGAGCTTGTTTCGACGTGATGATGTCTACCGGTGCATTTGATGAGGTTGGGTAACGGGCAATCGTCGTGTATTGGGTTAATTCTTTAAACCGGTCAATGTATTCGTCGTTGAATACGGTTTGAGTCAATGCCGCGTTGCAGTCTTTGGCAAGGTCGTGCACTGAATGCGTATGTCGAAAGGTTACGCCCGCATAGCTGAGTAAAAATTTTAAGGCTTTTTCTGTTGCCTGTTGTGCATGGTAACAAGCGCCATCCCATTTTTTAGCGTTTTGCAGAATGGTGGCCATTTCATAATCATTCAGGCTTTGCCGTAGCCAGGCGTAATGAGCCCCTTCATGTTTGGCGAGCGCTGCTAATGTGGGGATGTTCATAGTCGGAAGCTGGTTTGAAAGCTGGGGTTGTTGTCATCGTTGCCATCGTGATCGTCATCCCAGGTGATGGTAATGGTGTAAATATTGCCGTTGGCCGTCAACGTCCCGGCACCTGAGGGCAGTATGGTGGTTAGGTCTCTGTTCCATTCGAACAGGTCATTCTCGGCCATTTCGGCCCGGGTGCAGCCGGTGCTGGTGAGGCAATCGGCTTTTTCATCGGCTGCTGTCGGGGCGTCCCCAATATCCGTGTAGGTATCGACGGCCCTGGCGTTGGCGCGAATCCGGTCTGCCAGGTCGTAGGCCAGTTGGGTGGCTTGGCTGCGGTTGAAGGCGTCCTGATTGTTTCTCAGGCCGGTAGCCTGCATGCCGGCCAAGCCGAGCAAGCCAAGTGCCAGTATGACGACCGCAACCAATACTTCGATCAAGGTGAATCCGTGGTGTGTTTTCATTTGCTTAAAAACCACTGGTCGTTGTGCAAGAGCTAATGTTGGTTAACGATTGATTTTGATCACATTTAGAATTTTCGGGGATGCCATTATTATCACTGTCAGTACCTAGTCGAGTTCTGCCAATAGGATTGACAGTAATTAACTTAGCTGTTGTTAGTTGACTGTTATGACAAAGAACGATTGCGTTATGGAAATCCTCATTATCTGCGCACTTAGGTTGTTCGTTATCTGCGCACTTAGGTTGTTCGTTTACACCATTCGGCCCAAAAGTGATGAAAGAGCCAAAGTTAGTATTACCCCGCAAGGTGAAATTGGCCGGCAATGCTTGGTACACTCTCAACTGAATATCCGTAGTGGCATCAAGTACGTTTTCCTTGGCTGCCGTGGAGCGGTCGATGTCGACAAAGACCTGCCAGCCGTTCTCCCAATTGGTGCCGGTTTTTCTTACCACTACGTGTTGGCCGCGCTTGATGGCTTCGCTTCTGGCCATGTTCAATGCGGTAATGAATTCGTTTGCGTTAGCTGTCAGGCGGTTTTGCACCACAATGGCACTGAAGTTGGGTATGGCAATGCCCAGCAAAATGGCGGCAATCGCTATCGTCACCATGAGTTCTATCAGGGTAAAACCTAAACTTAAGACAGGTTTACTAAGCATGGTTGCCTCTGTTCAAGGTGTGCGGACGATATCGTCTTCGGTTGGAAAGGCTATCATAAAGCATTGTTTTATCTGTTAAACGAATCACACTATTGGGTTTGTTAGGATTTGGCTTGAGCTTGGTCTTGAAGGCGAGCGGTTCCGGCTGAATTTTTTGTTTCGCTAATAATAGATCAAGATTCAATTGTTGGTGGCTGGCGGGTTGGCGTGGATGCCGACGCATCGAGAGTGTTCGTGGTGACCGTCACCCGGTCCGCCGTCCTGTTTGAGGGCGGTTTGTCTGTTAATTGGATCGCATAAATGGTGATACGCGTTGTTTAGGTGCTTATTCTCTTTAAAATGGCAAGGCTTGGGCCGCTGAGTTCGATCTTGCTGTGTTTGCGGTGTGACCGGATTTTCAATGCGATGATTGTTAATTCGGTTTTTTTGGGTTTAGATATACCTACTTTCTTTTCAACAATTCTGGGAGTTCAACAGTGGCGACAATACTTGCGGTCGATGATTCCGCGTCCATGAGACAAATGGTTTCCTTTACTTTGAAGGGGGCCGGTTATGTAGTGGTGGAAGCCGTCGATGGCGTGGACGCCTTGAATAAAGCCAAGGCCCAGGCCTTCGATTGCGTGGTGACGGATGTTAATATGCCCAACAAGGACGGCATCAGCTTGATAAAAGATTTGCGGGCATTGCCCAACTATAAATTTACGCCGATGCTGATGCTGACCACCGAATCCGGCATGGACAAGAAACAGCAAGGCAAGGATGCCGGCGCGACCGGCTGGATTGTCAAGCCCTTCAATCCCGATCAATTGCTTAAAACCATCAAAAAAGTTTTGGGTTGATTAAGCCGGCCATCTCATAACATTCGCTGCACGGGTAAGGTTATGTCTATCGATATGGCGCAATTTCATCAGGTTTTCTTCGAGGAAAGTTTCGAGGGCCTGGATGCCATGGAATCGGGATTGCTGAATCTTGACATGGGTGACGTGAATGTCGACGAGATCAACACCATTTTTCGCGCGGCCCATTCGATCAAGGGCGGCAGCGGCACATTCGGTTTTACGGCCGTTTCGGATTTCACCCACGTCATGGAAACCTTGCTGGACGAGATGCGCGATGGCCGCAGATCGGTTACCCAGCCCGCCGTGAACGTATTGCTGGGTTCGGTGGATTGTTTACGGGAAATGCTGCGCGCCATTCAGGACGGTGTCGAGGTCGACCGGCACAGTGTCGACCTGCATAAGGCTGCCCTGGACAATGAATTGAACCATGCCTCTTCTCCGGCTCTGCTTGAAACCAGTCTTCCGCCGCCCGTTGTTGAAGCAGACGGGGCGGATGGGCAAATTTCCGGCTGGTCGATTGCATTCAGTCCGCATTTGCATCTTCTGAAAACCGGTAACGAGCCGGTGCGGATGTTTCGCGAATTGGCGAGCCTGGGCGATTTACGGGTAAGAGCGGATTTGCAGGGAGTGCCGGATCTTTACGATCTGGATCCGGAGGAATGCCATCTTTCCTGGAAGCTGGAACTGGAAGGCGATGTACCGCTTAACGAAATCGATGAGATATTCGATTGGGTGGAAGACGATTGCGATTTGGCCAAACAGCCGGTTTTTGCCGCGCGGGATGCTTATGCGGAACCGTTGCCCGACGACTGGAAGGCCGAGTCCGATGTGCAAGCTCCGGCCGCAGCATCGGTTGCGGCGCTGCCGACCATGGAATCTAAGCAGCCGAAAAAAGAGGAGCCAAAGGCTGCCGCGAAAGGGTCCAGTTCCATACGGGTGGATACCGGCAAGATCGATACCTTGATCAACATGGTGGGCGAGCTGGTGATTACCCAGTCCATGCTTAGTTTGATCGGCGAGCATTTTGAATTGAGCAAACTGGATCAGCTGAAAAACGGCTTGTCGCAGCTCGAGCGGCACACGCGCGAGTTGCAGGAAAGCGTCATGAATATTCGCATGATGCCCATCAGTTTCGTGTTCAGCCGTTTTCCCCGGCTGGCCCACGATATCAGCAGCAAATTGGGTAAAAAAATTGAATTGAAACTGGTGGGCGAGCATACCGAAGTCGATAAGACCGTGGTGGAACTGCTCAGCGATCCGCTGGTGCATCTGGTTAGAAACAGCCTGGATCACGGCATAGAGATGCCGGAAGCGCGGCTGGCGGCCGGCAAGCCGGAAACCGGCACGGTCACCTTGGAAGCCTATCATCGGGGCGGCAATATCGTGATAGAAGTCACCGATGACGGCAAGGGGCTGGATAAGGAAAAACTTAGGGCCAAGGCCGTCGAAAAAGGCTTGATAGAACCGGATGCGGTTTTAACCGATAAGCAGACCTACGAATTGATCTTCATGCCGGGGTTTTCCACCGCCGAAAAGCTCACCGACATTTCCGGGCGCGGTGTCGGCATGGATGTGGTGCGGCGCAATATTCAGGCGCTGGGCGGCAATATCGAAATTATTTCCACCCTGGGCAAGGGTTCCACCATTTCCATCCATTTGCCGCTGACGCTGGCCATTCTGGATGGACAGTCGGTTGCGGTGGGCGATGAGACCTATATCGTGCCCTTGGGCAGCATCATTGAATCGCTGAACATCAAGGAGGATAGGCTGAATCGGGTGGTGGGCAAGGGCGAAACCTTTCTGTTGCGCGGCCAATATCTGCCTATCATCCGGATGCACGAGATTTTTAAGGTGGTTTCCGCAAGGCACACTAAACTGACCGAAGGTTTGTTGGTGGTCGTGGAAGGGCAGGGTGTCAGATGCGGCTTGTTCGTGGATGATCTGCTCGGCCAGCAGCAAGTGGTCATCAAGTCGTTGGAAGCCAATTATCGGCGGGTGGAAGGCGTGTCGGGGGCGACGATTTTAGGAGACGGTTCGGTGGCGTTGATTCTTGATATTCCAGGCCTGGTGCGTCTGGCCAACCAGTAAAGACGGATAGCATGTCCAATACAGATACAGGCAAACCAGCGGAACAACGGGATAGGCGGTCGCTGGCCGAGCATGCCCAGTTTTTGAGCTTTAGCTTGGGTGGTGAAGAATACGGCGTGGATATTCTGCGGGTGCAGGAGATTCGCAGCTGGGAGCCGGTTTCGCGCATTCCCAATGTGCCGGCTTATGAAAAGGGCGTGGTGAATTTGCGCGGTGCCATCGTGCCTATCATCGATCTAAGGGAGCGTTTCGATTTGGGCCGCGGCCAATATACCCCGTTGACCGTGGTTGTGGTGTTGCAGGCCAGGATTGGCGACAAAGTCCGCGTCATGGGCGTAGTGGTGGATGCGGTATCCGATGTCATCGATGTGGAAAAAAACGCTATTCAGAGTTCTCCCGATTTTGGCACCAAGGTGAGTACCGAGTTCATCAATGGCTTGGTTTCCGTGAATAAACGCATGGTGATGCTGTTGGATGTGGACAAATTATTGCAACTGGACGGCGTGGATACCCTGACGGGCTTAGGTGAAGACGATGAAGAATAAAGAAAATGAACTGTTTGGCTGGGGATTAACGGAGAACTTGCAATGAAAATCAATCACCCCGTGACTGATCATGAAGTGATAATGACGCCGGGCACCATCCTGGTCACGCGCACCAATTTAAAGGGCATCATTACCTATGCCAACGATGCCTTCATTGAAATCAGCGGCTTCAGTAAGGACGAATTGATAGGCTCTAATCATAATGTGGTGCGTCATCCCGATATGCCGCCGGCGGCCTTTGCCGATTTATGGCAATGTCTGAAAGACGGCAAACCCTGGACCGCTCCGGTAAAAAACCGCACCAAGTCCGGCGATTATTATTGGGTGGAGGCCAATGTCACCCCCATTTATAAAAAAGGAAAGCTGCACGAATATTTGTCGGTACGCTATGCGCCCTCGCGCGAACAAATCGCGCAAGCCGAGGCTTTATACGATAAGTTGAATGCCGGCAAGGCCGCCATGAGGCCCACCGGCTTGGCCGCCGTTTGGCACAAGGCGGCCGGCATGAGCCTATGGAAAAAGGCCGGTCTGGCGTATACCTTGCTTTTGTTGCCCGTGGTGGGCGGGTTGGTTTCCTATTATCAGCAGCAGCAATGGCTGGAGTTGGCGGTTTGTGCGATAGCTTTGTTGTTGGGCACTTTGTTGGGCTTCGGCCTGATCAAAAGCTTTATCGACGGGGTGGAAGGCGCCATCAAAATTTGTTATCGGCTGGCCGACGAACAGTTCAGAAACAAAATCGATCTTGATAGTGGCGATCAATTGGGCGATTTCAAGCGAGCCCTGTATGGCATGCAAGTCAAGTTGAACGCCGATATGGCCTACACCAAGCAGGTGGCGGCCGAGGCAACCCGGATCAAGCAAGCCCTGGATAACGTGCAGTCCTGCGTGATGGTGGCGAACAACGAGCTCGACATCATTTATATGAATAACACCGTGCTGGAGATGTTCCAAAACGCGGAAGCCGATATTCGCACCCAACTGCCGAAATTTGACGCCAACAAATTGATGGGCGCCAATATCGACCAATTCCATAAAAATCCGGCCCATCAGCGCGGCTTACTGGCGGCCTTGAATAAAACCTTCAGTTCGGAGTTGGAGATCGGCGGCCGGCATATGAATATCGTTGCCAATCCGGTCAGAAACGACCAGGGCGAACGCATTGGCGTGGTGGTGGAGTGGCTGGACAGGACCGGCGAAGTCAAGGTCGAGCATGAAATCGAGGAAATCGTCGAAAGCGTCAAAATCGGCCGCTTGGATAAACGCCTGTCGTTGGCCGACAAACAAGGCTTTTTTGCCAAGTTGAGCGAAGGCATCAATGAGTTGACCGATGTGATAGAGCGGGTATTTCAGGACATCGGCAGCACGATGGAAAGCATGTCCGAGGGCGATTTGACCAATCGTATTACCAGCGAATATCAGGGTGTTTATCTGAATTGCAAAAACGATATCAATGCCACTATCGATAAACTGAGCGAAATTTTCGGTCAAGTGAACGAGTCGGCTCATTTCATCAATAATTCGTCGCAGGAAATAGCCAGCGGTAATAACAATCTCTCGCAGCGCGCCGAGCAGCAGGCGGCCAATCTGGAGCAGACGGCGGCCAGCATGGAAGAGTTGACCAGCACGGTCAAGAACAACGCCGACAATGCCCAGCAGGCCAATCAGGTGGCAAGCAGTGCCCGCGAACTGGCTGAAAAAGGCGGCAGCGTGGTAACGGCGGCGGTTGCGGCAATGCAGGAAATCAACGAAAGCAGCAACAAAATCGCCGATATCATCGGTGTGATCGATGAAATCGCCTTCCAGACCAATCTGTTGGCGCTGAACGCTTCGGTGGAGGCGGCAAGAGCGGGCGAGCAGGGGCGCGGTTTTTCCGTGGTGGCGACCGAGGTTAGAAATTTGGCCCAGCGCAGTGCCACGGCGGCGCGCGAAAGCAAGGAACTGATACAAAGCAGCGTGCAGAAAGTGCGGGCCGGCAGCGAGTTTGTCAATCAAACCGGAGCGGCCTTGACCGAGATCGTCGGCAGCGTGAAAAAAGTCGGCGATATCGTGGCGGAGATTGCCAACGCCAGCGTCGAACAGTCCGCCGGTATAGCCCAGGTCAATCAGGCCGTGGCGCAAATGGACGAAATCACCCAGCAGAATGCGGCTCTGGCCGAACAGGCTTCGGCCGCCAGCGTATCGATGAGCGACTTGTCCACCAACATGGTCGAATTGTTGTCGTTTTTCAAGCTGGATGACGGCGGTAACGAACATCCGGTTGCCGAAAGACACGACCACTCGCGCTCCTCGACCGGCACGGCGGCAAAAGCCGGCGCGACTTTTACGCCTAGGCAACCCGCTTATAAAAGTGCCGCCAGTGACGAGGAGTGGCAGGATTTTTGATGATGCCGTATTTATTTAGCCTCTCCAAGGATATGCCGTAATGAGCACCGAAGCCAAGTCTGATATCGACGCTGAACAATTTCTGACCTTCGAGTTGGCGGGCGAGGCCTATGGCATAGAAATTTTGAAGGTACAGGAAATTCGTGGCTGGGAACCGATCAGGAAAATCCCCAACACGCCGGCTTACCTGAAGGGCGCATTGAATTTACGCGGTTCCATCGTACCTATCGTGGATTTGCGCGAGCGGTTTAGCATGGAACTGGTCGACTATACCCCGACCACGGTCGTCATCGTTTTAAGCATTCGGACTGAAACCGCCGAAAATTCGGTCATGGGTATCGTGGCGGATGCGGTATCCGATGTGTTGGATATCGACCCGAATGAAATCAAGGCCTCTCCCAATCTGGGCGCCAAAATCAATACCCGCTATATTCGGGGCATGTATGTGGGTAAGGGGAACATGGTGATGCTGTTGGATGTGGATAAATTGCTGAACCCGGATGAATTCATGGATATTGCCGCATTGCCTTTTAATCCCGAGGCTAAATGACCAGCAGAATCGTTGCCGTACTGAATCAGAAGGGCGGGGTAGGGAAAACCACGACAACCGTTAATCTGGCCCATGCCTTGGCCCGAATGGGCAGGAAAGTCACGGTGATCGATTTCGATCCGCAATGCCATCTGGCGGTGGCGCTGGGCGTGGTATCCAAGCAGCAGAGCGGGATAGATGAGGTCATGTTGGGGAATGCCGATTTTGCCGGGCAGCAAATTCCGGTTCGCGATAATCTGAATCTGATCGTGGCCGGACCGCGCTTGCAGGAAATCGAGCAGTTAAGCGACAGCGCATCCCGTCGGGGGGATTTGTTGCGCAAGGCCCTGGCTCAGGGAACCGGCGATAGAGATTTGGTGTTGATCGACTGTCCGCCTTCGTCGGGTATATTGGTAGCGAACGCCCTGTTTGCCGCCGAGGAATTGTTGGTGCCGATGACCAGCGACTATCTGGCATTGCAGGGCTTGTCCCATCTGATGGGTACGATCAAAAAGTTCGAGGCGGCTTTAAATAAAAAATATCGCCTGCTTATTGTGATGTCGCGCTTCATACCGACGCGCAGGCTTTCCAGGGATGTTTTGCATACCGTAAAAAAGTATTTTCCGGCACAGATTTTGGCAACGCCCATCAGGGAAACGGCGTCGTTGGCGGAGTGCCCCAGTTTCGGTAAAACCGTGTTCGAATATCGCCCGGGTTGGCGTTCGGCAAGGGATTTCGAAGCATTGGCGGACGATTTTTTAACCGGCAGGGTGATGTAATGGCGGAGCAAGATGAAAGCAGTATGATCGGTTACGATCCCCTGGCTTGGTTACACGATTCGCCGGAAGCGGAGAATACAAAGTCCACAGCCGTGCCCGAATCCCGGCCGGCGCCGGCCGGGGCCGGGGGCGTCGATGAGGAAGGCGATGCGTCCGAGTGCGAAGATATCGCTGCCCGGGCCGTGGAAGCAGCGCAGAATGTTGTTGAGCCGGATGTGCCGGTCGAATGGGATGAGACGGAGGCGGACCTAACGGATCTGGCCTTGCAGTCGGCTCCCGATCAAGGCCAGTCCGCGGAATCCTCCGGTCATATAGCGTTGGAGCCGGTACAGAGCATTCAGACGGTCGGCGAGTTACATCGGCGCTTGCTGGATATGCTGGATAGTTGCAACAAAATCGACATAGACGCTTCCGCCGTCTCGCAAATCGATACCGCCACCCTGCAGTTGTTGCTGGTGTTAAAGCTGACCGCGGTCAAGCAGCAGAAAGAAGTCAGTATCGATTTTCCGTCCGAAAAATTTATGGAAGCCGCCGATTTGTTGGGCTTATCTGAAATGTTGAGTGTCGATCGGGCTGTTGCGGGTTTTTTCTGAACCGGGGCTGTTCCGATAACCGTTTGCAAGGGGCATTGATAAAGTGGCTGGTATCGATAAAGCGCGGGAGTTCGAATACACCCTGGACGATTTTAATTTTTTACGCAAAATATCGAACCGGCATTCCGGCATTTTGGTGCCGGACGACAAGTTCGATATGTTTTATTCCAGGTTATCGAAGCGGGTCAGGCGCTTGGGCTTTAATCGTTTTGCCGAGTATTGCCAATACTTGCAGGATCATCCGGAGCAGGAGTTTACCGAATTCATCAACGCCGTTACCACAAATCTGACCTCATTTTTCCGGGAGATGCACCATTTTGAGTTCGTCGCCCAAACCCTGTTGCCGGAACTGCTGAAAAAAAATCAGGCACAAAAGCAAATCAGGGTATGGTCGGCGGGCTGCTCGACCGGGGAAGAGCCCTATTCCTTGGCAATGACGCTGCTGGAAAACGTACCGAGGGACTGGGACATAAAAATTCTGGCGACCGATCTGGATACCAACGTGCTGGCCGTGGCGGCCGAAGGCGTCTATCCGCTGGATCGCGTAGCCACAATTGGCGAACAACGCTTGCGCGACTGGTTTCAGAAAGGCTCGGGCAGCCAAAACCACAAAGTCCGAATCAAGTCGCCGGTACGTCAGCTTATTCATTTCAAACAACTGAATCTTATGCAAGATTGGCCGATGAAAGGCGGTTTTGATTTTATTTTTTGTCGTAACGTATTGATTTATTTCGATAGGGAAACGAAGCAGCGCCTGGCGAACCGCTACGCCGGCCTGTTGCGGGCTGGCGGGTATTTGTTCATCGGTCATTCCGAATCATTACATCAGCTCGATACGCCATTTACGCTGTTGGGAAATACCATATATCAATATGAAAAAAACAGGATATGACAACTCATAGGGAAATCGTTGGGCCGGCATCCATTCCAGGTTTTGAAAATATCAATCGCTACTGGGATAAGGAAAATCATTTGATCTCGGCGAAATTGTTGCCTGGCGATTACTACGTGACCAAGGATAATGAGATGATAACCACGGTGCTGGGATCCTGCGTGTCTGCCTGTATCCGGGACAACGTGTTGGGAATAGGCGGCATGAATCATTTCATGTTGCCGGAAACCAGCCGCTCGCGCTTGAACTCCAGGGAAGAAGCCGTGGTGGGTACGGCGTTGCGCTATGGCAATTACGCCATGGAACATCTGATCAATACCATATTGCAATACGGCGGCAAGCGGAAAAATCTGGAAGTCAAGTTGTTCGGCGGCAGCAAGATCATCGCTACGCTGGGCGACGTGGGCGCCAGGAACATTGAGTTCGTGCTGGATTACGTCGATATGGAAGCGCTTAAACTGGCCTCGCACGATTTGGGCGGCATTTATCCGCGCAAAGTCAATTTCTTCCCGCAATCCGGTCGGGTCAGAATGAAAAAGATCAAGGATTTACACAACGAAACCATTGTCCTGCGCGAAAAACGCTACGGGTCGCAAATCAGGGATATCTCTGTTGAAAGTAGCATAGAATTATTTTAGGACCGATATGGATAAGATAAAGCTGTTGATCGTGGACGATTCGGCGTTGATCAGGCAGATGCTAAAGCAGATTTTTAGCGAAACCGAGGATATTGAGGTGGTTGCCACGGCCAGCGACCCCTTGATCGCCCGGGATAAAATCAAGGCCTTCAATCCGGACGTGTTGACCCTGGATGTGGAAATGCCGCGGATGGACGGCTTGACCTTTTTGCGTAATCTGATGCGGCTGCGCCCGATGCCCGTGGTGATGATTTCCACCTTGACCGCCAAGGGCGCCGAAGTCACCTTGGAGGCGCTGTCGCTGGGGGCGGTCGATTTCGTCGCCAAGCCCAAGGCGGATGTGCCGAAAGCCCTGGAAGACTATGCGGATGAAATCGTCAGAAAAGTGCGGATGGCCGCCAAGGTCAAAGTCAAGGCCCTGGAATTCGCCAAACCTACGGCCGAACAGGGCAAAGCCGTTCCGGGACGGCATTTTCAAACCACCGACAGGATTGTGGCGGTCGGCTCGTCCACCGGCGGAACCGAAGCCTTTAAACATCTGGTAAGAATGTTGCCGGCCGATGCGCCGGCCATGGTCGTTACCCAGCATTTACCTGTCAGTTTCAGCGTGTCCTTTGCCAAGCACATCGACGAGGCGGGGCCGATGAAAGCCTGTATCGCCGCGGATGGCCAATCGATACAGCCGGGTAATATTTACATTGCGCCCGGCGACAGGCATCTACGGGTCGGTCGCGACGGTGCCCGCTATATTTGCCGTCTGGACGACGGTCCCGTGGTCAACCGACATAAGCCTTCGGTGGAAGTGTTATTCGATTCGATGGCGGAAAATGTGGGTAAGAATGCCATCGGTCTGATGTTGACCGGCATGGGGGCGGATGGCGCCAATGCCATGTTGCGGATGCGGGAAGCGGGAGCGTTCAATATCGTGCAGGATGAGTCCAGTTCGGTGGTTTGGGGGATGCCGGGCGAAGCATTCAAACTGGGAGCCGCGCATGAAGTCCTGCCCTTGGACAATATTGCCGCGCGAATCATGACTCTGATCAACTGATATGGCTATGACCGACTTTTTAGCAGTTAACCGCGCATTGCTGTTCGTTACGGCCTTGCTTGCCTTATCCCCCTTGCTGTTGCCCGCCGGCTTGGGCACTTGGCTGCCGGTTCCGCTGATCGCATTGTTGTGGATGAGAAAGGCCGGCGTGTTGCAGCGGCAGTTGCGGCATGCGGCGGAGTTGGAGTCAAAGCGGCGGGACGACGACAGATTGAACCGTTGCATAGATCGCTATGTAGCCGGTTTAAATGAATGCCTGAGCGATGAGTCGGGGAATTTTTACGCGGAACTGCAACAGCTTAAGTCCATGGTGGCCGATGCGGTAAGCACCATGTCCGGCAGTTTTAACAGTTTGCACCATTTGACGGCCGGCCAGGCCGCGATTGTCAAAACCTTGGTGCACGATTTGGATAGCTCAACCGCAAAACAACAGGGGACCATGGGTTTTCAACAATTTGCCGAGGAAACCGACAGCGTGTTGAGATTTTTTATTGACCATATTTTGCAAATCAGCAAGCAAAGTATCGAAATGGTCGGCGTTATCAATGACGTGGGCACCAATATGGCGAAGGTCGAGACATTGTTGGTGGATGTGCAAAAAATTGCCGATCAAACCAATTTGCTGGCGCTGAATGCCGCGATAGAAGCGGCTCGGGCGGGCGAAGCCGGCCGGGGGTTTGCGGTGGTGGCGGATGAAGTGCGGAATTTGTCCAAAAATTCGGACAAATTCAGTGAAGAAATCAAAACCGTGGTGAATGCATCGAAAAACAATATCCAACAGGCTCACACCATTATTGAAATGATGGCGTCCAAGGATATGAACATTGCGCTGAGCTCGAAAGATAAAATAGATTCCATGATGACCAGTATTGCCTCCATGAACAGCAAGGTCTCGAAAAGCATCGCGGAAGTTTCCGCCTTGACGGGCAAGGTCGAGTTGAGCGTCAACGACGCCGTGCGAGGCTTGCAGTTTGAGGATATGTGCCGGCAATTGATTGAGTTTTTACAAACGAACACGCAACATTTTCAAGCGGTGGCCGACGAAGTGGCGATCGGCATGGGCGTGTTCAAGACTACGGATAGCGCAACGTGGGAGCGGCAACTGGATGAAGGTGTCAAACGCTTGCGCTCCATGCGGGAGCAGTGGCGGTCGGCGAGTAGTAAAGCCGTATCGCAATCGTCGGTGGAAGAGGGCGATATCGAGTTATTTTAAAATCGGCAATTTTTGGGATTTGCCAACAATCGGGGTATTGAAATGAGTTTTGAATCAAAAATTGAGTCCGGCACGCTGTATATCAAGATCGGCGGCAGATTCGACTTCAGTTTGCATAAGGAGTTTAGGGACGCGTCAAACCTGATCGTTGCGGATATCTTGAAAATAGAAGTGGATTTGGCCGCCACCCATTATCTGGATAGTTCGGCCTTGGGGATGTTGCTGGTTTTGCGTGATAAGATTGCCGGCAATAAAGAGTCCGTGGTGATCAAGGGCGCCACGGCGGATGTCAGAAAAATTCTCCAAATTGCCAATTTCGACAAGCTTTTCAGCATTGTTTAGATAATCCCCTGTTTTCTTTTCCCGGTTAAATCCCCGTATCCGGCTGTTTCAGGCCGGAAATTCCAAATGAGCAAACAAACGAATTTTTCCAACCTTGACTTTGTCAGGGACTTTTTTCACCGGTTCTTACCCAATTCGCAAGTCGTTTCATTGGCGTTGAGTCTTTTTTTCGGCTCGGTATTGGTCTACAGCCTTTCCGGTTTATTGATGCCGGTGTTTGCATCGGTGGTACTGGCGTATTTGTTGGAAGGTTTGGTGAGCAAATTGGAGCGGCGTGCCTTGCCCAGGGTTGTGGCGGTACATGCGGTGTTTTTCGCGTTTTTGGCGGTACTGGGTTTTATCCTGTTCGTACTGATTCCCATGGTGTCGGAACAAACCGTGCAATTGGTGCAACGCATACCGGAAATGGTGTCCAGCGCGCAAAGCCAAATCATGCGCTTGCCGGACATGTATCCGGAGTTCATAACCCAGAATCGCATCAGGGAAATCATGTTTTCCGTGCAGCAGGATTTGTTGAAATACGGGCAGGATGTCATTTCCGGCTCGGCGCAATCCTTTGCCGGTTTGCTGGCGGCGGTCATTTACCTGTTTCTGGTGCCGATGATGGTATTTTTCTGCATGAAGGACAAGGATTTGTTGATCGCCTGGTTTGCCCAGTTTTTTCCCACCGACATGACCTTGACCTTGCGGGTTTGGCGGGAAGTGGATGCCCAAATCGCCAACTATGTCAGGGGCAAGTTTCTTGAGGTGTTTATCCTCTGGGCCGTCAGCTATCTGACCTTTGCCTTGTTGCATTTGAACTATGCCATGTTATTGGCGGTGTTGATGGGGCTGTCGGTGGTGATTCCTTATGTGGGGGCCACGCTGGTGACCCTGCCTGTATTGGGCGTGGCTTATGTGCAGTGGGGGGTGAGCGGCAACGATGAATTCATGTATGTGTTGATCGCGTATTCCATTATTCAAGCCATCGACGGGGTGGTGCTGGTTCCCTTGCTGTTTTCGGAAGCGGTCAATCTGCATCCGATTGCAATTATCGTGGCCATTTTGTTTTTTGGCGGCCTATGGGGCTTTTGGGGAGTGTTTTTCGCCATCCCGCTGGCCACGCTGGTGAAAGCCGTGTTGACCGCATGGCCGAGAGCGGGTCAGGTGTCGACGCTGGAGGGCGGATTATAAATTGTCGGAGGCGAAATCGGCCAAGCGCGAACGTTCGCCGCGCCGCAAGGTGATATGCGCGCTGTTCTCCCAGTTTTTGAAGCGATCCACCACATAGGTCAAACCCGAGCTGGTAGCCGTCAGATAGGGGGTGTCGATTTGCGACAGGTTGCCGATGCAGATGATTTTGGTGCCGGGGCCGGCTCGGGTAATCAATGTTTTCATTTGCTTGGGCGTCAGGTTTTGCGCTTCGTCGATGATCAAATAACGGTTTAAAAAAGTTCGCCCGCGCATGAAGTTCAGCGAGCGTATTTTTACCCGGTTCATCATCATATTGTGCGAAGCGCCTTGTTCCCAGTCGGTGCTGCCGGAACGGCTGCCCAATAACTCCAGATTGTCCATCAAGGCCCCCATCCACGGCGCCATTTTTTCTTCCTCGGAACCGGGCAGGAAGCCGATATCCTCGCCCACCGGCATGGTTTCCCGGGTCATGATGATTTCCAGAAAGGCCTTGTGTTCCATGGTCAGGGACAGGCCGGCGGCCAGGGCCAGCAAGGTTTTACCGGTGCCGGCGGTGCCCAGCAGGGTTACAAAGTCGACATCGGGGTCGAGCAGGGCATTCAGGGCAAAATTCTGCTCGCGGTTTTTGGCGCTGACGCCCCAGACGCTTTGGTGCTTGGTGCGAAAATCACGGGCCAGTTGCAGTACCGCCGTTTCGCCGTCGCAGGTTTTGACGATGGCTTCGAAGCCGGATTCGTCATCCAGATATAAAAATTGGTTGGGATACCAATCCGCCACGTGCGGGCCATGTATGCGGTAAAAGGTTTGATTGTTCTGTTGCCAGGACTCCATCTTGCCGCCGTGTTCTTCCCAGAAATCCGCTTCCAGCGCCATGGCTCCGCTGTATAGCAAGTCAATGTCTTCGATGGTCTGGTCGTTATGATAGTCCTCGGCGTTGATCTGCAAGGCCGCCGCCTTGATGCGCATGTTGATGTCCTTGGACACCAAAATGACATTGACGTCCGGATATTCCTTGCTCAGCGCCAGCACTATGCTCAGAATCGAATTGTCGGCGATTTGTCCGGGCAGGTCTTCCGGCAGCAGATGTTTGAGTTGCCGGGTTTGAAAATACAGGCGGCCGGGCGATTCGACATTGCCGCCGGCTGGACCGTGTTCGATGCGAGACAGCGGCAGGCCTTCGTTGATGGTGTGCTGGTCGGCGTCGCGTATCAGTTCATCCATGAAACGGCTGACCTGGCGCACGTTGCGCGAGACGTCGGAAAGGCCTTTTTTGGCGTGATCCAATTCTTCCAAAACCACCATGGGAATGAAGATGTTGTGTTCCTGAAAGCGGAAAATCGAGGCCGGATCGTGCATCAGTACGTTGGTATCCAGCACGAACAGTTTTTTGGTGGAAGAATGAATATTCATGGCGTCCTTGGTCGAGTAGGTCGGATTGTTATTGATTTTATGCCCGCGAGTAGTTCTACTCCATCTGCCGAGCCGCCGTCAACTGGCCCGGGCCAGCGGCGGGCGCCAAGTCGCGGTATCGCGGATGTGGTTTGTATTGCTTGTTTAATTACACTAGAATGCGCCGTTGGCTACAGGTTACAGCGATGTATTTTTAAATCATTTTTGGTGTCCAGTTATGGCATTTTCAGGATCAAACCAGCCGGATTTGGATTGGAGCCAAATCAGGGAAACCGTTAAGTTGCTGGCTGTTTCGGTGGCTCAGGTGGAGGGCAGTTTGAAGATCGGCGATGAGTCTGTCAGCGTGTTGGCCGCCTCCTTCACGGAAATGGTGGACGACATGAGTGCCATCCAGGACGCCCTGGAGGCCTTGCCGCCCAGCGAGCAGCGCGACTCGGCGCTACGGCATTGCTCGACCACCCAGGAAAAAATCTATACCTCCATCTTTGCCTTTCAGTTTTACGACCGCTTGCAGCAATGCCTTGAGCACGTGTCGATCGGGCTTAAGGGCTTGTCGTCCATCATCGAAACGCCAAATCGCTTGTATAATCCGGCGGAATGGTGCCGCTTTCAGGAAGAAATACGCGGACGCTATACGATGGAAACCGAAAAAATCATGTTCGATGCCATTCATGAAGGCAAAACCATAGAAGAGGCTTTGGCATTGGCAAACGACTACAGCGGCAAGTCGTCCGAAGACGAAATCGAAATCTTTTAATCGCCACGAATTTTTAAGTTGTAAATGAAAAACAAAGTCCTGTTATGTCTTCTCCCGCTCTGGCTGTTAAGCACGGGTTGCAGCACATTCACCGAACAAACTCCGCCCAAGCCGGTTGCCAAGGTCGTCAAACCGAAGTCGCCGCAAGCTCCCGGCGCCAACCTTCAAAAGCCCCAGCCGAAACCTTACGTCGCCAAAAAGCCGGTTCCCGGCAGCGGAACCGCCACCTATGCCATCGACGACGGCAAAACCGATTTTAAAGTCGAGCCCAGCCTGCCGGCATTCAGAGCCGAGCCGCTGACGCCGCCGCTTGATCCGCTTCCCGAGGTTCCGTCGGCCGGCGCGGTGCCGGCAGCGCCCGCGTTGCCGGCTTTTGCAGTCGAGGAAGCCCGCGTCCCCACTGGCACGCCGCCGGCCGTCCTGGCCTTGCTGACCGAGGCTGATCGTAATCGCGTGGCGGGAAATCTGGATGCGGCAGTGGTATCCACCGAGCGCGCGCTGCGTATCGATTCGCGCAATCCCACCCTCACTTACAAATTGGCCCAGCTCAGGATCAAACAGAACAAGCCGCAACTGGCCGAGGAGTTGGCCGGCAAGGCGGCCTTGCTGGCGGGTAGCGATCTGGATTTAAAACGCAAGAGCTGGTTATTGATCGCCGAAGCTCGCCGCATGCAACAAAACTATCAAGGCGCCAAGGAAGCCAAGGCCAAATCGGAAAGCTTTTTCGGCCGTTGATGGAACAGGTTTTTAGTTTTTGTGACCGATCTTAGCGAGGTCTTTGGCGACGGCGGCGCGTTGGCAAGTGTCATCTCGGCGTATTCGCCGCGCGCTGCCCAGATTGAAATGGCGCAAGCCATCGCCGACGCGATAGCCGATCAGAGGCATCTGATCGCGGAAGCCGGCACCGGCACCGGAAAAACTTTTGCCTATCTGATTCCGGCGATTTTATCCCGCAAAAAGGTCATCGTCTCCACCGGCACCAAAAATCTGCAGGATCAGCTGTTCAATAAAGACATCCCGCTCATCCGTAAAGCGCTGCCGCGCATGCCCTTCAAAGCCAGCTTGTTGAAGGGTCGCGGCAATTATCTATGCACCTATCGATTGGAACAGGCATTGAATGCTTCGTTCGGCTACGGCAAGGAAGAGGCTGCCGCCCTGGCGCAAATCAAGGCCTGGTCCAAGCGCACCAAGGTCGGCGACGTCTCGGAAGTAGTGGATGTACACGACGGCGATCCGGTCTGGTTTCATGCCACATCTACCGCCGATAATTGCTTGGGTCAAGACTGCCCGGACTATGCCGACTGCTTTTTGACCAAGGCCCGCAAGCAGGCTCAGGAAGCGGATATCGTGGTGGTGAATCACCATTTGTTATGCGCCGACTGGTCGATACGCGAAATCGGTTTCGGCGAATTGTTGCCGGATGCCGAAGTGGTCATTATCGACGAGGCTCATCAACTGGCCGATACCGCATCGAATTTTTTGGGCGTAACGCTCAGCGGCAAACAATTGACCGATCTGGCCGACGATACGCTGGCGGAATACTTTACCGATGCCAAGGATATGCCGGATCTGCGGACGGCTTGCGAAGATTTGCAATTGGAAGTCAAGGATATGCGGCTGGCCTTCGGTCTGGAATTGCGCCGAGGCGATTGGCGGGATATCGAAACCAACCCCAAATTAGTCGGTGCATTGGAGTCCTTGCAAAAACAACTGGCCCGACTGACTAATCAACTGGAACGCGCTTCGGTGCGCGGTAAAGGCTTGGAGTCCTGCTTCGATAGGGCGGAAACGCTGGATATGCAACTGGAAACCCTGATTAACGACCAGGACGGACAGTGGATCAAATGGTACGAAACCTACAGCAAGTCGTTTACCCTCAGCCGCACGCCGCTGGATATCGCCAAGGAATTCCGGGGCTTCATGGCTCGGCACAAAGCCAGCTGGATATTTACCTCGGCCACCTTAAGCGTGGCGAACAATTTCGTCCACTTTGCCAAAAGCTTGGGTTTAAGCAGCGAACTGGGCCGCAGTTGGGAGAGTCCCTTCGATTATCCCAATCAGGCCTTGTTTTATCACCCCAAGGGGTTGCCGCAACCCAGCGATCCGGCGTTTACCGACAAGATCCTCGAGTTCGCCCTGCCGGTATTGGAAGCCAGCCGGGGGCGGGCGTTTTTTCTGTTTACCAGTCACCGGGCCTTGCAGCGGGCCGCGCAATTGTTGGAAGGCAAAATCGATCATCCCTTGCTGGTGCAAGGCAGTCGCTCAAAAGGCGTTTTGCTGGATCAGTTCAAGGAATTGGGTAATGCGGTGTTGTTGGCCACCGCCAGCTTTTGGGAAGGCGTGGACGTGCGCGGCGATGCTTTGTCTTGCGTGATTATCGACAAGTTGCCGTTTGCCTCGCCGGGCGACCCGGTACTGAAGGCGCGCATGAATGCGCTGGAGAAACAGGGCCGCAACCCGTTCTTCGAGCAGCAACTGCCCGCCGCCATCATCATGCTGCGGCAGGGGGTGGGACGCTTGATTCGGGATGTCAACGACAGGGGCGTGTTGATGGTGTGCGATCCGCGCCTGCTGAAAAAGTCCTATGGACAGATGTTTTTGGATAGCGTGCCGGCGATGAGGCGCAGCCGGGATATTGAAGATGTAAGGCGATTTTTTGCCGGCGAGGAATAGCGTTGAAATTATTGGCAGTAGAAACCTCCACCGATGCCTGTTCGGCGGCCTTGTTTATCGACGGCGAGATCAGGGAAAAATTCGAACTGGCCCCGCGCGAGCACACCAAGCTGATTTTACCGATGATAGACAGTTTGATGGCGGACGCCCAACTCAAGCCGCAACAGCTCGATGCGGTGGCCTTGAGCCGGGGGCCGGGCTCGTTTACCGGCGTGCGCATCGCCACCGGGGTGGTGCATGGGATTGCCTTCGGCGCTGATATTCCGGTGGTGCCGGTATCCACGCTGGCGGCCATTGCCCAGGATTTTTTCGACCGCCAGCCGGAGGATGCGGCATTTGTTGCCATGGATGCCCGCATGCATGAAATTTTTTGGGGCGTTTATCGGCGCAATACGCTGGGTTTGGCGAAATTGCTGGGCCACGAAGCGGTCACGCCGGCCGGCGAGGTGTCGTTTCCGGACCTGACGGGCGCCGGCGTGGGGTCCGGTTGGACCGTGCACGGCGAAACTTTGGGAGCGCTTTTGGGCTCGCGGGTGAAAAAGATCGACAGCGAAGTCTGGCCGCGCGCCGCCTGCATTGCTCGCTTGGGCGCGCATGATTTTGCCAACGGTCTGGCCGTGCCGGTCGAACAGGCAATGCCGGTTTATCTGCGGGACAAAGTCGCTAAAAAGCAGTCGGAAAGATAAGGTACAATGGCCGCTATTTAAGCCTTATCAGCGCACATGGCCGAGTTTCTGGAAATCCACCCGCAAAATCCGCAACCACGATTGATTCAGCAGGTGGTGAATGTCATCCGGAACGGCGGGGTTATCGTCTATCCAACCGATGCTTCCTATGCCTTGGGGGCGCAAATCGGCGACAAGCAGGCCATGGATAGCATGCGGCGCATCCGCCGCCTGGACGACAACCACAATTTCACTTTGCTGTGCAACGATTTGTCGCAAGTATCGACCTTCACCAAAATGGGCAACGATGCCCACCGCCTGATCAAAAAACTCACGCCCGGTCCGTTTACCTTTTTATTGGATGCCACCCGCGAAGTACCGCGCCGCCTGCAGCACCCCAAAAAGAAAACCATAGGCGTGCGGATTACCGATAACAATATCGCCAGGGCCTTGCTGGAACAACTGGGCGAGCCCTTGCTGACCACGACCCTGATTTTGCCGGGCGAGGACGAGGCCATGGCCGACCCCTACGACATCCGGCAAAAGCTGGACCGCGAGTTGGACTTGATCGTCGACGGCGGTATCATCGATTATAAGCCGACCACCGTGATCGCCTGCATGGACAATGTGATAGAGATTGTCAGGCAGGGTATCGGTCAGGCACCCATGTTGGAGAATTGAATATGATGGACGAACTGACGCTGGTACAGCGCATAGTGGTATGGCTGTTACCGGTGGTTTTTGCCATTACCGTGCATGAGGTGGCGCACGGCTGGATGGCTAAGCAATACGGTGACAAGACCGCCGATCAACAAGGCCGCTTAACACTCAATCCCTTGAAACATATCGATCCGGTCGGGACCATTATCGTGCCGGGCCTGTTATTGATTACCTTTACCGGGTTTATTTTTGGTTGGGCCAAACCGGTACCGGTCGATGCGCGCAATTTCAAAAACCCTAAAAAAGCCATGATGATGGTGGCATTGGCCGGGCCGCTATCCAATCTGTTGATGGCCGTCGGCTGGGCCTTGCTGATACGCCTAGGGGTGGCCATTGAGGTGGAATACGTTTCCATGCCTTTGATTTACAGCGGAGTAGCTGGCATCACCATCAATCTGGTGTTGGCCTTGATCAACCTGCTGCCCATTCCGCCGCTGGACGGCAGCCGCGTTCTGTCCGGCCTGCTGCCCGACTACTGGGCTTGGCGTTATAATCAGTTGGAGCGTTGGGGTTTTTTGATTCTACTGATATTGTTGGCCAGCAATGTATTGAGCATGGTTTTGGCTTATCCGCTGTATTATGTTCAACAGCTTTTTTTTAATCTGGCCGGATTGTGAAATCGTTTAATCGTCCTGGCTGCGTTAATGGCGCACAGCCATGAATTCGGATGCCTTGGAATCGAGGTCCGAGATTCCCCTGCCGCTAGCCATGGTACAGGGTCAACCTTACCAGGACCTGCCCGACGATCTGTATATTCCGCCCGATGCGCTGACCGTATTTCTGGAGGCGTTCGAAGGGCCGTTGGATTTATTGCTTTATTTGATTCGGCGGCAGAATCTGGATATTCTGAATATTCCGATTGCGCAGATTACCAAACAATATATTGCCTACATCGATATGATGGACAGCCTGCGCTTGGAATTGGCGGCGGAATATCTGGTGATGGCGGCGTTGTTGGCGGAAATCAAATCGCGCATGCTGTTGCCTCGCCAACCGGAAAGCGAAGAGGAAGAAGAGGACCCGCGGGCGTTTCTGATTCGCAAGCTGCAGGAATACGAGGCTATAAAAAAAGTGGCCGAAGAAATCGACATGCTGCCTCGCAACGAGCGCGATACTTTTGAAGTTACGGTCGATACGTCCACGGTCATTGTCAGCCAAATTCAGCCGGATGTGGAACTCAAGGAATTATTGCTGGCGTTTCAGGATGTTTTGAAACGCGCCCGGCAACTCAGTCACCATCAAATAACCAAAGAGCCCTTATCAGTCCGTGAACGAATGGCAGCCATTTTGGAAAAACTTAACCGAACAGATCAACTCCCTTTCGCAGCGTGTTTTACCGGAAGTGAAGGAAAAAACGGGGTGGTTGTCGCGTTTCTTGCCATCCTTGAGCTCTCCAAGGAACGAATCGTCGACATCATCCAGCCAGAGCCCTACGCCGCCATTTATATCGGAATCCGCGCCAACGCCGATAGCGGCGATTGACGAAGCGCCAGCGGAAATTTCAAGCGACCATGTCGTTCCGGAGATTAAAGCCAAGCCCCGCAAGTCCAGAGCAAAACCGGCTCCCGTTACGGTGGTGGTGCAAGCGCGGCGGAAGGCGATTCGCTTTCCCAAAGTGTGGACGCCGGAACTGCGCGGGCGGCTTACCATCCGGACGCCCGCCAAGGTCCGTAAACCCGTTGCGCGCTTGCCGGCCGGCTGGGCGGTTACACTGCGCGCCAATGCCGGCGGGCCGATAAGTATTGAATGCCGACAACCTTTATCCGTATTATCGACAGAGTTTGACGTGAATACCAAACGCATCGTGGAAGCCATTTTGTTTGCCGCCAATAAACCCATGACGGTCAAGCAAATTCAGGAAACCTTTCCCGAACTGGAACAACCGGACACCCTGGAAATCCAGAACGCCCTGGAGGCGATTGCCCAGGATTATCTGACCCGGCCCATAGGGTTGAAAAAGCTGGCCAGCGGCTACCGGTTTCAGGTCAGGGAAGGCCTGGCGCAGTGGGTGACGCGGCTGTTCGAGGAAAAGCCGCCGCGCTATTCCAGGGCCCTGTTGGAAACCTTGTCCATCATCGCCTACCGCCAGCCGGTGACGCGTGGCGAAATCGAGGATATACGCGGCGTCAGCGTCAGTTCCGGTATCATCCATACCTTGCTGGAACGCGAATGGATACGCGTGATTGCGCATAAGGAAGTACCCGGCCGGCCGGCCCTATACGGCACCACCAAACAATTCCTGGATTATTTCAATCTGAGTTCCTTGAGCGAATTGCCGACCTTGGAAGAAATTACCCAGCTGGATTTTAGTAACGAATCACCAGAGCAGGATTCCCGTGAAACAGCGCAAACAGACCCCGTCGACACCCAAATCTCCAGCGAATCCGAGGGACGCCAAGCCGAGTCCGCTTCGCGCTCCTCGGCCGAAACCGCCGGTAGCGAAAAAAGAACCCTCCATTAAGCCCGCCGCTGGCGGCGAACGCATTCAGAAATTGCTGGCGCGGGCCGGATTGGGTTCCAGAAGGGAAATCGAGCGCTGGATAGAGGAGGGTAAGGTTACCGTTAACAATCAGCCTATCCAGCCCGGTTATCATTTAAAGCCCGGCGATTTTTTGCAGATCAACGGCCGGGTGGTCAAGTGGGAAAAATACGCCGAGCAACCGACCCGGGTACTGGTCTACCACAAACCCGTGGGGGAATTGGTCACCCGGCGGGATCCCGAAGGGCGGCCGGTGATTTTTACTCAGTTGCCGCGTTTGGCCGTGGGACGCTGGATTGCGGTAGGCCGTCTGGATATCAATACCTCCGGTTTGATATTGGTAACCAACAACGGCGAACTGGCCAATCGCTTGATGCATCCGTCGCGGCAGGTCGAGCGGGAATATGCGGTGCGCATTTTGGGAGAAGTCGATGAGGCCATGATGCAGCGCTTGCGTGACGGAGTCGAACTGGAGGACGGCCCGGCCCACTTCGATGACGTGCGTTTTTACGCCGGCGAGGGCGCCAACAAATGGTTTTATGTCACGGTCAAGCAAGGCCGCAACCGTTTGGTGAGGCGCTTGTGGGAATCGCAAGGCGTCAAGGTCAGCCGGCTGATCCGGGTACGTTATGGCGACGTAACGTTGCCGGAAAAAGTCAGGGCGCACTCCTTTTACGAGTTGGAGGCGGCTGAGTTGAGGGACTTGCTGGGGTTTGTCGGCTTATAGCGGGCTCGCCGCACTCGGGGTCCGAAAAGGGTGGGGCGGGCAGTAAGTCGGTTCTTAACCTAAATCTCACTAAACCTTAATATTTTTGTAATACATTAATAGTGGAAAGTGCCTTAGAATAGACCCTAAGGGATTTAATGGCGTGTTTTACCCATTAACGAGGCCTAGGTCAAACCTTCCCTCAATGGGTGAACGATGGAGTCTATCATTGGCGGCCGGGTCGCGGGTATTCGCGATTCGGCTTTCGGTAAACAACGCGGATTGCTCGACGACTGGATGGTTTCAAGCAGATTCGCGTTGGAGTTGCTTTAGGTTGGTTCGGGTTGGGGGGGCTCGATTCTCGCGCCTGGTGCGGGCGCGGTTTATGGGAGTATGTCGTTTTATGGACGGGGTTGACATATTTGGCGTGTTTGTTTGTATGTCTAAATTTTAGGAGATGTTTTATGAAAATTTTTAATTCGGTGGTGGCCGCGGCGGGTCTCGCCTTGGTTTCCGCCGGTGCTAACGCGGCATTGATTTCCGTGCAGGGGGCTACCGTCAGCTTTTCGTTCGATGACAGTATCGCCGGTTATTCAATATCCGGAGATACCTTGAGTTTTTTCCCGGCGGGTATTTTGGCCGAGCAAAACGCCAGCGTTGGACTGGATTCATCCAGTTTCTCCATTCCACTGGTGAATATTTATGCCAAATCAGGTTATGCCCTGACAGGGCTGGCATTTAAGGAGCAGGGCGATTATCTGCGTATCGAGGACAGCGCGAATACAACTGGGGTAAAGGTGACCGGGGCATTTTACGTGAACGACGACGCGCAATCCATTTCGCCAAGTCAACCCTTGAGCACCGCATTGTCGCCCAGCGAATTCTTCAATCCTGGGGCCGAAGCGTCGCTTTGGAGTGCTGAATACAACGTGGCTTTGAACTCCGTGGCGTCGGTGGCGACAAGAGTTGACAACACATTGTTTGCTGGGGTGTTTGCAAACGGCTTCAATTTTGCCAGTATCCGGCTGGGTCAGTTGGCGTTTTCTCTGAATACCGTTCAACTTTCCGGTCCGCCCGCCGAAGTTCCGCTTCCCGGCGCTGTATGGTTGTTCGGTTCGGCCTTGGCTGGCGTGCTGGTATCCAGACGCAAAAACCTTGTAGCTTAAGGCGGTTTAGCCGGTTTTTTCGAATCGGCGCGTCAGTTCGGAGCCCGATATGTCCGCTCCGCGGGCAATCGGGCTTTTTTTGCCCGCGCTAATCCGCTTCCAGTACCCGAAACAGCATTTCCTTCACGGTTTGCGGGTCGAACGGTTTGTCGCATATTCCGGACACGCCGGCCTTGTAAACGTTGCTCAAGCGGGTTTCATTATCCTCGCTGGTCACCATCAGGATTGGAATGACCGCATTGCCCAGCTCGCGGCGAATATATTCAATCATGGCCTGTCCATCCATGACCGGCATGTTGAAGTCCGTGATGATCAAGTCGAACGCATCCTGGTTTCCGGCGAATATCTCGGCACCCTGACGTCCGTCTTCCGCCTGGGTAATCTGCTGAATACCCATGTTGTTCAAAACCCGGCAAATATGCTTTCTGGCCAGATTGCTGTCGTCGACCACCAATACCCTGACATTGCGGATGTCGTAATGTTGCAGATCGATTTCTTGCGGGTCGATGAACTCAATGGTCGACCGCAGGGCGTTTTTTAAATCCCGACGAGCGAATGGCTTGGGCAATATGGCCACGACACCGGCTTGGCGAATGGCGTCCAGAATCTGAAAACTGGATTCGCTGGAAATCAGCATAAAGGGAATGTGGCTTAAGGCCTCATCGTGTTTGATCAGTTCGATCAATTCGATGGCGGTCATGTCGGGCAGGTAGAGGCTGCTGATGATCAAGTCCGGCCTGTGGTGTTGCAGGCTATCGATGGCATCCTTGCCGCTGACCGCGCCTTCTATATTGGCGACACCCTCGTCCCGCAAATGTTGCAGTATGACTTTCAACTGGGTGTTGGAGGGTTCGATCAGCAAAATAGCCAAATCATGGATGTTGACGGAGTGCATGTAATGGTATTCTGCCGGTTTATGAAAAAAGATAATATTTCCGAGTTTACCGCTTTTAGATGATACAAGAAACCATAGTCACCAGCATAAGTGCATCCGGTAGCGTCCATATCGCCCCGATGGGGGTGCACATCGAAAACGACAGCTTTGTTATTCTGCCATTCAAACCTTCCAGAACCTTGGACAATATTCTGGAAACCGGACATGCCGTCCTCAGCCATTGCGACGATGTGCGGATATTTGCCGGTTGCCTGACCGGACGGCGGGATTGGCCGCTACGGGCCTGCGAACACATCGAGGGTTTTTATCTGACCAACGCCTTGGCCCATGTCGAACTCGGTTTGCTGCGACGGGAAGACGATCCCGTGCGTCCCAGGTTGGTTTGCAAGGCCGTGCACAGCGCCATGCATAGGCCGTTTCAGGGCTTTAACCGGGCGCAATTCGCGGTATTGGAAGCGGCGATATTGTTCAGCCGTCTGGACAGGCTGCCGTGGGAAAAAATTCAAGGCGAACTGGATTATCTGGCGATAGCGCTGGAAAAATGTGCCGGCGAGCGCGAACTCGAGGCCTGGAGCTGGTTGTTGAACGCCATCGAAGAGCACAAACAGGCAAGGGTGGCGCCATGAGCGGAATGTTGGCCAGTGCAAACAGCTTGAGTGAGGCGCTGTTGATGCGCGCTTGCGAGGTCGACATCATCGATCTGAAACAACCCGCCCAAGGCGCGCTGGGGGCCTTGCCGGTGGCCGAGGTGGCCGAGGTGGTCGCCCGTTTGGGTAAGCACAGCGTCATCAGCGCCACGGTGGGTGATTTGCCGATGCAGGCGGATTTATTGGCCGCCGCCGCGCGGGCCATGGCCGGCACCGGTGTGGATTATGTCAAGATCGGTTTTTTCCCCGGCGGCGATTGGCGGGCCTGCATGGACCGGCTGGCTCCGATAGCCGGGCGGCATCGTTTGATCGCGGTGCTGTTTGCCGATACCAAGCCCGATCTGACGACGATCGAGGCCTTACGGGGCGCCGGATTTGCCGGTGTCATGCTGGATACCATGGATAAATCGCTGGGGTCCTTGACGCAATTGCTGGCGCCGAGCGAATTGGCCCGTTTTACCGGCAGTGCCCGGGCGGCCGGCATGTTGACGGGCCTGGCGGGTTCGCTCAAGCAAAGCGATATTCAGCTATTGCTACCGCTGGCGGCCGATTATCTGGGTTTTCGCGGCGCGCTTTGCCGGCAACATTGCCGCACGGCGGAACTGGATGCCGACAGCATCCTGCGGATCAGACAACTGCTTGGAGAAGCGGGTCCGCAAAGCCGCCCTGCCAACGCGGAAGGCCTGGCCGCCCGAGCGAATCAGGCCGAAAGCTGAACCGCCATGTCCGATAGCTTGCCGAATAAAGCGCTGGCCGTAACCCCGATATTGCGGTTGCTGGTTTTATTGCTGGCTATCCAGCTGGCAAGCATATGGTCGCCGCCGCTTTATGCCTTGCAAGGCATGGCAAATTACGCTCCATTGCATACCGTGGTGGAAGTGTTGGCCATAGTGGTTTCGGCCTTGGTGTTCGCCACCGGCTGGGTGGTCTACCAAAAGGAAGGCTCCTGCAACATGATGTTGCTGGCCTGCGGATTTTTGGGCGTGGCGTTGCTGGATTTGCTGCACACCTTGTCTTACGCCGGCATGCCGGACTGGGTTACAGCAAGCAGTCCGGAGAAAGCCATCAACTTTTGGTTGGCGGCCAGAGTGATGGCCATTTTTGCCATGTTTGGCGTAGCGTTTTTGCCGCGGCGGGACTTAACTAACCCCGCTAGCCGTTGGCGGATTCTTGCCGGGACTTTGCTGGCGGTCGGCGCGGTATGCTGGATTGTGTTGAGCTGTCCCCACTGGATACCGCGCACTTTTATCAGCGGACAAGGCCTGACCGGGTTTAAGAAAACCAGCGAATATTTGTTGTCGTCGGCCTACGCCTTGCTGGCTTTGCGCTTCTTTCGCAAGGCCGGGACACGGCAAATTTACGATGAAGTAGTTTTGTTCGGGGCGGCCGCCACCATGGCCATGAGTGAAGTGTTTTTTACTTTGTATGCCGATGTTACCGATATCTTTAACTTGCTCGGCCATATTTACAAAATCGTTGCGTATGGTTTGGTCTATAGAGCGGTATTCATGACCAGCGTCGAACTGCCGTATCAACGCCTCTACCAAAGCTCTCAAGCCTTGAAAGCCAGCGAGGCAAAGTTTCACGCCATTATCGACCAGTCGCCGGTGGCTTATCTGCTTTACGATCAAGGCCAATGCATCCGTTATTTGAACAAAGCCTTTATCGCCACTTTCGGCTACACCGAAGCCGACTTGGGCGACTTGCGGGAGTGGTGGAACAAGGCCCTTCCCGAGCCGGAATATCGACAGGCAGGTATTGAAAGTTGGCGGCGGCATGTGCGGCAGGCAGCAGCGGCCGGCGAGGTTTTTCTACCCCTGGAACTGGATGTGATTTGCAAGAACGGTACGAAACGCACGGTATTGCTCAACGTCAGTCTGTTAGGCGACGATCTGGCGGGGCATCAAGTGATGATTTTGCAAGATATTACCGAGCGGGTGGAAACTATGCGGGTGATTTGGCGGCAGGCGCATCTGGATCCCTTGACCGAGTTACCCAATCGGACCCTGTTTCTGGATACCTTGGCGCAGGAAATGGTGAAAGCCCGCAAGGTCGGTCGGCGCATGGCACTGTTATTCATAGACATAGACCGGTTTAAGGATGTCAACGACACACTGGGACATTTCATGGGCGATATCCTGTTGCGGGAAGCCGGTCAGCGCTTGCGGGCCGTCATGGCGCCGGGCTTGACCTTGGCCCGCTTGGGTGGTGATGAATTTACCGTGATCGCCGGAGGCCTGGAGGATAGGGACAGCGTGGAACCGCTGGCGCGGCAGATTCTGGCCTGTTTATCCGACCCCTTCCAGCTTGCCAATGACACCGTCTATCTATCCGCCAGTATCGGCATTGCGATGTATCCCGATGACGGCAAAAAAAGCGAGGAACTGTTGAAAAACGCCGATCAGGCCATGTACGAAGCGAAAAAGCAGGGGCGGGATTGCTTCAGCTTTTTTACCGGCGATATGCAGAAAGCCGCGCAAAACCGCATGCGACTGTTGAATGAACTGCATGGCGCGCTGGATAAGCAACAATTGATGGTGTATTACCAACCTATCGTGGAATTGGCGACGCAAAAAATTTGCAAGGCCGAAGCGCTGTTGCGTTGGCATCACCCCGCGCTGGGCATGGTCAGTCCGGGCCAGTTCGTGCCGTTGGCGGAGGAAACCGGCATGATCGTCGGCATGGGCGATTGGGTGTTCCGCCGCGCGGCCAGTCAAGTCGGTATCTGGCGGCAACAATTCGATCCGCTGTTTCAGGTCAGCGTCAACAAATCGCCGGTGCAGTTCAGCAAAACCAGTTACGCGCGGGCACACTGGTTACAGCTTCTGGAGCAATTGGGCCTGCCTGGGGATAGCATAGTGGCCGAGATTACCGAAGGTTTGTTGCTGGACGCCACCCATACGGTGGGCGAACATTTACGGGTATTCCGGGAAGGCGGAATTCAGGTGGCGCTGGACGATTTCGGCACCGGTTATTCGTCGCTGGCTTATCTGAAAAAATTTCCCATCGATTACCTGAAAATAGACCGCTCCTTCGTCAGTCATTTAACAATCGATTCCAGCGACATGGCCTTATGCGAGGCCATTATCGTCATGGCGCACAAGTTGGGTATCAAGGTGATCGCCGAGGGTATCGAAACGGGCGAACAGTACGATCTGTTGGTGGGTGCCGGTTGTGATTACGGGCAGGGCTATCTGTTTTCCAGGCCGGTCCCGGCCGACGAGTTTTCCGAACTGCTGCGGCGGCAAAAATCGCCGGCGACGGAACAAAGCCGGGATGAGTTTTCATTGCTAAACGAGTAGTCGATAGGCGATTGCGCCATAACGAAGGAGGAAAGCATGTCGGATTTGAAACAAACGCCGCTGTTCGAGCTGCACCGCGAACTGGGCGCCAAAATGACCGCCTTTGCCGGTTATGCCATGCCGCTGCAATATGCCGGCGGCATCATACGCGAACACCTGCATTGCCGCTCCCGGGCCGGCTTATTCGATATTTCCCACATGGGCCAATGCCGGATTTTGGGCGTAGGGGCCGCTCAAGCCCTGGAATCGCTCACGCCCGGCGGCATCGTCGATTTGGCGCAGGGCGCGCAGAAATATACCGTATTGACCCATCCGGACGGCGGGGTGGTGGACGATATCATGGTCATTCGCGTGGAGCAGGGCCTTAACCTGATTGTCAATGCCGCTTGCAAGGACAAGGATTTTGCTTATCTTAAGCGGCAACTGCCGGATGACTGCGTGTTGCAGACTTGTCCGGAGTTGGCGTTGCTGGCCTTGCAAGGGCCGATGGCCGCCGAAGTCATGCGGCGGTTCAGCGCGGATGCCGCCGGCTTGCGCTTCATGCAAACCTGCCGGACACATATTGACGGTGTCGAATGCTGGATCGGCCGCGGCGGCTATACCGGCGAAGACGGCTTCGAAATTTCCGTCCGGAACGAAAATGTCGAAGCCGTTGCCCGTTTATTGCTGGCCGAAACCGCCGTCGAACCGATCGGTTTGGGCGCGCGGGACAGCTTGCGGCTGGAGGCCGGCTTGTGTCTGTACGGCCATGAATTAAGCGAGAACATTTCGCCGCTGCGGGCCGGCCTGAAATGGCTGTTTAAAAAAGGCCACACCGACTTCCCCGGCGCGGAAAAGATACTGGCCGAACTGGCGCCAGGGCTGCCGATGCAGCGGGTCGGCCTGTTGGTGGAAGGCCGAATTCCGGTGCGGGACGGCAGCACGATCAGCGATGCGGCGGGTCGGCCGGTTGGCACGGTCACCAGCGGCGGTTATGCGCCATCCCTGCGGAGGCCGGTGGCGATGGCGCTGATCCAGTCGGCTCATGCCGCCGTCGGCACGCCTTTGTTGGCCAGCGCGCGCGACCGGCAAATTGCCGTTACCGTTTGCCGCTTACCCTTTGTTCCTCACCAATATCACCGGTAAAAAACCATGTCAGCGAAACGCCCCCGTCTTGAACAACTGGAAATGCGCGGCAGCTTTGTTCCGCGTCACATCGGCCCCGACCGTCGGCAAACCGAGGATATGCTGGCCGAATTGGGATTGAAACAACTGGAAGACTTGGTGGAAACCATAGTCCCGGCCAATATTCTGAATCACGATGTACTGAAACTGACCGAAACCATCAGCGAACGAGCCGTGATCAAGTATTTGCGCAAGATGCGCGAGCGCAACAAGGTGTTGGTGTCGATGATAGGCATGGGTTTTTACGACACCATCATGCCGGCCGTGATCAAGCGTAACGTGTTGGAAAATCCGGGTTGGTATACCGCGTATACCCCGTATCAGGCCGAAGTCAGCCAGGGCAGGCTGGAAGCCTTGTTGAATTTTCAGCAAGCGGTCATCGATCTGACCGGTATGGAGTTGGCCAATGCGTCGCTGCTGGACGAAGCCACCGCGGCGGCGGAAGCGATGACCATGTCGCGGCGAATTGCCAAAAGCACCGCCAACGTGGTGTTGATAGACAGGGATTGCCATCCGCAGACCATTGCCGTGGTGCAAACCCGCGCCGCTTCGTTGGGATACAAGGTAATACCGGTCGATCCCCTGGCCGATTTGGACCGGCATGAATTTTTCGCCCTGATTCTGCAATATCCGGGGTCGCGTGGCGAGATTCGCGATCCCACCGATATCATCGCCGTCGCGCATCGCAAGCAGGCGCTGGTAACGGTTGCCGCCGATTTGTTGAGTCTGGTGTTGCTGCGGCCGCCGGCCCACTTTGGCGCGGATATCGTGGTCGGCAATGCTCAGCGTTTCGGGGTGCCCATGGGCTACGGCGGTCCGCACGCGGCATTTTTCGCTACCCGGGACGAATTCAAGCGCTCGGTGCCGGGGCGTATCATAGGGGTTTCCAGGGACAGTCACGGCCAGATTGCCCTGCGCATGGCCCTGCAAACCCGCGAACAACATATTCGCCGAGACAAGGCCACCAGCAATATCTGCACGTCGCAAGTGTTGTTGGCGGTGATTGCCGGATTTTACGCGGTTTATCACGGGGCCGACGGCTTACGCATGATTGCCGGCCGGGTGCACCGATATGCGCAAATTTTGGCGGCCGGCATCGCGCATTACGGTCACGAAGTCGTCAACCAAATATATTTCGATACCCTGTTGGTGCGCGTGCCGAATAGGGCAAAACGGCTGGCCGCGCGGGCGGAGGAAGCCGGTATCAACCTTAGGGTCATCGATGCCGATCATCTGGGTATTTCGCTGGACGAAACCACCACCCGTAACGATCTCCGCGCCGTATGGCAGGTATTTTCGGCGCCCGGCCGCGAGATGCCGGACATCAATGCCCTGGATAAAATTCTTGATGAATGCATACCGGATGGCTTGCTGCGCCAGGATGCCATTCTGCAAAATCCGGTGTTCAGCCGCTATCATTCCGAAACCGAGATGATGCGTTACATGCGCAAGCTGGCCAGACGCGACATCGCGTTGGATAGGGCCATGATTCCGTTGGGGTCCTGTACCATGAAGCTGAATGCGGCCACCGAAATGCAGGCCATATCGTTTTACGAATTCGCCGCCATGCATCCTTTCGCGCCCTTGCATCAGGCGCAGGGTTACCAGCAACTGTTCGCCGAACTGGAAGACATGCTGTGCGATTTGACCGGTTTCGACGCCTTTTCGCTGCAGCCCAACGCCGGTTCGCAAGGCGAATACACCGGTTTGCTGGTGATACGCAAATTCCACCAAGTCAACGGACAGGGCAGGCGCGATATCTGCCTGATTCCCGCTTCGGCGCACGGCACCAATCCGGCCAGCGCGGTACTGGCTGGCTTGCAAGTGGTAGTGGTGGCTTGCGACGCCAACGGCAATGTCAGTATCGATGATTTGCGCGACAAGCTGGCCAAATATCACGATACTCTGGCGGCCTTGATGATTACCTATCCGTCCACGCACGGCGTATATGAACAGGCGTTTTGCGAAATTTGCGATCTGGTTCATCAACACGGCGGTCAGGTATATCTGGACGGCGCCAACTTTAACGCCCTGGTTGGCTTGAGCCGGCCGGGCCGGATCGGCGCCGACGTGATGCATTTGAATCTGCACAAAACCTTTTGTATTCCGCACGGCGGCGGCGGGCCCGGTGTCGGTCCCATCGGGGTACGTTCGCACTTGGCGGCTTTTCTGCCGGACCATCCGGTGGTGGACGGCGTCAATCCGGCCAAGGGCGAACACGGCACGGTCGGCACCGTCTCCGCCGCGCCCTGGGGCTCGGCCAGCATCCTGACTATTTCCTGGGCCTATATCGCCATGATGGGAGCCAGCGGCTTAAAACGTGCCACGCTGGCCGCGATTCTGAATGCCAACTACATAGCCCGGAATCTGGCTCCGCATTATCCGATTCTCTACACCGATGCCAACGGCTGGATCGCGCACGAATGCATTATCGATTGCCGTGAATTCAAGAAAACCGCCGGCATCACGGTGGAAGACATCGCCAAGCGCTTGATAGATTACGGTTTTCACGCGCCGACCGTGGCGTTTCCGGTGCCGGATACCTTGATGATAGAGCCGACCGAAAGCGAGAATAAAACCGAAATCGACCGTTTCTGCGCGGCCATGATCGCCATTCGGCAAGAGATCCGGGAAATAGCGCTCGGTCTGGCCGATCCGGACAGCAACGTGCTGCGCAATGCTCCGCATAGCCATCGTCTATTATTGGAAGAATGGCGCCTGCCGTATTCCAAGCAAAAGGCCTTTTTTCCGGATAGCGAACAGCACGACGATAAGTATTGGCCGCCGGTCGGACGCATCGATAACGTCTATGGCGACCGCCATGTGATGTGCAGTTGCCCGCTGGATTGGGGCGAGACGCGGGACTGACGGATTTTATGGCGAGATTTCGCGCGCGACCGGTTGGCGACAGGCGAGGTCAAGTCGCCATGATCAGCAAATAGGGCGCGCTAAGAAAGTTACCCCCTTATTTTTATGATAGAGGGGGGATACGGTTCCGCGCCATTCGAATTTCAGGACGTTATTGATCCCGGTTCGCTTGGTCTTCAGGCCGGCTTAGCCGCCGGACTCATTACCCATCGGCTGCGAATACGAGCACTGTACCGGTACGGAACCGATCAGTCTTTCGGGTCTTTATTAATGCTGCTGGTATAGGTCGTAATGGCAAACAGGGCGGACGAAATAATAAATTCGCCGTTTATGACCCCATATATTCCGGCGGCGAATAGCAGGCCCGTCAATAAGTGTTTGGATAGACTATTCATTTTTACAACTCATCAAATGAAGAGGTTTACAATATAGGCTTGTTTTTTTGTATTAACAATGCCTGATAAAAGAGATGGTTTGTTAAGTATATGGAAATAACAGCTTGTTAACGCTGGTGTTTTGAAAGTGTTGACAGCCTAAAAAATTGCAAGATTACTCGATCTTGTTTATTAACAATTAACCGAAAGGGGGAAGTGCATGGATATTCTGTTTGAACTGGTAGTTGGGTTGGCTGTGATCGGAGCGGTTTATTTTTGGGTAAAAACAAAATATTTAAACCCTGAAATTCCGCGCAATATTGAAGTTTTTCCGAATCGAGGTGTGCCACTGGTAAAACGAGCGCAAGAGCGCTCCGAGGACACACAGGCCGAGGCCGTAAAAGCAGCTGAACCAGTCATTGAACTGGCCGAGGTTCAGACTGTTGCGGACAACAGTGAATCTGTTGCAGTGGAAACAGTGGAAACAGTGGAAACAGTGGAAACAGTGGAAACAGTGGAAACAGTGGAAACAGTGGAAACAGTGGAAACAGTGGAAACAGTGGAAACAGCCGGTGCAAGTGTCGCCGGCACTCAAATACCGGAAGATTCCGTGCTTAAAAGGCATTATCTGGCGCAACGCGCCGCGGAGCGGGCAGCCATTACCAATCCCTATCCAAGCGATTCGGTATTGCGTCGTCATTTTGAAAGCATGCGGGCCGCGGCATGCGCGCCAATCCAACAAGCGCTTGCGGAAGAAACTAAACAGCCTGAATCAATCGAGCTTGACCGGAGCGGTTCGTCGACTCCAACGGTTGAAATGCCGCAGGATTCTGTTTTGAAACGGCACTACCGGCAGTTGCTTGAAAGCCAGTCGGCATAATTTGCCGCTTAAGCGGTTGCTTGCCGGACAGGAGAGAATACGTTCGTTTAGGCTAGCCGGCGGCATCCTTGCCGCCACGCCTGTCCGACAAACAAAAGCACCCTTCCCAATATTTTACTTTCAGAGTAACGCTCATGAAACAGGTGCATCGCCCCGGCAAATGAAAGTCAATCTCGTAGGAGCGACGCACAGTCGCGATGATGGCCTTGCGAATCGC
>NZ_JANIBJ010000027.1 GCF_024505185.1 Methylomonas subterranea
GAATATCAACCGCCCTGTTTCAGGGTTTCCAGCGTCTTTTTCGCCTGTTCTATACCATCGAATTTGGTATTGGAATCCAGGGCTTTTTGCAAATGTTGCTCGGCTTTAAGTTTGTCGTTTTGTTTGAAATACAGCATGCCGATATGGAAATTGGTAATTGCCGCATCGGGCGCCGCTTGCAAGGCCTTGGATAAAAACTCCGCCGCCAGTTCCAGCTTGTTTTGCTTATAAGCAATCCATCCTACCGTGTCCAGAAAGTTAGCGTTATTGGATTTGGCCAAGGGCTCGGCCATTTGCGCCGCCCGCTCCAGATTTTCCGGACTATCGGCGTAATCGGACAAATAGCTGGCCAGATTGTTGACCGCCAGCGCGGATTGCGGATAGCGCTTGTAAGACTCTTCATATATTGCCAGGGCCTTGTCGTGTTCGCCGCCGGCGTGATACAGCCGGGCCAAATCCTCCACCAGTTCCATGGCACCCTTGGATTGCTCGATACCCTTGATATAGATTTTAATGGCCTCGTCTTTGTTTTTTTGCATCAGTTCGGACAGTGCCAGATTCCGGTAGGGGCTGAACCACTCCGGCTTGATTTGCATGGCCTTGTTGAAAGCGGTTTTGGCATCGGCGAATTTTTGCTCGCTAAGATATATTCCGCCCAACAGATTGTAGGCGACGAAGTGATCGGCATGGGTTTTAACCACTTGCTGCAACTCGGCAAGCGCTTTGGCCGGCTGTTTTTGCGCCATGTAGGTTTTGACCAGCTCCGTCAAGGGTTCTATGGCATCCGGTTTGATGGCCAAGGCCCGTTTAAAGGCATCGATGGCCGAATCCAGCTTGCCTTCGGCCTGATAACCCAACGCGGACATATAAAAACCGGCCGCGTCTTCCGGAAAGGTTTCCTGAACCTGCTTGGCAACCTGTTGAGCCTTATCCCATTGCTTTTTGGCGACTTCCAGCTTGAACAGACTTTCCAAGCCTTTATGGCTTTTGGGATTGACTTTCAACAGCTCGGCGATTTGCTGTCTGGCCAGTTCTTCCTTACCACCCTGCAAATGCAGACTGGCCAGATCCAGGCGGGCTGTTTCGTCGGCCGGCGCCAGCGCCACCACTTTTTCCATATTATCCTTGGCCAGTTCGGGTTCCTTGTTTCGCAGATGCGCTGCCGCCAGCAGTTTTAACACGTTGACGTTATTGGGCTGATCGACCAGCACCGAGCGAAAATCGCCGATCGCGTCGTCGATTTTGTTTTCGGCCAGGGCAAACTGACCGCGCAAGGTCAATGCTTCGCCGTCTCTGGGATTGGCTTCCAACACTTCCTTGTTTAGCGCCTTGGCTTCGTCGACACGCTTGGTGGCGGCGTAAAGAGCGGCCAGTTTATCGCGCGCGGATATGCCGTTGGGGCCTAGCTTGTCGCTTGCTATGATGTTTTTCAGTGTTTCTTCCGCTTTATCCGCTTGTTTGCTGGCCAATTGCAACGAGGCCAATTTAAATTTCAGCACATAATCGGCGGGTTTTTGCTCGACCAAGGGCAGCAGTTCGGCAATCGCCACTTCCATGCCGCGCTTTTCAACCAGAAAATCGATCAGATTGGTCTTGGCGCTGTCGTTGTCGGGCAGCTTTTGGATGGCGGCGCGCAAGGTGGCTTCCGCCTTATCCGGTTGATTGGTGCCCGCCTGAAACAAAGCCAGATTTTTGTAGTGCTGAACCTCTTCCGGCTGAATTTTGACGATGGATTCCAGCAAGGACTCGGCTTCCGGCAATTGTTTGGTGCGGGCGTAAATACCCACCAGCATGGTGCGTAGCGGCACGCTATCGGATTTTTTCTCGATCGCTTGTTTCAATTGCGTAACGGCATCGTCTACTTGATTATTTTTGACCTTGATGGAAGCGGACATCAAGATTGCCGAAGCGTCGTCGGGATTTTTTTGCAGAGCCTTATCGACTGCCGCAATCGCCGCATCGCTATTATTTTTGGCCATTTGTATGCCGGCATGCAGTACCAGGGCTTCGACATTGTCCGGTTCCTTGGCCAAGGCTTCGTTGGCCATTTTTTCAGCGTCGTCGATGGCCCGATTCAACAATAACAACTGCCCCACCCTCACCCGCGCCATTACGTGATTTTCGTCATTGGCCACTACCGTGTTGTATTCCTTGAAGGCATTTTCTATTTTGCCTTGCTTACTGAGGGTTTCGGCCATTTGAAAACGGCTTTCCCAATTTTTGGGGTCGATCTGCAACACGTTTTTGTAAGCCAGCTGAGCTTTTTCATAATCGCCGGCTTGGTATAGTTGGCTGCCTTCTTCCATGTATTTGGCTTTACGCTCGTCGGCGCCGTCGCAGGCCACCAGCCCGGTACTCAATACAGCAATGCCTAGATTTCTCAGAATAGTCTTTTTACTTGTCATGTACATCTCGATTCCATTTGCTTACGGGTTATTGGAGTAGGGTTACTGCCCGCCGAATTTTAACTGATTTGCCGGCCCGGCATGGGCGGATTTAGCCTAAATGCCGCCAACGGCATGCGGCAAGTTGACGCAGTCGGCCTGGACAGCCGCATGGGCAAGCGCTATGCTCTAGGCGAGATTCAACCCTACGCGCCGGAGTCCGCATGCCGCTTACACCCGCCCAAATACCCGAATTCATCAATGCCATCTCCGCCGCTATAAACCAGCATGCGGATGAGATTACCGAATTGGACCAAGCCATAGGCGATGGCGATCATCTATTCAATTTACAACGCGGCCTGGAAGCCTTGCAAAGTCACGCCGCGGAAATAGCCGCTCTGGATTGGCCGGCGGCCTGGCAGAAAATCGGCATGACGGTTATGGCCGCCATCGGCGGTGCATCGGGCTCCTTATATGCCACCTTGTTCATCGGCTTATCCAAGCACGGCAAGGACAAGCCGACCGACATGCGGACTTTTGCCGAAGCGCTGCAAGCGGCTGTTGCGGCCGTCAAGCAACGCGGCAAGGCGGACGTGGGCGAAAAAACCATGCTGGATGTTTGGGTGCCGGCGGCGGAAACCTTGGCGCGGGCCGCAAGCTCGGGCAAGGACTTAAACGCCATTTTGGATCAGGTTTGCGCCGCGGCGGACGCCGGCGTGGAAAGCACCCGCGACATGCTGGCAACCAAGGGCCGCGCATCGTTTTTAGGCGAGCGCAGCAAGGGTCATATCGATGCCGGCGCCAAAACAGCCCAATTGATGATAGCGGCCATCGCCCGGCACATACGACAGGCGGCCTGACTGCGTTCCCGCCTAACAGCCCCAGCGCAAGGCTGCGGTATTGACCGGAGCATCCCACAAGCCCAGCATTTCATCATCCAGCAAGCTCAAGGTTAAAGAGCATCCGGCCATATCCAGCGACGTGGTGAAATTACCCACCAACGAGCGTTGAATATTTAAACCGCGTTCCCGCCAATATTGCCATGCCAATTCGTAGACCAAGTGCAATTCCAGCAACGGGGTGGCGCCGAATCCGTTGACATGCAGCAACACCGCTTGTCCGGATGGCGGATTCAACTCCTGCTGAATATGCCCGGCTATCCGGCCGACAATCTCGCTGGCCGAAAGCAGCTTGCCGGTTTCCCGGCCGCGTTCGCCGTGTATGCCCACGCCGATCTCGATTTCATCGGCGCCAAGCTCGAAAGTCGGATGCCCCAATGCCGGCACGGTACAACTGGTCAAGGCCACCCCCATGGAAGCGGTAGCGCGCACCACCCGCTCTCCCAAAGCCTTGCAGGCTGCCAGGTCGTAACCCTGTTCAGCGGCGGCGCCGAGGATTTTTTCCACTATCGTGGTACCTGCCACCCCACGCCGACCTATCGGATGATCCTTGGGCAGCGAAACATCGTCATCCACCAATACCGTGGCACTGGGGCCGTCCAGCATTTCCGCCGCCATTTCAAAATTCATTACGTCGCCGGCGTAATTTTTGACGATAAACAATACCCCCGCGCCGCCGTCGACCGCGGCGGCGGCCTCCAGCATCTGATCCGGCGTCGGCGAAGTGAAAACCTGCCCCGGACAGGCCGCGTCCAGCATGCCGTAACCGACAAATCCGGCGTGCAGGGGTTCGTGCCCCGAGCCGCCTCCGGAAATCAAGGCCACCTTGCCTGTCTTGCGCTGTTTTCTCAACACGAAATTCGGCTGGGTGCGCACTTCCACGATATCGGCATGCGCCTTGGCGAAGCCCTGTAGACTGGTATCCAATAAAGTGCCGGGACTATCGATAAATTTTTTCATCCGTCTCTCCTGTGGTTATCGGCGCAAGGCCTCGGTCAGTTCCCGAATATCCCGCATCACCCAGGTCGGGGCATAATCAAGCCGAGGGATATCTTCTTCGCGAGAAATTCCCGACAATACTAGCACGCTACGGATACCTGTCCGTACCGCACCCAAAATATCGGTATCCAACCTGTCGCCAATCGCAATCACCCGTTCGGGCGCCTGTCCCAATAAGGCCAAGGCCTGTTGATAGATGATGGGGGCCGGCTTGCCGATGGTAATCGGCATCACGCCGGTCGCCGCGGTCAATGCCGCCAAGGTCGCCCCATTGCCGGGCAAAAAACCGCGCTCGCTGGGCAGCGTGACGTCGCCATTGCTGCCGTAAAACCCGGCACCCGCCTGAATATGCAGGGCCGCGTTGCATAATTTATCCCAGTTCAAGGTTTTATCCAGTCCGCTGACCACCAAATCGGCCGGCCCGGGGTCGTGCTCCTCCAGCAACACAAAGCCCTTGTCCCGCAAGGGTTGCCTTAGCCCGGCGCCGCCGATCGCATAAACCCGGGTGTGCGATGCCGGGTAACGCTCGGACAAATACAAGGCTGTGGCCATGCCAGAGGTCAGGATTTCACGCCGGCCGATTTCAACCCGCATCGCCGACAACTTGCCGACATACTGCTCGGCGGTAATACTGGCATTATTGGTTGCCAACACAAACGGCAGCTGCAATTCCCGCAAGGTAGCGAAAAATGCTTCCAAGCCCGGTAAGGCCTGATCGCCATGCCAAAGCACCCCGTCCATGTCTATGATGAGGCCGCCGATATCGGTAAAAACTTGCATATTGGGTCTTGGAGAAAGCAAAAAAATCGACACCATTGCATAATCATTCCGCACTGTCCAGACCGCGCCACGGTTTCCGCCGCAATGCTTCGGCCAAGGCCGTATCGAAATCGGGCATCGATCCCGGCACGGCGCACCGGTATTTTTGTCGGGCCGGGATTGAAGCCCGACGTCGGCGCGCCTTGCAAACAACGCGGCCGCCGCAATGCTTCTATATCAAATAAGCCGGCCAATCTCTGATAAAATGCAGCGCTTTTTTAATGCGGCGCACTAGCGAATTTTTCTCGACCGCTTTGCGCGCCGCGCCAGACTACTCTCGGACACACTCTTGATTTCTACCGCCAACATCACCATGCAATTCGGGGCCAAGCCCCTGTTTGAAAACATCTCCGTCAAATTCGGCAACGGCAACCGCTACGGCTTGATCGGCGCCAACGGCTGCGGTAAATCCACGCTGATGAAAATCCTCAGCGGCGATTTGGAGCCTTCCGCCGGCAACGTCAGCGTCACCCCCAACGAGCGTCTGGGCATCTTGCGCCAGGACCAATTTGCCTACGAAGACTATCGGGTACTGGACGTGGTAATGATGGGCCACGCCGAAATGTGGGCGGCCATGTCGGAGCGCGACGCGATTTACGCCAATCTGGAAGCCAGCGAGGAAGATTACATGCGCGCCGCCGAGCTGGAATCGGTGTTCGCCGAATTCGGCGGCTATACCGCCGAGTCGCGGGCCGGCGAATTGCTGCTGGGCCTGGACATTCCGCAGGAACAACACAGCGGCCCGATGAGCGCGGTGGCGCCGGGCTGGAAATTGCGGGTACTGCTGGCGCAAGCCCTGTTCGCCGACCCGGACATCATGCTGCTGGACGAACCCACCAATAACCTGGACATCAACACTATCCGCTGGTTGGAAAACGTGCTGAACGAGCGCGAAAGCACCATGATCATCATTTCGCACGACCGGCATTTTCTGAATAGCGTCTGCACCCACATGGCCGACCTGGATTATGGCGAATTGCGAGTATATCCGGGCAATTACGACGATTACATGACCGCCGTGACCCAGGTGCGCGAAAGCCTGCTGGCCGGCAACGCCAAGAAAAAAGCCCAGATCGCAGAACTGCAAACCTTCGTGGCCCGTTTTTCCGCCAACGCCTCCAAAGCCAAGCAAGCCACTTCGCGGGCCCGCCAGCTGGAAAAAATCAAACTGGACGAGGTCAAACCATCCAGCCGGGTCAATCCGTTTATCCGCTTCGATCAAACCAAAAAGCTGCACCGTCTGGCGCTGGAAGTCACCGACTTGAGCAAGGGCTATGGCGAAGCACCCTTATTCAAGGGCTTGAATCTGATGATTCCGGTCGGCGAACGGGTGGCGGTCATCGGCCCCAACGGCATCGGCAAATCCACCTTGCTAAAAACCCTGGTCGGCGATTTGAGCCCGGACAGCGGCGAAGTGAAATGGTCGGAAAACGCCGACATCGGCTATTACGCCCAGGACCACGCCGACGATTTTGCCGAAGAGTTGTCCTTGATTAACTGGATGGGCCAATGGCGCAAGGAATCGGACGACGACCAAACCATCCGCGGCACACTGGGCCGCTTGCTGTTTTCGCAAGACGAAATCAACAAATCCGTCAAAGTGCTGTCCGGCGGCGAACAGGGCCGCATGCTGTTCGGTAAATTGATGCTGCAAAAAAACAACATCATGGTGCTGGACGAACCCACCAACCATTTGGACATGGAATCCATCGAATCCTTGAACAGCGCCCTGGAGCAATACCCCGGCACGCTGATATTCGTCAGCCACGACCGCGAATTCGTCTCGTCGCTGGCCACCCGCATCATAGAACTGAGCCCTAACGGCATTACCGATTTCCAAGGCAATTACGAAGAGTATCTGGCCAGCCAGGATTTGTAAGCCGGAATATGCGGAAACGTTTCCGGCAGACCTTCACTCGCCTGAAACGCCCTTCGGCTTATTCCAGCCTACGAGACTCAAGGAAGTTCGTCATTCCGGCAAGGATTACAGGTTTTTTAAATAGTAGCGGCCGACCGGTTTTACGCAACGCATATTCCTAAAAGTCAGCCACCCGGCCCCGGCATTTTAAGGTAGAATGCCGGGCCTTTTTGACTGCCCCGGCATCCATGCAGATCGGCCCTCATCAGCTGCCCAACAATATCATCCTGGCCCCGATGGCCGGCATCACCGACAATCCGTTCCGGCGTCTGTGCAGCCAATTCGGCGCCGGTTTGACGGTTTCCGAGATGGTCATTTCCAACAGCGGCTTGCAGCACCATCCGCGCACGTTGCAAAAAACCGATTACAGCGGCGAATCCGGCCTGCGTTCGGTGCAAATTCTGGGCACCGAACCCCGCCAAATGGCGGATGCCGCCCGCCTGAACCGGGACAGGGGCGCGCAAATAATCGATATCAACATGGGCTGTCCGGCCAAAAAAGTCTGTTCGGTGGCCGCCGGCTCGGCCTTATTGAAAGACGAAAGTCTGGTCGAGCGCATATTAACGGCGGTCGTCAAGGCGGTTGAAGTACCGGTCACCCTGAAAATCCGCACCGGCTGGGACTTGGCCAACCGCAATGCGCTGAAAATTGCCGAAATCGCCGAAAATTGCGGCATCCGGGCCTTGACCATACACGGCCGCACTCGGGCCTGCAAATTCAACGGCCGGGCCGAATACGACACCATCAGACAGGTCAAGCGATACGTTAACATCCCCGTCATAGCCAACGGCGATATCGACAGCGCCGAAAAAGCCCGCCAGGTGCTGGCATATACCGGCGCCGACGCCATCATGGTCGGCCGAGCCGCGCAAGGCAAGCCGTGGATATTTCAAGAATTGAGCGGCAAGCTGTCCGGTAACCCGGTATCGCCGCTTTCCTTGTCCGAGATCAAAACCGTCGTCAACCAACACTTGGACAATTTATACAGTTTTTACGGGGCAGTCAGTGGTGTTAGAATTGCACGCAAACATATCGGCTGGTACTTCGACCAACTCGGCGGTTTGCCCAGTGAACAAAAAACCATACTCAATCAGGCCCAAGAACCGGCGCAACAACTGGCACTGGTCAACGCCTCGTTTACCTTCATTACTCCCCGAGTCGCCTAGATGGAAGCAGAATCAATCAAAATCAGCAACGGTAACGGCCAAACCCTATCCGAACATGTGCGCCAATCCGTCGAAGACTATTTCACCCACCTTAATGGCCACGATTCTTCCGGCCTGTACCAACTGGTCTTGACCGAAGTCGAGAAACCGCTGCTGGAAACCGCCTTAAAACATTCCGATTTCAATCAAAGTAAAGCCGCCAAAATCCTGGGTTTAAGCCGCAGCACCCTGCGTAAGAAGCTGGAACTTTACGGCATCGGCTGATTTCTTCTCCCTTTTCTTCTCTTGAGGATTGCATGAATACCCCTTTGGGCAACCATAAAAAAGTCACTCGGGCGCTGATCAGCGTCTCCGACAAAACCGGCGTTTTGGAATTTTGCCGGACCCTGAACAATCTGGGCATCGAATTACTCTCCACCGGCGGCACCGCCAAGTTGCTGGCCGAACAAAACATTGCCGTTACCGAAGTATCCGATTACACCGGCTTTCCGGAAATGATGGACGGCCGGGTAAAAACCCTGCATCCCAAAGTGCATGGCGGCATTTTGGGCCGACGCGGCATCGACGATGCCGTAATGGCGGCAAGCGGCATCCAGGCCATCGATATGGTGGTGGTGAATCTGTATCCCTTCGAACAAACCGTGGCCAATCCAGATTGCGACCTGGAAACCGCCATCGAAAACATCGACATCGGCGGACCCAGCATGATACGCGGCGCAGCCAAAAACCATAACGACGTGGCGATTGTGGTCGACCCGGCCGACTATGCCGGCATTTTGGCCGAACTGCGGGCCAATGCCGGCGCGCTCGGCCACGATACCCGTTTCAAACTGGCCTTGAAAAGTTTCGAGCATACCGCCCGTTACGACACCATGATCGCCGCCTATTTGAGCAAGGTCGTCGCCGCCGACAATTTCCCCGACACCCTCAACCTGCAGTTTCACCGCCTGCAAAGCATGCGCTACGGCGAAAATCCGCATCAAAACGCGGCTTTTTACGGCGAGAAAAATCCGCCGGCCGGCAGCATCGCCGCCGCCAGACAACTGCAAGGCAAGGAATTGTCTTACAACAACATCGCCGATGCCGACGCGGCGCTGGAATGCGTCAAGAGTTTCGACGACCAACCGGCCTGCGTGATCGTCAAACACGCCAACCCGTGTGGCGTCGCGATTGCCGACAACATTTTCGACGCTTACAACTTGGCCTACGCCACCGACCCGACCTCGGCCTTCGGCGGCATCATCGCCTTCAACCGCGAACTGGACGAACAAACCGCCAGCGAAATCGCCGAACGCCAATTTGTCGAAGTCATCATCGCCCCGCTAGTCTCGGAAGGTGCGAAAGCAGCCTTGGCGAAAAAGAAAAACGTCCGCGTATTGGAAACCGGCTTTTGGGCGACGACCCCGATTCCGGCATTGGACTTCAAACGCGTCGGCGGCGGTTTGCTGGTGCAGGATAGAGACACCGGCCGCATCGCGGCGTCGGACTTGCAAGTAGTCAGCAAGCGCGCACCGACCGAACAGGAACTGGCCGATTTGCTGTTCGTCTGGAAAGTGGCGAAATTCGTTAAATCCAACGCCATCGTTTACGGCAAGAACGGCCAGACCATAGGCATAGGCGCCGGCCAGATGAGCCGGGTGTATTCAGCCAAAATCGCCGGCATCAAGGCCGCCGACGAAGGTTTGGAAGTGCCGGGTTCGGTAATGGCCTCCGACGCCTTCTTCCCGTTCCGCGACGGCATCGACGCAGCGGCGGCGGCCGGCATCACCGCCGTGATCCATCCCGGCGGCTCGATGCGCGACCAGGAAGTGATAGACGCCGCCGACGAACATAACATCGCCATGGTGTTGACCGGCATGCGGCATTTCAGACATTAGAATTGAGAGTTTGAACATCGCTTACACGAATGGGGATGCCGATACGAAGCAACATTTCCATTCGCGCGCGCCGGTTTGCGCGGGTATAGTACCTCTTACGCAGAGTATATGAATCAAAGGAGCACGCCATGAAAGGTAACGAGCAAGTCATCGCCCATTTAAACGATTTGCTGGCCGGCGAACTGACCGCCATCGACCAGTATTTCATCCATTCCCGCATGTATGAAAACTGGGGCTATAGCAAATTACACGAGCGCATAGCCCACGAGGTGCAAGACGAAACAAACCACGCCGACGCCTTGATCAAGCGCATTCTGTTTCTGGAAGGTACGCCGGATTTATCCAAACGCCAGCCGCTCAACGTCGGCCGCGCGGTGCCGGAAATGCTGCAAAACGATCTGGCGGTGGAATTGTCGGTGATAAGCCATCTGCGCAAAGTGATGGCGTTTTGCGAAACGGCGCGGGATTATCAAACCCGCGAAATTCTGCGAGTAATGCTGGACGACACCGAACACGATCACGCCCATTGGCTGGAACAACAGTTGGGTTTGATACAGGCCGTGGGACTGCAAAATTATCTGCAGTCGCAAATCTAGGCTAAATCGGCTTGGATGGATTCAACTTACGAACAGCGTATTGCTTGCGTTTTTTCAGCCGCAAAAGGCAAGGCGAAACTGGCGCCAAGCTCCTTGGACTCGATAACCCACGGATTCCGCTCCTAATAACTTCCCTATTTATATCCCTCACCCCGCCACTCTCCCGGAGGAAGAGGAAACAGAATGCGGAAGTTATTTTGAGCGGAATCCTTAGCGTGGAAAAAACCGCCGTATCCGCCTAACTCAGCAAACAGGCGGCAAGCCTTACACTCTCAACAAGGCCTTGGCCAATTTTTCCGACAACTGCTCTTCGGTAAATTGCGGTTCGTTGGGCGGATACAGCTCCACCTCGTCAATTTCAAACCCGTATTCCTTACCCAAAGCGAGCATCTCCTTGATTTTGAGGCAGGCCTTCAGCTTGTCCTTCAGATCGGCATCGGCTTTGGCTTTTTCGGAAAACTCTTTTATTACTTTGATCGACATTGATAGCTCCGTGATAAGTCAGGAAAACAAATGGAAAAAATCCATCATTTTCATAGCAAAATCGTTACCAATTTGCTTAAACGCCTTCATCAGGCATATTTTTCATGCACTTGCCCGAGCCACCATCCTTATACGGATGATTATTACCGGACAATAACAATGGTTTTGTAGCATACCCGACAATGCCGCGCGCCGGTTTAACCCGCCCAGCCGACATGCGCAAACCGGTTGAACGGCCAAGTGGTTTCGGCGGCTTCGCCTTAAATTTCCGCCAACTCCAGGCCACGAAACACCGAACAACGCTTGAACACCTCCAGATCCGGTTCGAGTTGTTTTTGTTGGCAAAACTTGGCCACCAATTTGGTCAAGCCCTTGATATCGCGCCCCGAAGCGCCGGGAAACACGCTGGCCAATTCGGGAATCAGGGTTTCCTCTACCGGCAGGGCAAATTGCTTAGTCATCACCCGCCAGATTTTGCAACGGTCGTCATGGTCCGGCGCGTGATAACGTATCATGGCAATACAACGGGAAATGATCGCTTCATCGATATCGTCAACCCGGTTGGTGGTCATGAACAGCAAGCCGTTAAAATATTCCAGCACCCGCAAAAACACCCCCACCACCGCATTGGAGGCCAGATTGTCCGCGCGCTTTTTAATGTAAACGTCGGCTTCGTCGATCAGCATCACCGCCCCCCAACGTTGGGCCCTGATCAAGGTCTCCTGTAGCGTTTTTTCCATCTCGGCCACATTCAAACCCAGCTGGCCGGAATGCACCCGATACAGCGGCCGCTTGATGATTTCGGAATACACTTCGGCGGTCAGGGTCTTGCCCACGCCAGCCGGCCCGGCGCACAGCACCGTGGTACCGCCCGATTTGCCTTCCACGATATCGTCGGTCAACATGTCCATTTCGGCGGTCAGAATATCGATCAGATCGGTCTGTTCCGGCGGCAGGATCAGCTTTTGCTTCAACTCCGGCTGGTAGACATAGGGCTGCATGTCGTCGACATGCACCCAAACATGATGGTGCAGCTCCAAATGAAAGGTCAGGATATAGCCGTGCACCGGCAGTTCGGTGAACAAACCCGCTGGAATTTCCCCTTTAAACGCCTCCACCGCCGCTTCGGTTTTGCTATCGTAGCGCATGCTTTTGCCGGCCTTGCGCAGATAGGTACCCAAAATATCGCCGGAAGCATCCAGACTCAAGGCTCGCTCGCTGATGACATTTTCGTCGTTGACCAGACGGCAGGCCCCGCCCGACGAAGACAACACCACCGTACTCTTGCGGCTCCAGTCGCTGCTGCGATGGCTGGCTGTGGGGTCCTCGGCATACACGCCGGTGCCCCAAGCGGAAAACTGCTCGCCGTAACGGGCCCGCCAATCGAAATAACGCTCGGCGGCTTCGTCGTAGCCGGCGATCAAATCGGCGGTTTCCTTTAAATAGCCCTTGCCGGCAAATATCTCCGGTATGGTTTTATCGGCCAAATCCTTGCTGCGTATGATCAGGGTTTCGTTGGCGATTTTGCCCCTGCTGTTGGCTTTCAGTTCCAGCAAAATCCGCCCGGCCTCTTCCTCGCCCGGCGGGGTGTAATCCAGCCGGGTAATCAAATAAGCCAAGGTTCTGCCCGAGGGTGCGACATGAAACAGCCAGCCGCGTATCGCCCCTTCCAGCAAATAACGGGCAATGTCCGGCAACAGCATTTCCAATTGGTCGGCGCTATAGCGCTGGTTGTTGGCCGCCATGGCCTGTTGCAGGGCTTTCAGCAGCGCCGCCTGATGCTGTAAACTCTCGCCCGCCCGCGAATAAATGCCGACCAGACTGGCAAGCTCCGCTTCGCTGAGTAGGTCGAAAGCCACCTGTGCCTTGTTGCCCAGGCGCAATTGATCGCCAAGGGTGTGCAAGCGCGGATGTTCGCTCAACAGCGGTTCCAGATAACGTTTTTCAATCTGTAATTTCATTTCATTACTCCGACGCCGGCAGGGCCATGCATAACAGTTGGGACAGATGCAGCGGCCGGGCAAAGCCGCCGTTTGAGATTTGCTGCTGACAGGAAAAGCCGTTGCTGACCAGCAAGGCCGCGGGTTCGGCACGCAGGGCCGGAAATAGCGCCAGCTCGGCCATGGCCCTGGCATGCTCTACATGTTCGGCCTCGACGCCGAAATTGCCGGCCATGCCGCAGCAGGACGCCTCGATCAATTCGAAATCCAGACCCGGCACCTGCTTCAGCAATTTGCGCACGGACTTGATGGCACCGACAGCCTTCTGGTGGCAATGACCGTGCAGCAGCAGGCGCGAAACATCCGGCAGAGCCTGAAAATGCAGCGTCCAGCGCCCGGCGCTTTGCTCCCTGACGATAAATTCCTCCAGCAACAGCACTTTTTCCGCCAGCTTTTGCGCCGCTTCTCCCAAGCCCAGCTTTAAGTATTCGTCGCGCAAATTCAGGATGCAGGAGGGTTCCAAGCCGACAATGCTACGCCCGGCCCGGACATGCGGCTCCAATGCTTTCAACAGGCGCCGGGCTTCCCGCGCGGCCCGGTCCGGGCGGCCGTTGGAAAAATAAGTACGGCCGCAACACAAGGGCCGGCTGGGTTCATCGTCGGGCCGCGGCCGGGCGATATGCACCTGATAGCCGCCGGCTTTCAACAATTTTTGCGCGGCCTCGGCGGCAGCGGGATTGAAATAATGATTGAAGGTATCGACGAACAATACGACTTGCTTATCCACCGGCCCGACGGAAACCGTATCCTTGGCCGGCGATCCGTATTGAAAGGGCTGGCGGGCGGGAACAGGCAAGCGGACTTTGGCGCCGATACCCAAAGCGACTTCCAAGGCGCGCGCCAGCCAAGCCGATCCGTTACGCCATAACAGCAAGGGCCGCGCGACGGGCCAACAGAGTATTTTGGGTAATTCGCTCCACAAACGCCGGCGTAAACTCATGCCGTGTTGCGCCACCTGTTGGGCCAGAAATTCGGCCTTGATCAAGGCCATATCAACTTCATTTTCGCATTCGCGCTTGCAGCCCTTGCAGGACAAGCACAAATCCATCGCCTCCGCCAATTCCGGGTCGGGATTCAAAAAGGCCTGTTCGTCCCCGGCATTCAGGGCGCTTTTTAACAGCTTGACCCGACCGCCCGGCGATAAAACCGGATTGCCGCTGATCCGGTAACTGGGACACATTACCCCTTTACCACTTTGTTCACATTGCCTGCTACCTATGCAGACGGCAACCGCCTTGGCAAAATCGGCGCCGTGTTTGGGGATATCCGCATAGGCATCTCCCATGCCGGCGTTTTCATAAGACGACCAATCCAGAAACAGTTTCATACGCATTTGACTGATGGAAAACCGCACTCAAGCAAAATCGACGCCAATGCGGCGGCGCTGTTTCACGGGGTTTCGGGCAAACGGCCATGTCGCAAAACCTACAAGCCGGGCAAAATGTGCGACAGTGTGCAGCGCCATCCGGCCACACCTCGTGCGCAGCGGGCCATTGCGCGTCGGCATAAACCTTGCATTATGTGGGCTTTATTCACTTCCCTGTACAGCCATGAATTTAGAAGACTTAGCCAGCCGCTTTTTTATTTCCTACAGCGGCGTCAAACTGCCGTTAAAACTGGTCAACGAAATCGAAGCAGGCGGCCTCGACAACCGCAACACTTTTTTCAAGGGCTATTACGATGAGGAAGACCGATTGGTACGTTGCGAGAAACTGGTCTACGGTGAAACCGAATTGCTGCACGTCTATGCTTACGACGACAACGGCACCTTGCGGCAAGCCGAAATTACCGATGCCGACGGCGAAGTGACTCAGCTGAGCTTCGACGCTCAGGGCCAACCCGAGTAAGCCGGGCATGCCGGATTCCATTGTCATTTCGCCGGCGACCCTGGGCGACATTCCGGCGCTCTGCGAACTGCTCGGTATCCTGTTTGCCCAGGAAGCGGAATTCCAACCGGATCAGGCCGCCCAACAGCAGGCGCTGGCACAAATCATTGCCGATTCATCCATCGGCGGCATATTCCTAGCTCGGCGCCATGAAGAAACCGCCGGCATGGTCAGCCTGCTTTACAGCGTATCGACGGCCTTGGGCGGCCGAGTGGCGACTCTGGAAGACATGGTGGTGCATCCGGATTTTCGCCATGCCGGCATAGGCTCGCGCTTGCTAAACCATGCCCAACGCTTTGCCGATCAAAACGGCTGCAAACGCATAACCCTATTGACCGACCGAAGCAATATCGCCGCCCAACGCTTTTACCGGCGGCATGGGTTTACCGATTCGGACATGCTGGCGATGCGGCTGTTGCTAAGCTAGGGCAGGTATTCAGCCGGCCTAATCCCGTTCGCCAACGGGCCCAGCAGGCCGGGAAGGCTTTTCAATATCCCCTCGCCCACCTTTTTGATGGCGAAGCTCAAATTACCGACTCCCTCCGCCGCCATCTTGCGCGGATAGTCGCGACACGTCGCGCATCATCAACATATCCCACACCCGGTCGGAGGCTCCAGGGTCAAAGCCGGTTTGACCGGCAAATTCGGCCGGATTGCGAAAGGTACCGAACACGATATCGAATAGCGGCAGATCCGCATAATTGCCGGCATGCACACCGCGCTGATGGTGCACGGAATGGCTTTCCGGCCGCTGCAGCAAATAGCCCAGCCAACGCGGGGTATTGACGTTGGTGTGTTGAAACACACTGCAAAACGTGGTCGCGTACAGCACCCAGGTGGCCGCCAGCGGCGTGATGCCGACCAACCAGGTCAGAATCAGACTGGCCAGTACCGTCCAACCCAGCATGTCGAGCGGGCTGAACCAGAAGGCTCCGTAACTGTCCAGCCTCTCCGCGCTGTGATGCCATTGGTGAAAGCCGCGCCACAATGGCCTGGAGCCATGCATGGCCCGATGCCACGCATAAACGCCGAATTCATACAGAAACAGGCCGGCCAAGGCTCCGCCAGCGTCGCCCAACCGCGTCAGATCGAACAACTGGCGCGACGACAGCCAGTCGCTCCACATCAGGGGCAGATAAGACGATAATAGCCAATAGCCGATAAACGCGGCGATACCGCGTCGGCGCCAACCGCGCACCACCGGCAGGGCCCGCGCCGGACGCAAGGCTTCCCAAAGCATCAACAGCGCATACAAGGCAAACAGGGTAAGTGAAACCGGGTCCAGCAATAATTCGATAGGAGTAGGCATGACGACATTCTCGCTTGAGTCCAACATGGGCGATACCTTAGCCCGGACCGCCGTATCCGGCCAGCGGCAAATCGGCGCGAAACAGGACGAATCGGCCACCGGACCGATTCCGGTGGCAATTCTGGTGATTCCGGCGGCCGGCGCATCGGTCATTTTCGGCTTGTACGACTTGCTGCTGTCCGTGGGCAGGGACTGGCCGTTAATTGTCGGCGGCCGGGCCGGGCCGCAAATAATACGCCCGCTGCTGGTGTCGGCGCGGGCCGGGCCGGTAACGGTCTGCAACGGTATCCCGATACCCGTCGACTTCACCCTGGCCGAATGCCCGCCGGCGGCGGTGATCTGCGTGCCCGAAGTCAACATTCCGCCCGCCGAGCCGATCAGCGGCCTGTTCGAACGGGAAATCGAATGGCTGCAACAACGTCATGCGGACGGCGCCATATTGGCCACCGCCTGTTCGGGAGCCATGCTGTTGGCCGAGGCCGGTCTGCTGGACGGCCACGATGCCACCACCCATTGGGCGTACTGCCCGGCAATGCGGCAGCGTTTTCCCAAAGTCAAGGTGCACAGTCAGCGCTCCCTGGTCTGTTCCGGAGACGGCCAGCGCCTGATCATGGCCGGCGGCGGCACCTCCTGGCTGGACCTGGCGCTGTTTCTGATCGCCCGGCTGGTTTCGGTGGAAGCGGCGATGCAGGTCGCCAGGCTGAATCTGATCGACTGGCACCGGATAGGCCAGCAACCTTACGCCCGTCTGGCCCAAACCCGCCAAGTAGAGGACGCCACCATCGCCCGCTGTCAGGCCTGGATCGCCGAGCATTACCGTATCGAGGCGCCGGTCGCGGCGATGGCTAGACTGAGCGGACTAGGCGAACGCAGCTTTAACCGCCGTTTCAAGGCCGCCACCGGCCTGTCGCCGCTTGACTACGTGCATACCCTGCGACTGGAGGAAGCCAAGCAGATGCTGGAAAGCGGCGACTTGGCCATCGAAAGCATAGCCCGCGATGTCGGTTACGAAGATGCCGGCTTTTTCAGTCGCCTGTTCCAGCGCAAGGTCAAATTGACGCCCGCCCAATACCGCAAGCGTTTTCGCGGTCTGCGGCTGTCTCTGACGCCCACTGCCCGATAAGGCCCACGGCTGTTGCAACAATCGCTACAATTTTCCGCGTTTGCGAAATATTAGCGATACAACACCCGAACACACTGTACTCCGACTGCCGCCGCGCGATTTTCCGTGACGCGGTAGTTCGTTAACGAGACACAGTTAAAATTCCGCCGCCGCCTGCACGGGATTTCAAGCGTTTGATCGGTACGGCGGGAGGGCTTTGCCGTGGTGGCGGGTACAAGCCGAAACACACTTTCGCGCCATTCGGTTTCCGACCCTGTTACCGGGTCAAGCGCTCGGCGTTCCCGCCTGCGCCGGATTATTCAGCACGGCGTTGACGACGCGTCGCACTTCGTCGGGCAGAAACGGTTTTTCGATCACCGGCCGGCCGGTTTCGGCAACCAGTTCCCGCACCTGCGAACTGAGCGTGTCGCCGGTGACGAAAATCATGCGTTCGCTCAAGGCCGGCCAGCGGGCGCCGATCTCGGCATACAGCATGGGTCCGTCCATGCCCGGCATGCGCAAGTCCGACAGGATGGCGTCGTAAGCGCCGTGCTTGTCCAGCAATTGCAGGGCATCGCGGCCGCTTTTGGCCACGTCTATGCAGTCGCAGGTTTTGCCCAGAATATCCTTCAACATGGCGGCGACTTCCGCTTCGTCGTCGACGATCAGCAGACAGGGCCGGCGGATGCGGGCAGGCGCCTGACTTTCCGGCGGTTTTTGCCGGTCGCCGCCTTCGGCGCGGGCGCATAGCGGCAACTCGATGCGGAAAACCGCCCCGCCTTCGGGCGGACAATCCACGCTCAAGCTGCCGCCGTGGCTTTCCACGATGCCGAGACAAACCGACAGTCCGACGCCGGTACCGACACCGGTGGGTTTGGTGGTGAAATAAGGATCGAACACCCGGGCCCGCAACTCTTCGGGAATGCCGGGACCGTTGTCCGCCACTTCTATCCAGACCTGCTTCAAGGCGTCGTGGTGACCGGTGGAAATCGAGATTTTGCGTGGCGGCGGCCGGTCCAGCAAGGCTTGTTGCGCGTTGATCAGCAGGTTGACCAGCACTTGATGCAATTGGTCGGCGTCGGCAAAGATGGCCGGCAATGTGTCGTCCAGGCGGGTTTCGATCTCGATGCCGGCGGTGCGCAGGTTGTAGCCCAGCATGTCCAGGCAGGCTTCGACGACCGGGTTGACTTGTACCTGGGAGCGCCGCGGCTTGTGTTGGCGGGCCATGGCCAAAAAGGTCTTGACGATGCGGGCGCAACGTTCAGCTGCCGCACGAATTTTGCTTACAGACGAGAGAGTGTCCGGATCGGAGGTCTCCTCTTCCAGCATCACGGCCCGGCCGACCACGATGGATAAGGGGTTGTTGAGCTCGTGGGCCACGCCGGCCAACAGCGAGCCCATGGCGGCCATTTTTTCCCGCTGGTACAGCGTTTCGCGTTGGCGGGCGATTTCCCGGTCCGCCCGTAGCGCTTCCGTGACATCGCGGCCGTTGACCACAATGCCGTTCACCGCCGGATTGAGCAACTGATTGCTGCCGGTGGCTTCGAAGTTGCGCCATTCGCCATTGGCGTGGCGCAAGCGGTATTCCACGGGGGCGATGGGAGCGCCGGGCGCCCGTAGCGCGGCGCGAAAAACTTCGTTTACCTTGGCGGCGTCATCCGGATGTACCAGATCGTCAATGCGCCGGCCGACAAAACTCTCCGGCGGCAAGCCGAGCAATGTTTCCACCGACGGACTGACATAAGCCACCCTGCCGTGCTGATCGATGACGCTGATGATGTCGCCGCCGTGTTCTATCAGGGCGCGGAAGCGTTCCTTTTCCACCCGCAACGCCGCATCGCGCTCGTTGATCTGCCTCATCATGTGGTTGAAAGCCTCGCCCAAGATATCGATTTCCGCCACCCGGGCTTTTTCGCCTATCGTTTCCCGCATGTCGCCGCTACGGATGGCCAGCAGCAGACGGCGCAGCGGATTGACGATATGGCGGCGCAAAATAGCCGCCATCACCATCAAAAGCAACAGGGAGGACCCCAAGCCGCTCCAGACTATCCATTGCGCGGCCCTGAGCGCCTGTCCGCGCACTTCGCTGCCGGGCAAGGTCGAGGCGAAATACCATTTCGGCGTCGGCAGAAAACTGACGGCATAATAAAAATCGCCGCTCTGCTCGTAGCCGGCCAGTTCGGCGGAGTCCTTACGGCGCTCGGTGATGGCCAATAACGGCAACAATTCCGGATCGCCGGTCTCGGCGATGGATATTCCGCCCGAATCGCCGGCTTCCCGCGACCAGGAACGGGCACCTATGATCAACATGCCGTCCGGACGGAAAACACTGTGGCTGACGCCGGCGATGTCGGTTTGACGCACGCTGGCTTCCAGGTCGTCCAGGTCAATGGATAAACCGATAATGGCCACCCGTTCGTCGTTGACATACACCGGCGTGGCAATGCCGACTTCGAACTTGCGGTAGGCGGGTTCGAACATAGGTGCGCTCCAAACCGTCTTGCGTTGCGGATTGTGCGCTTCATCGGCCATGTAATAGACTTCGAATTCGTGGGCCGGATAGTCCGCCGGAGTGTTGACGGCCCAAAAAATGGGGTTGTTCGGATCGAGCTGGCGATCGTAACCCATGTTGGCGTCCAGCAGCTTGCCGGCAAACCACAAATTCATGAAGCGGGTGGTGGCGATATGGGCGAACTGCTCGGAGAGATCGAAACTCAGCATCCAGGTGCGCTTGAATTCGGCATCCGGTATTACGTCTTTATGAATCCAGCCGGTGGAATAACGCAGTACGTCGGAAAACTCCGGCCGATTGCGCATTGCGCCGTCCGCCTCGCGCCGCATCAATTGCCCGAATCTGCGTTCGTCCTCGGCATTCGGGGGCCGGAAACGGCGCACGAACTCCCGCCGGATTACCTCTTGGAATTGCTCCGCCAGCGTGAAATGCGCCTCGTGATAGCGGGTGCGCTGGGCCGCATATTCCTGCAGGTGTCTGAGCGTGGCCTGCTCTATTTCGCGAAACAGCAGAAAGTAACTGACCGCGCTGGACAAGGCAACGATACTGGCCACGCCGACGGCGATACGCAGCAGGGTGGCCTGGGTCAACGATGGCAGGGACTTGGTGTATTGCGCGGTCATCAGTAATTTAAACTCAGCGAGCCAATAATTTCGTTGTCCTGCGCCACGCCGAAGCGGTTGTAGCCGCCGATGATGCCGGCGACTCCCAGCGTGGCCGGCAGGGTCGGCAGCCGGTAATTCAAACCCAGGGTCAGATGGCTGAAGTTTTGGCCGCGCGGTGTCTTGCCGGCAAAACAGCCGGTGACGTTCATCGCCGCGCCGGGGCCGCAATCGATCTGTAAATAAGTGTCGCGGCTGCCGTAAAACTTGCCTTCCCTGCGGTAACTGCTCCAGGCCAGAATCAAGTCCAGGCTAAAGCCGTAAGGCAGATCGCGCCGGTAATTCAAGCTCCAGTAGGTATCGCCGGCATTGCCGAGCAATGAATCGCGGAAAAAGGTTTGCGCGGCCAGGGTCAGTGTTTTGTAACCCAACGTTAGTCTGCTTTCGGCGTTATCGGCATGCTTGCCGTTGACGTACAAATAGCCTGTCAGGCCGGCGCTGGCGGAAAATTCGCCGAAACGCCAGGTGTAACCGGCGTAAACGTCGTTTTCGATGGATTTTTTGTCGTCGAACACTGTCAGGCCGCGGTCCGAATAGCCCTGACCCAGGCGCAGATAGGAATAGTTGATCATCGAGGCCCAATAACCGGCATACCAGCCTTGCTCCGCCGCGTAATCGAAACCCCATTGCGCCGCCGGCTCGGCCGATTCAGGAGCGTCGGCATTTTTGTTGCCCAGTGGCGGACCGTTGAAATAGGTGGTGGTGATGCCACGCGCCACATAGCGCGATACCAGGCCGGCGTGAGCGCTGAACGGCGCATCCGCGCCCGAGGCAGGCTGCGCCAGGAATAACAGCACCGTTGCCATGCCGAAATCGTAGGATCGGGGTTGATATTTGGCTGCGTGGTTACGCTGGTTTTTCTGCTGCACGGTAAAACGCTGATTCGCGCCTGAAAGTTGACAAGGCGGCAAGCCTACCCTTTTTATAACTCCGTTCGCAATCCAAATCAGCACGCGCGGAAACCATTTCGCGCCGATTTGAACTAGCGGCATTACAAAAACCGGCAATAGTAACCGCGCCGCTTTATTCCCCTTGCGGAACGAATTTGTATCCGCTGCCCCGCACGGTGCGAATGAACACCGGCTTCTCGGGATTCGGCTCGATTTTTTTGCGGACGCGGGTAACGCGGATATCCACGCTGCGGTCGAAGGGATCCCATTCGCGTTGTTGGGTCAAGTCCAGAATGCGGTCGCGGGTCAGCACCCGGCCGGGGTTATCGACGAAAACCTTCAATAAGGCGTATTCGCCGCCGGTTAACGGAATTTCGTCGCCCTTGGCATCCAAAAGTTTTTGCCCCGCGGTGTCCAGCCGCAAACCGCCGATGGCGACATGGCCTTCGGCAACGGCAGCGGCCGGTGGTAGCATCCGTCGCAAGACGTTTTTGATCCGCGCCAGCAACTCGCGCGGATCGAAGGGTTTGGCGACATAATCGTCCGCTCCCACCTCCAGGCCGACGATGCGGTCAACCACGCTGTCCAACGCCGTCAGCATGATAATCGCAACGGAATGGTTTTCCCGCAGATGACGCGCCAGACTCAGGCCATCCTCGCCCGGAAGCGTGATGTCCAGCAGCGCCAAGTCGACCGATTCCGTTTTCAGCAGTGTTCTGGCCGCTTCGGCCGATTCGGCAAGCAGCGGACGATAACCGCGTCGGCTTAAAAAGTCGCTCAACATGTCCCGGATTTCCGGTTCGTCTTCGACGATGAGAATAGTGTTTGCCATGATTGTGTGCTAATGCCGGGCCTGTCCGATTTCCGAGCCGCTCTACAACCGAAACCCGCCGCCCGGTTGTTTCATTCGGAAAACCGTGGCTAAGTTTAATGGAAACCGACGAGCGGAGGTAGCGGGATATTTTCCCTGCCTTCAGCCGGCCATGGCATGACCAAGCAAGCCGGTCGCCATGTCAATCACGGCCTCGGGCGCGATTTGGGCAATGGAAAAGTCGTCTTTGTTCAGTTTGAACGGGTTCACCAGGGAAGGCGATTTCAGCACGGTATTGATTTCGGTCTGATACACGCGGCTGACCGGCGTCGGACCGAACAGGGTTATGGAAGGTCGATTCAATCCCCAAGCCATGTGGGTGGGGCCGGTGTCGTTGCCGATCAGCAAATCGGCGCGGGCAATGGCGGCTTTCAAATCGTTCAAACTCAAGCGCGGCAATACCCTGGCGTCGCTACGCCCGGCCAGCCAGCGGGCGTTGCGCAGTTCGGCTTCGCCGCCCCAACAAAGCAGGTAATTGGCGGACAGGCCTTGCATCACTTGTAAAAAATTCTCGACCGGGTAATTGCGGCTGGGCCAAGTCGAGCCGGTCACCAACAGAATGTTGGGCCTGTCGCCGACGAAAAATTCCTCCAGCTTGGTTTCGGCGGGCGTGAAATACAGAAAAGGCTGTTTTTGCAGTATCTGCCGCCGCGTCACCGTGATCCCCAAGGGCTGAGTCAATACCCGGACATTTCTGTCTATGGTGTTGGCATCGTAGGGACAGGCCACGCCCCGCGCATACAAGGCGGCCGCCCACTTCTCCCTGATGGAGTCGCGATCGAAACCCACGCAATTGGCCGACAACAGGCGCGCCACGATGGCTGACTTCAGCAAGCCCTGGGCGTCTATCACCACGTCGTAGCGCTGGCGCGCATAGTGCCTGATCGTGGATAACTCGCGGAAAAACCGGCTTTTATCGGATTTTAGCGCCTTTAAATTAACCGGCAGTATGCGGTCGATATGCGGGTTGCCCTCCAATACGCCGGCAAAGCCCTGCTCCACCAACCAGTCGATTTGCGCATTCGGCAAGGCGGCTTTGATGAACTGCAAAGCCACCATGGCATGCACGATGTCGCCCAGCGCGGACAGTTTGACGACGGCGATTTTCATGATTCAGCCGTGTATGGCAGCCAGCACGCTTTCCGGGCTTATGCCGGTCAAACAGCGGGTGTGCCCCAAGGGACAATCGCGTTTGAAACACGGCGCGCAATCCAGATTCAAATTGAGGATTACGGCCTTATCATGCAACGGCGGCGTGAATCCCGGGTCGGATGAACCGTACAGTGCTATCAGCTGCTTATCCAGCGCCGCAGCCACGTGCATCAAGCCGGAATCGTTGCTGACCACCACCTCGGCCAGCGACAGCAAATCCACGGCTTCGGCCAGGTTGGTCATGCCTGCAAAATCCCGGCAAACCTGATTGGCCAGCCGATTGATGTGTTCGGTCACCGCCTTGTCTTTATCCGAGCCCATCAACCAGACCCGCCAGCCCCGCGCATGCATGCGGCGGGCAACTTCGGCAAAATGCTCGACCGGCCAGCGCTTGGCCGGGCCGTATTCGGCACCGGGGCACAAGGCCAGGATTTTGCTGTCGCTACCGACGGCGAACTTTTCGCAAACAGCCCGTTGTTGCGCGGAAGCTATCGACAAGCGCGGAAAGGCATATTCCGGGATGCCATCAGCGACGGCGGCTAGGGCCACGAAGCGTTGCACGGTCATGCGCAAGCGGGATTTATCCAACTTACGGGCATCGTTCAACAAACCCCAGCGTAGTTCGCCAATGTAACCGGTACGCTTGGGAATGCCGGCAAAAAACGGTATCAAGGCGGACTTCCAGGAGTTGGGCAACACTATCGCTTGATCGTAGCGCGCGGCTTGCAAGCCGCGGCCGATACGGATGCGCACGGCCACATCGAATTGGCCGTGCCCCAGCGGCATGGCCATGGCTTGCCGGACTTGCGGCATGCGTTGCAATAGCGGCAAGGACCAGCTGGGTGCCAATACGTCGATCAGGCAGCCGGGATTTTGTTGTTTGAGCGCGATGAACAGGCTTTGCGCCATCACCATGTCGCCGACCCAGGACGGGCCGACGACCAGGATTTTAAAACTCTGTTCCGACACTTAGGATACGAGGCTCAGCCATTCCTTGTGCTCGGCTTTGCGGCCATGCACATAATCGAAATACAGGGCTTGCAGCTTTTCGGTAATCGGACCGCGGCTGCCGGAACCGATGTCGCGGTTGTCGTATTGACGAATCGGCGTGACTTCGGCGGCGGAACCGGTGAAAAAGGCTTCGTCGGCAACATAAACTTCGTCGCGGGTAATGCGTTTTTCGATGACCTCAAAACCTTGTTCGCGGGCGATGGTGATCAGGGTGTCGCGGGTGATGCCTTCCAAGGCCGAGGTGGTTTCCGGGGTGTAAATTTTACCGTTGCGGACGATGAACAGGTTCTCGCCGCTGCCTTCGGCGCAGAAACCTTCATGGTCCAGCAACAGGGCTTCGTCGTAACCGGTGGACAAGGCTTCCTGCAACGCCAAAATTGAATTGATGTAATTGCCGTTGGCTTTGGCCTTGCACATGGTGCTGTTAACGTGGTTACGGGTATAGGACGAGGTGCGGATACGGATGCCCTTCTCCATGTTTTCCGCGCCCAGATAAGCGCCCCAGGTCCAGGCGGCCACCATCACGTGCACTTTCAGATTGTCGGCGCGCAAGCCCATGCCTTCCGAACCGAAGAACACCATGCTGCGGATGTATGCAGAGTCCAGATTGTTCTTGGCGACCGCGTCGCGATGAGCCTGGTTGATCTCGTCTTTACCATACGGCATTTTCATGTTCATGATGTGCGCGGAACGGAACAGTCTATCGGTGTGCTCGGCCAGTTTGAAAATTGCGGTGCCATTGTCGGTTTTATAGGCGCGCAAGCCTTCGAAGACGCCGCAGCCATAATGCAGGGTATGGGTCAGCACATGGACTTTGGCGTCGCGCCACGCCACCCATTGTCCATCCAGCCATATCCAACCGTCTCTGTCATCCATCGTTTTCATCATCTGAACCTGTCTATCTTGTCTAAGGGTGTAATTGGGAGTTTTCGGCAATCGCCACGGACGCGATTGTACTATAGCGCCGCATGGCGCCGCCAATCAGGATAAACGCAAAAGCCGAGCGCGCTGCCCATGCGGACCCTGTCGGTGCGCCAAACCGGCGCAATCCGGCTGGTCGGCGTGTTGGGAATGCGGGCCGAACCGGCAGCGAGCCGACGGCAAGTAAGCAAGATACGCGCACAGCAACCCGTGGATTGTTTCTTTTAACGACATTAACAATCAATATTCAGCCATATTGTAAATAAGATTTAACAGCTTATAGTTGAAGCGCACTCACTAACCGACTGATATCCAGTCCAGGCGGCAACATGAAAAAATCAAACGCGCTTTATGGCAAATTGTTTCTCGGCATCTTGGCCTTGAGCGGCCTGTTCAGCTTTCTCCCACCGGAATTCGTGGTTTCGACACTGCTGTTTATCGCCATAACCTATGCCGGCATCTCGGTGATAAAGCTGGCCACTTCCCATGACCTGAAAACCAAAAAGGAGAACAAAACCTGAGGCCGCTGATGTAAGCGGATATAGCTTGAAAAGGGACTTGAACGCATCAAATCCATGAGAGTGCCGAACGGCAACGGCCGCGTACCATATGCGGCCCTTGAAGCTCATGCCCGCAAATGCGGACACGAGGCGGCTGATTGGACGGTCTGCGCCCTAATGAATGGCTTGTTGCTGCTTCGGCGCCAGCACTTCCACCAAGGCAAAATGCGCGGGCGCATCGAACAGGATGCGCTGCTCGTTGAAAAACTCCGCCGCCGCATCGATCGCGTCCGCCAGGATGGCCAACACGTAACGCTCGGCATGTCTGGAGTCCAGCATTTTTTCCGGCACCGCCGCTTCTATCCTGAGGGTTTGATCCGACTGGTCGAACGAATGCAGGCGTAAACCCTCGAAATCGGCTTTTTCTTGCCGGCTCGGCAACATAAACACCACGTTCAGTATCGGCAGTTTTTTTTGTACCGCTTGCGTGGCCAAGCCCGCCAGATCGATGGCGACTTTTGTGATGGCTTTGAATAAGGCGCTCTCATCCAGCGCGCGGTCCGGAATCATCGATGAAATTTGTATTGTCATGGTAATCTCTAAAAATTAAGCCCTTACTAGACAAGCAATACGCATTCCAACAGCCATGCAAGCCCGTAGTGCGCCATGCAAGGCTTATTCGTCGGCCGTCCGATTGGCGCCAATCCAACAATACAGCACCATTCAAGCACGCCATGAACCATTACGGACAACGCGCCCGGCCCTGGATCAGGCAAATTCCCCCGTGGTTTTGCATGCAAGACACGGACAGCTGACGATCGCCATGAAGCTTACGCAAAAAGCCTATCCGGGCAAGCCGGGAATTCCCCGCGACTCGACCAAGGCAATCGTCAAAGCATTGTCTCAGTCGAAAGTCTCGGCGGCATTCAGCGCCAGCCCTTGCCGATCTTTAGCGGATAAAACGGGAGCCTCGGCGCAAGGCCATTGTACGTTAATGCTTGGTTCGTTCCAGGCGATGCAGCGCTCGTAGTCCGGCGCATAATAGTCGGTGGTTTTGTAGAGAAATTCGGCTGTGTCGGATAAGGTGATAAAACCGTGCGCAAAGCCTTCCGGTATCCACATTTGCCGCTTGTTCTCCTCCGATAAAATCTCGCCCACCCAGCGACCGAATGTCGGCGAGCTTTTGCGGATATCCACCGCCACATCGAATACCTCGCCCTGCACCACCCTTACCAATTTGCCTTGCGCCTTGGGCGGCAATTGGTAATGCAAGCCGCGCAGAACGCCTTTTTGCGATTTGGAATGGTTGTCCTGGACAAAATTCCGCCGCAGCCCGCTCAACCGTTCGAAGCACTGCTGATTGAAACTTTCAAGGAAAAAACCGCGTTCATCCCCAAATAGCTTGGGCGTAAACAGAATGACGTCGGGAATGGCTAAACGGGTCGCTTGCACTAGAACACCTTTTTATCGAGCAGGCTCATCAGATATTGACCATAACTGTTTTTCAACAACGGTTTGGCTAACTTTTCTATTTGTTCATCGCCTATCCAGCCGCCGCGCCAGGCGATTTCCTCCGGACAAGCCACTTTCAGGCCCTGGCGGGTTTCTATGGTTTCGATGAAATTGCCGGCTTCGATCAGGCTGGCATGGGTGCCGGTATCCAGCCAGGCATAACCGCGCCCCATGATTTCAACGCTCAACTGCTGTTGGGCAAGATAGGTTTTATTGACATCGGTGATTTCCAGTTCGCCGCGTTGAGAAGGCTTTAAATCGGCGGCAATATCCACCACTTGATTGTCATAAAAGTACAAGCCGGTAACCGCATAATGACTTTGCGGTTTGACGGGTTTTTCTTCCAGGGAGGTAGCGTTGCCGGCGGCATCGAAACTGACGACGCCGTAGCGTTCGGGGTCGGTGACGTGATAAGCAAACACCGTGGCGCCGACTTCCCGGGCATCGGCTTTTTGCAGTTGCGCTTGCAAATCGTGACCGTAAAAAATATTGTCGCCCAATACCAAGGCACTGGGATGCGCGCCGACAAAATCCCTGCCGATAATGAAGGCCTGCGCCAAACCGTCCGGACTGGCTTGCACCGCGTAGGACAGATTGATTCCCCAATCGCCGCCGTCGCCCAACAATTGCTGAAACAGCGGGGTATCCTGCGGAGTCGAGATGATCAAAATATCCCGTATACCCGCCAACAGCAAGGTAGTGAGCGGGTAGTAAATCATCGGCTTGTCGTAAATCGGCAGCAGTTGCTTGGAGACTGCCTTGGTGACCGGATACAGCCGGGTGCCCGAGCCGCCGGCGAGAATGATGCCTTTTCGTTTTGTCATGGTTATTTTCCGTGAATTTCCATCAGCATGCGTTCGACGCCGAGCCGCCAATCCGGCAGTTCCAGCTCGAAGGCGGATTTAAGTTTTTCGGTGTTCAATCTTGAATTTAACGGCCTTTGCGCCGGAGTGGGATACTGACTGCTTGGAATCGCTTGCAAGGCATTCTCGGGCAGTTTTAACTTTACGCCGAGGCCACGGCAAAAATTCAACACATGCCGTGCGTAAGCGAACCAGTTGGTCTCCCCGGCCGCCGCCAGATGATACAAACCGGACAGCTCCGGCCGACAGCCGGCTGTCCGCAGGGCATGAGCGGTGACGTCCGCCAACAACTCGGCACCGGTTGGAGCGCCGAACTGATCATCGATCACCGACAATTGTTCGCGCTCGCCGGCCAGTCGAATCATGGTTTTGGCGAAATTGCCGCCCCGGGCGGCATACACCCAACTGGTGCGAAAGATCAGATGCCGGCAGCCCGACGCCTGAATGGCCTGCTCTCCCGCCAGTTTGGTCCGGCCATACACGCCGAGCGGATTGACGGTATCGGTTTCCAACCAGGCACGCTGCCCGCCGCCATCAAACACATAATCGGTCGAATAATGCACCAACCAGGCGTCGACGGCGCGGGCGGACCGGGCCAATACCTCAACCGCCCTAGCGTTGATCAAAGCCGCCCGCTCCATTTCCGATTCGGCTCTATCCACTGCCGTATAGGCCGCGGCATTGACGATCACATCCGGTTTGACCGACCGCACCGTGGCGGCAATGGCGTCCAAATCGCTCAAATCGCCGCCATGCGTCCGGCTATGCCTGTCCAGCGCGATCAGTTCTCCCAATGGAGCCAGGCTACGCTGTAGCTCCCAACCCACCTGTCCGTTTTTACCGAATAACAGAATCTTCATGCCGGCTCTAATTCAGCCATGCCGGTTGGCATAATTCTTATCCAACCAGGATTGATAATCGCCGGATAGCACGTTGTTGACCCAGTCCTGATGCCGCAGATACCACTGTACGGTTTTGCGAATACCGGTTTCGAAGCTTTCGGCCGGCTTCCAGCCCAACTCCCTTTCCAGCTTGCCGGCATCGATGGCATAGCGCCGGTCGTGGCCCGGTCTGTCGGTGACGTAGGTGATTTGTTCGGCATAGGATTTGCCGTCGGCGCGCGGCTGCAATTCATCCAGAATGGCGCACAAGGTATGCACCACCTCCAAATTGGCTTTTTCATTCCAGCCGCCGACGTTATACACCTCGCCCACCCGCCCGGCTTCCAATACCCGCCGAATGGCGCTGCAATGGTCCTTCACGTACAACCAGTCGCGGATCTGTTGACCGTCGCCGTAAATCGGCAGCGGCTTGCCGCTCAGCGCATTTTGAATGCACAGCGGTATCAGTTTTTCCGGAAAATGATAAGGTCCGTAATTGTTGGAACAATTGGTGGTCAGCACCGGCAAGCCATAGGTGTGATGATAAGCCCGCACCAAATGATCGCTGGCCGCCTTGCTGGCGGAATAAGGGCTGTTGGGTTGATATTGATTGGACTCGGCGAAAGGAGGATCGGTTTTTGCCAACGAGCCGTAAACCTCGTCGGTGGATACATGCAACAGGCGGAAGGCGTTTTTTTCAGCGTCGTCCAGGCCATTCCAGTAGCAACGCACCGCTTCCAGCAATCTAAAACTGCCCAGAATATTGGTTTGGATAAAATCCTCCGGGCCATGGATGGAGCGGTCCACATGCGACTCGGCGGCAAAATTGACCACCGCGCGAACCCGGTGCCGAGTCAGCAAATCCAGCACCAGAGCGTAATCGCCGATGTCGCCCTTGACGAAAACATGCCTGGCATCGTCCCGCAGGGATGCCAGATTTTCCGGGTTGCCGGCATAGGTGAGTTTATCGAGATTGACCACCGCTTCATCCGATGCGGCTAGCCAGTCCAATACAAAGTTACTGCCGATAAAGCCGGCTCCGCCGGTCACTAAAATAGTCATAAATTCCTGCTTATGGTGTTTGCCTGTCTCCCAAATAGAGTACAGGCTGATGAACGATTACGGGAGTTTTAATTTGGGGGGTTGATGCATGAACTTCGACGGCTCACGGCAGATAAAGGCAAAATCTGGCCCCGCCCAGGCGGCTATGATTGTCGATTTCGACAAAGCCGATTTTATCGCGGTTTTTATGAAATCCGGCAATCGCCGCTACAAAATACAGACCCAATCCGGTATTACCCCGCACCCAGTCCACCTCGGCGGGGTTGCTCAAATCGGCCCGCAGCAGATGCGGCGGATAACCTTGACCGTCGTCTTCAATGCAAAAGCGCAAATAGCCGTCCGCCTCGCTTGCGGAGATCAGCACCGCGCCGTGGCTATAGCGCTGAGCGTTATTCAGCACGGTGCCGAGCGCGTTGCTGATCTGTTGATAATCGCAGTAACACAATAAATCCTCATCGCATTCGATGCGCACGTCGATGTTTTGCAAGCGGGAGAACGGATCTTGCTGAGCTTTTGCCTCGTTGATCAAATCCAGCGCCGCGTATTCGTCCTCCGTCAAACTGAATTTGTTGCTGTCGATTTTGTACATCACCAATAACTGCATCAGACTGTGATTGATGCGGTTGGCTTCGAACTCCAATTGCCTGATCTCGTCGAGCGGTTCGGCCGCGTGCTTGACGCTGATTTGCTGAATCAGACTCAACAAAATTCCCAGGGAATTTTTGATGTCGTGCACGGTGGAGCCCAATATCAGCGGAAACAGCGCGTCTTGCTTTTCCCCGCTTATCATATCTTGGCTCCTTCGTGATATTGGCGCAGCAGATTGGAAAACTCCATTTGCAAGTTGCCCAGCTTATGCCGGTCAATTTGTATTTGTCTGGCCTTTTTAAACAATGCCTGCGCGCGCAACAGCTTTTCCTCGTCTATCCCGTTGGCCTTCAGATCGTGCAGGGTAATTTTCAGCATATTGATAATGATGGTTTTGTTGTCCGGCATGCTGGCAATGGCTTGCTCGAATAAAGCCATCGCTTCCTTGAACTTGCCCTGTTTATATAAACTCACGCCCTTGTTGTTGGTCGCCACCAGGGCCCGCTTGGTATTTTGAATCAAATCCTCCGAATGATTTGCCATGCCGACGCTGGATTGCATGCGCCGCACATCGTCCAGAAACTGATCGTCGTCGATGTGGGTTTTGATCAATCCCCCCAAAATCGCTTCCGCCTGCCCGGCCTTATCTTGCAAAAAGCAGCCGCGGGCAATATCCAGCTGCAAATCCTTGGGCGTATTGCCACCCAGTTGTTGATGCAACAACAGGGCTTTTTGCAAACACAAACCGGCCTGTTCGCTATTGCCGCTATTTTGGTGTAATTCCGCTTCCAGGGTGGTGGCGCGCAATTCGGCTTCCGGATCCTCGCGAAACTCCTTGCGCATCAGAGCCAGGGTTTTCAAGGCATCATCCTCCGCATGAGTCCTGGCGTACAATTTGGCCAGATTGGTGAAATCACTGCAGGACTTATAGATCGAGTTCTTTCCCAGGGAAACGGCGGCTTTATAGGCTTTTTCAGCCACCTCCACGTTACCGATTTTATCGGCGGTTTCGGCCAGCTTTTTTTGCCTTAATATAGACTGCGGCGACAAATCCACTGCCTGATTGACCACTTCCTGCACCTCATGCAGTTTGTCTTCCGCTTCATAGACCTTGGAAAGCCAATCGTAACCTTCCAGAAACATCGGGTGGACGTGCAGCAGTTCTTCAAAATACGCGGCCGCCCCGGCAAAATCGCCGGCCTGAAACTGGATAACCCCCAAACCCAGCCGGGCCCAGGGCAAATCGCGTTCGCGCAGAATTTCCGTATATATGCGGCGGCCGGTATCGAAATCCCCCACCAAGGTGGCCAGTTCCGCGCGCATCTTTAACAAATGCGTGCGGACTTTTTTATGATTGCCGGCCAACAATTTGTCGCATTGTTGAATGGCCTGGGCCAGGTTGCCGCGCTCGACCTCTTTTTCTATGGTGTTCAACAAGGCCTTTCGGCTCAAATTACGCTCCAGGCGCACAAACAATTGCTGGGCATTGAAGGGTTTGGCCAAATATTCGTCGGGCTTGCTGTCCATGGCGCCCAACACCATGCTGGCGCTTTGTTCGGAGGCGATAATGATAAAAACGCAGTGGTAGCCGATCAGCTTTTGCTGGCGAGCTTCTTCCAACACCTGTTGCCCGTTCTTGCCGGGACCCAAATTGTAATCGCACAACACCACGTCAAAATTGGTCTTACTCATCGCCAACAACGCGTTCTCACCATTATCGGCCTCGGTAATCAGGTCGGCGTCCAAGGTATACAGCATATTGCGGATAGCCTTCCGCATGGTGGGATAATCCTCGACGATCAATATGGATTTGCCTGCCAGAATTGGCTTCATAATGCTGGGTGAAATTTAAAAATAATCGGCAATTCTAGTCTCGGACCGCGATTCTGTCTTGGCATAAGCCCAATTTTCCCAACCGTTCGGTTTTTGCCATGTTGTCAACGCATGACAAAACCGAACGGATCGCGCCCATTCAAGGATTCGACCGTTCAAGTTCGGCCCGCATCACCGTCACCGCGCAAGCCCGATAATCTTCTTCCGACACAGTTTGCCAACCCAACTTGCGGTAAAACGCCGCCCTATCCGGCGTAAACAAATAGAGACTTCGTATACCGGCCAATTCGGCTTGCCGCATCGCATGCTTGACCAACTCGCCGCCCAAGCCCCGGCGGCGAAATGCCGGCGCCACGAACACGCTGGCCAACCACGGGGTCAATTCCGGATGGGTGTCCATATCGCATTCCACCAACGCCGCCGACCCGGCCAATTGGCCGCCGTACTTGCAAACGAAGGTACTCGGCGGCAAGCCGTCAGCCAGATAACGCTGCATTTGGGCCATGCGTTTTTCCAGCGTACCGCCGGGATTCAAATGCGCCCATTCCAGATGATGCCATGCGGCCAGGGTTGGAATATGTTCGGGTTCAGCGGCTAGGTTGATGATGTGCATGATTGATTGCCAAGCAGAGACGGCTATTTTCGGTCAATCCAATAGCCGGGTTGGCGGTGAAGATTCATCACCGCGACCACAAATATTTCAGCCTTTTCCGCTGCGTACAAAACACCATAAGGAAATCGCCTTACCAAGCATCGCCTGACCTCACCATCAAGAACTGCCCAAGCCGTTGGATATTCGACTGCCCGTTGAATGGTGGAATAGACTTCCAATGCAAAGTCATATCCAAGCCCCGTATCGATATCTTCATAATAATCGATGGCTTGGTTGAATTCTTCTTCCGCGTCCGGATGAAACGAAAAATTCACTTTTCAAACCTGTTCCTAATCTTCTCAAAGACGTCCTGACCCGGCACCGCAACAACAGACCCATTTCTGATTTCAGCCAGCCGCCGCTTGGCTACTTCCACCCATGGTTTATCAAGTTCCGGTTCAGGCCGATTAAGGCTACGAAGCAAAGAGTCAACCACCAGGACACGCGCTTCCACTGGTAGAGACACCGCTTCATCGATCAATTGTTTTGTATTCATCTGATTACTCCATTTCGATCTGTAAAGCCGGCCGGTAACCATCACGGTAACCCCGTTATGCCGCGCCGAGCACCGGAGGGTTTGAACGGATTGGCCCACTAGGGGCGATGCAGGGATGCATCGCGTTTTTCGCAGGGGCTGGGATGCCCCTTCGAAAAACCCCGTTCAAAGCCTTCGGCGCGCAGGATCAATGCGGCATCCGGGTGTCTTTTCTTTTGGATACTTTTCTTCACAAGCACAAATTCGCCAGGAGCGAATTTGAACAGCCGGCAGGCTGGCCCGAAGGGCGAAAGCCAGGGATGGCTTTCGTAGCGAAAGTATCGCGGCCTCCGGTCCGCGAACCGGCGTTAAATCTGGCTTCGCGATAGCGAATCATTGCTATACAGACATTGATTCCGCGTGGGTACAAAAAGCGTGCCCACCCTACTCGACTGCCTCTCCCGCCGAGCGGGAAAGCCTATATTTGAACATCACTTAATTAAGTGTGGAGACGAAACATGACCACTTATACGTGCTTTATCTTGGCTGGTCTCAATGGCCTCTATCTTACCGGAAATCGCCTGTTTTACCTTTCCAGACATTTTTACGTCTGAATAATTGTTAATAACATCTACCGCCCAGTCACGAACATCAGGATTTTGTTCCGTGTTAAGAAAACTCGCAGCTAATTCGATGTACTTTAACGATCGATCTTTCTCGGCAATAATATAGCCGGTAAAAGCTATAGCTGCTGGCAATGCAATACGAGCTACAAAGTTCATAATAGATTTCCAACATATTTCTTTGCGATCTGTGCTGCTTCCCATAATTATTCCGAGTTTATGTAAACCTAATCACACCCCAATCTCAATGATTCGGACTTTGAATATCACCTAACCGCTCAGTAACTGCCCCTGCATTGCTCAACTTACTAAACCTTGCGGCAACGTGACCTGTTTCCAAGCAAAACTTCTAAAAAATTCAAACCTGCCCCAACCTCAACGCCACCCGCCATAAATCTTCCTCTGTATCCACGCCGGCTTCCGGGGTTTGTTCGACGATATTCACCAGCACTTTTTCGCCATGCCACAAAATTCTTAGCTGCTCCAGGGATTCCACGCTTTCCAGCGGCGATGCCGGCCAACTGCAATAACGTTGCAAAAAACCGACCGTGTAGGCATACATGCCGATGTGGCGGTAATGCGGATGGCTGGCGTCGCCTATCACATGCTGTTCCGGGAAACTGGCGCGGTTCCACGGTATCGGCGCCCTGCTGAAATACAGCGCGTAACCGTGTTTATCCAGCACCACTTTCACCGAGTTGGGGTTGAAGATTTCGTCGGCATCCTGAATTTTGGCGGCCAGCGTGGCGATGCCGGCCTGGGTTTGTCCGGCCAATGCCGCAGCCACATCGCGAATGTAGGCGGGCGGAATCAAGGGCTCGTCGCCTTGCAGATTCACCACGATATCGTCGGCGCTCCAACCCAGTTTTTCCGCCACTTCGGCGATGCGCTCGGTGCCGGATTGATGGTTCGGGTCGGTCATCGCCACTTGTATTCCCTGCGCGGACACCGTATCGAAGATGCGCCGGTCGTCGGTCGCCACCACCACCTGCCCGGCATCGGCTTCCAGCGCCCGTTCGCAGACATGCACTATCATCGGCTTGCCGGCAATATCCAGCAAGGGCTTGCCGGGCAAGCGGGTGGAGGCGTAGCGGGCTGGAATGACGACTTTGAACCCGCTCATTTGCGCAAGGCTTCGGCTTCTTCGAAACTCAGTTGGCGGGCTTCGTCTTCCAGCATCACCGGAATATCGTCGCGAATCGGGAAGGCCAGATTGTCGGCCTTGCAGATCAGCTCCTGCTTGTCCTTATCGTAAAGCAGCGGGCTTTTGCACAGCGGGCAAGCCAGAATATCAAGCAGTTTTTTGTCCACGGGTTTTATCCTTGAGTAGTGTGAGTAATTGTTCGGCAAAGGTTTCCGGCAACGCGGCATCGATAGGCAAATACCAGTATTGCGGCTGGGCAAAACCGGCGCATTTGACGGCGTCTTTTTCGGTCATGATCACCGGCCTGTCGTCTTTAAACCGCAAGTCGTCGGCAACAAACGGGTGGTGATCGGGAAAGGCATGGGTTTGGCATTCCAACCCTGCCGCCGCCAGCTGGTCGAAAAAGCGTTGCGGATTGCCGATGCCGGCCACGGCATGGCAGGGAATGTTCTTAAAATCGGCCAATGCTTGGGTTTCTCCGGTGCGCAGATTAACCAGCTTATCGCCCCGGCAATGCATGGCCAGCTCGCCTTCCAGCAATTCCTTGGGTGCGTTGACTACCACGAAATCGACGCTATTGACCCGTTCGGGCGGTTCGCGCAACGGCCCTACCGGCAGGCAATAACCGTTGCCGAAACGGCGTTGGCCGTCTATCACCACGATTTCGATGTCGCGCCGCAAGGCAAAATGCTGCAAACCGTCATCGGAAATGATCACGTCGCAGGCGTTTTCCGCCAACAATTGTCGGCCGGCGGCCGGCCGGTCCGCGGCAACCACGACGGGGCAGTCGCAACGTTTGGCCAGCAGCAGGGCTTCATCGCCCACCCGGCGCGGGTCGCTGTTGGCCGTCACGGCCAGCGGCTGTTGATTTTCGTCGCCCGCGTAACCACGGCTGATCACTCCCGGTTTATAGCCGTGTTGTTTTAACAGCCGCGCCAGCCAAATCACCAACGGCGTTTTGCCGGTGCCGCCCACGGTTAAATTGCCGACGATGACCACCGGCACCGGCAAGCGGACCGATTTTTTCAGGCCGGTGCGGTACAAAAAACGCCGCAAGCGCACCGCATCGACATAAAACATCGACAACGGCATCAGCCAGGCGGAAATATACATTTCCTTGTACCAGGCATCCTCGAACCAGCGGGTTATTTTGGCTTTCATTTTTGTTCCGGCGGATTGATGGCGAAGGTAATGTGGCGAAAACCCAGCTGGTTGGCGACATCCAGGGCACTGACCACGGCCTGATGCGGGGTTTTACCGTCCGCGCTGATGATGAAGGGTAACTGCCGGGATTCGCCGGACATATCGGCCAGCGCGGCTTTCAGACTCTGCAGGCTTTGCTCGGACAAGACTTGCGGCTTGCCGTCCGCGCCGGCCAAGGCATATTTGCCACCGGCGTCTATGTATAAATTAATCGCGTTGGCCGCCTGGTCGACCTCTTCGCCACCGGCTTCCGGCAGATTGATTTTCAAATCGGTGTGGTGGCGAAAGGTGGTAGCCACCATGAAAAAAAACAGCAGCACCAACAGCACGTCTATCATCGGAATCAAGCCGATTTCCACCGGCGCGCGCTTTTTGCGGCGAAATTCCATCAGACGTCCTCTCTGTTACCCTGCATGATATCGATCAAGCGCAGCGATTCCTCTTCCATCCGCACCACATGACCATCCACCAGACGCTCGAAATAGCGGTGGAAAAACAGACTGGGAATCGCCACCGTCAAGCCGGAAGCAGTACAAATCAGCGCCTCGGAAATGCCGGCGCTTAAAATGCCGGGGTCGCCCATGCCGCCGACCGCAATATCGGAAAACACCCGAATGATGCCGCCCACGGTACCCAGCAGCCCCAATAACGGCGTAACGGTGGCCAGACTGCCCAGGGCATTCAAATATCGCTCCAACTCGAACGCCACTTGGCGGCCGACCTCCTCGATGCTGGTCTTCATTATTTCCCGGCCGTGCTTGCGATTCAACAAGCCCGCCGCCAACACTCGGCCCAGCGGCGAACTCATTCTGATCCTGCGTATGGTGGCGTCGTCCAGCTTGTTGTCGCGGTGTAGTTGCCAGATATAAGGCACCAGTTCGGCGGGTATGATGCGTTTGCGTTGCAGCGACCAGAAACGCTCGCCGATGATGGCCATCGCCGCAATCGAACATAAAACGATCGGCAGCATCATCCAGCCGCCGCTTTTAATGATTTCAAACACCTGCAGTTTCCTCGCGAATAAATTGTTGCAATTTTAACCCAATGTGGCCGGCTTTTGCCGGGCCACGCCGATAAAGGCGATTAAAAACGCCGCGCCGCAAGCCAGGGCCGCCAGCACGAATACCATGTCGCCGCCCAGTTCATCCCACCAATAGCCGCTATAAAAACTGCCCAGCATGCCGCCCAGACCGAAACTCAAACTGCTATACAGGGCTTGCCCCTTGCTCTGGTGCCGTTCGCCGAAATAACCCTGCAACAACTGCATGGCCACCACGTGAGCAACACCGAAACTGGCCGCGTGCAGCAGTTGGGCCGCCACTATCAGCGCCAGCGAATCCACTCCGTGGGCGATCATCAACCAGCGCAGCGTGCTCAAGGCCAGACTACCCAACAACAAGCCGCGCGAGCCGATACGTTTGCACAAACCGTACATCCAGATGAACACCAGAATTTCCGCGCACACGCCCAAGGCCCATAAAAAACCGGTCAAGCTGGCGGAATAAGCGTGTTGGCGCAGATACACCGAATAAAATACGTAATACGGCCCGTGGGCGACTTGCAGCAACATATAAACGCTAAAGAAGGCCAGCAACTCCGGCTTGAACAAGATCCGCAGCAGACTGGCGGCCGCCTCGGCTTGGTGGCCGGCGGCAGCCTCCGGCGTAATCAGTGCCATCAGCCAGTTACTCAATAGTAAAGCAGCAATGATCCAGGGCAGATATTCGACGCTGAAATGGTCCAGAAAGCGGCCGATTCCAAGCACCGAGGCAATGAAGCCGACCGACCCCCACAACCGGATCCGGCTATAGCGTTGCGGTTCGCTCTTAAGGTGGCGCAAGGTGGCTGCCTCGAATTGCGGCAGGGTGGCATTCCAGAAAAAGCTGAAGGCCACGGTCACCCCGGCTACCCAGGGGTAATCGTGTCCGAGCAAAAAACCGCCGAATATCAATGCGGAAAACAGCGAGGTGACGCGTATCAGGCCTAAACAGCGGCCGGATTTATCGGCCAGCCAGCTCCATAAATACGGCGCGACGATTTTGGTCGCCACCAGCAGGGCGGTCAATTCGCCGATCTCGGTGGCGGCAAAACCGATTTGCTTCAGGTACAAACTCCAAAAGGGCAGGAATGCCCCCAGGGTGGCGAAGTAGCAAAAATAAAAGCCGGATAAACGCCAATACGGCAGCTTCATTTAACGCAGTATGGGCAGACCGCTATCGACATGCAGGTTTTGCGCCCGGTGGCGCAGCAGATGATCCATCAAGACGATTGCCACCATGGCTTCGGCGATCGGCGTGGCGCGTATGCCGACGCAGGGATCGTGGCGCCCTTCGGTGACCACGTCGATGGCTTCGCCGTGGATATTGATGCCGCGTCCCGGCAGACGCAGGCTGGAGGTCGGTTTCAAGGCAATCCGCACCACGATGTCCTGGCCGCTGGATATGCCGCCCAGTATGCCGCCGGCGTGATTACTCAGGAAACCGTCCGGGGTGATTTCGTCGCGGAACTGAGTACCCTTGGTAGCTATACAATCGAAACCGTCGCCTATTTCCACGCCCTTGACCGCATTGATGCTCATCAAGGCGTGCGCCAGATCGGCATCCAGGCGGTCGAAAATCGGCTCGCCCAGGCCGGGCGGCACGTTGCCGGCAATCACTTCGATCTTGGCGCCTATGGACTCGCCTTCCTTGCGCAAGGCATCCATGTAAGTTTCCATTTCGGCCACTTTGTTGACATCGGGGCAAAAGAACGGGTTGTTGCCGATTTCATTCCAATCGAACCCGGCTATCTTGATCGGCCCCAGTTGCGACAGGTAGCCGCGCACTTGAATGCCGTGTTGCCCGAACAAATATTTTTTGGCGATCGCCCCGGCCGCCACCCGCATGGCGGTTTCCCGCGCCGAGGAACGGCCGCCGCCGCGATAATCCCTAAAGCCGTATTTTTGCTGATAGGTGTAATCGGCGTGGCCGGGGCGGAAACTTTCGGCAATTTTGGAATAATCCTTGGAGCGCTGGTCGGTATTTTCGATCAACAAACCGATGGGGCAACCGGTGGTTTTACCCTCGAACACGCCGGACAGTATCTTGACCGCGTCGGCCTCGCGGCGCTGGGTGGTATGACGCGAAGTGCCGGGTTTGCGCCGATCCAGGTCTATCTGCAAATCGGCTTCCGATAGTTCCATGCCCGGCGGGCAACCGTCGATAATGGCGCCCAACGCCGGGCCGTGACTTTCGCCAAAGGTGGTTACCGTAAATAATTTTCCTATGCTGTTTCCGGACATGCTTTATACCGCGTTGGCAAATAGAGAGTGATAATCGTTGACTTGTTGCGCCGTCAGCAGAAAAACCCCGTCGCCGCCGCGTTCGAATTCCAGCCACTGGAAAGGCACATTGGGGAACATTTCCTGCAAGGTTTCGGCGCTGCTGCCCACCTCGACTATCAGTATGCCCTGCTCCGCCAGATATTGCCTGGCATCCGCCAGTATACGGAACACCAAATCCAGACCGCTGTCGCCGCCGGTAAAACCCATTTCCGGTTCCGCGTGAAATTCCGCCGGCAGGTTTTCCCATTCGCTGATGGCCACGTAGGGCGGATTGCTGACGATGATGTCGTAGGGTTTGAGTGGCAGACCGGCAAACAGATCGGATTGGTATAAGGTCACCTGCTCGGCCAGATCGTGTTTTTCGAGATTGATTTGCGCCACGGCCAAGGCATCGTCGGACAATTCCACCGCGTCGACTTGCGCATCCGGAAAAGCATAGGCGCAGGCGATGGCGATGCAGGCGCTGCCGGTGCATAAATCCAGGATATTGAACACCTGATCTTCATCCACCCAGGGCTCGAAGCGCTCGGCTATCAGCTCGGCGATCGGCGAACGCGGCACCAGCACCCGTTCGTCGACATAAAACGACAAACCGGCAAACAGCGCTTCGTTGGTCAGATAGGCGGAAGGCTTGCGCTCGCGGATGCGGCGTTCGATCATATTCACCACCGCCTGACGCTCCGGCATGCTTAACAGGCTATTCAGATAAACTTCCGCCAAATCGTAGGGTTGCCGCAGGGTATGCAAGACGATGGCCGCCGCTTCGTCCAGGGGCGTCGCCGTACCGTGCCCCAAAAACACATTGTGTTCGGCGAAACGGCTGGCGCCCCAGCGAATATAGTCCCTGATGCTGCTCAGGGTTGTGATAACATCCGGCGAAGTGATAGTCATGGGCTGCCCGCTGGTAAAAAAGGCTGCAAATTTTAAACTAAACCCGACCCGCTTGTCCGAATAAAGCAAATACCGATGACCGAGGCCATCCCCGATCCGAAATCCAGCAAACTTGCCAAAAACCGTTTATACCTGGATTGTTACAAATACATGCAATCCGAGAAACTGGCTTTGCCGACGATCCCGGATGTGTCCGTCAAAATTCGCCGCGCCATCAACGAGCCCAGGGCCAACAGTAGCAAAATCGCCCGCGTGGTGCAGATAGACCCCAGCATTACCGCCCGCCTGATCAAAATCTCCAACAGCCCCTTGTATCGCGGCCGCCGCAAGATAGAAAGCTGCCCGGAAGCCATCACCCGGCTGGGCTTGAAAGCCGCCCAGGACATCATTACCGTATTTGCGCTGAAAGCCGTATTCAACGCCAAAACCGGCATCATACGCCGCAAAATGCAGGAGCTGTGGGCCCACAGCAGCCACGTCGCCGCGATCAGCGCGGTGTTGGCGCACAAAACCCCCGGCTTCGACCCGGACAGGGCCATGCTGGCCGGCCTGGTTCACGACATCGGCATCGTGCCTATCCTGGGTTATGCCGACCGACAACCTGAAATATTGGCATCGCCCACCGATCTGGCGGAAACCGTGCGGGAATTGCGCAGCGAAATCGGCGTGCAAATCATCCGCAGATGGGACTTTCCGACCGACTTTGAAGACGTGGTGAACCACGCGGAAAACTGGTATCGCGACAGCGGCCCCCGGGCCACCTATAGCGACATTGTGATGGTTTCGCAGTTACACAGCTTTATCGGCAAGGTCGACATCAAAAAAATGCCGAAAATGGATGAACTGCCCGCCTATAAAAAGTTGGCCGCCGGCAATCTGGACGCCGACCTCAGCATCAACATTCTCGATCAAGTCAAGGACGAGATCGAACATGTGCGCGCCATGCTGAATTGAATTTATTCCGCAACGGCCAGACAGCTTTCCACCAGTTTCACCCAATAAGTCGCCCCCAACGGCAAAATTTCATCGTTGAAATCGTAACTGGCATTATGCAAGGTGCAGGGGCCGAGCCCGTGAGCCGGCAAACGGTGCTCGCCCTGGCCGTTACCGATGAAGCAATAACAACCGGGCAATTGTTGCAGCATGTAGGCGAAATCCTCCGCCCCCATTACCGGCTGCTGCCGCAACACATTTTCCTTGCCCACGATACCGGCCATCACCCGCCGGCACAGCTCGGCCTGTTGCGGATCGTTGACGGTGGCCGGATAACCCTCGGTAAATTCGATGTCCCCCGTCATGCCATGCGCCAGACAGGTATGCTTAACGATGTCCGTCATGCGTTGCTGAATCAAGTTCATCAAATCGGCCGAAAACGTCCGCAAGGTCCCAGTCATTTCGCAGCTGTCGGCTATGACATTTTTTGCCTCGCCCACGTGCACCGTGGTAACCGACAACACCCCGCTATCCAGCGGATTGGCGCTGCGGGTGAGTATGGTTTGAAACGCCGTGATGATTTGCGCCGACACCGGCACCGGATCCAAGCCCAGATGCGGCAACGCGGCGTGGCAGCCCTTGCCGCGAATCACGACCCTGAAGGTATCGAACGCCGCCATCACCGGCCCCTCTCCGACCGCGAATTGCCCGACCGGAATCCCCGGCCAGTTGTGCATGCCGTAAACAGCCCGCATGGGAAACCTCTCAAACAAACCGTCCTTGATCATGGCATCCGCCCCGCCGCCGCCTTCTTCGGCCGGTTGAAAAATCAGATGCACCGTGCCGTCGAAATTTTTATGCCGGGCCAAATAGCGCGCAGCAGCCAGCAACATGGCGGTATGCCCGTCATGCCCGCAGGCGTGCATCTTGCCGGGATAGACCGACGCATGGGCAAAACCATTTTGTTCCAGAATAGGCAAGGCATCCATATCCGCCCGCAAGCCGATAGCGCTCGGCGAGCTGCCTGCTTTTATCGTCCCCACCACGCCGGTCTTGCCCAAACCGCGATGCACGCAAATACCCCAAGCTTGCAAAGCCTCCGCCACCCGCTCGGCCGTGCGCAATTCCTCAAAACATAATTCGGGATGCGCGTGAATGTCGCGGCGAAATTCTTGGATTGCCGCAGTCTCGGCCACAATCTCCGGCAGCAGGCCGGCGCGAGCCTCGGCCGGATTCGTCACTTGGTCCATACCTATTCCTTTTATGTCAATAAGCCAAAACGATTTAAGCAATCTCGCAAGCATAACCAAAAACGCTCTTTCCAGCCGGAATTTGACCAGCCAAGAGCCTGAACCAGTGGTTTTGCGTCAAATGCGTAAACAAGATTGCAATCCTTACACAATTCATTCATAATGCGCGGCTGAAAAATTGATCCGGAGAGATGGCCGAGCGGTCGAAGGCGCACGCCTGGAAAGTGTGTATACGGCAACGTATCGAGGGTTCGAATCCCTCTTTCTCCGCCAAACAATCAGCAAAAGCCCGTATTTACTGCGGGCTTTTGTTTTTATACCCCCCCCTTGACCTGATTAGCGCGGGTCGGCTTCTCCTCGAAACAATAAAATCAGCCTAAGCGGCGACAATCTTACCGATACCTATAAAAGTAACGGGGCCCCGATCTGTTTGCTACACACCGAACTTTTCACCCTTCGCGCGAAAACTGATATTTTAATTTATCGGTTCATCAAGCGAACGTCACCCCGAGTCGGCAATATGCCGGGCAGCGTAAATCCAACCGGCAACACTGGACTACGTAATTTTACCGATCAAACACACCCCGGACTGAAACGCTGCATTTTTGCATGGGTGTCTGTGTGGATATGTCAAACTCATGCGCTCGCGAACCCTTGGTCTGAGTCCTGATTTGCTTTAACGGAATAGCTACCTGTCAATGGCCATCAAAAAAACCGAACTTTATTCCTCCCTCTGGGCCGGTTGCGACGAACTGCGCGGCGGCATGGACGCCAGCCAGTACAAAGACTATGTGCTGACGCTGCTGTTTATGAAGTACGTGTCCGACAAGTACAAGGGCGACCCATACGGCATGATCGTCGTACCCAATGGCGCCAGCTTCGACGACATGGTGGCCTTGAAAGGCGACAAAGAAATCGGTGAGAAGATCAACAAAATCATCAGCGCCCTGGCCGAAGAAAACGACCTCAAAGGCGTGATCGATGTCGCCGACTTCAACGACGAAGACAAACTCGGCAAAGGCAAGGACATGATAGACCGCCTGTCCAAGCTGGTGGGTATTTTTGAAGGCATCGATTTATCCGCCAACCGCGCAGATGGTGACGACCTGCTGGGCGATGCCTACGAATACCTGATGCGCCACTTCGCCACCGAATCAGGCAAGTCCAAAGGCCAGTTTTATACCCCGGCGGAAGTCTCGCGCATTCTGGCTAAAGTCATTGGCATCAGCCAGGACACCCCGCAAGACGCCAGCGTTTACGACCCCACCTGCGGTTCCGGCTCGTTGTTGTTAAAAGCCAGTGACGAAGCACCGCGCGGTTTGACCATCTTCGGTCAGGAAATGGACAACGCCACCAGCGCGTTGGCGCGCATGAACATGATTCTGCACAACAACGCCACCGCCAAAATCTGGAAAGGCAACACCATTGCCGATCCGCAATGGAAAGACGCCAACGGCAAGCTCAAAACCTTCGATTTCGCGGTCGCCAATCCGCCGTTTTCCAACAAAAACTGGACCAACGGCATTAACCCACAAAAGGACGAATTTGACCGTTTCACCTGGGGCATACCACCCGATAAAAGGGGGGACTATGCCTTTTTGCTGCACATCATCAAAAGCCTCAAATCCACCGGCAAAGGCGCGGTGATTCTGCCGCATGGCGTCTTGTTTCGTGACAAAGCCGAAGCGCGGATTCGTGAAAACCTGCTCAAGCAAGGCTATATCAAAGGCATTATCGGTTTACCTGCCAACCTGTTTTATGGCACCAACATTGCGGCCTGCATCATTGTCATTGATAAAGAACATGCTGCTCATCGAACCGGCATCTTCATGATCGATGCCAGCAAAGGCTATCTAAAAGACGGCAACAAAAACCGCCTGCGCACTCAGGACATTCACCTCATCGTTGATGCCTTTACCAAACAACTGGTTTTACCGCGCTATAGCCGCATGGTGGCGTTAAGCGAAATCGCCGCCAACGACTACAACCTGAATATTCCTCGCTACATCGACAGTAGCGAACCCGAAGACCTGCACGATTTAAGTGGGCATTTGCAAGGTGGCATACCGAACCGCGACATCGATGCGTTGCAACATTATTGGCAGGTATTCCCTAGTCTGCGTCACAGCCTGTTTGCGGAACTTCGACCCGGCTACAGCCAGGCATTGATCTCGACCGCTCAAGTCAAACCCAGCATATTGAACCACCCGGAATTCATCGCCTTTGCCGAGCAAAGCATTCAACCATTTAAAGAGTGGTGCGAACGCGCAATGCTGAAAGATATTCCGTTCGGCCCCGCCGACGCGCTGCCTCCTGGCGCGTCGGCATACCGTCCATCCATGGACATAACCCCAAAAGCCATCATCCAGCGCATCAGCGAAGACTTGTTGCAAGCCTATTCGAAAAGCGCCTTGCTCAACAAATACGACGTTTACCAAATCCTGATGGATTACTGGGACGAGGTCATGCAAGACGATGTCTATGTGTTGGTACAAGACGGCTGGCAAGCCGGTAAAACCTTGCGCGAACTGGTGGCGCAGAAAGGCGAAAAGCTTAAAGAAACACCCGATCTCATCATCAATAAAGCCAAATACAAAGCCGAACTGATTCCACCGGCCTTGCTGGTGGCGCGTTACTTCCAATCCCAGCAAACCCGCATCGACCAAATCCAGGCCGAGCTGGATGCCGCCAGCCAAGAGCTGGAAAGCTATATTGAAGAACACAGCGGCGACGATGGTCTGCTCAGCGAGGCCCTCAACGACAAAGACAAAGTGACCGCCGCGAGCGTCAAAGCCCGTTTAAAACTCGCCACCGATACCGACGAAAAAGCCGCGCTGAAACAGGCGCAAAAATTGTTCGACGCCGAAGCGGAAGGTAAAAAATCCCTCAAGGAACATCAGGAAGCTTTGGATTTGGCTGCGTTCAAACATTACGCCAGCTTGAGCGAAGAAGAGATCAAAACCCTGATCGTCGAAGACAAATGGCTGGCTAGTTTGCAGACCAACATTCAAACCGAAATCGAGCGCGTCACCCAGCAATTGGCGAACCGGGTTAAAGAACTGGAAGAGCGTTATGCAGAGCCATTGCCTGCCATTACCCAATCGGTTGATGTCTTGAGTGATAAAGTCGCTGGACACTTGAAGGGGATGGGTTTGGAGTGGGCGGTATGATGGCGAACAAGGTAGGATGGGCTGACGCCAGGAAGCCCATCGTTAAAGCCGCATGGGCTGCGCTATCGCTTAGCCCATCCTACAAAGCTGGGTGGTCGTTATGACGACAAGCAATCAGATAGCCGAAGCGAGTGTTAAGTATTTGGAAGAAGGTGCTGGGCAAGTTGTGCCGGCTGGATATAAGAAAACGGAAGTTGGGGTTATTCCGTTGGATTGGCAGGCTACATCTTTAGGAGAAATTTCTGAAGTTCGAATGTGCAAACGAATTCTCGCTTGGCAAACAAGAAAAATTGGGGAAATTCCATTTTTCAAAATAGGAACGTTTGGAAGTCAGCCTGACGCATTTATTCCGACTTCTCTTTATGATGAATTTAAAGCGAAGTATTACTTTCCTAATAAAGGCGACATTTTAATATCCGCAGCGGGAACACTTGGAAAGTCCGTTATTTATGACGGGGAACCAGCATATTTCCAAGATTCAAATATCGTTTGGCTCGAAATTGACAAAGGCAAATTACTTAATGATTACTTATTTCACTACTATAAGTTAATCAAATGGGCATCATCTGAAGGCAGCACCATAGCTCGACTTTATAATGGAATAATTCGAGCCTCGGTAATTGCTCTACCTTCAACCCAAGAACAAGCCGCCATTGCCAACGCCCTGTCCGATGTCGATGCCCTGATTAACGAGTTGGAAAAACTGATTGCCAAAAAACAGGCCATCAAAACCGCCACCATGCAGCAACTCCTCACAGGCCGCACCCGCCTGCCACCATTCGCCCTGCGCGAAGACGGTACGCTAAAGGGCTATAAGCAGAGTGAGTTGGGGGATATTCCGGAGGATTGGGAGACTGTTCGATTTGGAGATATTGCCTACATTAGAAATGATAGAGTAAACCCAAGAGTTACTGGATGTGGCGAGTGGTGCGTTGAATTAGAACATATTAACTCTGCCGACGGAACTTTGAATGGAAGTACTGTTACTTCAATCCAGTCATCTTTGAAAAACAAATTTTCACAGGGTGATGTGCTTTTTGGAAAGCTGCGCTCTTATTTACGAAAATATTGGCTTGCTGACAGAACTGGTGTTTGTTCAACTGAAATATGGGTGTTACAACCAATCGGGGAACGAGCTATTTCACGGTATGTTTACGATTTAGTAACTACGGATAGTTTTATTGAAGCAGCTTCTGAAGCATATGGAACTCACATGCCAAGATCAGATTGGAAGGTTATTAAAGAATTTGCTCTAACAATCCCCTGTGTTGAAGAACAAACCGCCATTGCCACCATCCTGTCCGACATGGACAACGAAATCCAAACCCTGCAACAACGCCTGAGCAAAACCCGCCAAATCAAACAAGGCATGATGCAGGAACTACTAACCGGAAGAATCCGGTTAGTAAATGGAGAATTGAAAATGGAGAATGGATAATGAACGAGCAAAATCATTCTCAATTATCAACTGTCAATTCTCCATTTGCGAAGCCTAATCCGATTAGCGAAAAAAGCTTTGCCTTCGCCTTGCGCGTAGTAAAGATGTCGAAATTTTTGCAAAGCAATAAAAAAGAATACGTATTAAGTAAACAAGTTTTACGCAGTGGCACGGCGATTGGGGCTTTGGTGCGAGAGGCAGAACATGCGCAAAGTAAGGCTGATTTTATCAACAAAATGAGTATTGCCCTTAAAGAAGCAAACGAAACCGATTATTGGATTGAGTTATTACATCAATCCGGCGAAATCACCCCGGAAAGCTATCAATCCATCAAACCGGATATTCAGGAGTTATTGAAACTCCTGGTTTCAATCGTCAAAACATCCAAGGCGAATCAATGAGCATACATTTTCAACTTTCAATTATCCATTTTCAATTTTCATGCAAATAGAAGAATTATTAGCCATGATTGCTAATGGCGAAGATAGCCGCCACCAATTCAAGTCCACGATAAAACATGCGGATGCATTAGCGGCGGAAATGGCGGCTTTTAGCAATTCGAACGGCGGTTATATATTGATCGGTGTGAACGACGATGGCGGCATTACCGGCCTTACTGCCGACGATATTAGACAGATCAATCAGCTGATTGCCAATGCGGCAACCAATAACATCAGGCCAGCCATTAACCCGTTGACGCAAAATTTCGAATTACCCGAAGGCCGGGTGATTGTGGTCATGGTTGAGCAAGGCTTCAATAAACCCTATATGGATAATCAGGGGCTGATTTGGGTAAAAAATGGTGCCGATAAACGGAAAGTCACGGCCAGAGAAGAGTTGCAGCGGATGTTTCAAGCAGCGGCGTTTATTCACGCCGATGAAATGCCCGTGCCAGGTTCTTCCATTGCTGATATTGATATTCCATTTTTTGAGGAGTTTTTTACCCAATTTATCGGTGAAGCATTTGCGGATCAGGAATTGCCTTCGGATCGGCTGTTGGAAAATATGAATCTGATGAAAGCGGGGCAATTGAATGTCTGCGGTGCTTTATTGTTTGCCTTAAAGCCGCAGATTCGCTTGCCGATGTTCATTGTTAAGGCGGTTGCTTTTCCTGGCCGCGATATAACAGATGTCAATTACATTGATAGCCAGGATATTAATGGCAAGTTGACGGATGTATTTAGAAAATCCTTGAGTTTTATACTTGGCAATATCCATCATGTTCAAGCCGGACAAAGCGTCAATTCCTTGGGTCAGCCGGAAATTCCGCGCATTGTTTTGGAAGAACTGATTGCCAACGCCTTAATTCATCGGGATTATTTTGTTTCCGCCCCCGTCAGAATTTTGGTGTTTTCTGATCGTGTGGAAATTATTAGCCCCGGTCATTTGCCGAATAATTTGACTATCGAAAATATCAAACTGGGCAATTCCAATGTAAGAAACCCTATTCTGGCCTCTTTTGCGCCTCGCGTTTTGCCGTATCGAGGTTTGGGTAGCGGAATTTTGCGTGCCATTAAGGCTTATCCGAATATTGAGTTTATTGATGATCGTGACGGCAATGTTTTTAAAGCGGTAATTTGGCGCAAAATAGCGTAACGGGAGCTAGCAAATGTTAAAAGTGGGTCAGCGCGAACGTGTGACACAGAAGGAAAGCAAACATGCGTAACGCCGAACTCTTGGAATTGATCGCCAATGGCGAAAACTCGGGTGTCGAATTTAAGCGCGATGATATTCGTCCCGAGCAGTTAGCCAAGGAAATCGTGGCGATGGCTAATTTTCAAGGCGGAAAAGTCATATTGGGCGTGGAAGATGACGGCACGGTGAGCGGCATTCAGCGTCCAAACCTGGAAGAATGGGTGATGAATGTCATGCAGGACAAAGTTCATCCGCTCATGTTGCCATTTTATGAAGAAATCAAGCTGGATGACGGTAAGGCGGTTGCCGTAATTAGTTTTCCGCAAGGCATTTCCAAACCTTACGTGTTGAGGAATCGCGGCAAGGAAGAAATCTACATCCGTGTCGGCTCCACGTCGCGACTCGCCACCCGCGAACAGCAAATGCGTTTGTTTGAGCTGGGCGGCATGTTGCATACGGAAGTGATGCCCGTTCCGCGTACCGATATGAGTTGTTTGGATGATGCCCGTTTAAGCAATTATTTGAAAGATATTCTCAGAGACTCTGATGTGCCAAGCTCACCCGAAGCTTGGCAGGCTCGGTTATTGGGACTGGGTTTTCTCACCGAAGCGGCTGGCAACGTGTGTTGCACCATCGCCGGCTTGATGTTGTTTGGTAAGACGCCGCGCCGCTATTTAAAACAGTCTGGATTGCGTGTCATGGCGTTTAAAGGGCAAGACAAAGAATATCAGGCGGAACTGGATGATATTTTAGATGGACCGATGGTGGGTCGTTTTGATGTCGATTCTGCGGGTAAAAGACTGTTTGATCGAGGCATCATCGAACGGTTTATGGATGCAGTCAGCCCTTTTATCTCCCAAGAAGCGGGCGAGATAAACAAGAGCTTAAGGCGGGAAACCCAGTGGTTCTATCCCCTGGAAGCCGTAAGAGAGGCCTTGATCAATGCCCTGGCGCACAGGGATTGGACGCGCTTTGTGGAAATCGAAGTGGGCTCGTATGCCGATCGCTTTGAAGTGATCAGCCCCGGTGCGCTGCCGAATTCGATGACGATAGAAAAAATGAAAGCCGGTCAGCGTTCGCCGCGCAATACCCTCATCATGGAAGTGCTGCGGGATTACGGTTATGTCGATTATCGAGGCATGGGCGTGAGGACTAAAATTGTGCCGTTGACGCGAGCGCTGACCGGTAAAGAGCCGGAGTTTGTGGTAACGGATGATTACCTGAAAACCACTTTATACCGTTAGCTGCAATCGAGTGACGATCTGGGCAGAATGGTAGATTTATGAAATATTCTCGAGAGGGAAATGGCCGAATTTCCAGATTGCTAATGGACGTGATGGCGACTCAAGCGGGGTATGAGCCCCTGGATTATTCGCTATGGGATGAACATAAAGATTTTTATTACAAGTCTATACAAGCAGGGCATGCGGGTGATTACCAGCACATAGGCCGTTTGGTCAGCGATATACTCAAGAATTAGCGGTTAATCTGCTAATGCCAAATAGCGAAATTTGTTTTCACTGGATTTGAGTTTCTGCTCGACCACCTTAACGGATTCGCCTGTCTCGATAGCACTGGAACTGGCAACCGCTCGGTAAATACGGTCTTTATTCACTTTCTTTACGACTTTTCGACCAGTCATGGCGTAACCTCTTTTTTGTTCTAGGGCATTATAGCAGTTTAGGTTTGTTGGCTAATAAGTTTGGGTTTAACGGAGTACATAAAATGAGCAAGGTGGGTCAAAAGGAACGCGCCACACAACATCGTATTGTCGACTTTTTTCAAAACGAGCTGGGTTATCGCTATCTGGGCGATTGGCAGGATCGCGAAGGCAACAAAAACATCGAAACCGGCCTACTGACCGCCTGGCTGCAAAAGCGCGGTATCAGTGATGCGCTGATCACCCGAGCCATACGCCAACTGGATACGGCGGCTGCACTGGGCGAAGGTAAAAAACTCTATTACGCCAACAAAGATGTGTATCGCCTGCTGCGCTATGGTGTGAAAGACAAGGAAGGCGCTGGCGAGCAGAATCAAACCGTCTGGTTGATCGACTGGAACAATCCGCAAGCCAACGATTTTGCTATTGCCGAAGAGGTTTCCATCAAAGGCGAGAACCTTAAGCGTCCCGATCTGGTGCTGTACGTCAACGGCATTGCCTTAGGCATCCTGGAGCTGAAGCGCTCATCTGTGTCGGTTGCCGAAGGTATTCGGCAGAATCTGGATAACCAAAAGAAAGACTTCATCCGTAACTTCTTCACCACCCAGCAACTGGTGATGGCCGGTAACGATACCCAGGGCTTGCGTTACGGCGCCATCGAAACGCCGGAAAAGTATTATCTGGAATGGAAAGAGGATGTCGCCCATGACTTTGCACACAAATTGGATTTTCATCTAAGCCGAATCTGCAATAAACAACGATTTTTGCAAATCATCCACGATTTTATGGTGTTCGATGCCGGTGTGAAAAAAACCTGCCGGCATAACCAGTTTTTTGGCATTGAAGCCGCCAAACAACATATCGCGCGGCGCGAAGGCGGCATCATCTGGCACACGCAAGGTTCGGGTAAAAGTTTGACCATGGTGTGGCTGGCCAAGTGGATACGGGAGAACGTCAAGGATAGTCGGGTTCTCATCGTCACCGACCGTACCGAGTTGGACGAGCAGATCGAAAAAGTCTTCACCGGCGTCGAAGAAACCATCTACCGAACCAAGAGCGGCGCCGATTTGGTGGCTACCTTGAACCAGCCCAATCCATGGCTAGTGTGTTCTTTGGTGCATAAATTTGGCCGGCAATCCGAAGGCGAAGATGAAGGCGCCACCGATGCCTTTATTGAAGAACTGAAAAAATCCCTACCCAAGGATTTCAAGGTCAAGGGCGATTTGTTCGTGTTTGTCGACGAGTGCCACCGCACCCAATCAGGCAAATTGCACGAGGCGATGAAGTCGATTTTGCCCGCTGCCCTGTTTATCGGCTTTACCGGCACGCCGCTGCTGAAAAAAGACAAGAAAAAGTCGGTGGAGGTGTTTGGGCCGTATATCCACACCTACAAATTCGATGAAGCCGTGGCCGATGGCGTGGTGCTGGATTTGCGCTATGAGGCGCGCGACATCGATCAGCATATCACCTCGCAAAAGAAAATCGACGAGTGGTTCGAGGCCAAAACCCGCGGTTTATCCAACATTGCCAAAACCCAACTCAAGCAAAAATGGGGGACCTTGCAAAAGGTACTGTCCAGTAAGTCCCGCTTGCAGCAGATAGTCAACGACATCTTGCTGGATATGGACACCAAGCCCCGGCTGATGGACGGCTACGGCAATGCGATGCTGGTGTGTGCCAGTGTTTATCAGGCTTGCAAGGCCTATGAAATGTTCAGTCAATCGGATTTGGCGGGTAAAGTGGCGATCGTTACCAGCTTTCAGCCCACCGCGACCAGTATCCGTGGCGAGGAAACCGGCGAAGGCCTGACCGAAAAGCTGTTCAAATACGACATTTATCGCAAGATGCTGGCCGATTACTTTGAACAGCCCGCCGATCTTGCGGCCAACCGGGTGGAAGAGTTTGAGAAAGCCGTTAAAAAGCGCTTTGTCGAAGAGCCTGGGCAAATGCGCTTGCTGATTGTGGTGGATAAGTTGCTGACCGGATTCGATGCGCCTTCCGCCACCTATTTGTACATCGACAAGCAAATGGCCGATCACAATTTGTTTCAGGCGATTTGCCGGGTCAATCGTCTGGACGGTGATGACAAGGAATACGGTTACATCGTCGATTACAAGGATTTGTTCCGTTCGCTGGACAAGGCGATTACCGATTACACCCAAGGCGCATTCGAAGGTTACGACAAGGATGATGTGGCTGGACTGCTGAAAGACCGTCTGGAACAGGCGCGGCTGGACTTGGACAATGCCTTGGAAATGGTCCGTACACTCTGCGAACCCGTGAAAGCACCTCGGGTAACGCAAGACTACATCCATTACTTTTGCGGCGAATCCGGCGTTAATCAGCAGACGCTCAGCGAGAAAGAAGCGTTGCGTCTAACGTTGTATCAAAACGTCGCCAAGCTGATTCGAGCTTATGCCAATATCGCCAATGAACTGCCGCGGGCGGGATTTTCTGTCCTTGAAACGGAGCAGATTCGGGCGGAAGTGGCACATTACGAAAAAGTCCGTGATGAGGTCAAGCTGGCTAGTGGCGATTTGGTCGATATGAAGCGGTTTGAACCGGCTATGCGGCATTTGCTGGATATGTATATTCGCGCCGATGCTAGTGAACAACTGATGGATTTTGAAGAGCTGGGCCTGATTGAACTTATCGTTGAAAAAGGCATAGAAACCACGGAATCATTACCGGAGAGCATCCGCAAAAATCAGGATTCCATGGCGGAAACCATCGAAAACAATGTCCGTCGCACCATCGTCGATGAAAACCCGGTCAACCCCAAATATTACGAACACATGTCGGTATTACTAGATGAGTTGATTAAGCAGCGTCGGCAAAAAGCCATTGACTATCAAGAATACTTGGAACGCATTCGAGAGTTATCCCGCAAGGTCATCCACCCTGAACACACCAATTCAAGTTATCCGGTTTCCATGGATACTCAAGCTAAACGGGCGTTCTTCGACAACTTTGGCAACGACGAGGTGCTGGCCACCAAAATCGATAACGCGATCCGCTACACCAAAAAAGCCGATTGGGTGGGTGATCGATTTAAAGAGCGAGAAATTGCCAATGCCATTCGGGAAGAAACAACAGGCTATGACATCGATATTCCGCGCGTGATGGAGTTGGCTAAAGCGCAAAAGGATTATCACTAATGCCGCAGGTTAAGATTGGCTCGTTGTCGCTGCAATTGAATCGCAAGGCGATTAAAAACCTGCATATCAGCGTACTGCCGCCCGATGGTCGCATTCGTGTGTCCGCCCCGGAAAAGATGACTGACACCGCCATTCGCATGGCGGTGGTCAGCCGTATTCCTTGGATCAAAAAACAGCAGCGCGACTTTGCCGCGCAACCTCGGCAATCGGATCGAGAAATGGTCAGCGGCGAATGTCACTATTTTTGGGGAAAACGTCACCGTTTGAATCTTGTCGAACGAGTGGGTCGGCATGAAGTTAAGGTATCCGGCGGCAAAATTCATCTATTCGTCAATCCAGGTACATCCGTTGAAAATCGTGCCTTGGTCTTGAGCGAGTTTTATCGCACTCAGCTTAAAACCCAAATCGAAAAGCTCATGCCCTATTGGCGGCAACGCATGGCAGTTGAGCTTGCCGGCTGGAGCGTGAAAAAGATGAAAACCAAATGGGGCAGTTGCAACATCGACGCCAAACGTATTTGGTTAAATTTGGAATTAGCCAAAAAACCAGCCGAATGCCTGGAATATATCCTGGTTCATGAGCTGGTGCATTTGCTGGAACGTAAGCATAACGAACGTTTTCGTGCCCACATGGACAAATTCATGCCAAATTGGCGGGAAAGGCGGGATATTTTAAATAAGCTGCCGTTGGCGTTTGAAAGCTGGTCGTATTAATCGCGGCACATCCGGCAATCATGGTGGATGCGCCGGACTTATCCACCCTACACTTCAGGTTGCGATTTCTTCAGGGTTATCCCGTTGCGGGTTTACGGCGGTTTTTTAGCGCGGTCATCATCGATTACTGGCATTGAGCCGCAAGCCGGATTATGCTGGCAAGCGACGGGACCACCAACCGTTGTCGGCTCATGACTCAACCGTCGCGACCGACCGTTTTATATCCCATTCAAGAGGAGATATTAATGTCGCAATTATTAGAAAAAAACCAGGAAGCACCCTTTTTTCGCGCTACAAACCAAGACAATCAAAGAATATATTTGTCCGATTACCGGGACGAAAAAATCGTGGTGCTGTATTTTTATCCCAAGGACGACACCCCGGGCTGCACCATAGAGGCCAACGATTTCACCGCCATGGCCGATGAGTTTGCGGCGCTGGATGCGGTGGTGATTGGCGTCAGCAAGGACGATTGCGCAAGCCACAGGGCTTTTATCGGCAAATACGGCTTGAATGTACAGCTTTTGGCCGACACCTCCGGCGATGTTTGCGATGCTTACGGCGTCTGGCAAGAAGTGGAAAAAGACGGCGTCAAAAAATGGAAAATCGTCCGCTCCACCTTCATTATCGGTAAGGACGGCAAATTGATTGAAGCCCTCTATGGCGTCAATCACGAAGGCCATGCCCAGGCCGTGCTGGACATACTCAAAGGCACGAACGCTTGACGGTCGCAAGGGAAGCGGGCGTAACGGCCCGCTTCCCGTTTTAACGGCATCCGGTCGCGTCCCAACCCAACACCTCCGCCATCTCGATCTATTGCTTGATACGGGCGGCCAAATCGTGATTACCGGCGACCGCGTGGTCGTCCAAGCCCAGAATCTCACAGTCGCCACCCTGCAGGATGTAGTCGCGGCGAAAAGCGTTGATAAATTCCATCACGGTATGATCGATCAAATAAACGTCCGCCAGATCAAACACGATGGTTTTGCCTTGCGGCAGGGTCGCCAGTTGGCTTTTCAACGCAATGAAATTGGAAAAGATGGCGGAACCGTCGATTTTCAGCCGATAGTTATCGGTGGCGACTTGTTCCATGCGGTACGAGATGGACAACAGGTTTCTAAAAGGCACCCCTCTGACCAGATGTACCAGCAATTTGGCGACAATCCCCAACATTACTCCGACCAACAGATTGCTGATCAATATGCCGACGATGGTAACGGCAAATATGTAAAGTTGCTCCTTGCCCAAATCCAGCGTCCTGGCAAATGCGCGTGGCGAAGCCAGTTTATAGCCGATATAAACCAGCAAGGCCGCCAGGGATGCCAAGGGTATGCGGGCAATGAGCCAAGGAAACAAAATCACGAACAGCAACAAAAACCCGCCATGGTAGAAATTCGACCAGCCGCTTCTGGCGCCGTAGTCAATGTTGGCGGAACTACGCACGATCTCCGCGATCATCGGCAAACCGCCTATCATGCCCGACAGGGTGTTGCCGATGCCCATGGCTTGCAAATCCTTGTTCAGATCGGAATAGCGTTTTTGCGGATCCAATTTATCCACCGCCGCGGTACTCAACAGCGTTTCCAGACTTCCCACCAGACAGATGGAAATCACGCTTTGCCAAAATACCGGGCTGGTAAGTTTTGCAAAGTCCGGCAACACGATGGCGGCGGCGAGGCTATCTGGAATCGATACAAGATACGGGCCGCCGATATCGATGTCCGGCGGCAAATTGAACAGCGCATCCGGGCTGAATTCCGCCAGATTGAACAGGTAACCCAGCCCCATGCCCACGACGATCACCAACAGCGGAGCCGGAATGATCTTCGGCAGCGGATTTTTGAGTTGCGGCCAGCCCATCAGGATACACAGGCCGAATAAAGCAATCAGGCCGATTCTGGGCACGAAAAACGCCTGTGCCCGCAAAAGTTGCCAAATCGCCAGCAACATATTGTCCGGCGTTTCAAGCTGTATGCCCAACATCGCCGGCAGTTGCTTGACGATGATTATGATACCGATTGCCGCCAGCATGCCGTGCACCACGGAAGCGGGAAAAAACGCCGCCAAGCGTCCAGCCTTGAAGTATCCCAATACAAATTGCAGCACGCCCGATAACACAATCGCCGCCAGGGTATATCGATAGCCGGCCAGGTTGTCGCCCTGCCCCAAGGCCTGAACCGACGCGAAAATCACCACGATCAGGCCCGCCGCCGGGCCGACGACGGTCAGCGCGGATCCGTTAATCCGCGACACCAGCAAGCCGCCGATAATCGCGGAAAGCACACCCGCCATGGGCGGAAAGCCCGAGGCCACCGCCACGCCCAAGGACAGCGGCAACGCAATCAAAAACACCAAAAAACCGGAAATAATATCCGAGCCCCAGGCCCCATGCTTGAAGACTTCCCCAAGCCGTTCAGCCGAATTTTGTCTACCGGAAGCTGGCATTATGTATCCTTAAAAATGAATGTTACGACCGCGTCGAACCAAGCTGCTTGGCGACGCACTTTCCTTAACGCATGAAGCTGTAGATCAAGCCGCCAGCCATTACGACGGCAACCAGCGCCCAGCCCAATCTGTCCATGTATTCCCTCAGCCTTGTTTCCAGACGCTCGCCGCCGGCCGCAATCAGCATCGCAACCAGAAAAAACCGCCCGCCCCGCCCCAATACGGATGCCAGCACAAATGGCACGAAAACCATATTCAAGGCACCGGCGGCAATGGTAAACACCTTGTAGGGAATGGGCGAGAAGCCGGCCACCAGCACGGCCCAGAAACCCCATTCGCCGAACCATGCGGTGGCGGTCCGGTACGCCTCCCAATAGTGGGAGGTTTTTAGCCATGGCTCTATGCCGTCGAATAGGAAAAAACCGATGGCGTAGCCGAACACCCCGCCCAAAACCGAGGCCAGGGTGGTCCAAAGCGCGAAACGCAGCGCTTGCTTGGGCCGCGCCAACGCCATGGGCGCCAACATCACATCAGGCGGCACCGGAAAAAACGAGGACTCGGCAAAACTCAGAGCGAACAATAATTTTACCGCGTGACGGTGTTTGGACCACAGAATGACCCTGTCATAGAGTTTTTGAAACATTTTGAAATACTACCTGTATCGTTAAATGGATTTGACTTCATCCGGCAAAAACCCCCGCCGACCGCGACGACATTATAAGTCTTGAACCCGTTACGGCGCGTAAGGTTTTACCAACACGACACCCATGCCGTTATGGCGGCTCCATCAACCGCAAGAAACCGCCTTCAAGCAGCCATCGTCCTCTCTAACGGAATCCATCCATCTACTCGCCTGGGAAGCTAAGGTTTCCGCCTCTAATAGCTTCCCTATCCCCCTTCACCCCAGCCCTCCCGGAGGAAACAGAATGCGGGTTTATTTTGGGCGGAATCCCAAATGCGGGATATAAAAAATCGCTAGCCGGACAGTCTTCCGCCGCCGATTTACGGCCTCCCAAACTTAACCGCCGGACAAAGCCGTTATAATCGCCGACTTTGCCATCGCAGCCGCGCCATTTGTTTTTATGCCATCCATCAAAGTTCTCAGCAGCCTGATACTCGTTGTTCTGATTCACGGCACCATCGCCTGGCTGTGCAATAGACCGCAAGATGCCGGCCCCGATGTGCCGGCCGGCAAATTGCGCAGTTTGTCGTTCGCGCCGTATCACGCCGGCTTTAGCCCCATTACGCAAAATTTTCCGTTACCCGAGCATGTGGAGCAGGATGTGCGGGCCGTGGCCGATAAAACCCGCAATATCCGCACCTATTCCGTGCGCGGCGGCATGCAGCCGACGCCGGAATTTGCCCGTAGATACGGCGTGGACATGATGATGGGAGCCTGGCTGGGCGACGGCCATGCGGAAAATAAAATCGAAATCCAGGCCCTGATAGCGGCCGCCAACCAAAACCCCGATGTGGTGAAACGGGTCATCGTCGGCAATGAAGTGCTGCTGCGCAAGGACATGGATATCGACAGCCTGATAGGCTATATCCGCCAAGTCAAACAGGCTATCAAGCAGCCGGTTACCTTCGCCGACGTCTGGTCCAGCTATATGCAATACCCGCAACTGTTCAAGGAAGTGGATTTCATCACCATCCATATCCTGCCGTATTGGGAAGACGAACCGGTCGCCATCGAACATGCCGCCGCCCATGTGGAAAACATCGTGCGCCTGATCAGCGACAAGGCCCGCGAGATGGGGGTGGATAAACCGATTCTGATCGGCGAATCCGGCTGGCCTTCCATTGGTCGGCAGCGCGGCGCGGCGGTACCCGGCGTGGTCAACGCGGCCCGCTTTACTCGTGAATTGATTCAAGTCGCCAACCGGCAAGGCTTCGATTACAACATCGTCGAAGCCTTCAACCAGCCCTGGAAAAGTAATAGTGAAGGCGTGGTGGGCGCCAACTGGGGCTTGCTGGATATTGACCGCGAACCGGTGTTCCCGCTGACCGGCCCGGTGACGGAAAACCCGCATTGGTTCCGGCAGTTTGCCTGGGCAGTCGGCCTGTTGCTGCTTGTGGCGGCTTGCGACTTCCAGCGACTGCAAAAGCTGTCTTTCTCGCGCATGCTGGTTTTTCTGACCCTGGGCCAATTGTTCTGCATCGCCTTGGTGGACATGGCTTGGCTGAATTGGCGCACCAGCTACAGCTTCTGGCAGCAAGCCTATACCGTATTCATGATTATCATCAACGCTAGCTTGGCGGATGGCTTGCTAAGGCGTTGTTACGACGTTTTACAACAACTACCGGCCAATAAAAGATTGGCTAAAAACCTGCGCGCCAGCTATTTACTGTTCAGTCTGCTGGCCATCATAAAAACCTATCAATTGGCTTACGATGGGCGGTATTTGAGTTTTTCGGCGGAGCAATTCGCCATCCCGGCCCTGGGCATATTGGGCTTGGCCGCGTGTTTTGTCCTTACTCGACACGGCTTTAAATTCGGCCTTGCCGAGCTGGCCGGCAACACGGAGAAACCGCATTGGCAGCGTTATCTTGCCTATCTGTTGTGCTTGGGCGCGCCGGCCATCCTCATCGGCGAAACCTACTCCTTCATGTCGGCATACGATTTCATCCAGGCCCACCCGGACTTCGTTCAGGGCTTGCCGGTTGCCCTGGGCTACAGCCTGCAAAACCGCCAATTGCTGCTCTGGCTGACATGCATCCTGATACTGAGCCTGCCTTTTTGGCCTCGCCGTATCGATAAGGCGCAAGCCGGATAAACGCGGTGCTACGATAGCCCTACGCCGGCCCGGGTTTGTTTGTATAATCCGGCCCTATTTTGTCAAACCCTTGCAAACCATGCCCACACCTTTTCAGCGCATCGGCATCGTCGGTAAATTCGGCGATCCCGGCATCGCCCCTACCCTAACGGAGCTGTACCGTTTTTTGCACGGCCGCGGGCACGAGGTTTTACTGGACAGCCAAAGCGTCGACCTGCTGGAAAATGCCGACGTCAAGGGCCTGCATATCGACCGCCTGCCGGAATATTGCGACCTGATCATCGCGGTCGGCGGCGACGGTACTTTTCTAGCGGCGGCCCGCGCGGCGGCCGATTTCGAAATACCCTTGCTGGGCGTCAATCTGGGCCGCTTGGGCTTTCTGGTGGATATTTCGCCGGATCAGCTGATCGGCCGGCTGGAACAAATTCTGGCCGGACGCCATAAAACCGAACGGCGCTGCCTGCTGCATGCGTCCATTTTCAGGGACGGCGCCGAAATCCACCGGCAAACCGCCGTCAATGAAGTGGTGGTGCATCGTTGGGTGACTCCCAGCATGATAGAGATCGTCACCAGCATCGACGGCGTCTATCTGAATACCCAGCGCTCCGACGGCTTGATCGTCGCCACCCCCACCGGCTCCACCGCTTATTCGCTGTCCGCCGGCGGGCCGATTCTGCATCCGGGCCTGAACGCGCTGGTGCTGGTGCCCTTGAATCCGCATACCCTGTCCAACCGGCCGCTGGTGATAGACGACAAGGTCAGCATCGAAATAGGCTTTAGCGATGCCAAGCAAATCAACGCCCTGGTCACCTGCGATCATCTAGAAATTCCAGACGTGCTGATAGGCGACAAAATCGTTATCAAAAAAGCCGACAAGACGATTAAAATTTTGCATCCGGAAGACCACGACTATTTCAACACTCTCAGAAGCAAACTCTACTGGAGCCGCGGTTAATCCGCCCGACCTATGCTGTTAAACCTGAATATTATCGATCTAGCGGTCGTCGACGCCCTGGACCTGGACCTGGACCCCGGCATGTCGGTGCTGACCGGCGAAACCGGCGCCGGCAAATCGATTTTACTGACCGCGCTGGGACTGGCCTTGGGCGACCGCGCCGATTCCGGTTACGTGCGCCCCAATAGCAAGCGGGCGGAAGTCAATCTGGAATTCGACTTAAGCAAGGCCCCGCTGGTGCGGCAGTGGCTGGAGGCACAAGAGCTGGACGACGACGGCCATTGTCTGGTACGACGTACCATCAGCGAAGACGGCCGCTCCAAGGCCTACATCAACAACCGGCCGGTCAACCTGCAGACCTTGCAGGCCTTGAGCCGGCAGCTGGTGGAAATCCACGGCCAGCACGCGCATTTGACTTTACTGGACAAGGACGAACAACGCCTGCTGCTGGATAATTTCGCTCAAAACCAGGCCTTGCTGGGCGCCGTCAACGACTGTTACCAAAACTGGAAACACAGCCACAAAACCCTGCAACAACTGCTGAAGGCCGGCAGCGACCAAGCCGAACGCGAAGAACTGTTGCGTTATCAGCTGGACGAATTACAACAGCTTGATCTGGACAATTTCGATTACGCCACCTTGGCCGAGGAACACCACAAGCTGGCCAATCTGGGCAAGATACTCGGGGTCGGCCAGCAGCAACTGGACATTTTGTACGACAACGACCAGCAATCGGTCAGCCAGATGCTCGGCCACTGCGGCCACGCCATCGGCGAACTGGCCGAATATGCCGGCGAATTGAACGGCATTGTCGAGTTGCTCAACGAAGCCGAAATACAAGTCGCCGAAGCGTCGCAACAATTGCGCCGCTTTCTGGACAATCAGGAAGCCGACCCGCAACGGCTAGTCTGGCTGGAAAATCAGATCGGCATCGTGCAAAACCTCAGCCGCAAGCATAAAACTCTACCGGAGCAATTGCCGCAACACGCCCAACTATTGGCGGCCGAACTGGACGCTATCAGCCACGGCGGCGAACGCATCGAGAGCCTGACGCTGGACTGCGACAATCAGTTGAAACAATACCGGCAACTGGCCGCCGAACTGTCTGTCTCCCGCCAAACCGCGGCGACCGAATTGCAGCAGCGCATCTCGGACACCATCAAGGAACTGGGCATGCCGCACGGCGAGTTTTTGGTCAATATCACCTGCGACCCCGCCGCAGAACCGCAACGCAACGGCCTGGACGCCATCGAATTTTTGGTCAGCACCAACCCCGGCCTGCCGGCCAAACCTTTGGCCAAGGTCGCCTCCGGCGGCGAACTATCGCGCATCAGCTTGGCGATACAGGTCACCACCAGCACCGACAAAACCACCCCCACCATGATCTTCGACGAAGTCGACTCCGGCATCGGCGGCGGCATCGCGGAAATCGTCGGTCAAAAACTGCGCCGCCTGAGCAAAAACCGCCAGGTATTGTGCGTCACCCACTTGCCGCAAGTCGCCTCGCAAGCCCATCAGCATTTATTCGTGGCGAAAAACCAGAAGGCGGCGGTAACCTCATCGACGGTACGCCGCTTGACGGACGACGAACGCATCGCCGAAGTCGCCCGCATGCTGGGCGGGGTGACCATCACGGAAAACACCTTGGCGCATGCCAGGGAGATGTTGGAAGCTGGAAAAGGTTAACCTCTTATCATCGAGGCTGTCGTAAAAGCCCCCTCTCCTTGCGGGTTGGGGTGAGGGGGTGAAAACCAATAAACTATTGTTTTACATACCCTCATCCTAACCTTCTCCTTTATGCCCCGCGGGTGCGGCGGGAGAAGCGACTGATTGTCTTTTACCCTGAAAGTCATGGTGGGAGCGACGCATAGTCGCGATTCGCAAGGCCATCATAGCGTCTATGCCTCGCTGCTACGAGACGCCTTTCATTTGGCGGGGCGATGCACCTGTTTCTTGATCGTTACCGGCAAAGCGTATTCGCAGCGTCGCCCCCCGCTTTGCCGCGGCGAACGGCCGCTATTATGATTTATCCAATGGTTGGCCAAGCCGACTCGGGTATTGACGGCAGACATTCAAACCCGGGTTTTGCGAAATGATAGCCCTGAAACAATTCCACGCCTTTCTCGGCCAGCACCACGCATTCTTCGATACATTCGATGCCTTCGGCAATCACCTGTATGGATAATTCCTTGCAGGCCGCCAATATCGCAAACACCAACGAGCGCCTGACCCGGTCGGTATGAATATTGCGCGTCAGAGCCATGTCCAGTTTGATGATATGCGGGTGTAATTCGGCCAAAAGATTCAAACCGGCATAACCGGCGCCGAAATCGTCAATCGCCGTGATGAAATTGTGGCGTTTATATTCCTCGAAGATGCCGCGAAGATGATCGCCGTCGGTCACGCGCTCGCCCTCGTTGACTTCGAACATGATCCGCTCGGTGGGAAAGTTTAATTCTTCGGCAGCCTCCAGCGTGGCGCGAATGCAGGCTTCCGGCCGATAAACGGCATTGGGCAAAAAGTTGATGCTCAATATGCCCTGTAAACCCGGTTTATTGGCCAAATCCAGCGCCTTGACCCGAATACTTTGGTCGAACCGGTAACGATTGCCGTCATTGACCTGCGATAACACGCTAATAGCACTTTCGTTATGAGGCCCTCTGACCAGGGCCTCATAACCGTAAATACTTCCGCGGGTGACATCGACAATCGGTTGAAACGCCATGGTGAAATCGATACCCAGATCTTGCGTGTTTCGGCAAACCTGGCAGCCAATCGGGTAATTTTTATCGGGTTGTTGCATGCTGGACTCGGAAGCTATGTGGACCTGGATAATTCTATCGTCCGGACTGCATTTTCGAAAAAATTTAATTCCAATTATGCGCTTGCGGCTCAAAATTAAACTTGCGCAATTGCTCGACGCCGCGCAGGCGCGATTCAGTGCGCCGGTGTTATCCGGTTCAAGCACTGGATGATCGAATAATCTCCCCCTCTTTTCGTCAAAAAACGGGCAATCCAGCATTTAATTGGACCACCCGTTCGGGCCTCCGACGTTCAAAGGCGCGGTTGGTTTACAAGCCCATGAATCGTCAGCCGGGGTGCGATGCCTTCCATCGGGCGATCAATTTAGCCGCGTCGGAATTTTCGGTATTCAGTAACTCCCGCCATGCCCTTCTGATGTCCTGGCGTTGTTTCTTGGTCAGGGTCCAGGAAAGCGGCGGCTGGTATTGGGTTTCCGCCTTTTCATGCCAATAACTTTCAAACGCCGTGTTGTCGTCCGGTTTTTTAGCGGCAAATTTTTCGTACATGGCCTTGGCTGTTTCCGGTACAGGCATCTGGAAAAACTTGATTTTCGGGAAGGCGATTTTGTAGTCGGTAATCTCGACCATACCCCGATATTGCTCGATCAAATCCTGTACATCATCCGCATTGCGCTGGCTTTGCGTGGCGTTGCGGGCGCCGACGATGGTGAAAATCGGCCCGAACAAGGCCATCTTCCAGCCCACCCGGTGGTCCGGGGCTGTTTTCAAGGGCGGCTCGTCCGGAAAAGCGCGGATTTCCACCAACAACACTTTTTCAATCGTGCGCGACTGGTCTTGCTCGAGTAATTTTTCCAGGAAATCGACGGCGGTGACAATGCCGAAATTATCGAAATAGCCGCCGTCGGCGACATGGAAAATCGGTTCGTTTTGCGGCGCGCGGCTATTGCGGGTCACCGGGGTGACATAAGGGAAAGTGGCCGATAACAAGGCGGCGGTACTGGCATCGACATCGCAGTCCCGATACAAGCCATTGAATTCCACCCCCTGCTCCGGGGCCAGACCGAAAGTCATCGGACTGAGCAAATAACGCCTGCCGTCCTCGACGATGGTGGCGTTGAATACCGGTATCGGCATTTTGCCGTTTTCAATCGCTTGCGCCCAGCCGCGCAAGGTGGCGTTTGGATGCTTCATATGCGTTTTCCAATCCAGATCGATAGCCGCGCCGCGATCTCGCGGTTCGGTTGTTAGAAACGGCAAGCCCAGCAAGCGCCACAAATCCGGATACACCAGGCCCCATCCGGTCGCTCCCAGGCTATCGGCGGTTGCCGCCTGAAAGATGTCGTCCAGAATCAGCGGATCGTTGGGCGGCGCACCGCTGCCGTCGAAACGGTCGAGAAAGTGCAAGCTTCCGACCGAACCGCCGGATACGCCGCTGATCAGGCCGATGGCTTTGGTAAAGTCCGTGCCCAATGCCGCTTGCAAGCCGGTCAAGACCTGCGTTGTCCAGCCGGCGGCCTGAATCCCGCCGCCGCTGGCGCAAACCACCACCAGGGTTTTAGCGCCCTTTTGGTGACTCAGGCGCTGTTGCACGGCCTGAAAAATCCTGTCCGCTTCGGGAGGCGGACTA